>DATAVB010000076.1:0-82108 GCA_036267955.1 Mycobacteriales bacterium | reverse complement strand
CCGCCGCTGCGCCGATGCCCTCGTGACGTTAAGCGAACAGGCACTGGACCGTGGGGACCTGCCAACCGTGGCCGGCGAGAGACCGCATGTCACCGTCACCATCGGGCTGAACGACCTGCGCGACGGCACCGGCCACGGGACCCTCAACACCGGCGCACCGGTCAGCTCGGAAACGGCCCGCCGCATCGCCTGCGACGCCACCATCATCCCGATCGTGCTCGGCAGCGAAGGCGAGCCGCTGGATGTCGGCCGAGCCACCCGCACCATCCCACCCGGCATCCGACGAGCCATCGTCGCCCGAGACCTCGGCTGCATCCACCCCGACTGCGACGCGCCTGCGCAACGCTGCGAAGCCCACCACGTACGGCACTGGGCCAACGGCGGCGCTACCGCGCTGAGCAACCTCGTACTCCTCTGCCCACGGCACCACTGGACCATCCACCACGACCAATGGCAGATCGTCTTCCACGAAGGCATCCCGCACGTCATACCCCACCACTACTCGACCCCGAACAACGACCACGCCGCAACACCATGCACCATTTGCCGGGCGGTTGAAGCGCGTGGACTTTCAAGAACAGGACGACCACGGGTGGGTCCGAATAGGTCGCGTCAATTGTCCGGCCTCCTGGTCAGCCCGGAAAGGCGAGGACCTTAAGGTGTTCGCTCGGTGCGGTTCGCAGCGCCTCGAAACCGAGCCGCACCACATCGGCGAGCGCGAGCCGGTCGGTGATCAACGGCCGTACGGTGATATCGCCGCGCTCCAGCAGCCTTACCGCAGTGGGAAAGTCGTCGTTGTAGGTGTGCGACAGCGATGCGATGACGTCCTTCTCGCCGAGCAGGAAATCCATCATCTGCACCGGCGTATCCCCGTTGAAGACGCTCAGCAGCACGGCGCGACCACCGCGCCGCACCCAGCGGACCGCGAGCGTCGAGGTCACTGGCCGCCCACCGGCGTCGAAGGTGATATCCGGCTGATCGGCCAGATCGGCGGACTCCACGACCCGGTCCGCGCCCAGCCGAGCGGCCAGTTCTCGCCGCTGCGGATGCGGCTCGACGACCGTGATCTCAGCGGCACCAGCGAGCTTTGCGACCTGAGTGACCAGCAGCCCGATCGTGCCGGCACCGATAATGCCCACCCGGGCGCCGATTCCGACCGCTCCGCGGCGCACCGCCCGCACCGCCACCGAAAGTGGCTCGGCGAAAGCGGCAATCTCCGGCTCGGCCTCGTACGGCACGCAGCTGTATTCCGGCGCCAGCACGTAGTCGGCCAGCCCACCGTCGCAACCCTGACCGATCGCCGCCAAAGTCACGCACAGAGTCGTCTCGCCGCGCCGGCACCAGTCGCATTTCCCGCAGAACAGATTCCCGTCGACGGCAACCCGGGTCCCGGGCCGCAAAGCGCCGCCGGCGGCGCTTTCCTCGACCACACCGACGATCTCGTGCCCCAACGTCATCGGCGGAAACGCACCGGTCAGCGGATGCGGCCCGTCGTGCGGCAGCACCAGCGGGCCGGCGAGGTACTCCTCCAGATCCGTGCCGCAGATGCCGCAGACCTCGACCCGCAGCCGTACCCAACCCGCCGGCGGCGCACCGGGCTCCGGCACCTGCTCGACCCGGATGTCGCGCCGGGCGTGCCACCGTACGGCCTGCATCGTAGCTACCTCATCCCTTTGGCGAGAGCTCTCCGGCCGTGATAGCGCATCCCGGTGGAATGCTCGAGCGCCAATACCCGGTTCCATTTCGCGGTCCGCTCCGACCGGGTCGTCGAGCCGACCTTCAGCTGTCCGGCGCCCCAACCGACCGCCAGATCGGCGATCCAGGAATCCTCGGTCTCGCCGGACCGGGCCGACACCACGGTGCCGAAACCGGCATCATGCGCGGACCGCACCACATCCGCGGCGCCGGTCAACGTCCCGCTCTGGTTCGGCTTGACCAGAATCGCGTTGGCCGAGCGCTCCCGGATGCCCCGGTCGAGCCGTTCGGCGTTCGTGACGAAGAAATCATCGCCGAGCAGCTGCACGCGTTCCCCGAGCCGCCGGGTCAACTCCGCCCACGATTCCCAGTCGTCCTCGTCGACAGCGTCCTCAATGGACACGACCGGGTGATTGCGGACCCATTTCTCGATCTCGTCCAGCCAGCCCGCGCGGTCGAACGACCGACCCTCGGTGTCGAGGTGATAGCCGCCGTCCCGGCAGAACTGGGACGCCGCGACATCAAGGGCCAGCGCGACCTCGGAACCGGGGGCGAAGCCGGCCCGCTCGATCGCCGACACCACGAAATCCAGCGCCCGTTCATTGGAACCCAGCGGCAGCCCGAGGCCGCCCTCGTCGGCGACCAGCCCGGCCGGCAGACCCTGCTCGGTCGCCAGCGCGACCGCGGCCCGCCGCACCGCGGCGATCTGCTCGATCGCCACCGCGAAGGTCGGCGCCTCCAACGCGATGACCAGCACGTCCTGGATATCGAGGCACCGGCCGGCGTGGGCGCCGCCGGAGAGAATGTTCACCATCGGCAGCGGCAGGCTGGAGTCGCCACCCACCCATTCGTACAGCGGGACCGAATGCGCTGTGGACGCGGCGATCGCGGTAGCCACGGAGACGGCGAGTACGGCATTGGCGCCCAGCCGGGACAGGTCGGCCGTCCCGTCGGTCTCGCGCAGGGTCCGGTCGACGGCCCGTTGGTTGGCCCCGTCCAGCCCGCGGACGGCGTCAGCCAACTCGGTCCGCACATTCGTCACCGCCTGCAGCACGCCTTTCCCGCCGTAGCGGTCGCCCCCGTCACGCAGCTCGTGCACCTCGTGCCGCCCGGTCGATGCGCCCGATGGCACTGTCGCCTGGCCGTAGGAGCCGTCACCGAGGTGTACGCCCGCCGCAACGGTGGGGTTGCCACGCGAGTCGAGCACCTCCCAGGCGTCGACCGCCGCAATTGTGCTGTCCACCATGGACTATCGTCCTTTCTCCGCGACGGCGTCCCAGAACCAGTTGACCGTGTCCGGGCCGTCGAGCAGGGCCCGGGTCGCGATTTCGGTGACCGTGTCGCGGTGGGATCGGTCGAGATATTCGGCCGGCGATTTCCCGACGGTACGGGCCACCATGAGGCAGCCGAGATGCGCCGCGAGATGCCGGTCTACAGCCGCCGGAGCGCCGGTCAAGGCGTAGGCGTCCAGGAAAGCCGTCGCACATCGCCGGTAGGAATCGTGATCCTGCGGCCGGTAGACCGCCTTCAGCAGGAGATGATTCAGCAGAAAGGCCAGGTCGAAGGCGGGATCGCCGAGATGGGCGACCTCGAAATCGATGATCCAGAAAGCACCGTCGCCGACCAGCACATTCTTCGGCGAATAATCGCCGTGCACGAAACAGCGGTGCCGGTTCTCCATTTCCGCCGCCAGCGCCAGCACGGGCGCCGCGACCGACGGCAGCCGCTCCGCGACGGCGTAGTGATACGGATCGACCCGCAGGGCCCGGAACGCCGCGGGCTGGTCGAGCCACGGCGCGGTATCGGTCGGCGCGTTGTGCAATGCACCGAGCGCCGAGCCGAGCCCGGCCGCGACACCGGGGTCCGCGATTCCCTGCAGCAGCTGGTCTTTCCAGGACGTCCAGTGGGCCGGAGCGGCCTGCACCGTCATGGTGTGTGCGGCCGGATCGCTGTCGAGTACGGCCGGCACCGCCCCCGGCACGGCCGCGGCGGCGAAGCCGAGCGCCCGGGCCTCGGTGACGATGCGGTCGACCGGGGCCTCCCACAGCTCGGCGACCCGCAGCCGGCCGAGCGACTGTTTGACGACCGCACGGCGGCTGCCGTCCTCGACCAGCAGCACGACATTCGAGATCCCGCCGCCGAGCTCGACGCACCGCCCGCCGGCGGCCAGGATCCCGCGGTGACGCGCGTACTCCAGGCCGGTGTCGACATCGAGCAGATCGGTCATGAATTGCTCCGGAACACCGAACGGAAATGTTCGTCAGCGTACTGGCGGGCCAGCAGCACGGCACCGCGGATCGGACCGTCGGCCCCCAGGGCACTGGCCCGTACCTGCAGGCCGCCGACCGCCTGGGCCACCGCGTGCCGGCGCAACTCCGTACCCATCGGTTCCAGCAGCGGCGCGCCGATCTCGGCCAGCCCGCCGGCGACCACCACCATCGACGGGTTGGTGATATTGACCAGCCAGGAGGTGGCCACGCCGAGCAGCCGGGCCGCATCGCCGATGATGGCGCCGGCGATGGCATCCCCGCTCGCGGCGGCCGCGGCGACATCCCGGGCCGTCGGATCCCGGCCCAGGCCGGCCAGCGTGGTGTTGTCGCCGCGGGCCACCGCCTCGGCCGCGGTTCGTTCGATCGCCGGCCCCGAGACCAGCGTCTCCAGACAGCCGGTGTTGCCGCAGTTGCAGCGCCGGTCGCCGCCGGGCACGACGCAGTGCCCCAACTCGCCGGCCACCCCGCCGCTGCCGAGCACCACCTGGCCGTGCCGCAGCATGCCGGCGCCGATCCCGATCGAGGCGTAGACGCAGGCGACGTCCTCGTGCCCGACCGCGGCGCCCTCGCAGGCCTCGGCGACGGCGACCGCCTGGGCGGTGTTGTGTACGAAAATTGGAGCGGGGGACGCCGTCAGCTCGGCCGCGATCAGGTCCCGGACGGCGACGTCGTGCCAGCCGAGGTTGGGCGCCAGCAGGCAGACCGAGGTGCGCGGATCCACGATGCCGGGAACGACGACCCCGACGGCGGCGATGCTGTCGTTCGTCGCGGCCGTTTCCGAGACGGCTCGGCGGACCAGTCGTCCGGCCGCGGCGAGCACCCGTTCCGGCGTGGCGGCAGGCGTTTTCGCGTTCCGCCGGAGCAACGTGTCGCCGAGCGCGTCGGTGACGATGACGCTGGTCTGCCGGGCACCGATGGCGATGCCGACCAGGTGCCGGGAGGTCGGGTTGAAGCTGACCAGCCGCCCGGGCCGGCCACCGGACGGCGCGCTGGTGCCCTGCCCGGTCTCGGCGACCACCCCGGCCGCGATGAGTTGCTCGACGACGCTGGAGACGGTGCCCTTGGCCAGGCCGGCGCGGCGCGCGATCGCGGCCCGGGACAGCGGTCCGTCCGACCGGATCAGGCCCAACACGATGCCGCGGTTGATCTCCCGGGTGACCCCCTGGTCCACGCCGAGCCGGGGGCCGTCGGATGCACCGTTCACGGTCCGCCTATCTGCCGGTGTCTGGATGGAAACGGTATGCAGAGGCATGGCCAGTTCGGGCAGTAACTTTACTTACCGCCACGGCACTTTACCTACCGCCATGGGCTGTCTCCAGAGTGGCGTCCGGCCAGATCCGGCTGGCCAGCACGGCCAGACCGGGTTGGCCAGCCGGCTGCCCACTGCCGGCCGTACCGCGATAGTGCGACGGCGGGGTGCCGAACGCGGCCCGGAAATTGCGAGAGAAGTGGTACGGATTGGCGTACCCGCAGACCCGGGAGGCCTGCGCCACGGTGAGATTGCTCCGGGTCAGCAGCCGGGCGGCGTGCTCGAGCCGGACCAGCTCGAACGCCTTGGCCGGCCCGAGCCCGAAATGCGAGCGGAACAGCCGGCACAGATGGCCTTTCGACATGTTCGCCGCGGCCGCCATCTCGTCCAGGGTCAGCGCCCGGACCTCCCGGTGCCAGGTCGTGCGGGCGTAGCTCGCCAGCCGTTCCAGCGAATCCGGCAGCGGGTCGGTTTCCTCGGTGGCCGGCAGAGTGCCGGAGACGACGAGTTGCAGCAACAGCAGGGTCACCGCGTCGGCCTGGGTTTGCCAGCCGACGGCGCGGTGCGCACCGAGCCGGCTGAGATAGGACAGCAGGGCGTGCCGCACGTCGTCCGGCTCGAGTTCCACCACCAGGGGCCACTGCCGCAGCCGCTCGGCATCGGGGCCGGCGGTCAGCTCGAAATGGACGTACGCGTGGCTGCTGCGGTGCTGCGGATCCCAGCGGAAGGTGTCCGTCGCGCCGGGTTGTGCGAGTAGCAGTTGCCCGGGCTCCAGCCGGGCCCGCCGTCCGCCGCTGACCCATTCCGCCGTTCCGGCCAACATCCAGACCAGCTCGAAATCCAGCAGTCTGCGCGGACCGAAGATCGCGCCGGGCGGATATTCGCCTCGGCCGATGTCGCGTACCGACACTTCCAGCGGCGGTTCGTCTGATGTCACGATCGGATATTAGGCCGCATCGGCTGGATATTGGCCAGTTCGTCCGGTATCGGGCACTGTACGTTCGCGGGCGGTCCGAGGTGGAGGCGATGCTGCGATGAAGCAGTCCCGGATTCTGAGCGGTGTAGCGCTGGGGGTGTGCGCCGCTCTCGTACGGCGGTTCCGGCAATTGCGGCGCAGCAGGCGCCGACACTCGTCATGACACCTGGGCAACGGATCGTGCCGCCGGCCGCACCGGCTCACGTCACGGCGCACGCCGGGCCCGGTGGCGAGGTGACCGTACGGTGGACGCCCGGCGCGCATCGCTACGTCGTGTCGCGCAGTCCGCTGTGCGGTGGCGGGTAGGTGGAGAACCGGACCGACAACCGGTCGGCGACCGTCGCTGCCCGGCCGGACAGGACAGCCAGACCATCGACGACACCGTCACCGCGTGGCGCGACGCCCTGGTGGACGGCGTATCCGGGACGGCGCAACGAATCACGGTCAGCTTCAACTGGCCGGTGCACGGCGACGGCACCGACCCGGGCGACGTCAGCTCGGCGGTCAGCGTGACCGACCCGGCCGGCAAGGCCGTACCGGGGACGGTCAGCCGGTCGGCCGGCTCGGCCACCCTGGTCTGGACCCCGACTGCGGCACTTGCCGCCGGCACGTACGCGGTGTCGGTCAACCACCTGATCACCGAGTCGGACGGCGGCGCCGGCTCGGCGATGGCCGCGCCGTACCGGACCACCGTCACGATCGGCTGAGCCGACCACCACGCGGATCGGCTGAGCCGAGCGGCGGATCGTCGGCCGGTCATGCCACGATGAGGCCATGAGCACTCCCGGCCTGCCACCGCTCCGGCTCGTCGTCGGCGACGAGGAACTGCTGGTGGCAAGGGCGGTGTCCGACAGCGTCGCGGCGGCCCGCGCCCTCGACCCGCAGACCGATGTCCGGGAGCTCACCGCCGCCGAGATCGAGCCGGGCGTCATTTACGACCTGCTCAGCCCGTCGCTGTTCGCCGAGCGCCGGGTGATCGTGGTGCAGCGGGCGCACGAGGCACGGGCCGAGATCGCCGACGTGCTGACCGCGTACGCGAAGAATCCGGACGACACGATCACGCTGATCGTCGTGCATTCCGGCGGCAACCGGGGCAAGGCGCTGCTGACCGCATTGCGGGCCGCAAAGGCGGATGAGGTGGAGTGCAAGCCGTTGCGCGGGGCGAGCGAGCGGATCGACTTCGTCCGCGCCGAGGTGTCCCGGGCCGGCGGCTCGATCAGCCCGCCGGCCGCGGCGGCGCTGCTCGACGCGGTAGGCAACGACCTGCGCGAGTTGGCCGCGGCCTGCAGCCAGCTAGCCTCGGATTCCGGTGGGCACGTGGATGCCGATGCCGTCGCCCGGTACCACCGGGGTCGGGCCGAGGTGACCGGGTTCGCGGTGGCCGACCGCGCCGTCCTGGGCGACGTCCCGGGTGCGCTGGAGACGCTGCGCTGGGCGCTGTCGGTCGGGGTGGCGCACGTGCTGGTCGCCGACGCGCTGGCCGACGGAGTGCGGACGATCGCCCGGGTCAGCTCGGCCGGCGGCGGCAATCCGTACGCGCTGGCCAGTTCGCTGGGCATGCCGCCGTGGAAGGTAAAGCGGGCTCAGACCCAGTCGCGCGGCTGGAATGATGCCGGGCTGACCGCGGCGCTGGGCGCGGTGGCGGATGTGAATGCCGACGTCAAGGGCGTCGCACCGGACCCTGGATACGCGCTGGAGCGGGCCATCCGCCGGGTTGGTGCCGCCCGCCGAATGGGTTCACGCTAAGCCGGAACGCACGAAACGGCGCCGCACCAGGAAGGGTACGGCGCCGGGACGGCGGGGTTGAGCTAGAGCGAGGCGGCGCGCTTGGCGATGGCCGACTTGCGGTTGGCCGCCTGGTTCTTGTGGATGACGCCGGCGCTGGCCGCCTTGTCGAGCTGACGGGCCGCGCTGGCCGCCGCGGTGCGGGTCGCGGCGGCGTCGCCGGACTCCGCCGCCTCGTGCACACGCCGGACCGCCGTCTTCAGCGCGGTACGTGCGGACTTGTTCCGCAGCCGTGCCTTCTCGTTGGTCTTGATGCGCTTGATCTGGGACTTGATGTTCGCCACGCAGCAGCCTCGTTCGCAGACTCGATCGTCAGGATTTGAACACGCGGCAATCCGCCACGCACGGAGACCGAGAATAGCAGCCGAGTCGGCCACCCCCAAAACGCTCCGTCAATTCCGCCAATGAGGGCTCTTGATCACCGTCTCCGGCCGCGCACGGGCACTGCTATCGACGGCCGGTCGAAGCGACGGGGATGCCCTTCCTGCCGAAGAATTCGACCATGCCGCGGGGGGCGTCGGCGGCGAAACACAGGTCGAGCCCGCGGGCCGACCGCCGGGCCGCGGCGGCAGCGCGCGGGAACATCGCCGTCTCGTAGTCGGCCAGCGCGGCCTCGACGTCGGCTCCGCGCTCGATCAGCGCCAGCGCCAGCTCATAACTGTCGAGCATCGCGGCATTCGCGCCCTCGCCGGCGAACGGCGACATCAGGTGGGCGGCGTCACCGACCAGGGTCACGCCCGGGGTGCGCGGCCACGAGTGGCCGGTGGGCAGGGCGTAGATCCGGCGGGCCACGATCTCGTCGTCGCAGTGGCGGATCAGGTCGGTCAGCGCCGGGGTCCAGTCGGCGAACTCCGCCAGCAGAGCGGTGCGGGTGGCGGCCGGGTCCGACCAGTCGACGCCGCGGGTGTCGAGCCAGTCTTCGCCGGCCCGCAGCATGGCTCCCAGATGCAGGTCGCGGCCTCCGTGCCCGCCGAGGTTCTTGTTGTCCGACAGGGCGAACAGGCTCCCGGTGCCGACCAGAGCGGCCGAGGCGGGCACCGTGGTCGGCGCATCGGTGACGTGGAGTTCGAAGGAGCTGATCCCGGCATACTCCGGGCAAGCGCTCGAGACCAGGGGCCGAACTCGCGACCAGGCGCCGTCGGCGCCGATCAGCAGATCAGCGGTCCGGCGCGAGCCATGGGCGAAGATGAGTTCATACCGTCCATCACTGAGGCGGTTGGCCCGGCTGAGCTTGTGGCCCCAGACGATCCGTCCTGGGTGAAGGGAATCCAGCAACAGAGCGCGCAGTTCCGTGCGGTCGATCTCGGGTCGCCCACTGTCGCCGGAACGGTTCGGGGAGGCCTGATCGATGAAGACCGTGCCCGCCTTGTCCATCAACCGCATGGCCTCGGCCTGCGGCCGGGTGAGCCGGCGGAACTGCTCGTAGAGTCCCGCTTCGCGCAGGGCCAGCTGGCCGGACTCGACGTGCAGGTCGAGCAGGCCGCCCTGCCTGCGAGCGCCGGCAGTGGCGTCGATTTCATAGACCGTGCAGGCGATCTCGTGCTGCTGCAGGATGCGGGCCAGCACCAGCCCGCCGAGACCGCCGCCGACGACGGCGATGGACGGGGACGAGGAAGAGGGCATATCGACACCTCGAATATAATCGACGAGTGAGATGTATACGATGTATACGTCTAGACATGTACACCGTATTCTTCTGGCACGATGTATGCAACCGACTCGAGGAGCGCTGCCGTGGTCGACGAACCGCCACCCGTCATCTGGGCGCGTCTTTCCAGCCAGGGGCGCGGGCCGGTGCGCACTCTCGACTACGCGGCGATCACTGCGGCGGCGATCGCCCTGGCTGACGAGGACGGGGTCGACGCGGTCTCGATGCGCAAGGTCGCCGGGCGGATGGACCACAGCCCGATGGCGCTCTATCGGCACGTCGGCAACAAGGAGGACCTGACCGAGTTGATGTACGACGCGGTGCTGGGTGAGTTGGACCTGGCCGGGATCCCGTCCGGGAGCTGGCAGGCCGACGTCGCTCGGTTGGCCCAGGAGATCCGCCGGCTCCACCACGCCCACCCCTGGATCGCCCGGTTCGGGGACAGGCCGACGCTCGGACCCAACGCCCGGCGGCTCCGCGAAGCCGGTCTGGCCTGCGTGGACGGGCTCGGTCTCGGGATTGACGCGATGATGGACGTGCTGGCCACCGCGCTGCAGTTCACCCGCGGCTTCGTCGAACAGGAACTGGGAGAACTCGAAGCGCAGCGGCGTACCGGCCTGGATTTCGCGGGTTATCAGCGCCAGACCGGGCCGTTCATCTCGCAGTTGCTCGAGGAGGGCGAGCTTCCGTACCTGAAGCGGCTGATCATCGAGGCCGAGGACGTTCCCGATCCGGATGCGGTATTCGCGCGTCGCCTGGCGATGGTCCTGGACGGGTTAGCGGCCAGGATCGACCGTCCCAGCTGACGTGGACGGCAGGATCCCACTGGCCGGCGCGGTCGATCTGGCGAACGAGATTCGCGGGCCGCTCAGACACTCTCCACGTACAGATCGTTGGCGCAGAATGCCTCGGTGTCGAAGTCCTCGGCCCAGCCGTGCCGCAGCAGGCTCGCCCGCAAGACGTTCGCCGAGACGCGCAGATCCGCGGTCCAGAAGCCGTTGATCGCCACCACGGTCAGCGCCGGCGCCGCCCTGCGCAGCGGGGCCGCGAGCCGTTCAGCGGTCAGCGCGAACGGCAGCAACACCGAGATCATGCCGGCGTGGCCGGACAGGTCCGAGAGCAGCACCCACTCCTCGTCGCCGGGCTCGTACCGGACGGACAGCCGGTTCGCCGCGGCGGCGGCTTCCGCGGCCGCCACCGCCCGATCCGCGGTCCAGTCGGCCACCGGACGGGGCGGGAGCCACCGGCTGAGCACGTCGTCCAGATCGATCACGGCTGCGCCCCCTGGGAGTCGGATACCCGGCATTCGGCGAGGTGCGGCGCGACCGCGTCGGCCCCGGGCAGTGGCTCGACACCGGAGGTCTGCGCCACCAGCGCTCCGAGCAGGACGACGCCGCCGCCAGCCACCTGCGCGGGGCCAAGGTGCTCACCCAGCAGCACCCAGGCGAGCACGGTGGCCACCACCGCCTCCAGCGTCCCGACCACCGACGCGATGGGCGGCGACAGCCGGCGCACCGCAGTGACACCGGTGACGTACGCGATCACCGTCGCCACCAGCGACACGTAGCCGAGCAGCACCCAGCCGGGCAGGGTGCCGTGCGTCCCGACGGCGAAACCGTCACCAAGTCGACCCCACGGCAGCGTCCAGGCCCGGCTCACGAACGCCAGTGCCACGGCAGCCACGAGCATGCCGACCGCGATCACCAGGACCGGGTCGACGTCGTCGCCGGCGTGCGCCGAGAGCAGGAAGTACGAGGCCTGGCACAGGGCGGCGCCGACGGCGAAGAGCAGCCCAAGCGGGTCGAGTCCGCCGCCCGATCCGACCGACCAGATCTCGACCACACAGGCCATTCCGCTCACCGAGAGCGCGGCGCCGAGTGCCGCCGTCCGGGACACTGGGCGGCGGACCACGAACCGGGTCCAGGTCAGCACGAACACCGGGCCGAGGTACTCGATCAACAACGCCACCCCGACCGGCAGGCGGGTGATGGCCAGGAAGTAGAAGGTCTGCGCGCCGGCCACCGGGAAGAGTCCGTACCCGAGCAGCAGCGGCAGGTGTCGGCGGGCCTCGGCCCCGCGCCGGATCACCACCGGGAGCAGCACGACCGCCGCTCCGGCGACTCGCAGCCAGACGGCGTGCAGCGAGCCGAGACCGGGCACGGAGCTCGATCCGTCGATGAGTGGTTTGGCGAACGGCCCGGCCCCGCCGAAGCAGACCGCCGAGGTCAGCGCGATGGCCAGCGCTCCGGCTCTGGACTTCCTCACAGCCGACCGGCGTCCACGATGCGCTGCAGGAATTGCCGGGTCCGCGGCTGCTCGGGCTCGCTGAAGAGCCGGTCCGGATCGGCCCGCTCCAGCACCACGCCGCCGTCCAGGAAACACACCTCGTCGGCGACCTCGCGGGCGAAGGCCATCTCATGGGTGGCCAACAGCATGGTCATGCCCTCGTCCTTCAGCGACCGGATGGCGGCGAGCACCTCGGTGACGAGTTCCGGGTCGAGCGCCGAGGTGACCTCGTCGAGCAGCAGGAGCTTCGGGTGGGTCGCCAACGCCCGGACGATTGCGACCCGCTGCTGCTGCCCGCCGGAAAGCCGATCGGGATACTGGCCGGCCTTGTCGGCCAATCCGAAACGCTCCAACAGGTCGCGCGCCTCATTCTCGGCGTCGGGTCGGGAACGCCCGTGCACCTTCCGCGGCGCCAGCGTGATGTTGTCCAGCACCGACATGTGCGGGAAGAGATTGAAGGCCTGGAAGACAATTCCGATCTGTTGCCGCACGGTGTCCGGGTTGACCCGGGGATCGGTGATCTCGGTGCCGTCGAGTTCGATCACCCCGTCGTCGACGATCTCGAGCAGGTTGATGCAGCGCAGCAGCGTGGATTTCCCGGAGCCGGACGCTCCGATGAGCGCGATCACGTTGTGTTGCGCCACATCCAGGTCGATGCCGGCCAGGACGGCATGGTCGTCGTAGGTCTTGCGTACGGCCTGCAGCGACAACAGCGGGCTCATACCGTGCCGCCCTGGAATTGCCGCTGGTTCATCCGGCCGGCGACATAGTCGGTTAGCCGGGTCATCGGAATCGTGAGAATGACGAACAGCAGACCGGCCAGTACGTACGGGGTGAAGTTGAGCGTCTTCGCGGTCTGGATCTGCGCGGCCTGCACGGCATCCACCGCACCGAGGACGGAAATAAGACCGGAGTCCTTCTGTAGCGAAACCAGGTCGTTGAGCAGCGGCGGAATTACCCGTCGTACGGCCTGCGGCAATACGACGTGGCGCATGCTCTGTGCGGTGGAAAGACCCAATGACCGGGCCGCGGCGCGTTGACTCGGATGCACCGATTCGATGCCGGCTCGGAAAACCTCCGCCACGTAAGCGGAGTAGCACAGGACAAGGGCCGCGGCGCCGTAGATCACCACGCTGGTCGGCAGTCCGGACAGGCGCAGGCCCGGTACGCCGAGGCCGAGCAGCAGCAGGACCAGGATCACCGGCAGCCCGCGGAAGAGATCGGTATATGCCGTGGCGAGGAGTCGTACCGGAAAGAAGACCGGGCCGCGCAGCGTCCGGGCCACGGCGATCAGCATTCCCAGCACCAGAATGATGATTTCGCACACCACCATCACCCGGATATTGAGCCACAGCCCGTCGATGACGTCCGGAAATGCCTTACGGGCGACGGACGGGCTGAAGAACGACTCGCGTACCCGCGGCCAACCGGGAGTACGGGTGACCGCGAAATACAGCACGGCTGCCACGACGACGGTGCTGACTGCGGCGACGAGAGTCGAGCGTCGGGTCGAGCTTTTCCGGAACCGGTCCCGCTCCAGCTGGCGGTCGGAGACGGTATAGGTCATTGCAGAACGGGTGCGCCCGCGTCGGTAGCCAGCCATTGTTTCTGCAGCTTCGACAGCGTTCCGTTCTTGCGGAGGGTGTCGACGGCCTTGCTGACGCAGGAGGTCAGCGAGCTGTCCTTCCCCAGCACCAGCCCGAATTGCTCGGCCTTGCCGGTGGACGGGACCTGGCCGACGATCGTGGTCCCGCTGATTTCCGACTCCATTTCAAAAGCCGTCGGCAGGTCGACCACGAGACCGTCGAGCTGACCGTTCTTCAACATCTGCTTGGCGATGTCGTTGGTGTTGTAAACGGCCGGCTTCTTTGACGGTTTGATCGTGTCGGTGATGGTGTCGTAGCTGGTGGTGCCGATCTGGGCGCCGAGTTTCGCGCTCTGCAGATCCGCGATCGACCCGGCCTTGGCGATTTTCGAGGTTTTCAGGGCAATGATCGCCTGCGTCACGTCGTAATAGCCGCTGCTGAAATCGACGGCTTTCTTCCGGTCCGGTGTGATCGACACTTCGTTGGCGTCGAAGTCGAATTTCTTCGGCCCGAGCTGGACGATGCTGTCGAACGTGGCGACTGTCCACTTGACCTTGTCGGCCGGGTAGCCGAGTTGCTTACCTACCGCGTAGGCGACCGCGCTCTCGAAACCCTTGCCGTTGGCCGGCTTGTCGTCGACGTACCACGGCGGATACGCCGGGTTGTCGGTCGCGACGGTGAGCGTGCCCTTGCTCAGGGTCTGCAGTTTGTCCGGCGTGCACGAGGATGCGGACGCTTTCGCGGCCGGCTTGTCCTTGGCCGGGGCACAGGCCGCCAACGCCAGCACGGCGGAGGCGGCGGCGACTAGTGAGATGGCGGCGCGGGGCATGGCGAGTCCTTCAGGCGCGATATGTCCGACGGGCGGGCAGCACGTGGCTGCACGGCGGGAACAGTAGCAGCGCGCCCGGGTATTCCCCGGCCCCGAGCGGTCAGCCGACGGACGCCTTAAGCGAGTCGACGGTCCGCTGGATGGCCTCGCGCGGCTCGAGCGACTTCAACACGGCGTTGAACGGCTCGGCCTGCACCGGGCCGGTGTAGCCGATGTCCTTGAGGGCACCGACGAACGCCGCCACGTCGATGACGCCGGTCGCGCCGGGAAGCTCGCGCTGGCCGTCGATCTGGTCGTCGGCCGCGACTCCGGCGACGCCGTCGTTGAGGTCGACCGAGATCACGTCGGAGTCGGTCAGCTGGCGCAGGTCGTCCGCCGACTCACCCGCGGTGAACCAGTGGAACGTGTCCAGGCACAGCCCGACGTTGGTGGCGCCGCTGGCCGTGATCAGGTCGCGGGTCTGGCTCAGGGTGCGGACGAACGGGTACTTTCCGGTGGACCACAGGGTCTTCGGCCCGACGTACTCCAGCCCGAGCCGGACGCCGTGCTCGGCCAGGGCAGCGCCGATCTTGCCGATCCGGCTGGCATGCAGCTCAAGGTTCTGCTCGTACGTCAGGTCGTCGCTGGTCGGCCAGAGGTAGCGCACCGTCCGGTCGATGCCGGCCCGCTGCATGACGGCTGCGTGAGCCCGGAGCTGCTCGAGGCTGCTGGCGAACTCCGCGTCGTCGGCGGTGCCGGGGTTGACGCCGATGCCGCCGGCGCCCCAGCGCAGACCGCTGTCCGCAAACTGACCGGCCAGCACGGTGAGGTCGCCGGGGGAGAGCTCCGCCAGGTAGCCGATATCGGGGGACACGCCGCCGAATCCCAGCTCACTCGCGAGCTCGACGCTCTGCTCGAAGCTGACCCCGCCGACCAGTGCACCGCTGTTGAGGTTGAGGTACATCGTGCCCCTTCATCGAATGTCGACGTTCAGCCTGTCAACCTTCGCCGTGGTCGCACAAGGGCAGAGCTGGCCGTATCCGGCCGCCCACACGGGGCACTCGGCCTCGATCCCGTGCAGGGCCCGGCCTGGTGTCTACCGCAGCGTCCTACCGATCCAAGGCCGCTTTACCCGGTCTACGGGGCTGTTTCGCGGGGTAAAGCGCGCTTCGATCGGAGATTGGGGGCGTAGCCGGTGTGGGGTGCGGCGGAGTTGTCGGCCCGTGCCGATGGTGTCTGCGTTCTGCCGGCTATGGCCGGCACGTCGCGTTCTTGATCATGGGGCCGAGGCCGGGCGAGCGGCATTTCGCGTTCTTGATCATGGAACGAGCCGCCGAACGAGCTTCTGCCGATCGAAGCGCGCTTTACCCGGTCGGTGGGGCTGTTTTGCGGGGTAAAGCGCGCTTCGATCGGAGATGAGGTGTCGATCGGAGGTGGGGTGGCTCGGAGGTGTGGGGCTCGGAGGTGGGGTGGGTTTGGGCGGAGGGCGCGAGAACGCGCGGGGTGGGACGGCCGGGCTCAGGTCCAGCCGGTGCGGCGGCGTACCCAGCCAAGGGCCGCCGCGCCGTGGGCCCGCTGGAAGGCGCGGATCGTCGGCATTCCGGGTTGCGCGGGCCGCCGGGAAGCCTCGGCCCAGGTCCCGGCCAGTCCGGCCAGCAGCGGGGTGGGATCGACGCGCTCCAGCAGCGGATTGTCGGCGAGCAGTACGTCGGGATCGTGCCCGTGCACCGCAGCGTTGACGCCGAGCACGGCGGTATCGATCCAGGCGGCGCCGCGGGTCGCCCACGGCCAGTCCACGAACATCACCCGGTCGTCGGTCAGCAGCACGTTGTCGGCCCGGACATCCAGATGAACCAGCGTGTCTCCGTCCAGAATGGACAGCGCCGACTCGGCGAGCTCGGCCAGCGCGGGCAGGTGCCGCAGCTCCCACGGATCCAGATCGTCCGGGGTCCGATCCAGCAGCCGCCGGTAGCCCAACATGTCCGCGTGCAGCTTCTCCGTCGCCGCGGGCACATCGTCGAGCGGGCACGGTGTGAGCGAACGGGCCAGCTCGCCGAGCGCATCGAGCACCCGATGCAGGTCGGCGGAGCTCCAGGGCAGCGCCGGCATCCGGCCGTCAACCTCGTCGAAAACCAGCGCCACCCAGTCGCCGTCGTCGTAGAAGTGGCGGAAGCGCGGCACTGGCGCGGTGAGCGGGAGGTCGGCGGCGACGCGGGCCTCGGCCCGGTGTAGATCGGGGGTATCCGGATTGAGGTCGCGGCCCACCGCCTTCACGAACGCCCGCCTGCCGTCGGCGCAGCGGACCCGGGCGGCCAGGCCCGGGGAGAATCCGCCGTCCTGGTTGACCGCCGCCACCACGGGCGAGCCCAGAAAGGCCTCCAGATCGGCTCGTACGCGGGCCGGCAATGCGGTCCATCCGGCCCGGAACCCGGTTGCGCTGGGAGTGCTCATACCGGCCGATAGTGTCGCCCGTATTGTCCGCCCGGCAAGCGCATTTCCGTCCGCATCGGGGAGAACCACGTGAAGTACCCGCCGACCGCACGCGGTCCGCTCGTCGAGACGCTGCACGGCGTCCAGGTCGCGGACCCGTACCGCTGGCTCGAGGACCCCGATTCCGCCCAGACCAAGGCCTGGGTGGCGGCGCAGAACGCGGTCACCGGCCAGCACCTGGCCGGCATGCCGAGCCGGGCCTGGTTCCGGGAGCGGCTCGGCGCGATCCTGGGTGCCGCGCGGGCCGGCGTGCCGCGCAACCGCGGCGGCCGCTACCTGCTCGACCGCAACGACGGCACCCAGGATCAGGACGTGGTGACCGTCGCGCACGATCTGGCGACGCTGGCGGCAGGCGGTCGGGTGCTCATCGACCCCGCCGAGTTCTCCGCCGATGGCACCGCCTCGCTCCGCGGCGCGGTGCTGAGCCCGGACGGTCAATGGGTGGCGTACGGAGTGAGCCAGGCCGGCAGCGACTGGACACAGTGGAGGGTCCGGTCCGTCGAGTCCGGCGCCGACCGTACGGATGTTGTGGGGTACGCAAAGTTCGTCTCGGCCGAGTGGTTGCCGGACTCGTCCGGGTTCCTCTACTGGGCCTATCCGGAGCACGACGGTGACGGTGCGCTCGGCGCCGGCCAGCTCCGGCTGCACCGCCTCGGCGAATCCGAGCAGGACGATGAGGTGGTGTACGCCGAGCCGGCTCAGCCGGGCTTGACCGCCTGGCCCTACATCACCGAGGACGGTGGCTGGCTGATCCTGGCGATCACGCTCGGCACCGAGCAGAGATCGCAGATCCTGGCCCGACGGATCCACCCCGACCGGCTCGGGCCGGTCGCGACCGTCGTCGCCGAACGCTCGGCCTGGTTCTGGCCGGTCGGGGCGAGCGGCGACGTGCTCTACCTGCTGACCGATGACGGTGCCCCCCGCCGCAAGCTGGTCACCGCCGACCTGACCTGCCTGGAATCCGGCTGCGACTGCGACATCTGGGCCGACGTGATCGCCGAGCGCACGGACATCCTGGACCAGGTGGCGATGGCCGGTGACGGGTTGCTCGCGGTCTACCTGCGCGACTGCCGGCACCGGGCGGTGCGGTTCGACCTGGATGGGGCCGAGCTCGGCGAGCTGGACCTCGGCGACGCGATCTCCATCGAGGAGGTGCAGGCGCACGCGGGAGAGAAGGAGGTCTTCCTCGGCATCGACTCGTTGCTGAACCGCACCTCGGTCCGGGTCGACTTCAGCACCGGCCGGTCCGACCCGCTCGTACTGACTGACCGCACCGCGCCGCCGCCGGAGGTGGTGACCGAGCGCCGATCGGCCGTGAGCAAAGACGGAACGGTGGTGCCGTACTTCCTGCTGCGCCGCGCGGATGTGACCGGTCCGGCGCCGACCATGCTGTACGGGTACGGCGGCTACGCCGCGCCCTGCCGGCCGACGTTCAAGGCGGCGTGGCCGGCCTGGCTGGCCGCGGGTGGCGTGCTGGCCGTGGCGAACCTGCGCGGTGGCGGCGAATTCGGTACGGAGTGGCACGAGGCCGGCACGCGGGACCGCAAACAGAACGTCTTCGACGACTTCATCGCCGTCGGCGAGCACCTCGTCGCCGACGAGGTCACCGGGCCGGGGCAGCTGACCATCCACGGCCGCAGCAACGGCGGCCTGCTCGTCGGCGCCGTCATGACCCAGCGCCCGGACCTGGCCGCGGTGGCGCTGCCGATGGTTGGGGTGCTGGACATGCTGCGCTTCCACCGGTTCACCATCGGCGCGGCGTGGATCCCGGAGGCGGGCGACCCGGATGTGGCCGAGGATTTCGCCTTCCTGCATGCCTATTCGCCGCTGCACGCGCTGCGTGCGGGCACCCGGTATCCGGCGACGCTGATCCTGACCGGCGACCACGACGACCGGGTGGTGCCGGCCCACAGCTACAAGTTCGGCGCCGAACTGCAGCACGATCAGGCCGCCAGTGCTCCCGTACTCCTGCGCATCGAGACCGCCACCGGGCACGGCGCCGGCAAGCCGGCCACCATGCTGGCCGCGGAGTTCGCCGACATGCTCGCCTTCGCCGCCCAGCACACCGGCCTCACGCCGGGCCTCACGCCCGGCTGAGGCGTGCGACGATGGAGCGCGATACCCCGAACCAACGAAGTGGATGCGAGTGACCCAGCAGCACACCGATCCGACCCTGATCCGGAACTTCTGCATCATCGCCCACATCGACCACGGCAAGTCGACGTTGGCCGACCGGATGCTCGAGGTCACCGGGATCGTCGAGAGCCGCAACATGCGCGCGCAGTACCTCGACCGGATGGACATCGAGCGCGAGCGCGGCATCACGATCAAGGCGCAGAACGTCCGGCTGCCCTGGGACGGCCACGTCCTGGACATGATCGACACCCCGGGGCATGTCGACTTCACCTACGAGGTGTCCCGGTCCCTGGCCGCCTGTGAGGGGGCGGTGCTGCTGGTCGATGCCGCGCAGGGCATCGAGGCGCAGACCCTGGCCAACCTCTACCTGGCCCTGGAGAACGACCTCGCGATCATCCCGGTGCTCAACAAGATCGACCTGCCGGCCGCGCAGCCGGACCGGTACGCCGCCGAGATCGCGCACATCATCGGCTGCGAGCCGGACGACGTGCTGCGGGTCAGCGCCAAGACCGGCCAGGGCGTCCGGGAACTGTTGGACAAGATCGTCCGTGACGTGCCGGCCCCGTCCGGGGACGCCGCCGCGCCGCCGCGGGCGATGATCTTCGACTCGGTGTACGACATCTACCGCGGCGTCATCACGTATATCCGGGTCGTCGACGGGCACATCGACGCCCGGCAGCGGATCACGATGATGTCGACCGGCACCACCCACGAACTGCTCGAGGTCGGGGTGATCTCGCCCGAGCCCAAACCGACCGGCGTGCTGTCGGTCGGCGAGGTGGGTTATCTCATCACCGGGGTCAAGGACGTCCGGCAATCCCGGGTCGGCGACACCATCACCGACGCGGCCAAACCGGCGGCCGAGTCGCTCGGCGGTTACCGCGATCCGAAGCCGATGGTCTATTCCGGTCTCTATCCGGTCGACGGGTCGGAATACCCGCTGCTGCGCGACGCGCTGGACCGGCTGCGACTCAACGACGCCGCACTGGTCTACGAACCGGAAACCTCGACTGCGCTGGGATTCGGCTACCGCTGCGGCTTCCTCGGCCTGCTGCATATGGAGATCGTCCGGGAACGGTTGGAACGCGAATTCGACCTGACCCTGATCTCCACCGCGCCCAACGTGGTTTACCGCGTGGTGCTGGAGGACCGCGGCGAGCAGATCGTCACCAACCCGAGTGACTGGCCGATCGGCAAGATTTCCGAGATCTACGAGCCCGTGGTCAAGGCGATGTTGATCGCGCCGAACGAATATGTCGGCGCCATCATGGAGCTGTGCCAGTCCCGGCGCGGATCCCTGCAGGGAATGGATTATCTGTCCGAGTCGCGGGTCGAGTTGCGTTATGACCTCCCGCTCGGAGAGATCATTTTCGACTTCTTTGATGCGCTGAAATCCCGTACCCGTGGCTATGCGTCGCTGGACTACGAGGCGTCCGGTGAGGTGATGGCGGAGCTGGTGAAGGTCGACATCCTGCTGCAGGGCGAGACCGTGGACGCGTTCAGCGCGATCGTGCACAAGGACAAGGCGTACGCCTATGGGGTGCAGATGACGCAGAAGCTGCGCGAGTTGATCCCGCGGCAGCAGTTCGAGGTGCCGATCCAGGCGGCGATCGGGTCGCGGATCATCGCCCGGGAAAGCATTCGCGCCATCCGCAAGGACGTGCTGGCGAAATGCTACGGCGGCGACATCACGCGTAAGAGAAAGCTGTTGGAGAAGCAGAAAGAGGGCAAGAAACGGATGAAGATGGTCGGCCGGGTCGAGGTGCCGCAGGAGGCGTTCATCGCCGCACTGTCCACAGCGGACACCACCACCGCGGCGGCGGGGAAGAAATGAGCCGCATCGCGTTCTTCGACCTGGACGACACACTCTGCGACCGCGGTGCGGCCTTCCGGCGCTGGGCCCTCGCGTTCTGCGAGCTGCACGATCTGGACGCCGACGCCGTGCTGCCGGAGATCGACCGGTTCGACCAGCGCGGGTTGCGGCCGCGGCCGGTGTTCTTCGGCCTGGTCCGCGACCGCTTCGACCTGGCCGCCTCGGTCGAGGAGTTGGTGGCCGCCTACGCGCCGGCGTACACGCCGCAGTACCGGCTGGAGCCAGCCGTCCGCGACGGCGTGCTGGGGCTGCGCTCGGCCGGCTGGAAGGTCGGCATCATCACCAACGGCGCGCCCTGGCAGCTGGACAAGATCAACGGGACCGGGCTGGACCGGGTCGTCGACGGCTGGGCGATCTCGGAGGTCGAGGGCGCGGTCAAGCCGGACCCGGAGATCTTCCGCCGGGCCGCCGCGGCCGTGGGCGGCTCGCTGGACGACGCGGTCTGGATGGTGGGGGACAACCCGGTGGCCGATATCGGCGGCGCCGTGCTCTCCGGGCTGCGCTCGATCTGGATCGACCTCGGCCGTCAGTGGGCCGAGACCACGTTCAAGCCGGACCTGACCGTCGACGGACCGCTTGCCGCCATCGAGGCCATCGAGGCCATCGCCGCCAGCTGACCGCGCGATTCTCCACCTTTTCATGATCGACATCGACTAAGTGTCGCTATAGCAGCACTTAGTCGATGTCAATCATGGAAGGTTGAGTGGGCTAGTGGTGCAGCGGGCGGTAGCCGCCGTTGTGATGCACCAGCGGGGTCCCGGGCACGTGGTCCACGGCGACCGGCTGTCCCAGCACGATGACGTGGTCACCGGCCGGCACCCGGGCGATGACCCGGCACACCGCCCAGGCCAGCACGCCATTCAGCAGCGGTACGCCGAACGGGCCGGGCCGCCAGGCGGTCGGCGCCGCGAACCGGTCGATCCCGCTGCGGGCGAACCGCTCGGCGATCGGCTCCTGCTCGTGACCCAACAGGTGGGCCCCGAAGTGCTCGGCCTGCTCGATCACCGGCCAGCACGAGGCAGCCGTACTGATCCCGAAGGACAGCAACGGTGGCTCGAGCGACACCGAGGTCAGCGAGGTGGCGGTGAAGCCGACTGGGCGGTCACCCTGCGCGGTCACGACCGCCGCGCTCGCGGCGAATCTCCGGAAGAACCGGCGGAGCAGCTCGGCTCCAGCGTCCTCAGCCGCTGGTTGCGCGCTCATACATCCCCCAAAGAGGTGGCGTTCCTTGCGACAACCGGGCCGGTTCGGCATGAATTCCCGCCGCCGAGCCTACGTCGGGACGCTGCCTCACTTCTCGAAGTGCTGGTAGTCGCGAGGCTCGGTCCAGGCGCCGCCCCAGCTCCACCCGTAGCGGGCGAAGATGGTCACGGTCCGGTCGTCGGGATGGATCATGCCAGGATCGGTGCGGTCCCGGTCGGTGAAGCGCTGCGCCGTGGTGGGTTGGACGCCGGACGCCGAGACGTACGGGTTCTCCCGCGGGTTGAGGTCGATCGCGGTGCCGTAGGCGTGCTCCGACCAGCCGCTGCCGCCGGTGATCGGCCGGCAGTTGAACGCCGAGCTGTTGTCCGCCTCCATCGAGCGCTCGTCGTCGCCGCCGTACGCCGAGACCGGCACCATCCGCCGGATCGGGAACCCGGCCGCGTCGAGCTCGGCGAAGATCCGCAGCACCTGGCCGGCCAGGGTCGCGGCGACGACGAGCTGGCCGGCGTGCTGCCGGCCGTCGAAGCCGCGATAGTCGAGCCGGACCAGGCGCAGGCCGGCCGGCCCGACCGGGCAGCCCGGGTGCCAGCTGGCGCCGAGTTGGCCCGCGCTGACCGGCTGGCTCGACGGTGGGAGCCCCCGCGGAGAAGGCGGGCCGCTGGGAGATTTCCGCGGCGTCGATACGGTCGGGGGTGTGGTGCCGGTGGTCGGCGAGGTGGGGGCCGCGGTCGTCGACTCCAGGATGGTGGCAGGCGCGGTAGTGGTGGTGGCGGTGGATGTGGCCGCGGTGGATGTTGATGGCGTCGACCGGGGCCGGTCCGGATTGTGGCTGCAGCCGGCCGGCATCGCGCCAAGCAGGAGAACGGCCACCGCAGCTCGCATTCGTCCAGTGTGGCCGATGGTCAGGCTTCCCGCTCATGCCGGCCGGCACGCGCCGAGGCGGCGGAAATAGGCTGGCTGCGGCCGCGCGGCCGCACCTACATTGGCCTTCTCCACCCTCGCCGACCGAGAGGACTCCCGTTGATCACCCGGATGTCCACGCTGTTTCCGCACACGCTCCGGGAAGATCCGGCCGGTGCGGAGAGCCCGGGACACCGGCTGCTGATCCGGGCCGGTTACGTACGTCGGGTGGCGCCGGGCATCTACACCTGGCTTCCGCTGGGATACCGGGTATTGCGGAATGTGGAACGGATCGTCCGCGAGGAGATGGAGGCGATCGGCTCGCAGGAGGTGCATTTCCCGGCCCTCGCGCCGGGGGAGTTGTTCGCCGCCAGCGGGCGGTTGGCGATGTACGGCGACCTGCTGTTCCGGCTCACCGACCGGAAGTCGGTGTCCTACGTGCTCGGGCCGACCCACGAGGAACTCTTCACCACGCTGGTCCGCGACGAGCTGTCGTCCTATAAGGACTATCCGCTGGCGCTCTTCCAGATTCAAACGAAATACCGGGACGAGGCGCGGCCGCGTGCCGGCGTGCTGCGGGGCCGGGAGTTTCTGATGAAGGACGGCTACACCTTCGACCTCGACGAGGCCGGATTCGAGCGCGCCTATGAGCGGCACCGCGCAGCCTACATTCGGATCTTCGAACGGATCGGGCTGGATTTCCGGGTCGTCGCGGCGATGTCCGGCGCGATGGGTGGCACCGCCTCCGAAGAGTTCCTGGCGCCGTCCGCGGACGGTGAGGACACCTTCGTACACTGCGCATCCTGCGGCTACGCGGCCAACACCGAGGCCGTCCGGATCGCTGTACCGCCGGCCCGGGACGGCCGCGCCGAGCCGCCGATCGACATTCTTGCCACCCCGGACACCCCGACGATCGACAGCCTGGTCGCGAGGCTCCGGGAGCTGTATCCGGACCGGGATCTGGGGGCCGCGGACACGCTGAAGAATGTGGTGCTCAAGACCCGGCAGCCCGGTGCCACCGAATGGGAGCTGCTGATCGTCGGCGTGCCCGGCGACCGCGAGGTCGACCTGGTGCGGGTGGCCGGCGCGCTGGATCCGGTCGAGGTAGCTCCGGCTGACGCGGCCGACCTCGCTGCGCAACCGGCGCTGGTCAAGGGATACATCGGCCCGCAGGGCCTGCCGGACATCCGCTACGTCGTCGATCCGCTGGTCGCGCCGGGCACGTCCTGGGTCACTGGGGCGAATGTGATCGACCGGCACGCCGCGAATGTCGTACGGGGCCGGGATTTCGAGCCGGCCGGCGAAATCGGCGCCGCTGCACTGCGGGACGACGACCGGTGTGTGAGCTGCGGCCAGCCGCTGTCGATTGCACGGGGGATCGAGGTCGGGCACATCTTCGACCTGGGCCGCCGATTCTCCGACACCTTCGGGCTCGACGCCCTCGGGCCGGACGGAAAGCCGGTCGGTATCGCGATGGGCTGTTACGGGCTCGGCGTCAGCCGGGTGGTCGGTGCGCTGGCCGAGCAGAGTCACGACGAGAACGGGCTGATCTGGCCGCGGGAGGTCGCCCCGGCGGACGTGCATCTCGTGCTGGCCGGCAACAAGGACGACGTCCGCGAAACCACGGAAAGCGCCGCGGCGGCGCTGGACCGGGCCGGGCTACGGATCCTGCTCGACGACCGTACGGTCTCCACCGGTGTGAAATTCGCCGACGCTGAATTGCTCGGCGCGCCGACCGTGGTGGTGTTCGGCCGCGGGTTGGCGAACGGCGAGGTCGAGCTGCGGGACCGGCGCACTGGCGAGCGGTCAGACGTGCCGCTGGTTGAGCTGGAATCGTGGCTGCGCGACCAGTGGGCGGCATCATGACGGCCCCGGAATTCACCCTGCTGAGCGATCCGGCGATTTCCGCGGTCGCGGTCGAGGAAAACGGCGATGCCATGCTCGACATTCGCATCGCCGGGTTCCGGGCGGACGCCCGCAAGACCGACGACAATCCGGTGCTCTACCGGTCGCGGAGCGGCGTCATCGCCCGGCTGCTGCAGGCGCAGTCCCTGCTGCCCGAGGGATATTCGCTGCTCATTGTGGAGTGCCACCGTCCGGTGGCGCTGCAATTGCACTATTTCACCGGATATCGCGAGGAGTTGCGGTCGAGTTTTCCCGACTGGTCGGAGGGCCGGCTGCATCGCGAGGCGTCCCGGTACGTCTCGCCGCCGGAGGTGGCGCCGCACTGCACCGGTGGCGCGGTCGATCTCACGCTCTGCACCGATTCCGGCGTCGAGCTGGATATGGGAACCAGGGTGAACGCCAGCCCGGTGGAGAGCGAAAACCGCTGTTACACAGCGGCTTCCGATATCCCAGTGGCCGCCCAGGCCAATCGGGAAATACTCGGCCGGGCACTGACGGACGTGGGTCTGGTCAACTACCCGACCGAGTGGTGGCACTGGTCGTACGGTGAGCGCTACTGGGCGTACAGCACCGGAAATGCCGCCTGTTACGGCCCGGTTGGATCCGCCTGAACGGCCGGTCTCAGGACAGAATGTCCTTGCGGCTGAAATGCCGGAACGCGGCGGTGAAGAACACGCCGGAATAGATCAGCGACGCCACGCAGCCCTTCGCCATCGCGGTATAGGTGGCCGGTACGGCGAGGGCGTCGGTCCAGGAGAACTGGTAGTGCGTCGGCAAGATTGTCCGCCAGCCGTGCAGAGCGGTGATCGAATCGAGGATGTTGGAGACGATGACGATGCCCACGGCGCCGCCGACCGCGCCGAGCGGCGCATCGGTCACTGTGGACAGCCAAAATGCCGTACCCGCGACCAGCAGCAGGGTGACGGCGATATAGCCGACCACCAAGGCCAATCGGGCGACACCGGTCCACGCCGAATAGGTGTCGCCGGCCGGGGTACGCACCGGATTCCAGCCGTAGACGGCGGCGCCGAGCAACAATGCGACGGTTGGCAGCAGCACGATCCCGGCGAAGCTGTATCCGGCGGCCACGATGAGTTTCTGCCGCAGCAGCCTGGTGCGGGGGACCGGCATCGCCAGCAGGTAACGCAGGCTGCCCCAACTCGCCTCGCTGGCGATCGTGTCGCCGAAGAACAGCGCCACCACGACGACCAGCAGAAAACCGACCGAGGCGAAAAGGGTGAACATGGTGAAATTCACCGCTCCGGATTTTGCCAGGTCAACGTAGGTGTCGTTCGACGATCCCGAGCTGAGCGCAAACGCGCCGACCAGGATGAACGGCAGCAACACCAGGAATCCCAGCGTCAGCGTGGTCCGGCGCCGGCGCAACTGCCGGACCAACTCCACCCGCAACGGCAGGCTGGTGCGCGGATCGAATTCGGCGGTCTGCGTCATTTCGCTCCGATCAGGCTGACGAACGCGTCCTCGAGCCGGCGGCGTGGCGCCACCGCCGAGATGGCCAACCCGGCCTCGCTCAGCGCCGCGACGACCGCGGCGGCGGGCGCTCCGTCGAGCACCACGACCAGGTCGGCACCCTCGCGGGCCACACTGTCCACTCCGGACAGTGCAGTGAGGACGGTGGCGGCCCGGTCGGGGTCGTCGACGGTCACGGCCAGCGTGTTGCCGGCGCCGGCGATCTCCTCGACCGGCCCCGAGGCGACCAACTGGCCGCAGTCCATCACCAGCACGTGGCTGCAGGTCTGTTCCACCTCGGCGAGCAGGTGACTGGACACCACGACCGTCCGTCCGTCGGTGGCGTACCGCCGCAGTACGTCCCGCAAAGCGCGGATCTGCGGCGGATCGAGGCCGTTGGTCGGCTCGTCGAGGACCAGCAGGTCGGGCAGCCCCAGCATCGCCTGCGCAATCGCCAACCGCTGGCGCATTCCGTGGCTGTATGACCGGACCTTGCGGTGCACGGCGTCGCCGAGCCCGGCGATCTCCAGCGCCTCGGCCACATACGATTCGGCCTCCGGCCGCCCGGTGGCTCGCCAGAACAGCGTCAGGTTGGCCATCCCGGACAGGTGCGGCAGCATTCCGGGGCCCTCGACGAACGCGCCGACCCGGGTCAGCACGGCCGCGCCCGGCTTGATCTTCTGCCCGAAGACCTGCAACTGGCCGGCCGACGGGACGATCAGGCCCATCAGCATCCGCAGCGTCGTCGTCTTCCCGGCGCCGTTCGGCCCGAGCAGGCCGAGGATCTGTTCGCGCTCGACCCGGAAGGACAGGTCCTCGACCGCCACCAGATCGTTCGAATAGGCCTTGCGCAGGCCGGTCACGACGAGCGGCACGTCGGCCAGCCCAGCGTCGACCGGTCGCCCTCGCCGGGAGCGGCCGGCCAGCCCCACGGCCGCCGTGCCCAGGACGGCCAGGGCCAGCGCCGCGATCGCCCACGGCCAGGCCCGCCGCGACCCGTCGATCCGATGGGCCGGCTGGGTCGGCAACTGGACGGTGCCGGCGGACCCGATCTGGTAGATCGCCGGATCAGCCGGCCCGGCGTACCCGAGGTCGGTGCTGGCGACCACCAGCGCGAGCCGGTGGCCGGCGGAGAACCGGTGCGCGATCGCCGGCAGCGTCACGGTGACCCGTTTCGTGCCTGCGCGGGGGATGCCGGTGACCCGAAACGGCGCCACCAAACCGTTCGGCAGCACCCGGCTGCCGTCGGAGGAGACGTCGTACAGCTTGGCGAAGAGGGTCGCGGAGCCCGAGGTCGAGCCAACCCTCAGCTGGACGGTGCCGCCCCCGACCGCCGTCACCGCCCGGTCCAGCGAGGCGCTCTGGAATGTCGCGGACTGACCGGGCACCTCGCGTACCAGGGAACCGGCGAGCGGCCCGCCACCCAGGCCGGGGACGGAGCTCACGGCCGCCGGGTTGCCGCCGGCCGGATTGGCCACCGGCTGGGCCGGCCCGTGCAGCGCGATCCGGACCGAGCCGGCCGGGCCGTCGGCGGCCGACACCTCCGGCTGCACCGCATTCGTCGGCAGCTGGGAGAACGTGAAGGACCGGCCCGGATCGGGCCCGCCGCGCAGCCAGTGGTCGAACCAGGACGTGGTCAGCGACCGCAGCCGGGCGGTCTCGGTGAGCGACGTGCCGGCGCTGTGCCCGCCGGAATACCAGGCCAGCCGCACCGGTGTGCCGGCGGCGGCGATGCCGCGGGCGTTGGCCTGGGCCTGATCCAGGCCGAACAGCGAGTCGGTCTCGCCCTGGATCAGCAGGGTCGGGGCGTGGATCCGACCGAGTACGCCGGCCGGGCTGGACCGGGCCAGGAGCCGCAGATCCGCGGCGGTGGGTTCGCCGGTCAGCGCGGCGTGCTGATACAGCCGGCACACCGCGGTGGTGAACCGGCCGCAGGTGTCGCCCGGTCGGCTCTGCCCGCCGAAGAACATCCCGGCCCAGGCCTTGGCGAAGACGCCCGGGCTGCCGCCGGAGGCGTTCGGGAAGAACGTGGTGGTGAGGCTGTTCCAGGTGATCACCGGCACGATGGCGTCGATCCGGCGGTCGTTCGCGGCGGCGATCAGCGCCATCGCCCCGCCGTACGAACCGCCGGTGAAACCGACCCGCGGATCGCCGGGGCGGTCCTGGCGCACCTCGCGGCGCCGGCTCAGCCAGTCCACCAGGGCGTGCACGTCCTTGCCCTCGTAGTCCGGCGAATCCAACGCGATCTGGCCGGTGGAGTTGCCGAATCCGCGGGCAGAGTAGGTCAGCACGACATAGCCGCGCCGGGCCAGCGCCATCGCATCGCCGGTGACGCTGACCTTGGACTGGCCGAAGCCGTGCGCCACGATCACCGCTGGCGCCGGATGCGCCGCGTCCACCCCGGCCGGAACGTACAGCGAGGTGTCGAGCCGGACGTGCTGGTCGTTCCGCGGCCCGTCCACGACGTGGATCTCGTACGGCGTCCGACCGACCGCGCGCGGTCCGGTGAGGGACGCGGCGACGATCCCGGACAGCGCTGCCAATACGACGACGACGCCCAGCGCCGTCAGCCACCGCGCGCGGCGCGACGCCGGGCGGAGCCGTTCGATCAGCGGTTCGATAAGGCGCGGCAAGCTCAGCCCGCCCGGAACACGATCTTGCCGGCGGTGTCACCGGCCGCCATCGCGGCGAACCCCTCGGCGGCCGAGGTGAGTGGTAGCTCCGCCCCGATCACCGGCCGGATCCCGCTGCTCACCAGGAAACTCGCCAGCGAGGCCAGCTCGTCCCGGGTGCCCATCGTCGAGCCGACGACCGACAGTTGCAGGAAGAACACCCGGTTGAGCGCGGCCGGCGGATTGGGGCCGGTGGTGCTGCCCGACACGACGATGGTGCCGCCCGGCCGGAGCGACTTCAGCGAGTGGTCCCAGGTCGCCGCGCCGACGGTCTCCAGGACCGCATCGACCCGCTCGGGCAGCCGGGCGCCGGGCTCGAACGCCCCGGCCGCGCCGAGCTCAAGCGCCGCGGCCCGCTTGGCTTCGGTACGGCCGGTGACCCAGACCCGGATGCCGGCGGCGGCGCCCAGCGTGATGGCGGCGGTCGCGACCCCACCGCTGGCCCCCTGGACGAGGACCGTCTGGCCGGGCCGCAGCCCGGATTTCACGAACAGCATCCGGTACGCCGTGAGCCAGGCGACGCCGAGACAGGACGCTTCCGCATGGCTCAGCTCGGCCGGCTTCGGCAGCAGGTTGCGCCGGGGGACCGCGACCCGCTCGGCGAAGGTGCCCTGGTAGCGCTCGGACAGCAGGCTGCGTTTCGGGTCGAGCGTCTCGTCGCCGATCCAGTCCGGGCTGGCGACGACGCCGTGGACGATGACCTCGTTGCCGTCCTCGTCAATACCCGAGGCGTCGCAGCCGAGGATCATCGGACAACGTTCGGCCGGCAGCCCGACACCGCGCAGGCTGAACAGGTCGTGGTGGTTGAGCGAGGCCGCCTTCACCTCGACGGTGGTCCAGCCCGCCGGCGCCTCGGGCTCCGGCCGGTCGCCGAGCTGCAGGGCCGAGAGCGGTTCGGCCGGGTCGGGCGTGGTGACGTAGGCAGCGAACATCCCTCGACCGTAGTGAAGCCGGCCGCGGACGCCCAACGCGGCTCAGTCCTCGCTGCCGCGACTCGGCTACATCGGCTCGGTTCGGTGGTCGTTCGGCTCCTTGGTCGCTGCGCTCCCGGCGATGCTCACTCCCACCTCACCTCGCGGAACCTCGCGGATAGAGTCCTGCCCATGCTGCGCACCCGCCGACCCCTCCTGGTGCTGATCGCGATCATCGCGCTGCTCGTCATCGGCTACGTGGTGAAAGAAGTCGACGGTGGGTCGGGCCACGGCTCGGGCGGCTCGACGTCCGGGCCGGTCACCGAATCCTCGCTGCCGGCGCAGGCGCGGCAGACGATCAAGGCGATCCAGAGCGGCGGCCCGTTCCCGTACTCCCAGGATGGCGTCGTGTTCCGCAACGACCAACACCTGCTGCCGGCGGAATCGTCCGGTTATTACCACGAATACACGGTGACGACACCCGGTGCGTCGACCCGCGGCACCCGCCGGATCATCACCAGCCGGAACCGCGAGTTCTACTACACCAGCGACCATTACCGCAGCTTCCACCGCGTGCAGCTCGACCGCTGATCGTGCGCGCCTGGGCTGCAGTTTCGGTCCGGCCTGCTTTCGCGCCGCCCCGCCGATCCCACGCCCCACCTCGGTCGGCCGCTCGTTTGGGTCGGCCGCTCGTTTGGGTCGCCCGCCGACTTCCCGCGCCCCGACCATGGTCAGATTTCCCGCATCCCGACCATGATCATGAGGCTATTTAGCCGCGAATCACCGACGAAATTGCCTCATGCTCAGGAAACTCTGGACCGCGCCGCTGTTTTCCATGATCGTGAGTGGATTTGGTACCCCTGGAGGTACCAAATCCACTCACGATCATGAAACTCTGGGGCTCGTGCTTGTCCGCCCCTTCCCGCTGCCCAACCGGCCGACCTGCGTCCGGTCGCCTACTAGTTTCTGCCGCCTCGACCATGATCGTGATCGGCTATTGGGGATATAGCCACCAAAAACCGATCACGATCATGGAACGCGGGAACGCGGGAACGCGGGAACGCGGGAACGCGGGAAGGCGGGAACGCGAGAAGGCGAGAACGCGGCGGGTCCGGGATTGGCGGGCAGGTAGCACGCAGTTAGGGGAGCCAGGTGGCGGGACGCTTTTCGCGGAAGGCGGCGATGCCCTCCCGGCCCTCCTCGGCCGCGAAGAATCGACCGGAAAGCGCCACCAGTTCGGCGAAATCGGCCACCGTCGGCCGCTGCCGCAGCACCTGTTTCGTCGCGGCGAGCGCGGTCGGCCCGCCCTTCAGCAGCAGGGCCACATACCGGGCCACCTCGGCATCGACATCCTCGACCGCCGAATTCACCAGCCCGAGGGCCGCCGCGCGGGTGCCGTCGAAGACCTCCCCGGTGAGGAAGAGCTCGCGCCCGGCCGCATGGGGCAGCCTGGGCAGTACGGTCGCCGCGATCACCGCCGGCACCAGACCGAGCCGCACTTCGGTGAACGCGAACGTCGCGTCGCGCGCCGTCACGGCAATGTCGCAGGCGGCCAGCAGCCCGATGCCACCGGCCCGCGCGGGCCCGCCGACCCGGGCGATCACCGGCTTCGGAAAATCCCAGAAAGCCTGCAGCAGCTGGGGAAACACGTCGACGGGCAGTTCCGGACCAGACGAGTCGGCCAGGTCCATTCCGGAGCAGAAGGCCCCACCGGTGTGGCCGAGCACCAGCACCCGTACAGCGTCGTCGGACCCGGCCGATTCCAGCAGTGCGAGCATCCGGCGCAGCATCGCGGTCGACAGCGCATTGCGGTTGGCCGGCGAGTCCAGGGTCATCGTCGCGACGCCCGCCGCGACCTCGTAGCGCACCAGATTCTCGGCCATCGCCGGTCCTTCCCCACCTCGGAGTCACGCCCGTCCGACCGCATTGAAACACTTGAGGGCATGAGCCCAGCGTTGCCTGACGGCGAGCCCGTTCCCCGCGATGGCTCGCTGCCCGCGCACGCGCTGTCCGGGCTCGGCCGAAACCCGTTCGGCTTCTACCTGCACGTGCCATTCTGCGCGACCCGCTGCGGCTACTGCGACTTCAACACCTACACGGCCAGCGAGTTGCCAGGCGTGTCGCAGTCCTCGTACGTCGACGTCGCGCTGGCCGAGCTGCGGCTGGCCGGTGAGGTGTTGGCGGCCGGCGCGGTGCCGCCGGTGCAGACGATTTTCGTCGGCGGCGGTACGCCGAGCCTGCTGCCGGCCGAGCAGCTCGGCCTGTTGATCGGCGAGATCCGAGACCGGTTCGGGCTGGCGCCGGACGCCGAAATCACCACGGAGGCCAACCCCGAGTCGGTGACCCGGGCCTATTTCTCCCGGCTGCGCGAAGCCGGGTTCACCCGGGTCAGTCTCGGCATGCAGTCGGCGGTGGAGCCGGTGCTGAAGGTGCTCGACCGGCAGCACACCCCCGGCCGGCCCGTCGACGCGGTGAAGGAGGCCCGGTCCGCCGGGTTCGAACACGTCAACCTCGACCTGATCTACGGCGCGCCGGGGGAATCGGAGTCCGACTGGCAGAAGTCGCTGGACGTCGCGGTCGCGGCCGGGCCGGACCACATCTCGGCCTACGCCCTGGTGGTCGAGCAGGGCACCCGGATGGCCCGCCAGGTGGCCCGCGGCGAACTGTCCACACCAGACGATGACGTGCTCGCCGACCGGTACGCCCAGGCCGACCAGACGCTGGGTGCGGCTGGATTCCGCTGGTACGAGGTCTCCAACTGGTCGCGCACGGACGCCGCTCGGTGCCGGCACAACCTGCTCTACTGGATGAGCGGTGACTGGTGGGGCATCGGTCCCGGCGCGCACAGCCACATCGGCGGCGTCCGGTGGTGGAACGTCAAACATCCCTCCGCGTACGCGAAACGCCTGCACAGCGGGGAGACTCCGGCGCAGGCCCGCGAGGTGCTCGACGGCGCCCAGCAGCGGGTCGAGCGGGTGCTGCTGCGAATTCGGCTGGCCGAGGGCCTTCCGCTGTCGGAGATCCCAGCCGGCCGGCGGTCGGAGGCGGACCGGATGCGCACCTACGGGCTGCTCGACCGGACGGCGTACGACGACGGTCGTGCGGTGCTGACGCTCCGCGGGCGGTTGCTCGCCGACGCCGTGGTCCGCGATCTCGTCGATTAAAGCGGTCTGACATGACGACTGTCATGGTCTTGACCGGACGCTCGACACTGCCGGGCCGAATGCCATTTCGGTTACCGTGGGCCGGCGGAGAGGGGTGCCGATGGAATTCAGCGGCTCGGCGGATGACCCGAAGCGCCGGAGTGCGTACCAGCGCCGGGGCATGTACTTCGGCCTGGTCTACCTGGCGTTCATGGTCTTTCCCGCGGCCGAGCTGATCAAGAGCGACCGGAGTGGTTGGATCACCGGGGTGAGCGCGCTGGCCCTGGCCGGCTTCTCCGGCATTTATGTAAAGCTTTTCTACACCAACGGGTTGTTCCGCCACCAGCAGTCAGGAGGATCGCGGCAGGGCCGGATGCTGGCCGGTGCCCTCGTCGTGCTCTCGCTGACCTTGCCGCTCGCACTGGGCACCACGTTCGTGGGGTTGGTCATCTACGCCGGCTCGGCCACCGCCGCCGTTGTCTCGCCGCGGCGGGTGCCCCGGGCGGTGGCCCTGCTTGCCAGCGCCAATCTCATCGTGATGCTGGTGCTGCATGTCGACTCCAGCACGATCTTCACGCAGGTTCTGATTTCCGTCGTCGCGCCGCTGTCGGTCATGGGTGTTCGGCAGCTGGTGCTGGCCAACGTCGAGTTGCGCACGGCCCGGGAGGACAACGCCCGGCTCGCCGTGTCGGAGGAGCGGCTGCGCTTCGCCCGTGACCTGCACGACCTCCTCGGGCACAGCCTGTCGCTGATCGTGCTCAAGAGCGAGCTGGCCGGACGGATGATCGACCGCGACGTGGCCCGGGCGGCCGGTGAGGTCGCCGACATCGAGTCGGTGGCCCGGCAGGCGCTGGTCGAGGTACGCGAGGCGGTCAGCGGCTACCGCCGGTCGCTGGACGAGGAACTGGTCGGGGCGCGGGCGGCATTGCGCGCCGCCGACGTCGCGGTGACGCTGCCGCCCAGCGGCCCGCCGCTGCCGGCCGCGGTCGAGTCGCTGCTGGGCTGGGCCGTCCGCGAGGCGACCACCAACATCCTGCGGCACAGCCGGGCTGGCTCGGTCGTGATGCGGCTGGACCGGACCGGCACCGAGGCGACCCTCACCATCACCGACGACGGCGTCGGCCCGTCCGATGCCGGCGGCCACGTCGACGTAAGCGGTTGCCATGGTCTGCGCGGGCTGACCGAACGGATGGCGAGTGCCGGCGGTTCGGTCGACGCCGGGGCCGCGGCGAGCGGTGGATTCCGGCTGCGGGTCACCGTGCCGCTCGACGCACCGTCGTACGCCTTGGCGCCCCCGGCAGACGCAGGCACTCACACCGTCGGCGGGTCGGCCGGTGCGATCGGTACGGCCGATGTGGGCGGGTCGGCTGGCGCCAGCGGACCGGCTGGTCGCGACGCGGAGCTGCACGGCGTACCGGCCCATGGGCGCCGATGACGGCCGGTGAGACTGGCCCGGTGATCCGGATTCTGTTGGCCGAGGACCAGGCCATGGTGCGCGGCGCGATCGCCGCATTGCTGGATCTGGAGGACGACCTGGAGGTCGTGGCCCAGGTCGGCGCTGGCGACGAGGTCGTGCCGGCCGCATTGCGCAGCAAGCCCGACGTCGCGCTGCTGGACATCGAGATGCCCGGCATGGACGGCCTGGAGGCGGCGGCCGCGCTGCACCGGGCGATGCCGGACTGCACCACGCTGATCCTTACCACGTTCGGCCGCCCGGGTTTCCTGCGCCGGGCGTTGCAGGCTGGCGCCGCCGGCTTTCTCGTCAAGGACGGCCCGGCCAGCGAACTCGCGGCGGCGATCCGGCGGGCGTTGGCCGGCGAGCGGGTGATCGACGCCGGGCTCGCGGCCGCGGCGCTCACTGAGGGACCGAGTCCATTGTCCGGCCGGGAGCGGGAGGTATTGGAGGCGACCGCCGACGGCTCCACGGTCGCCGAGGTGGCCGGCCGGCTGTTCCTGTCGGAGGGAACGGTCCGCAATTATCTGTCCGCGGCGATTCAGAAGACCGGAGCCCGCAACCGGGTCGAGGCCCTCAACACGGCGCGCGGCAAGGGCTGGCTCTGACCCTTTTCGTGGGCCCGGACGATCTGTTCCGAGGAGCACCCGATGTTCTGTTCCGAGGAGCCCGCCGGTGATCGTGGTTGCGTTGTGCCGGCTATGACCGGCTGAACGCGATCATGATCATGAGATCTCGGGGTGGGCGGCGCGGGGCTCGACGCGGCGATCCGCGAAAATGGGACGAGGACCGGGACCGGGACCGGGAGCGGCGCCGGTTACTCGGGGGTGAGATCGTCCAGATTCAGCACCCGTACGTGCAGGGTGTGCCGCTGCTGCAGTGCTGTACGCAGCGCCCGGTGCAGCCCGTCCTCAAGGTAGAGATCACCGCGCCACTGCACCGCATGCGGAAACAGATCGCCGTAAAACGTGGAGTCCTCGGCCAGCAGCCGGTCCAACGCCAACTCCCGCTTGGTCGCCACCAGCTCCTCGAGCCGGACCTGGCTGGGTGGGATCCGGGCCCAGTCGCGGGAGGAGAAGCCGTGATCGGGATACGGCCGACCCTCGCGAACGTCCTTAAAAATCATGATTAGTTGACAGACCGACCACCTGGGCAACCCCCGTCGGTGTCGGGCCCATCACGCTCAGGGCTGAACAATCACTGGCCCGCAATACCCTAGCGGGTACGAGCGCACGCGCCGAGCTACACCCCTGGCCGCTTGCCGATCAGGGACCGCGCCGGAAGCGCCGGATGACCCCGACGCCGTACACTGGCACTCGATCGCGATGAGTGCCAAAGCGACGTTCGGAGGTGGCCGTGAGTCTCGAGGACCGCAAACTCGAGGTGCTGCGTGCCATCGTTCAGGATTTCGTGTCGACCAATGAGCCGGTCGGATCCAAAGTGTTGGCCGAGCGGCACAGTCTCGGCGTCTCGCCGGCGACGATCCGCAACGACATGGCAGCGTTGGAGGACGAGGGCTACATCGCCCAGCCGCACACCAGCGCCGGGCGGATCCCGACCGACAAGGGATACCGGCTTTTCGTCGACCGGCTGTCCACCGTCAGGCCGCTGTCCCCGGCCGAGCGAAAGGCGATCCAGACCTTCCTGGCCGGCGCCTTCGACCTGGACGACGTGCTGCGGCGCACGGTCCGACTGCTGGCCCAGCTGACCCGCCAGGTCGCCGTCGTGCAGTATCCGAGCCTGTCGGTCAGCAACGTCCGCCACCTGGAACTGGTGCAGATCGCGGCGACCCGCGTGCTGTTGGTGATGATCACCGATACCGGCCGAGTGGAGCAGCGGGTCGTGGAGCTGCCCGCCAACACCACGCCGGACCAGATCGCCGACCTGCGTACCGCGCTCAACGGGTCGCTGCGGGAGCGCCGGCTCTCCGACGCCCCGGACATCATCGACGCGCTGCCCGACAGCGTCGGCCCGGAGTTGCGCGGGCTGATGAGCGGACTGTCCTCGGTGCTGCTGGAGACTCTGGTCGAGCGGTCCGATGACCGGATCGTGCTCGGCGGCACCGCCAACCTCGACTCGGTCGACTTCCCGCATTCGGTCCGGCCGGTGCTGGAGCTGCTCGAGGAGCAGGTGGTGCTGCTCAAACTCTTCGGCGAGGTGCACACTCCCACCGCGGTCCGGGTGCGGATCGGCGGCGAAAACCACGACGAGGCACTGCGGTCCGCGTCGATCGTTGCCGGTGGCTATGGGTCGGGGGATACCTTGCTGGGAGGAATCGGCGTCCTCGGACCTACCCGAATGGACTATGTCGGCACGATGAGTGCTGTTTTTGCCGTTGCCCGCTATGTCGGTGAATTGCTGGCAGGAAGCTGAGACGACGAACGTGGCGAAGGATTACTACGCCCTGCTTGGCGTGCGCTCGGACGCGAGTCCGGAGGAGATCAAGCGCGCCTACCGGAAGAAGGCCCGGGATCTGCATCCGGACGTCAACCCGGCCGAGGACGCGCAGGAGAAATTCCGCGAGGTCGCGGCCGCCTACGAGGTGCTCCGTGACCCGGAGAAGCGCCGGATCGTCGATCTGGGTGGCGATCCGCTCGCGCCCGGCGGTGGTGGCGGTGGTGGCGACCCGTTCGCCGGCGGCTTTGCCGGGTTCGGCGACATCATGGACGCGTTCTTCGGCGGCGCCAGTGGTGGCCGCGGGCCGCGCGGCCGGTCCCGGCCCGGGGCCGATGCGCTGATCCGGCTCGACCTCGACCTGTCCGAGACCGCGTTCGGGGCCAGCAAGGAGCTCACGGTCGACACCGCGGTGCTCTGCGAGGTGTGCTCCGGAGCCGGTACGGCGCCGGGCACGTCACCGGAGACCTGCGACACCTGCGACGGCCGGGGCGAGGTGCAGAGCGTGCAGCGCTCGTTCCTCGGCCAGGTGATGACCGCCCGGATCTGCCCGACCTGCGGCGGCGCCGGCCAGGTCATCCGGACGCCATGCTCGGAGTGCGCCGGGGACGGCCGGGTCCGGGCCCGCCGGCAGGTCAGCGTAAAGATCCCCGGCGGGGTCGAGGACGGCATGCGCATCCGGTTGTCCGGCCAGGGCGAGGTCGGCGCCGGCGGCGGTCCGCCCGGCGACCTGTACGTCGAGGTGCACGAACGGCCGCACGATGTCTTCACCCGGGAAGGCGACGACCTGCACTGCCGGGTCACGCTGCCGATGACGGCGGCCGCGCTCGGCACCTCGGTGACCCTCACGACCCTCGACGGTGAAGAGAACATCGACATCAAGGCCGGCACCCAGTCCGGGTCGCGCAAGACGCTGCGTGCCCGCGGCATCCCGCACCTGCGCGGCGTGGGTCGCGGCGACCTGATCGTGCACGTGGAGGTCAGTACGCCGAACCGGCTCGATCCGGAGCAGGAACGGCTGCTGCGCGAGCTGGCGAAGCTGCGGGACGAGGAGCGGCCGGCGTCCAACAAGGCGGGCGGCAACGGGCTGTTCTCCAAGATGCGCGACGCGTTCAACGGTCGGTGAGATGACCGCAGCGACGGCCGCCCCGGTGTTCCTCGTCGAGGAGTTGCCGACCGGCGGGCGGACGGTGCTCGACGGCGCTGAGGGCCGGCATGCCGCCACGGTCCGCCGGATCGAGGTCGGCGAGTTCGTGGCGCTCACCGACGGGGCCGGCGGGATGGCCGAGTGCACAGTCACCGCGACCGGCCGCGACCGGCTCGAGCTCGACGTGCTTCGGCTTTCGCAGCTGACCCCACCGCAGCCACGGCTGGTCGTCGTACAGGCACTGCCCAAAGGCGATCGGGGGCAGCTGGCGGTCGAGCTGATGACCGAGTTGGGCGTGGACGAGGTCGTGCCCTGGGCGGCGGCGCGCTGCGAGGCGAAGTGGCCGGCCGACCGGGTCGAGCGTGGACTGTCCCGGTGGCGGGCCACCGCCCGGACGGCGGCGAAGCAGGCCCGCCGGGCCTGGCTCCCGGTGATCAGCCAGCCGGCCAGCACCCGGGGAGTCTGCTCGCTGCTGTCCTCGGCCGCCTCCGGGATCGTGCTGCACGAACAGGCCAGCCGGCCGCTGGGCTCGGTGCCGCTGCCGGAGTCCGGCGACCTGGTGCTGGTGGTCGGCCCGGAAGGCGGGCTCACCGAAGGCGAGGTGACCGCGTTCCGGGCCGCCGGGGCGCGCAGTGTCCGGCTCGGGCCGACCGTGCTGCGTACCTCGACCGCCGGCGCCGCCGCGCTCGCCGCGTTGGGCGCGGGCACCGGTCGCTGGCGCTGAGCCGACCCGCCGGCGTCAGCCCGCCGGCCTCAGCCCGCCGACGTCAGCCCGCCGGCGTCTGCCCGCCGACATCAGGCCGCCGACGTCAATCCGCCGCGTCAGCCGAGCTGGCTGTTCCAGTCCAGTTGCCGCATCAACTCGACGTCGTCCCGCATCGACGGCCGGGGCTGCGCCGGGGCGGGCCGCGGCTGGCCGGTCGTTCGGCCGGCGGTGATCCGTGCGCTGGCCGCGACGTTGTCCTCCACCCGCGGCCGGCGCAGCCGTTCGTACGTTTCCACAGCCTTTTCGGTGGTGGCGCGGTCGCGCAGCGCCTTGCCGAGCACGACCGCGTCCTCCAGCGCCATCGACGCGCCCTGCCCGGTCGCCGGTGAGGCGGCGTGGGCGGCGTCGCCGAGGAGCAACATCCGTTCGGTGTGCCAATGTCGGACCGTTGAGACGTCCTGCGCGTTGGTGACCAGCAGCCGCTCGTCGGTCGCCGCGACGATGTCCGCCGCGGCCGTGTGGTCCCGGCGCAGCAACGGTACGAGCTCGGCCCGCCAGTGGGCCGGCGGCAGGGCGAGCTCCGCGGCGGACAGTTCCGGTCCCGGCACCCGGGCGAACCAGTACGTCTCACCCGCGGGGGACACCGCGTACCCGAATGCGGCTGAGCTGCCCCGGACCATGTCGATCCGTTCCGGCGCACTCGGCGGCGCCGCCTTCGTGGTGTAGCCGTAGAAGACCCGCTGGCCGGCGTACCGGGGTGGGTCCGCGGCGGGGTCGATCAGGGATCGGACCACTGAGTTGATGCCGTCCGCGCCGACGATCAACTCACCACGTTCGCCGCTCCCGTCGGCGAACCGCGCCGTCACGCCGTCCGCGTCCTCATCGACCGAGTCGAGCCGCCGGCCGTGCCAGAGCGGGATGCCGCGGCGTACCGCCTCCGAGCGCAGCGCCGCCGCCAACTCGGCCCGCCGCAGACACCGGAACCGGGTCAGCGGATTGTCGTGCTCGCCCAGCGGAACGGTCGCCAGCTCGGCGCCGGTGTCGTCGACGACCCGCATCGAGGTCAGCGCGAAGCCGACCTCGGCGACGGCTCGGGCCGCGTCGAGCTGGCCGAGCGCCAACATCCCGTTGCTGGCCAGGGTCAGGAACGCGCCGATGTCCGCGCCGCTGTCCGGGTGGCTCTCGCACACCGCGACCGCGAGGCCGGCCTTGTCCAACGCCAGCGCGGCGGCGGTGCCGCCGATGCCGGCGCCGATGATCAGAACCTGCGGCATCGCGGCCGTCCTTGCGTCATCATGCTGTCGACCGTAGTGGCCGGTTGTCGGGTTTGTCCCGGCTGCCAGACTGGTTATCCATCTCTGACGCCCTGTGGAGGACCGATGACCGGGTTGGATCCCGATGAGCAGGCCCGTACCTTCGCCGCCGCCTCGCTGGCGGCCGATGATCCGACCGGCTGGTTCGAGCGGCTGTATTCCGCGGTCGACGCGGGTGCCGCGGTCCTGCCGTGGGACCGCACCGCGGAGCATCCGCTGTTGGCCGAGTGGGCGCGCGACCGCGAGCTGGCCGGTAGCGGACGGCGGGCCCTGGTCGTGGGCTGCGGCCTGGGGTACGACGCGGAGTTTCTGGCCCGACTGGGATACGACACGGTCGCCTTCGACGTGTCGGCCAGTGCGGTGGCAGCGACCCGGCGGCGCTTCCCGGACTCGGTCGTGACGTACGCGGCAGCCGATCTGCTGGACCTGCCGTCGGGCTGGCTGCGGGCGTACGACCTGGTGGTGGAGATCCTGACCGTGCAGGCGCTGCCGATCGCGCTGCACGGCAAGGCGATCGCGCAGGTCGGGCAGGTGGTCGGGCCGGGCGGGACGTTGCTCGTCATCTCCGGCGGCCGGGAGGAGTCGGACGAGCCGGACGGCCCGCCGTGGCCGCTCACCGGCGCCGAGGTCGAATCGTTCGGGACCGACGGGCTCGACCCGCTGCGGATCGAGGACCTGCGGAACGAGTCCGGCGGCAATCGCCGCTGGCGCGCCGAGTTCCGCCGCTCCTGATCGCACCCCGGCGCCGCCGCCGATCCCGCCCCGACGATTTGTTGATCATGCGGAAACTGTTTGCGACACGCCGTGCAGAGCAACAGTTTCCGCATGATCAACACGAGGGGTGCGGGATGAGTGGCGGGTGGCGGGTGGCGGGTGACTGAGGGCGGAGCCGAGAGTGGGCCGGCAGGCTGACCGGCGGCCGACCCCCGTACCGGGTCCGACCGACGATCAGGCCCGTCCGGCCTCGCCGACGTCTCAGTCGGCCCCCGTCGCGGCAAAGTCCAGGACCTTGCCGCTGCTGTCCACCGTCCACGCGGCCACGATGGTCGGCGTGGATGCGGGTTCATTCAGGTTGAGCGGGATGCTCCAGCGCGGCGCCGGTGGAGCGCCGGCCGACTCGGTGTCGAGCGTCGAGCCACTCATCGAGCCATCCGGCGCGAGCAGCGCGGACCAGACATTGGATGCCGGCTCGGACTTGGCCACCGTCCCGCTGACCGGCACCGAGAGCGCGCCGGACACCCGTCGGGCGGTACGCACGGTCAGGTTGTCGCTCTTGGCTCCGGTCACGACGTAGGACACCGGCGCCGAGGCCAGCTGCAGCAGCTGAACGGTGCAGATCTCGCGGCCGAGGTCGGGCCGGTCGACGGTGACGCTGAGGGTCTTCCCGGTCTGCACGGCCTGTTCCGTGCTGAGCTCGACCGGGCTCGCGGTGCCGGTCGAGATGAACGAACTGACGAACAACTGGGCCAATTTCTGCGGGCTGCGCAGCGCGGTGTCCTTGCTTGCGTGCGCGACCGCGGTCTCCTGGTCGCCGTACGGCCAGGCGGCCAGGACAGCCCGGGTCGGTGTGGCCGTCGGACCGTTGGGCGCCGCCTTCGTCGGTGCCGGTGCACTCGTCCGGGTCTTGAGCGCGGAGGTGCGGTCCGGGCGGGCGGACGGCGTCGACCCGGCGCCCGGCTGGCTGGCCGTACCGCTGGCTGTGTCGCTGCTGTGGTGACCGCGGTTGAGCAGCGACGGTGCCTCCACCGCGCCGACCACCGCGATCGCGGCCGCGGCGGCCGCGACGACGGGACGGATCCAGTTGAGCCGGCGGCGGCGCCGGGCCGCCCGGTGCCGGATCTTGGCCAGGCCGTCGCCGACCGGATGGACCCGGGAAGCCTGCTCCTGCAGGGCGCGCCGGAGCAGGTCCTCAAGATCCCGGTCGTCCCGGTCGGGGGTGCTCATGTCGGCTCCTGCAACCGGGATCGCATTGCGGCCATTCCACGCGAGGCGTGACTCTTCACCGCGCCGGCGCTGATCCCCATGCTCTCGGCGATCTGCGCCTCGCTCAGATCGGCGTAGTACCGCAACACCAGGCATTCCCGCTGCCGCCGCGGCAGGGTGTGCAGCGCGGCGACGACCCGGTCGCGTTCCAGGGATTCCAACGCGCCGTGCTCGGCCGAGGGGGCGTCGGGGAGCGGCTTGGGGGCGTGCTTCGCGGCGACCAGCCGGCGGCGCATCCGGGACCGGGCCAGGTTGACCACGGCGGTGCGCAGGTAGGCCTCGGCGGCCTGCGGGTCCCGGATCCGGGACCACGCGCCGTGCATCCGGACGTACGCGTCCTGCACGACTTCTTCGGACAGGCCGGTGTCGTCGAGCAGCATCGCGGCGATTCGCACCAGTTTGCGGTACTGCGCCGTATAGAGCTCGGTGAGCGCCTCGTCCGCGGTGAGCGCCGGTCGGGTGGTCTCCTCCCGACGGCTCACCACGGCCGATACCCCAAGCTCATGGAATGCAAGTGTGCCCGTCACGGGTGTGCAGACGTGTCATGCCCCATGCCGGTTGACAGCCAATCGCCACCAGGTGTGCCCCATCGGGCAGGTCACAACGGCCGGCTCCGTACGATCCCCTGCATGAGTGACTGCCTGTTCTGCCGGATCGTGGCGGGGGAGATCCCGTCCGACGAGGTGCACTCCGGTGAGTTGACCGGTGAATCGACCTACGCGTTCCGGGACGTGTCGCCGCAGGCGCCGACCCACGTGCTGGTGGTGCCCCGGGAGCATTACCCGAACGCGGCTGCTCTGGCCGCAGCCAAGCCGGAACTGCTGGCCGGGCTGGTCGCGGACGCGCATGCGATCGCGGTGGCCGAAGGACTCGAGGAGCGCGGCTACCGGCTCGTCTTCAATACCGGACCGGACGCGCAGCAGTCCGTGCAGCACGTGCACCTGCACCTGCTCGGCGGCCGTTCCTTCGGCTGGCCGCCCGGGTGAGCGTCCCGCACACCGACCCGCGGCTGCTGGCCGCATTCGTCGCCGACCTGACCGACGCCGGCTACACCGTCGACGGCGTCGCCGAGGCGATCGGCGCCACCGCGTCCGCCGCCCTGGGCCGGGAACAGCCGGTGCCGGCGCTGCGGGCCACCGCCACCGACAAGCGCCCGGCCGCCGTTCTGGCTCGGCTGTGGGTGCTCGGCCGGGCCGTCAGCGCCGAGCGGCTGGACGGGGCGCTGCCCCGTGCCGGCGCCGCCGGCGCGGCCGCGCTGGGGCTGGTGGCGCCGGGCAACCGGGTGCGGCCCCTGGTCGACCTGCGCCCGTACGCCGCCGATGACGCGCACTGGTGGCTGGCCTCCGACCTGTCCGAACTCGCCACCGGCGCACCGCTGCGCACCGACTACGTCCTCGGGGTCGGCGGCGCCTCGGCGACGCTGGCCCGCTGGACCCCGCGGCGCGCGGTGACCCGGGCGCTGGATATCGGCACCGGTTGTGGCGTGCAGGCGTTTCATCTCGCCACCCACGCCACGCAGGTCACCGCCACCGACCTGGCGCCGCGCTGCCTCGCGTACGCCGGTTTCAACGCCGCCCTCAACGCCGCGGCCGACGGCCCGTTCGCGGGCCGGAAACTGGATCTGCGGCACGGCGACATGTTCGAACCGGTCGCCGGCGAGACCTTCGACCTGGTCGTTTCCAACCCGCCGTTCGTCATCACCCCGCGCCGCGACGACGTGCCCCGGTACGCCTACCGGGACGGCCTGCGGTCCGGCGACGAGGTGGTGTCCCGGTTCGTCGGGCAGGTCGGCGACCTGCTCGCCCCCGGCGGGGTGGCGCAACTGCTCGGCAACTGGGAACACCGGTCCGGGCAGGACTGGCGGGAACGGGTCGCGGGCTGGCTGGCCGGCACCGGGCTGGACGGCTGGGTGATCCAGCGTGAGGTCCAGGATCCGGCGGAGTACGCCGAAACCTGGATCCGGGACGGCGGTCACCGGCCCGACGAGGGGCGCGGAGCGAGTCAGGAACGGGGCCACGGCGGACCGTACGAGTCGATGTACGGGGCCTGGCTGGACGACTTCGCCGCCCGTGGCGTGGCGGCGATCGGCTTCGGCGTGATCACCCTGCGCCGACCGGAGACCGGTCGGTCGGCGGTGCTGCAGCGGTGCGAGGAGATCCGCACGACGCTGGACGGTGGGCTGGGCGAGACCGTCGCGGCGACGCTGGCCGCCGCATCCTGGCTGGCCGACCACGAGGACCTGTCCGGGCAGCGGTTGACCGTCTCCGGCGACGTCACCGAGGAGCGGTTCGGCATGCCGGGCGCCGAGGATCCGGCCGTGATCCTGCTGCGGCAGGGCGGCGGACTGGGTCGGGTGGTGCGGGCCGACACGGCGCTGGCCGGCTTCGTCGGCGCCTGCGACGGCGAGCTGACGGCCGGGCAGATCATCGCGGCCCTGGCCGTACTGCTGGAGGAGCCGGCCGAGGACCTGGCCGGCCGGCTGCTGCCGGCGGCCCGCGATCTGGTCGCCGACGGCCTGCTGTCCCCGCCCGTCGACTGACCTGATTATCACCGGACCGATGTCGTCCGGCACGGGTACAGTCGTTGTGTCAGAACCGATCCCATCGGCGGACTCACCGGCGCACCAACGTCAGACAGGCAAACTCCGTCGCGGAAGAAAGCGCAGGGCGCCTCACTCGTGCCAGATTCGTCTACCCGTCAGGCCGGCTCCACTCCTGCCGCACCGGCCGCCCAGACCACCCTCGTCGTTCCGGAAAACCACGCGATGGTCGCGTTGCTGGGTTCAGGCGATGCACTGCTGCGGCTGTACGAAGACCTGTTGGCCAGTGATGTCATGGTCCGCGGCAACGAGATCACCCTCACCGGCGTCCCCGCCGACAATGCATTTGCGATGCGCTTCTTCGAGGAGCTGCTCGCGCTGCTGGAGCGCGGCGAGACGCTGACCGAGGACTCGGTCCGGCGGACCGTGGGGATCATGACCGGCGGCGGCGCCGAGCGCCCGGCCGAGGTGCTGAGCCTCAACATCCTGTCCCGCCGCGGCCGGACGATCCGCCCCAAGACGCTGAACCAGAAGCGGTACGTCGACGCGATCGACAGCCACACCATCATCTTCGGCATCGGCCCGGCCGGCACGGGAAAGACCTACCTCGCGATGGCCAAGGCCGTGCAGGCGCTGCAGTCCAAGCAGGTCAACCGGATCATCCTGACCCGCCCGGCGGTCGAGGCCGGCGAGCGGCTCGGCTACCTGCCCGGCACCCTGTTCGACAAGATCGACCCCTATCTGCGGCCGTTGTACGACGCGTTGCACGACATGATCGACCCGGCGTCCATCCCGCGGCTCACCCAGGACGGGACGATCGAGGTGGCCCCGCTGGCGTACATGCGTGGTCGGTCCCTCAACGACGCGTTCATCGTGCTGGACGAGGCGCAGAACACCACGCCGGAGCAGATGAAGATGTTCCTCACCCGGCTCGGTTTCGGCTCGAAGATTGTCGTCACCGGCGACGTCACCCAGGTCGATCTGCCCGGCGGGCAGCGCTCCGGCCTGCGGGTGGTCCGCGACATCCTGAACGAGCTGGAGGACGTGCACTTCGCCACGCTCACCAGCCAGGACGTGGTGCGGCACCGGCTCGTCGGCGACATCGTCGACGCCTACGCCCGCTGGGACGAGACGCAGGCCGGGTCGGAGGGGCCCGCGCCGCGCCGCCGACGGTAGGCTCCGGGTCTGCGCCGGACCGCCCGAGGAGCTAACAGGTTCAATGAGTCAGGTTCGATGAGTATCGAGATCGCCAACGAGTCCGGCGCCGACGTCGACGAGGCCGCCCTCGCCGAGCTGGCCGGATTCGTGCTGGCCGAGATGGGTGTCAGCCCGCTGGCCGAGCTGTCGGTGTTGTTGGTCGACGAGCGCTACATGACCACGCTGCACGAGCGATGGATGGGCGAGCCAGGGCCGACCGACGTGCTGGCTTTCCCGATGGACGAGCTGGAGACCTCCCGCGGTAAGGACGACGAGGACGAGCCGACTGCGGGCCTGCTCGGCGACGTGGTGCTCTGCCCGTCCGTGGCGGCCCGTCAGGCGGTGACCGCGGGGCACTCCGCCGAGGCCGAGCTGCACCTGCTGGCCACGCACGGCGTGCTGCACCTGCTCGGCTACGACCACGGTGAGCCGGAGGATGAGCGGGAGATGTTCGGCCTGCAGGGCCAATTGCTGCAGAGCTGGGCGGCGCACCGCAGCGGTCAACCGGCCGAGGGTGGCCGCCCGGGGTGACCGCGCTCGACATCGCCCTGCTCGTCGTCGCGGCGGCGCTGGTGCCGCTGGCCGGATTCTTCGCCGCCGTCGATGCCGCGCTGATCAGGGTGTCTCCGGCGCGGGTGTCCGAGCTGGCCCGGGAAGGCACCCGCGGGGCGGCGACGCTGTCGGCGATCGCGGCGGACAAGGCGCGATACACGAACCTGCTGCTGCTGCTCCGGGTTGCCAGCGAGCTGCTGGCGACCGTATTGGTGGCGGTGGCGCTGGACAACGCGTTCGGTGTGGGCTGGCTGGCCATCGTGGTTGCCGCGACCGTGATGACGCTGGCCAGTTATGTGTTGGCCGGGGTCGGTCCGCGCACGATCGGCCGGCAACATCCGTACGCGGTGGCATTGAACACCGCCGGTGTCACCCGGTTCCTCGGGCGGCTGCTGGGGCCGCTGGCCTCGCTGCTGATCCTGCTGGGCAACGCGATCACGCCCGGGCACGGATTCCGCGAGGGCCCGTTCGCCAGCGAGGTCGAGCTGCGCGAGCTGGTCGACCTGGCCGAGGCGCGCGGCGTGGTCGAGCGCGGCGAGCGGAACATGATCCACTCGGTCTTCGAGCTGGGCGACACGATCGCCCGCGAAGTGATGGTGCCGCGCACCGACGTGGTGTGGATCGAGCGGAACAAATCGATCGGCCAGGCGATGGCATTGGCGCTGCGCAGCGGTTTCTCCCGCATCCCGGTGATCGGCGAGAACGTGGACGACGTGGTCGGGCTGGTCTATCTGAAGGACCTGGCCCGCCGCATCCAGGGCGACAACGGCCGGACGACCGGCGCTCGTACCAAGGTCGAGGACGTGCTGCGGCCGGCCACCTTCGTGCCGGAGTCCAAGCCGGTGGACGAGCTGCTGCGGGAGATGCAGGCCCGCCGGATCCACATGGCGGTGGTGATCGACGAATACGGCGGCACCGCCGGGCTGGTCACCATCGAGGACATTCTCGAGGAGATCGTCGGCGAGATCACCGACGAGTACGACGACGAGCAGTCGCCGGTGGAGTGGCTGGATCCGACGACGGCCCGGGTCACCTCGCGGCTGTCCCTGGAGGATCTCAGCGAATTGTTCTCGGTGGAGCTGCCCGAGGACGGCGTGGAGACGGTCGGTGGGCTGCTCGCGCAGGAGCTCGGGCTGGTGCCGATTCCGGGTGCCGAGGTGGATGTGGCCGGGTTGCATCTGGTGGCCGAGAGTGCCGGCGGGCGACGTAATGTCATCGACAGCGTGCTGGTGAGTCGGATCCGGACCGAGCCCGCGGAGGGCCACGGGCCGGCTGATCCGCGGGACGACCGGCAGGATGTCCAGGAGGGGCAGGCAATCGATGGCTGATGCGTTGACCGATCCGGAGGACGCGAAGCTGGTGACGCTGGCCCGGTCCAGTCGGGCCAGGGCGCAGGCGGCCGAGGGTGCCGCCGTCCGCGACGGCGACGGGCGGACGTACACCGCGGCGACCGTGTCGCTGCCCTCGCTGTCGCTGTCGGCGCTGCAGGCCGCGGTGGCCGCGGCGGTGGCCAGCGGCGCCCAGGCGTTGGAGGCGGCGGCTGTCGTCACCGAATCGTCCACAGTGGACGGGATTGACGCGGTGCGGGACCTGAACACCTCGGCGCCGGTCATCCTGGCCGGGCCGGACGGTGTGGTCCGCTCGATTATCGACCATTAGCTTCCGGGGGTAGGCATGGGAAAGCAGTACGACGTGATTGACGGCCGGCTGCGCGAATTCATCGAGGCGCAGCCGGTGTTCTTCGTCGCCACCGCGCCGGACGGCCCCGGCGGGCACGTGAACCTCTCGCCGAAGGGCGGCTCGGGCGCATTGCGGTTGCTCGACGAGCGGACGCTGGCCTACCTCGACTACACCGGTTCGGGTGCGGAGACGGTGGCGCACCTGCGGCAGAACGGTCGGATCACGGTGATGTGGTGCGCCTTCCAGGGGCCGCCGAACATCGTCCGGGTGCACGGCCGGGGCGAGCCGGTGTTCCCCGCCGACGACCGGTTCGACGGGCTCGTGGCGGCGTTCGGTGCGGTGCCGACCCTCGGCGTGCGGTCGGTCATCCGGGTCGAGGCCGACCGGATCAGCGACTCGTGCGGCTACGGCGTTCCGTTCATGGAGTACACCGGCGACCGCCCGACGATGCAGCAGTGGGCGGAGAACCGCGGCCCGGCCAAACTGGCGGCGTACCAGGAGCAGAAGAATTCGGCGAGCCTTGACGGGCTGCCCGCCCTGCCCGGCCCATTCACCGGCTGAAACGCCGGTCGGGAGTCGAGCGGTCGGGCGCGGTCCGGGAGTACGGCACAATGCGCTGAGTGAGCACCGAATCAGCGGCCCCCAACGGCACGATGCACCGGTCCGGGTTCGGCTGCCTGGTCGGGCGGCCCAACGTCGGCAAGTCAACCCTGACCAATGCCCTGGTGGGCGCCAAGATCGCCATCACCAGCCAGCGGCCGCAGACCACCCGGCACGCGGTGCGCGGGATCGTGCACCGGCCGGACGCGCAACTCGTCGTGGTCGACACACCGGGCATGCATCGGCCGCGGACCCTGCTGGGGGAGCGGCTCGACGACGTCGTCCGTACCACCTGGGCCGAGGTCGACGTGATCGGCTGCTGCCTGCCGGCCAACGAGCAGACCGGGCCGGGCGACCGGTTCATCCTCAACGAACTCCGGGAGACCCGTACCCCGGTGATCGCGGTCGTCACCAAGACCGATCTGGTCAAGAGGGCCGCGCTGACCGAGAAATTGCTGGAGATCAGCACGCTGGCCGACTTCGCCGAGATCGTGCCGGTCTCCGCCACCACCGGCGACCAGGTCGAGCTGCTGGCCGACCTGATGATCGCGCGACTGCCGGCCGGGCCGCGGCTCTATCCGGACGGCGAGCTGACCGACGAGCCCGAGCTGGTGATGATCGCCGAGCTGATCCGGGAGGCGGCCCTGGAAGGTGTGCGCGATGAGCTCCCGCACTCGATCGCGGTCACCATCGATGAGATGAACCCGCGCGAGAACAGCGATCTGGTCGATATTTTCGCCACTGTCTACGTGGAACGGCCGAGTCAGAAGGCGATCATTCTCGGCAAGGGCGGCAGCCGGCTCAAAGAGGTCGGTACCAATTCGCGGCGCCAGATCGAGGCGTTGCTGGGCACCCGGACGTACCTGAACCTGCACATCAGCGTGCTCAAGGACTGGCAGCGTGACCCGCGGCACCTGCGTCGACTGGGATTCTGAAGCCTGTGGCTCGCTGTCCGGGCGGTGACTGAGCGTCGTCGGTTGATGCGCTAGCGTGAACTCATGACACAGCGGTACGAACATACTGAAACGCGACGGAAGCGGCGCGGCGCGCTGATCAGCTGTGCCGCTCTTTTCCTCCTGGCCGGTTGCAGTTCCACAGTGGACGGAAAGGCGACCTTCTCCGCCGACGGTTCGGGACGCGGCGGCGGTCCGGGGCTGACCGTGCCGACGGCGACATCCCCGAACGGTTCTCCTTCGGATGCGCCGTCCTCGGATGCGCCGTCTTCGACCGCGTCGTCGTCGGATGCGCCGTCGTCGGCAGCGCCTTCTCGGACCGCCAGGCCGACGCCGAAACCCAAGCCGAAGCCGAAGCTGAAGGCGAAGATCCACGGCTGGCAGCCGGTCGGGCACCAGGTGCGCCGGATCGCCTACGACGCACCGCCGAACTGGAAGGTCGCCAGCGCCGACACCATCATCGGTTTCGAGGACTCGCACGGACCGCAGACGGCCATGTCGGCCGCGTCGCAATACCGGAGCGACTTCTGCAAACCGCATGACGGCTCGTCCCGGGCCGGTGCCGGGGTGGCGGCGGCTCGCGGCTCGAACCTGTCCGCGGCGGCGCATGCGGCCGCGCGCGACTGGGGCAGGGCGGCGTACGAGGACGGCGTGAAGCACGCCACGATGAAGATCGGCCGGTCCAAGCCGCTGCGGATAGCCGGCGTGCACGCCGTCGAGGTCGTCGCGAATGTGACCGCTCCGCATCCGGCGAAATGTGGCGCACCGCGGGGCATGGTCATCGCGGTGGCGATCTCCGGCGTCCGTAGCGCCGGGATTTTCATCGTGTACGCCGATCTCGACGTCAAGAGCGCCGCGCCGACCAAGGTGCTCAACGAGATGGTGGGCAGCGTTCGGCCAATTCCGTAGCAGAATGAACCGGTGAGCCTCTACCGGGACGACGGCGTCGTGTTGCGCGTGCAGAAGCTGGGCGAGGCGGACCGGATCATCACCCTGCTGACCCGGCGCGAGGGCAAGGTCCGCGCGGTCGGCAAGGGAGTGCGGCGGACCACCTCGAAATTCGGGTCCAGGCTCGAACCGTTCAGCCATGTCGATGTGCAGCTCTACACCGGCCGGACGCTGGACATCATCACTCAGGCCGAGTCGATCTCCTCGTACGGCTCCGGGATCGTCACCGACTACGGCCGCTACACCGCCGGGACCACGATCCTGGAGACGGCCGACCGGCTGACCGAGGAACGTGAGCCGTCGCTGCGGCTCTTTCTGATGCTGGTCGGCGCGCTGCGGACCCTGTCGGCCGGGGAGCACGCGCCGTCCCTGGTGCTCGACGCGTTCCTGTTACGGGCCATGTCGCTGTCCGGTTGGGAGCCGGTGCTGGACGACTGCGCCCGCTGCGGCAATTCCGGGCCACATCGGGCGTTCTCGGTGCCGGCGGGCGGCGTCGTGTGTTCCAGCTGCCGGCCCGGCGGGGCCGCGTCGGCGAGCCTGCCGACGCTGGACCTGATGCGGGCGCTGTTGCGCGGTGACTGGTTCGCAGCGGACACCAGCGAGCCGGTGGCCCGCCGCGACGCCAGTGGCCTGGTGGCGGCGCACCTGCAGTGGCATTTGGAACGGGGCCTGCGTTCGCTCCGGTTGGTCGACCGGCGTTAGCCGGGCGCGGGGTGGCTGACCGGCGTTAGCCGGGCGCGGGGTGGCTGACCGCCGTTAGCCGGTGCTTTCGGTGTTGATCATGCGGAAAGTGTTGCTGCTATCGGCGTGTCGCAAACAGTTTCTGCATGATCGCGGCGCGGTCAGCCGATCGCGCGGATCGTCCCGGTCGGCCCGCCGACCAGACTCGAACAGTTGGTGGCCGACGGACGGGTCCAGCGTGCTCGCAAGCACAAGACGCCTGCCCCCTGAGCCGATTCCGGCCCGCTGGTTGGTCACTGACCTCATCGGCGAGCAGCGCCGTTGATCGCATAGCTGGACACGTCGGCCTTCGTGCCGCTGATAGTCCAGGAGCCGGGAAGCGCATCGTGCCGACGGATCTGGAATGACAGGGACGTAGTCATCTCCAGCCGGCTGTTGTATGTCGAAACGGCGGCGGCATTGGCCCGGGCGCGACGCATGAAACGGCTGACGCTCCGGAGTCGCAGCGCATTGCGCGTCCATCGAGCAGATCGATGATGCCGATGTCGTGGGTGCAGCGGTGACCGTCAGATCCTGCAGGCCTGGTCCGCGCTCGGGATTGCGACGTTCGACTCGAACAGACCCTGACACGGGGCCGGGCGGCGCGATGTTCGACACGAATGAGCCGAGCCGCGGCCATTGCCGGGATCGGTCGATACGGTGGCTTTCATGCCAGACCGTCGACGCCGGGAAACACCGCCCCGGGCCACGCCCCGACCACACCCGACCGGCGCCCGCCCGCCGGAGATCCCGGCCGAGGTGCTGCCGCGGCACGTGGCGATCGTGATGGACGGCAACGGCCGGTGGGCCAAGAACCGGGGCTGGCCGCGTACCAAGGGGCATGAGGCCGGCGAGGCCGCCCTGCTGGATGTGATCGAGGGCGCCATCGAGCTGGGCATCCCGTGGTTGTCCGCCTATGCGTTCTCGACCGAGAACTGGCGGCGCTCGCCGGAGGAGGTGCGCTTCCTGATGGGCTTCAACCGGGACGTGATCCACCGCCGCCGCGACTATCTGACCGAGCTCGGGGTCCGGGTGCGCTGGATCGGCCGGCGACCGAGGCTGTGGAAGAGCGTCATCGACGAGCTGGAAACCGCCGAGCAGATGTCGAAGCACAATGCCGTGCTGAATCTGGGATTCTGCGTCAATTACGGCGGCCGGGCCGAGTTGGCCGACGCGATGGCGGCGATGGCGGCGGATGTGCGGGACGGGCGGCTGAAGCCGGAACGGATCAACGAGCGGACCGTCAACCGTTACCTCTACGACCCGGACATGCCCGATGTGGACCTGTTCATCCGGTCCTCCGGGGAACAGCGGACCAGCAATTTCCTGCTCTGGCAGGCCGCGTACGCCGAATTGGCGTTCATCGACACCTACTGGCCGGACTTCGACCGCCGCCACCTGTGGTCGGCGGTGGACTCCTTCGCCCGCCGGGATCGCCGATTCGGCGGTGCGGTACCGAATCCCGGCTGAGGAAGACCGGGTCCAACCGGTAACGTCCGGCAGCATGACGAACCCGCCGCCGACGGCACAGCAGATCCCCAGCGCCCGCGTCCACCACGGCGACACCGTGAACGACCCGTACGCCTGGCTCGCCGAGAAGGACAACCCGGAAACGATCGCCTACCTGGAGGCCGAGAACGCCTACACCGAGGAGGCGACCGGCGGGCTGGCGGACCTGCGCGAGCAGATCTTCACCGAGATCAAGGACCGCACCCAGGAGACCGACCTCTCGGTCCCGGTGCTGCACAAGGGCTGGTGGCACTATTCGCGCACCGTCGAGGGCCAGCAATACGCCATTCACTGCCGCTGCCGGGCATCCGGTGACGTGCCGCCGCAGACCGAAGGCGGCCCGCTGCCGGGCGAGGAAATTCTGCTCGACGGCAACGCCCTGGCCGAGGGGCACGACTTCTTTTCTCTCGGCGCGCTCGACGTCAGCCCCGACGGCCGGCTGCTCGCCTACTCCACCGACTTCGCCGGCAACGAGCGGTTCACCCTGCGGGTCAAGGATCTGGCCACCGGCTCGGATCTGGACGACGAGGTGCCCGACACCTCCTACGGTTCGGCCTGGTCGCTGGACGGCAGCACGCTGTATTACCTGACCGTTGACGACGCTTGGCGGCCGCACAAGGTGTGGCGGCACCGGATCGGCACCGCGGCGAGCGACGACGTGGTGATCTTCGAAGAGCCGGACGAGAAGTTCTGGGTCGGGCTCGGCGCCACCCGCAGCGAGCGGTTCGTGCTCATCGAGGCGTCCAGCAAGCTGACCAGCGAGGCGCTGGCCATCGACGCCGCCGATCCGGACTCGGCGCCCCGGGTGATCCGGCCCCGCAAGGCCGGCGTCGAATACTCGGTCGAGCATCAATACACCAGGGAAATCGACCGCTTCCTCATCGTGCACAACGACGCCGACTGCGGCGGCGGCGTCAATTTCGCGGTGTCCGCGGCACCGGTGGACCGGCCCGCGGACTGGCAGATCCTCATCGAGCACCGGGACGACACCCGGGTGTTGGATGTCGACGCGTTCGCCGAGCATCTGGTGGTGAGCCTGCGCCGGGACGGGCTTTCCGGGCTGCGGGTCTATCAGGTTGCTGCCGACGGATCCCTCGATTCCGGCGCCGACATCGAATTCGCCGAGCCGATCTATTCGGTCGGATCCGGCGACAATGCCGAGTACGACACGCATTCCTACCGGCTCGGCTACACGTCGCTGGTCACGCCGAGCACGGTGTACGACTACGACCTGAACACGGCCGAATTGGTCCTGCGCAAGCAGCAACCGGTCCTGGGCGGCTACGACCCGGAGCGCTACGAGCAGCACCGGGAATGGGCGATTGCGGAGGACGGCACCCGGGTGCCGATCTCGATCCTCTGCCTGCGGGACACGCCCCGGGACGGCTCGGCGCCGGCGCTGATCTACGGGTACGGCAGCTACGAGGCGAGCATGGACCCGTCATTCGTCATTCCGCGACTGTCGCTTGTGGACAGAGGAATTGTCTTTGCGATAGCGCATATCCGGGGTGGCGGCGAGTTGGGCCGGCGGTGGTACGACGACGGGAAGATGCTGCACAAGAAGAACACCTTCACCGACTTCGTCGCCTGTGCCAGGCAGCTGGCCAGCTCCGGCTGGACCAGCGCGGAGCGGTTGGTCGCGCAGGGCGGCAGCGCCGGCGGCCTGCTGATGGGCGCGGTGGCGAATCTGGCGCCGGACGCATTCGCCGGAATTCACGCCGCCGTACCGTTCGTCGACGCGCTGAATTCGATTCTCGACCCGTCACTGCCGTTGACCGTCGTGGAATGGGAGGAGTGGGGCGACCCGCTGCACGATCCCGAGGTCTACGCGTACATGAAGTCCTACACGCCGTACGAGAATGTCGAGGCCAAGGACTATCCGGCAATCCTGGTCGAGACCAGCCTCAACGACACCCGGGTGCTCTATCACGAGCCGGCGAAATGGGTGGCGCGGCTGCGGGCGACGGCGACCGGTGATCGGCAGTTGTTGTTGAAGACCGAAATGGGCGCCGGGCACGGTGGCCGCAGCGGCCGGTACGACGCGTGGCGGCAGCGGGCGTTCGCGCTGGCCTGGATCATCGATGTGGTCGGCGCACCGGCGGAGCCGCTGAAATAAACAATTTCAGGGTCGGACATCAGGGCTGCCACTGATGTGCCGGCGCGGACCCGCCGACACGCTGAGGACATGACCTTCCTCAACCGACGCGGGCGCCGCGCCGGCGGTGTCCCGCTGGCCCTGGCGGCGGCCGCGCTCGCCGCCGTGCCGGCCGCCGCCGCAGCCCGTCCCGCTGCCGCCCCGGCCGCTGCCGCCCGTCCGTCTGCCACCCGTCCGTCTGCCACCCGTCCGTCTGCCACCCGTCCGTCTGCCGCCCAGCCCTCGAGCCCGCCCGTACCGAAGTTGTCCTGGCAGGCGTGTCCGGACGCGGCCGGCTTTCAGTGCACCGACGCGACCGTGCCGCGGGACTACAACGATGCGAGCGCGGGCACCTTCGACCTCGCGGTCACCCGGCTGCCCGCGCGGGATCGGAAGCACCGGATTGGCTCGCTGTTCGTCAACTTCGGCGGCCCGGGCGGCCCGAATGTGACGACCCTCCAGAAGAACGGGCAGCGGCTCTTCGCCACCCTCAACCAACGCTTCGACCTGGTGACCTTCGACCCGCGCGGCACCGGCGAGTCCACACCGGCGATCGACTGTGCGGTGGACCAGGAGACCGCCGGACCGTTCAGCGAGCCGTTCATGACCCCGTTCGACGTCGACCGGAAGAAACTCCTCGACACCGACCGGCGCTATGTTCAGCGCTGCGAGCAACGCAATAGCGGCGTGCTGCCCTATGTCTCGACCGCCAATGTGGCGCGGGATCTCGATCAGCTCCGGCGGGCGGTGGGGGACCGCAAACTCTCGTACCTGGGCCTTTCGTACGGGACATTTCTCGGCTCCACGTACGCCAGCCTGTTTCCGCGCTCCTACCGGACGCTGGCGCTGGAGGGCGTGCTGGACCCCGACCAGTACGCGAATCACCCGATCACTCTGCGCGCGTCGCTCGCCGCCGCCCAGGAACGCGAAGTGGGGCGCTTCCTGCAGGCCTGCGCGGGGAATCAGCCGGCGTGTTCGCACTTCGGCGGGACCGATCCGGGCGAGGCGCTGGACGCGCTGATCACCCGCCTCGATGCGAAGCCACTCGCCGTGGGAAAGCGCACTCTCGACGGCGACGACGTCCGGGTCGCGCTCGGCCAGGGACTCCATTCCAAGGAGACCTGGTCGGCGACCGGAGCCGCCCTGGCCGCGGCCGAGGCGGGAACCGGCGCACCACTGCGGCAACTCGCGGACGGTTTCTACGGCCGTAAGGACGACGGCAGCTACCAGCCGTACCTGGACGAATTCTTCGCGGTCAGCGCACTGGACCAGCGCAAATCGCCTGGCCTGCAGCAGTATCTGACCGCCGGTGAGCAGTCGTGGAACGAATTCGACCACTCCTATTTCCTCGCCGGATATGGCGAAAGCGCCTGGGGCAATTACCCGGTCCAGCCGCGGGGTGTCTTCCGCGGACCGTTCCGCGCCGCCGCGGACGCGCCGGCGGTGCTGGTCATCGGCACCACCTACGACCCGGCCACTCCGTACAAGGCCGCGCAGAGCCTGACCCGGCAGCTCGGCAATGCCCGGCTGCTGACGATGGTCGGCGACGGGCACGGCGCCTACGGTGGAGAGTCGCCCTGCATCGACAACGCGGTCAACCACTACCTGGAACAGGCGACCCTGCCGGCCGAGGGAACACAGTGCCAGCAGCAGGTGCCCTTCGACCCGCCCGCCGCCCACTAGCGCCAGGATCGGCGAGTTCTACGGGTGGTGAGCCGGTGGCGCGCCGCGGTGCCCGCCCCGCCGCTCAGATCGTTGCACCGGTGACCGCGGTCGCTCCGATCGAAGTGCGCTTTACCCGCCTGTCAGCACTGCCGGCCCGGGTAAAGCGCGCTTTGATCGGCGATGTGAGCTGCCGGCCCGGGTAAAGCGCGCTTTGATCGGCGATGTGAGCTGCCGGCCCGGGTGAAGCGCGCTTTGATCGGCCAACCAGGCTCGACCGACGTACCTGGTGCCGCGCCGCCCAACATGCATGACCCGGCAACCCACAAACCGCCGTATTGCTCGCCGATCTTGAAGTTGTCGCCCACTGATGTCCGATACATGGGGCTTTATCTTCAAGATCGGCGCGGGAAAGCGCCTTCCAGCGCGGGATGGAACGATTCGAGATGGAAGGATCTCCGACACGGCCAGTGCGTGCAGAGAAAACCGGGCTGCCCAAGGGAATTCCTCGGGCAGCCCGGTCAGACGGTGCAGGTTCAGCGAGCGTTGTTGTACCCGTCCGCGGTGATGGCGGGCTGGTCGGCCGCCGGCGGCGCCTCGTTCGAGGTGGCCAGGCCCTTCTTCACCGATTCCAGAATGGACAGGCCCTGGCTGACCAGGCCGGCGGCGAGTTCTCCCATGCCGTCCGAGCCGTTCAGGATGTTGACGTTGGCGCCGGCGAGCCCACCGGCGGCTTCCTTCACGATCTGCGGCAGCTGGTCGATCAGCATCCGGTCCAGCGCGACCCGGTCGTTGGAAGCGGCGGCCTCGGCCTGCACCCGCATCTTCTCCGCGTCGGCCTGGGCCAGAATTCGGACTCGCTCCGCCTCAGCCTCGGCCGGCCGGACGACCTCGGCGACCAGCTGCTGCTGGCGCAGCTCGGCCGAACGCTGGGCCAGCTCGGTCTGGGCCGCGATGACCTCGCGCTGTGCCTGCGCCTGCATCAGCGGGCCGGCCTGGGCCGCCTCGGCCTGGGCCTTGTCCACTTCGGCCTTGTACTGCGCCTGCACGATGGACGTCTGCCGTGTGTACTCGGCCTGCTTGCGCTGCGACTCCTGCTCGGCCTCCGCCGAGGCCTGGTTGGCCTGCGCCTGGGCGATCTGGGCCTGCCGCTGGATCGCGGCGTTGTGCGGCGCGGCCATCGCGGCGATGTAGCCCAGTTTCAGGTCATCGATCGACTGGATCTGCAGCGCGTCGACGGACAGCCCGATCTTGGCCATCTCGGCCTTGGAACCGTCGAGCACCTCGGTGGCCAGCTTCTGCCGCTCGGTGACGATCTCCTCGACCGTCATCGAGCCGACGATCGACCGCAGGTGGCCGGAGAAGATCCGGCCGGCCAGCACCGACATCTGGGTCTGGTCGGAGAGAAAGCGCTGTCCGGCGTTGACGATGCTCTCCTCGTCGTTGCCGACCTTGAACGCGATCACGGCCCGAACATTGAGGGCGATGCCCTGCTTGGTGACGCAGTTCTCGGCCACTTCGGCCTCGCACATGGCGAGGGTCAGGAAGCGCACCTTGCGGAAGAACGGGATGACGAATGCGCCGTGGCCGGTGACGACTCGGAACGGCGCGCTGCCCTGGGCGCCCTTGCCGCCCGCGATCAGCATCGCCTGATCGGGAGACGGAACCTGATAACCGAACATCGTGAACTCCTAATCGAAAAGGTCAAGCGGGAGGTCGGGCTCGCCGACCCACTGAACGACATCGACCGCACGCGCCCCACGCGACTCGACCACCAGTACCCAGGTGTTCGTCGCGAGCGGCTCGTCCGACCACGCCAGATAGCTCTCTGATCCGCCTCGGATCCGCAGAAATACCTCTCCTGGGCCGTCCGCTCCTCGCGTGGCAACCGTGAGCAAGCCGACGCAGCCTACTGCCGAGCGATCAGGCTCCACAGGCAGTCCCTAGATCCGTGTCCGTTTGGTGCCCTGCTTCGAGGGTACGAGGGGCGGCTTGGTTTCGTGTTTTCCACGCGTAACTGAGCATCACTCGGGCGAGCGTTCAGATCGCGATGCGCAGCATCGCGACAACGACGAGCAACAGCAGGATGACGCACCGGGCGGTCCGGGCCGGGGGAGCCGCCCGCGGCCAACTGAGGTAGCACAACCAGCCGGCGACGGCGGCGATCACCAGTAGCAATAAGGCCGAGACCGCGCCGTGAGCGAAGAGGCCACCGAGCACCAGGGCCGCCACGACGGCGGCGACGACCCATCGGGGCAGGCCGCGCAGGTAGACCAGCACCACGGCACTGCGCTCCTCGACGGCGTTACGCGGGATCAACGGCATGTGCGGCAGCTTTCTGGATGGGCGCGGCTCAGTCAATAAAGTCAAGTCAGCGCAGACCATCGACGCGGACGATCGACCGACTCGTCGGCCTCCTATTCTGGCGTTCTCTATTCTGGCGCGTCAGCCGCGCCGGGTGATCCGCGGGAGCCGCTCTGTGATCGCGTTGTTCCGATTCGACTCCGGACCCGACGGCGAGGAGTCCTTTCTGGCCTCAGCGCGCGCCGTGCTCGCCGTGCTGCGCGACCGGCCGGGTTACCGGCGGGGCTGGCTGGGGCGGGCGGCGGATGAGCCGACCGAATGGGTGCTCGGCACGGAGTGGGAGGGTGCCGGCTCCTACCGGCGGGCGCTGTCCAGCGTCGAGGTCCGGGCCGACGCTGGCAGGTTCCTGTCGACGGCACGGAACGAGGCGACCGCCTTCGAGGTCGTAGTCGCCGATGAGCAGGGCGGACATCGATAGGCCGGCAGTAACGCTTGCCGGGTCGGTTCGTTATCGGATGAGCCGATCGTCCACAATGCGAACTCGCAAGCCGTACGTTATCGACAGGAGATATACGACATGAGCACCCCACCTGGCTACGGCCCGCCGCCAGACCAGGGCGGTCAGCCGCCGTACGGCCCCCCGTCGGGTCAGCAGCCTGGGCAGCAGCCCGGGTACGGCCAGCAACCGGGATATGGCCAGCAGCAGCCCGGGCAACAGCCGGGATATGGCCAGCAGCCGCCAGGGTACGGGCAACAGCCGGGCCAGCAGCCGGGGTACGGGCAACAGCCGGGCCAGCAGCAGGGATACGGACAGCAGCAGCCAGGGTACGGACAGCAGCAGCCCGGTTATGGCCAGCAGCAGGGATACGGGCAACAGCCTTACGGCCAGCAGCAGCCCGGCCAGTACCCGCAGCAGGGCGGTTACGGTGCCCCGCCGTCGAAGAGCAAGGCGCCGTGGTTGGCCGGCGGCGGTGTGCTCGTACTCGTCGCGGTCGGGCTGCTTCTCTTCTTCTTCGTCTTCAAGGGCAATGACAAGAAGGACACCTCCTCGCCGAAGGGCGTGGTGACCTCCTTCCTCAATGCCGCCAAGGACAACGACGCCGGCGCCGCGAAGAAGCTGGTGTGCAAGGCGTCCCAGAGCGAGATCAAGGGCAACGCGTCGATCGGCGGCGAAGCTCTGAAGAGTTTCTCCATCAAGGGCGTCAAGCAGAACGGCGACACCGCCGTCGTCACCGCGTCCATCACCACCAGCAAGGCGAGCAATCAGCCGGCAACCTTCAACACCAAGAAGGAGAGCGGCGACTGGAAGGTCTGCTTCGATTCCGGCAGCGCCTCGCCGGATACGGGCGGCGGCAACGGTGGCAGCAATGGCGGGAGCAACGGCGGGGGCAAGCTTCCCAGCAATCTGCCCAGCCTGCCCAGCGGTTTCCCCGACCTGCCCAGCGGATTCCCCAGCAAAGCCAACGGTTAGACTGCGAACGGCAGCGGCGGTCAACAGACGTTTCCGATTGCCGCTCCGATAGCCCTACCGACCGGCCGTGGCTCTCCGCTGAATTGGAGAGCCACGGCGCGGTCGTTTGTATTTCATCCGGACGGCGGCCGATGCAGGGCCGCCGACGAGCAGGGAGATCGCGTGACCATCACGTCTGACACGCGCCCGGTTGAACGGGCCATCGTCAGCCTGCCGGAGCCCGCCCCGGAGCCGGCCGAGCCGCGTTCGGACTGGCTGTCCACTGTGGATATCCGTACCCGGCCGACCGTGCTCGGTGCGATCGTTGTCGTGGCGCTCGTCGTTGTCGGCCTCGCGGTGTTCGTGGGGCGCGACGACGCGGGCCGGCGGCCCGGCTTCTCGCCGAAAGATGCGGTCACCTCCTTCCTCACCGCGGCCAGGGACGCCGACGTTCCCGCCGCCCGGAACGCCGTCTGTGCCGGTATGAGCGAGTCCGACACCAACAGCGTGGTGTTGAGCCTGATGTCACAGCTGAAGGATTTCCACGTCCAGCGGACCACGGCGCACGGCGACCAGGCCGACGTCGACCTCACGCTGACCGATGTGGACGGTGACTCCTCCGGCGTGACGGTGCTGGCGACCCGGCAGGGCGGCACCTGGAAGATCTGCGACCTGGGCGGCGGAACGCCGCTGGGAGCGGCAGCCGGTTCCTGAGTGAAGCCGCCCGCCGTAAGCGCCGGGTCGCGCGTGCGCACCGGTGCCGAATGCGTCATCATCGTCGGTCACTGGACTCGCTGCGAGGCCGTTGTGACGGCCAGCGTTTCCTGGGAGGAGCACCGATGACCGGACCTGGCGGCCCACCGCCACCGCCCGGCCCGCCGCGACCGGGCCCAGCCGCCCCGTCGCGGCTGCCCATCGTGCTCACGGTCGTACTGGTCGTCCTTGCGGTCGTTGGTGCGATCCTGCTGTTCACCGTCGTCAAGCCGGACCCGGACGCCAGTCCGAGTGCCGTGGTCAAGACGCTGCTGACCGATTTCCGGGACGGCAAGGACGTCGACAAATGGCGCTGTGCCGCCGAACGGACGAGCCAGCCGCACTCGGCCGGGGTGGCGAAGGAGTTGGGTGTCGGCCCGACGGACATCACGAGCTACTCCGTGCAGGACAAGGGCAAGGTGCGGCGGGTGAGTGACGGCAAGGAAGGCACCGCCGTGGCCGTGACGCTGCAGACCCGGGCCGCCGGGCCGAAGTCCTTCGACCTGTTTGTCCTGGAAGAGAACGGTCACGACCGCGTCTGCGGTATTGGTTCGCTGACCTGAGCGGGCGCCGGGTACGCTGACGCCTCCGACATCGAGTGGTACCCGAGCTGTCTGTGGTACCGCCGATCACACCGCCGACCGCCAGCCGGATGGAGCATTTCTCGTGGCCGATCGCATCGACGCTCTTGTCAGTCTCTCCAAGCGCCGGGGATTCGTCTTTCCCTGCAGCGAAATCTACGGTGGCCAACGGTCCGCCTGGGATTACGGCCCGCTCGGTGTCGAGTTGAAGGACAACGTCAAGCGCCAGTGGTGGAAGACGATGATCACCGGCCGGGACGACATCGTCGGCCTGGACTCCAGCGTGATCCTGGCCCGCGAGGTGTGGGAGGCCTCCGGCCACGTCAACGCCTTCACCGACCCGCTGACCGAGTGCCGCTCGTGCCACAAGCGGTTCCGGGCCGACCACCTGGAAGAGGCGTACGAGGCCAAGCACGGCAAGCCGCCGGCAAACGGACTGGCCGATCTGGTCTGTCCCAACTGCGGCACCCGCGGCGCGTTCACCGAGCCCCGCCAGTTCAACGGAATGCTGCGCACCCACCTCGGCCCGACCGAGGACGAGTCGGGGCTGGCCTACCTGCGGCCGGAGACGGCGCAGGGCATCTTCATCAACTATGCGCTGGTGCAGGCCTCGGCCCGGAAGAAGCCGCCGTTCGGCATCGGCCAGATCGGCAAGTCTTTCCGCAACGAAATCACGCCCGGAAATTTCATTTTCCGGACCCGTGAATTCGAGCAGATGGAGATGGAATTCTTCGTCAAGCCCGGCTCGGACGAGGAGTGGCACCAGTACTGGATCGAGGAGCGGGTGCGCTGGTTCACCGATCTCGGCGTGGCCAAGGACAGCATTCGCCTATATGAGCACCCGAAGGAAAAGCTGTCGCACTATTCCAAGCGCACCGTCGACATCGAATACCGCTTCAATTTCGGCGGCAAGGAATTCGACGAACTGGAAGGCATCGCCAACCGGACCGATTTCGACCTGAAGACCCACTCGCAGCACTCCGGCGTCGACCTGTCGTACTTCGATCAGGAGTCGGGTGAGCGCTGGACGCCGTACGTGATCGAGCCGGCGCTCGGCGTCAACCGGGCGATGCTCGCGTTCATGCTGGAGGCCTACGTCGAGGACGAGGCGCCGAACGCGAAGGGCAAGCTGGAGAAGCGGACCGTGATGCGGTTCGACCCGCGGTTGTCGCCGGTCAAGGCTGCGGTGCTGCCGCTGTCCCGCAACGCGGACCTGTCGCCGAAGGCCAAGGATCTGGCCACAATGCTGCGCCGGCACTGGAATGTGGAGTTCGACGACGCCGGCGCGATCGGCCGGCGTTACCGCCGGCAGGACGAGATCGGCACCCCGTTCTGCGTCACCGTCGACTTCGACACGCTCGAGGACCAGGCCGTGACCATCCGCGACCGCGACACGATGAGCCAGGAGCGGGTGGGCCTGGACGCCGTCGAGGCGTACCTGGGCAGCCGGCTGATCGGCTGCTGAGCCTCGCCGACCCAGCCTCGGCTGAGCCCCGCCCAGCCGGTGTTGATCATGCGGACACTGTTGCCCGTACCGGCGTGTCCGCAACAGTTTCCGCATGATCAACGCGGAACGGCGGCGGAATTGTCGGTGCCCGGTCATACGGTTCCGGACATGACAGAGCCGATCGCCGCCCGCTCCACCCGACCACCGGTTCCGGGGCTCTCGCATCCCGCGCTGCGGTGGGTGCGGGCCACCTGCACCGACCTCGATGCCGAGGACTATTCGCGAATGACGCTGGCCGAGCGTTTTCAGCTGTGGACGGCCGCGCGCGTCCTGGCCCAATCGGCGGGGCGGTCGCGGATCGACCGCAGGCCGGCATGAATGCGACGGACAGATATCTTCCTGTGCTCAGTAATTTGTCGGATGTCCCAATAAAGACCCGGGCTCGCCGGCGCATTACGGACGTTGCGACGGACGAATTTGTTCGCCCGTGGAAAACTCTGGCGGCTTTTGTCGGCCGGTCCGGATACCCTGCGCGGGTGAATACGATTTCCCGGGTGCTTTCCCGTTCGATCCAGTCCGGTTTGATCCAGTCCGGTTTGATCCAGTCCGGTTCAGTGGTGTCCGGTTCGGGTGCGCGATGAGCGCGCCGGCGGTCGTCGCCGAGAATCTGGTCAAGACCTACCGTGGCGGCGTGCGAGCGCTGGACGGGGTGAGCCTCACGGTCGAGGCGGGCACCGTGTTGGGCCTGCTCGGGCCCAACGGCGCCGGCAAGACCACCGCGGTGCGGGTGCTGACCACGCTGCTGCAGCCGGACTCCGGCCGGGCCGAGGTGGCCGGCGTCAATGTCGTGGAGCATCCGGACGCGGTGCGCCGGTTGATCGGGCTGGCCGGGCAGAACGCGGCCGTCGATGAAAACCTCACCGGCCGGGAAAACCTGCAGCTGGTCGGCAAGCTCAACCACCTGTCGCGGGCCGACTCGCGCGACCGGGCCGGCGAGCTGCTCGACCGGTTCGGCCTGGCGGACGCGGCCGGTCGCCGGGCCAAGACCTACTCCGGTGGCATGCGCCGCCGCCTCGACCTCGCCGCGGCGCTGGTGGCCCGGGCTCCGGTGCTCTTCCTGGACGAGCCGACCACGGGGCTGGACCCGCGCTCCCGGATCGACCTGTGGGCGATCATCGAGGAGCTCGTCGAGGCCGGCACGACCCTGCTGCTCACCACGCAGTATCTGGAGGAGGCCGACCGGCTGGCCGATCAGATCTGCGTCATCGACCACGGACGGGTCATCGCCGAGGGCACCTCGGCCCAGCTGAAATCGAAGCTTGGCGCCACCATCATCGAGGTCCGGCTCGCCGACGAGGCGCTGGCCGAGCGGGCAGAGTCCGCGGTCGCCGGGCTCGGTGAGATCCCGCCCGTGCGTGACGCCTCGACCGTACGGGTCACCACCCAGGACGGCGCCGCCCTGCTGTCCCAGGTCGTCGGTGCGCTCAACGACCATTCCATCGGCATCGCCGGGCTCGAGGTCCGGGAGCCGAGCCTGGATGACGTCTTCCTTTCCCTGACCGGCCACGTCGCCGAGGAAGCTCCCGACGAGGGAGATCCAGCCCAGCCCAAGGAGAAGTCGGCATGACCGAGACGACGAAGACGCCGGTCCGCGAGCTGGCGCCGCGCTCGGCCGAGGAGCTGATCGGGTCCGCCGCGGGCGCATTGCGCGGCCAGCACCGGGTCTCGTACGCGTTCTCCGATGCCGTCGCGATGGCCCGGCGCAACCTGTTGCGGCTGCTGCGCTCGCCCGACCAGGTGGTCTTCTCGCTGCTGTCGCCGATCATGTTCACCCTGCTCTTCCGATACGTGTTCGGCGGCGCCATCAGCGGCCTGCAGGGCGTGGACTACGTGACCTACCTGGTCCCGGGCATCGCCGTTCAGACCGCGATCTTCTCCGCCGGCACCACCGGATTCGGGCTCTGCGACGACCTGCAGAAGGGGTTCATCGACCGGCTGCGGTCGCTCCCGATGGCCCGCAGCGCGGTCCTGGCCGGTCGGGCGATCGCCGACTCGCTCAACAACCTGGTCCAGGTCGTGATCCTGATCCTGGTCGGAGTGGCGGTCGGGTTCCGGCCGCAGTCCTTCGGCGGGCTGCTGCTCGGCGTCGTGCTGCTGCTGGGTTTCGCGCTGTCCATCTCGTTCGTCTTCGCGATCGTTGGCATGTCGGTCAGCAGCGTGGAGGCGGTCAACGCGGCCACCTTCCCGGTGGTGTTCCCGCTCACCTTCGCCAGCAGCGCGTTCGTCCCGACCTCCACCATGCCCGGCTGGCTCAAGGCGTTCGCCGACCACCAGCCGGTCTCGGTCGTCGTCAATGCGGTGCGCTCGCTCGTCCTCGGCGACATCACCCCGCAGATGCGGGCCGGTCTGCTCGGCGGGCAGGGGACGGTCTCCCTGGTGCTGCAGTCCCTGGCCTGGACCGCAGGGTTTACCCTTGTTTTCGGCTGGTTGGCAGTACGCAAGTACCGCCGCCTCGCCGCCTGAGATCCATTCCGTACCGGGTGGACCCGACCGCAGAGGCGGTCGGGCTCTGATAGTGCCCCGCGCAGGGGCTCGCGCGGGTGTTCGGGCGGCGACCACTAGATTCGTTCATTGCTGTACGCCGTCGAGTTAGCTGTCGAGCCACCTGAGGAGCAACACCCGTGAGTTCACCCAAGTACGTCTACGACTTCAGCGAGGGCAACAAGGACCTCAAGGACCTGCTGGGTGGCAAGGGCGCCAACCTCGCGGAAATGACGAGACTCGGCCTGCCGGTTCCGCCCGGGTTCGTCATCAGCACCGAGGCATGTAAGGCATATCTGCAGACCGGTGACACGCCGCAGGAGCTCGCCGACGAGGTCAGCGCGCACCTGGCTTCGCTCGAGCAGGCCATGGGCAAGAAGCTCGGCCAGGCCGACGACCCGCTGCTCGTCTCGGTCCGTTCCGGCGCGAAGTTCTCGATGCCCGGCATGATGGAGACGGTCCTGAACATCGGGCTGAACGACGAGTCGGTGCAGGGGCTGGCCAAGATCACCGGCAACGACCGGTTCGCCTGGGACTCCTACCGCCGGCTGCTCCAGATGTTCGGCAAGACGGTGCTCGACATCGACGGCGAGCACTTCGAGGACGCCATCGACGCGGCCAAGAAGGCGAAGAATACGACTAACGACCTCGACCTGGACGCCGAGGACATCAAGGGTCTGGTCGACACGTTCAAGGGCATCGTTTCCCAGTACGCCGGGCACGAGTTCCCGCAGCAGCCGCGGGAGCAGCTGGATCTGGCCGTCAAGGCGGTCTTCAACTCCTGGAACGCCGACCGCGCGATCCTCTACCGCCGCCAGGAGCGGATCCCGGCCGACCTCGGCACCGCGGTCAACGTGATGGCCATGGTCTTCGGCAACATCGGGATGGACTCCGGCACGGGTGTCGCCTTCACCCGCGACCCGGCCAGCGGGGCGCAGGGCATCTACGGCGACTACCTGCAGAACGCGCAGGGCGAGGATGTCGTCGCCGGCATCCGCAACACCCTGTCGCTGGCCGAGCTGGAGCGGATCGACAAGCCGGCGTACGACCAGCTGATGGACATCATGAAGACGCTCGAGACGCACTACAAGGACCTGTGCGACATCGAGTTCACGGTCGAGCGCAACAAATTGTGGATGCTGCAGACCCGGGTCGGCAAGCGCACCGCCGGCGCCGCTTTCGTCATCGCCACCCAGCTGGTCGACGAGGGCCTGATCGACCTCGACGAGGCGATCACCCGGGTCACCGGCGCTCAGCTCGCCCAGCTCATGTTCCCCGCCTTCGACGAGACCGCCGACCGTACGAAGATCGCCAAGGGCATGAACGCCAGCCCCGGCGCCGCCGTCGGCAAGGTCGTCTTCGACTCGCATCACGCCGCCGAAATGGCCGCGGTGGGGGAGAAGGTCATCCTGGTCCGCCGGGAGACCAACCCCGACGACCTGGTCGGCATGATCGCCGCCCAGGGCATCCTGACCTCCCGCGGTGGCAAGACCTCGCACGCCGCCGTCGTCGCCCGCGGCATGGGCAAGACCTGTGTCTGCGGCGCCGAGGAGCTCGAGGTCGACATCAAGGGCAGGAAGTTCACCGCGCCGGGCGGCGTCGTCGTCAACGAGGGCGACGTCGTCTCCATCGACGGCACCAGCGGTGATGTCTTCCTCGGCGAGGTCGCCGTGCAGGATTCGCCGGTCGTGCAGTACTTCGAGGGCAACCTCGACGCCGACGCCGACGCGCTGGTCTCCGCCGTGCACCGCCTCGTCACGCACGCCGACCAGGTCCGCCGCCTCGGCGTCCGGGCCAACTCCGACAACCCGGAGGACTCCGAGCGGGCCCGCCGGTTCGGCGCCCAGGGCATCGGCCTGTGCCGCACCGAGCACATGTTCCTCGGCGACCGCCGCCAGCTGGTGGAGAAGTTGATCCTGGCCGAGACGGACGACGAGCGGCAGGCCGCGCTCGATGGCCTGGAGCCCTTGCAGAAGGGCGATTTCGTCGGCATCTTCACCGCCATGGACGGGCTGCCGGTCACCGTTCGGCTGCTCGACCCGCCGCTGCACGAGTTCCTGCCCGACCTCACCGACCTGTCGGTGAAGGTGGCGCTGGCCGAGGCCAAGGGCGAGGACACCACCCACGACCAGAAGCTGCTGGATGCTGTGCGCCGGCTGCACGAGCAGAACCCGATGCTGGGTCTGCGTGGCGTCCGGCTCGGCCTGGCCATTCCGGGTCTGTTCGCGATGCAGGTCCGCGCCATCGCCGAGGCGGCGGCAGAGCGGAAGAAGGCCGGCGGCGACCCGCGGCCGGAAATCATGATCCCGCTGGTCGGCGCCGTCCAGGAGCTCGAGGTCATCAAGGAAGAGACCGAGGGCGTGCTGCGAGAGGTCGCCGAGTCGGCCGGTGTTGACGTGCCGGCCCTCATCGGCACCATGATCGAGGTGCCGCGCGCCGCGCTGACGGCCGGCCAGATCGCCGAGTCGGCCGAGTTCTTCAGCTTCGGTACGAACGACCTCACCCAGATGGGTTGGGGCTTCTCCCGGGACGACGTCGAGGCAGCCTTCTTCTCCAAGTACCTGGAGCTGGGCATCTTCGGTGTGTCGCCGTTCGAGTCGCTGGACCGTGAGGGTGTCGGCCGGCTCGTCCGGATCGCCGTCGAGGAAGGCAGAGCGGCCCGCCCGGATCTGCACCTCGGCGTCTGCGGCGAGCACGGTGGCGACCCGGACTCGGTGCACTTCTTCCACGAGGTAGGCCTGGACTACGTGTCCTGCTCGCCGTTCCGGATCCCGGTGGCCCGGCTCGAGGCCGGCCGCGCCGCGATCGAGACCAGCGGTTCGGACAGCCGCTGAGCTGATCCGTCTGCCATGATCGGGACGGGTTCGGTACGCCAATGCGTACCGGGCCCGTCCCGATCTCTTTGTGCCAGACGTTGCGAATGGGGGCCGGAATGACCGTGGGCAAGGCCATTCGGGGATTCCTCGGCGCGGTCGTGCTCTCGGCCGTGCTGGTGGTCGCGGCCACGGTGGTCCGGGTCTGGCAGGTGGCCCGGGAGGACAACCGGCCGCACTCCGACGCGATCGTTGTGCTCGGCGCCTCGCAGTACAACGGCCGTCCGTCGGAGGTCTTCGCCTCCCGGCTGCAGCACGCGCTGGAGCTTTACCAGGCGGGCGTCGCGCCGCGGGTCGTCACCGTCGGCGGCAACCGCAAGGGTGACCAGTACACCGAGGCCGGCTCCGGTGCGCAGTGGCTGCAGCAGCGCGGCGTCCCGGCCAGCGCGCTCTTCCCGGTCGGGAAGGGCAGTGACACGCTGCAGAGCATGAAGGCGGCCAGCGTCGTCTTCAAACAGCACGACTGGCACTCGGCGGTGCTGGTCACCGACCCCTGGCATGAGCTGCGGTCGCAGAAAATGGCCCAGGACCAGGGCATCACCGCGGCGACCTCACCGACCCATTCCGGCCCGGCGGTCCGGACCCGCGCCACCGAACTGCGCTACATCGCCCGGGAGACCGCTGGCTATCTCTACTATCGGCTCTTCCACGCCAGCTCGGAGTCCGGTCCCAGCGCGGTCTGAGGGTCGCGCCGAAAAAGATTTCGGAGCGGTGTCGAGGTCGTCGACCGTTGTTCGACGCGTTAGCAGAGCCGGTTGACACGGCCGGCACCGATGCTGTGAGGAGAGTTCGACGATGCGTTTCATGATGATGGTGAAAGCGGACGACATCAGCGAGGCCGGCGGGCTGCCCAGCGAAGAGGACTTCGCCACCATGGGCCGGTACAACGAGGAGCTGGTGAAGGCCGGCGTCCTGCTCGCCGCGGACGGGCTGCACCCCAGCTCCGAGGGTGCCCTGGTGTCGTTCTCCGATGGCAAACCGACGGTGCTCGACGGTCCGTTCACCGAGGCGAAGGAACTGGTCGCCGGCTACTGGGTGATCGCAGCCCGGTCGAAGGAGGAGGCCGTCGAGTGGGCCCGCCGCGCTCCGATCCCGTCCGGCGCGATCGAGATCCGGCAGATCTTCGAGGCTGAGGACTTTGGCGAGGCGATGACTCCGGAGCTGCGCGAGCAGAACGAACGGCTGCGCGCCCAGGCCGCCGAAGCCGCTGGCGATCAAGGTAAATAGAGAGGTTGGGACCAGGCAGATGCGATTCATGGTGATCCGCAGGGCCGACGAGGAGTCCGAAGCGGGCGAGCTGCCCAGCCGGGAACTGCTCGAGGCGATGGGCCGGTACAACGAGGAGCTGATCAACGCCGGTGTCATGGTCGGCGGCGAAGGGCTGCTGCCGAGCTCGGCCGGGGCCCGGGTCGCGTTCTCCGGCGGGAAACCGACCGTGCTCGACGGTCCGTTCACCGAGGCGAAGGAACTGATCGCCGGGTTCTCGATCATTGAGGTGGCCTCGAAGGACGAGGCGATCGAATGGGTGAAGCGCTGGCCGGCGCTCGACGGGCACGGCCAGGCCAGGATCGAGCTTCGCCGGGTCTACGAGATCGATGACTTCGGCGACAGGTTCACCCCGGAGTTGCGCGCTCAGGAGGAACGGCACCGCGGCGAGGCCGCGGCCGCCAGTAAACGTGAGGCGTGAGTCTTGCCGTCCGGTGGGTGACCTGCTCTGATTGCGAACCATGACGGCGTCGGACACGCACGGCGCGATCGAGGCGGTCTGGCGGATCGAATCGGCGCGGGTGATCGCCGGCGTCGCGCGGATGGTGCGCGACGTCGGCCTGGCCGAGGAGCTGGCCCAGGACGCCCTGGTGGCGGCACTCGAGCAGTGGCCGCAGGAGGGCCTGCCGCGCAATCCGGGCGCCTGGCTGATGGCCACCGCGAAACGGCGCGCCATCGACACGTTGCGCCGGCGGGAACGGTTCGAACGCAAGGTCACCGAGATCGGTCGCGACCTGGAGACTCGGCCGGACATCGGCGAGCCGGACCTCGACGCGCTCGATGACGACATCGGCGACGATCTGCTGCGGCTGGTCTTCACCGCCTGCCATCCGGTGCTGTCCGCCGAGGCCCGGGTGGCGCTGACGCTCCGGCTGCTGGGCGGGCTGACCACCCCGGAGATCGCGCGGGCGTTCCTGGTCCCGGAACCGACCATCGCGCAGCGCATCGTCCGAGCCAAGCGGACCCTGGCCGATGCCAAGGTCCCGTTCGAGGTGCCGCAGGGCGTCGGGCTGGGCGTGCGGTTGGCCTCGGTGCTCGAGGTCATCTATCTGGTCTTCAACGAGGGCTATTCGGCGACCGCGGGGGATGACTGGCTGCGCCCGTCGCTGTGCGAGGAGGCCCTGCGGCTCGGCCGGATCGTGGCCGAGCTGATGCCGAAAGAGCCCGAGGTGCACGGGTTGGTGGCGCTGCTGGAGATCCAGGCGTCCCGGGCCGCTGCGCGGGTAGATGCGTCCGGAGCGCCGATCCTGCTGCTGGACCAGGACCGGGCGCGGTGGAACCAGATGCTGATCGGGCGCGGTCTTGCCGCGCTGCAGCGGGCCGAGGAACTTGACAGTTCCCGCGGGCCGTACACGTTGCAGGCCGCGATCGCCGCCTGCCATGCGCGGGCGCGCACCGCAGAGGCGACCGACTGGCCGCGGATCGCCGCGCTCTACGCCGCGTTGTCCCAGCAGATGCCGTCACCCGTGGTCGAGCTGAATCGGGCCGTGGCGCTGTCGATGGCCTTCGGCCCGGCCACCGGCCTGATGCTGGTTGACCAGCTTACCGACGAGCCGCGGCTCAAGGACTACCACCTGCTGCCGAGCGTGCGTGGTGATCTGCTGGCGAAACTCGGCCGGCACGACGAGGCGCGGGCGGAGTTCGGACGCGCGGCGGCGTTGACGAAGAACGAACGGGAACGGGCCCTGCTGCTCGGCCGGGCCGCCGAATCTGGCGCAAACTCCGGCGCGGATCCGGTGTCCTGACGGCCGCCGAATTCGGACTTTCTCCGCCACCACGTCGGTAAGCCGGTCACCGACGACGCGCAGATCGTGATTCCTCGGAAAGGCCACTGGAATCACCGGAATCAGCACGCCTACGGCTGGTCGGTGAATAAAGTTTTCGGTTACTGCGGAACAGGCGTATTGAGTCATGAGTTGCTGTGGAATCGCCGAAAGTTTCGATTATGGCTAACCGGGCCAGGTACGCGGCACGGGCCGTTCCAGCCGGTAACCTGAGGGCAATATGGCGAAACCCAGCCTTGACAGGATCGGTGGCCGGTGCGAACGTATCGGCAAGCGCTTTCCTTCGAGACTGGTTGTCTTGTCACCGCAGGTGCCGGTCGCCGGTCGGACCCGCTTGATCGAGACTTATTAAAACAGCCTGTTAAGGCAGCGTTGACATTGGCAGCGGCGCGCCGACAACGCGCAGGGAAGGGATTCACGTCATAATGGACAAACTGGGAAATCTCTCTCGCCGAAAGTTTCTGTACGGTTCCGCACTGGCGGCCGGCGGAGTGGCGCTGAGTGCGTGCTCCAGTTCCAACGGCTCGAATTCCTCGAGTTCGCCCTCGAGCGATTCGGGCACCGGTAAAGGTTCAGCCAAAAAGCCGCTGGCCGCACCGAAGAAACTCACTGAGTCGCCGACCCTGGCCGCCCAAGTGAAGTCCGGAAAGCTGCCCGCGCTGGAAAAGCGCCTCCCGGAGAATCCCTACGTTGTGCCGCACAACTGGGTCAAGCGCGGCAAGTACGGCGGCACGCTGCAACTGAGTGTCTTCACCGCCCAGGGCGTCGCCGGTGCGGATTCCAACCGTGAGTATTTCTACGGTCACTCACCTATGCGTTGGCTCAACGATGGTCTGGACATCGGGCCGGGCATCGCGGAGACCTGGTCCTCGAATGCCGATACCTCCGAGTGGACGATCAACTTCCGCAAGGGTCTGAAGTGGTCGGACGGCGAGCCGTTCACCGTCGATGACGTGCTCTTCTGGTGGGAGGACATCGTGCTTCCCGGCCATTACGCGCAGGTGCCGCCGGACGACTGCCGCTCGGGCAAGGGCACACTGGTGAAGATGTCCAAGGTGGACGACACGACGCTGAAGATGACCTATGACGCGCCGGCGCCGCTGACCGCTGAGCACATGGCCGCGTACGTCAAGGGCGCGATCGGCAAGAACGGCCCGATCTGGGTGCTGCCGAAGCATTACCTGAAAGCGTTCCACCCCAAGTACAACCCGAAGGTCCCCAAGTCCTGGGACACCATCGGCGGGTTGTGGGAGAGCAAGTCCGACTGGCTGCGCAATCCGGAATGCCCGACCCTCATCGGTTACACATGCAAGTCGTTCAACAACAACCAGGGAATGGTGCTGCAGCGCAATCCGTACTACTACGCGGTGACCAAGGACGGCGACCAGCTTCCGTACATCGACGAGATCAATTACAACTTCGTCCAGGACGCCCAGGTTGCGCAGCTGCAGGTGCAGCAGGGCAAGGTCGACTTCACCCAGGGTGGCTGGATGCAGATCGGCCTCGACAACGTCTCGACGCTCAAGCAGAGCCAGCAGAAGTCCAAGATGAAGGTGCTGCTGTGGGGCACCGGATCCGGCACCGGAGGGGCGGGATTCCTCAATTACGACTATCCGGATAAGAAGCTCCGCACGTTGTTCCGCGAGCCGAAATTCCGGCAGGCCCTCTCGCACGCATTCAACCGGGCGACGCTGCGCAAGGCGCAGTTCTTCAACACCGGGGAAGTGACCACCGGAACGATCAGCCAGGGCTCGTTGGAATTCAACGTCGGGAGCCAGGGAAAGCAGAGCTTCAAGGACTGGCGCGACTCGTACAGCAAATACGACCCGGCGAAGGCGAAGAGCCTGCTGGCCGAGCTCGGGCTGAAGGACAGCGACGGCGACGGTTACGTCGAAATGCCGGGCGGCGGGAAACTGACGTTGCGGATCGACTACTCCGCCGACCAGTCCAAGGATTCACAGGCGATCGATGATCAGCTTGTCGCGGACTGCAAGGCGGTCGGCCTGCACATGACGCGTAACCCGATTCCCCCGCAGAACTACAGCGACCAGTGGGAAGCCGGCAAGCTGATGATCCACACCAACTGGGATGTCAGCAATGTCGGCAGCATTCTGGTGCAGCCGTATTGGCTGGTGCCGATCGAGAACCAGCGTTGGGCGCCGCTGGAGGGCGAATTTTACGCCGTGCGAGGCACTGCAAAAGAGCACGAGGAAAAGAATGTCGACCCGTGGAAACGCAATCCGGCGCGGCTCGAACCGGACCCCAGCGGCCCGATCGCCAAGATGTGGAAGTTCTACGACCAGGCGAAGCTCGAGCCGGACCAGATGAAGCGCACCCAGTTGGTGTGGCAGATCATCAAGATCCACACGCAGGACGGGCCGTTCTTCTGGGGTGTCGTCAATGACCCGCCGTCGGTGACGGTGGTGAAGACGGACCTGAACAACGTGCCGGGCCCGGACAACCTCGCGCAGGGCGGCCTCTCCGGTCCCTGGGGTCACCCGACCCCGGCCGTCTACGATCCGGAGACCTTTTTCTGGGCCGAGCCTTCACAACACACCGCGTAGCCGCACGGCCGTAACCGGCCGTGGCCGCCCTTCCAGTCTCAGTGAGCAGGCGACTAGGGTCGATTGCTGACGAGGCGGGAGTGGGATGGCTGGTCCGGATGATGTCGAGGCGGTGACGCGCCGCCTTCGGCAGAAGGTGCTCGAACGTCAGTCCGGCGGTGACGTCGAGGCGCTGTTCGCCACCATGACGGCCGACGGCGTCTGGCCCGATATCCGTTACGAGGCAACCGATCCGGCCGACTGGGCCCCGCGCGAGCACCTGGAGCGGATGCGCCGGCTGGCCCGCGCGTACCCGAGCCATGCGCGGCAGGCGACCGACGCCTGGCTGGAACGCGACCCGCACAGCGACAACTGGTGGCACAACCAGCTCGGCACCCCGATCGCGTTCGGCGACACCCTGGTGCTGATCGGGTCGTACCTGGCCGAGGACCGGCGCGCCCTCGCCGGCGAGCGGCTGGCTCGTGCCGTCTGGGACAACATGACGGCGCAGAACCTGATCTGGGCGGCTCAGGCCCAGATCAGGCGGGGCGTGCTGCTGGACGATGCGGCGATCCTCACCGAGGCGTTCGATCGGGTGAAGTCCACCATCTACATCAGCATGGACGAGGGGATCCAGCCGGATTTCAGCTTCCATCAACACGGGCCACTGCTGTATTTCGCCGGCTACGGTCACGATTTCGCCGTCGACACGGCCGAGCTGGCCTATCTCGCCCGCGAGACGGCGTTCCGGTTCCTGCCTGAGCAGATCGATATCCTTACCGGCTACCTGCTGGATGGTTCGCGCTGGGCGGTGCATGGCCGGGCCACGTACGATTTCGCGGCCGCCGGCCGAGTCGTCGCCCGTCCGTCCACACAGGACGATGCCCGGGTGCTGTCCGATGCGGCCAGGCAATTGGCCGTTGCCGGTAGCAGCCGGGCCGACGAGCTGGAGGCCTTAGCCGTCCGCATCGACGGCGGCGCCAACACCATGCGCGGTAACCGGCATTTCTGGCGGTCGGACTACCAGTCGCATCATGGCGCGGGCTGGTCCAGCTCGGTGAAGATGTGTTCCACCCGGACGGCCCCGACCGAGACCGGAAACGGCGAGGCGCTGCGCAGCTGGTATCTCGGTGAGGGCATCAACCCGGTCTGGATTTCCGGCGAGGACTACCGCGATCTCTATCCGGTGTGGGACTGGCGGCGGCTACCCGGCCTGACGGCGGAGCAACGTACCGGCGAACTTCCGGTGCTCGACTGGCACCGCGCCCCGGACGGCAGTGTGATGCGGGGCGGTCGGGAATTCGTTGGCGGCGTCTCCGACGGGCGGCGCGGGATGGCCGTGATGCGACTGGCGAAGGACGCCATCACCGACGGCCGCAAGGCATGGTTCTTCTTCGACCACGAGGTGGTGGCGCTCGGCGCCGGAATCGAGGCCGCCGCGGCGCAGGCCCCGGTGCACACGACGCTCAACCAGACGGTGGCGGGCGATGGCGAGATCAGCCACGCCGACGCCGCCGGCGAGGTGGTGCTCGGCGCCGCCACTGTGCGGGATCCGCGCTGGGCCCATCACGGCCGGATCGGGTACGTGTTCCCGACCGCGACCGGGCCGGTGCTGCTGGAACGGCAGACCCGCACCGGCAGTTGGCAGGACATCAGCCGGCCGGAATCCGCCGAGCCGCTCAGCCGGAAGCTGGTCACCGTCGCGATCGACCATGGCCCCGGCGCGACCGGCGCCGGCTACGCCTACATCACGGTGCCCGGGGTGACCCGGGAACAGACGGCCGCCTATTCCGACAGCTCGCCGATCTCGATCATCGCCAACAACCCTGCGGTGCAGGCGGTCCGGCACGATCTGCTCGGCGTCGCACAGCTCGCGTTCTACCGCCCCGGGCACCTGGAGGTGGCGACCCGGCTGCGGGTCAGCGTCGATGCCCCCGTGCTGCTGCAGATCACCGACGAGGCCGACGGAATGACCCTGGCCGCGGCAAATCCGCGCAATGCGCCACTGACGGTGACCGTCGACTGCGGTACGCCGGTGCGGATCGACCTGCCCGGCGGCGCCGCGGCCGGGCGGCCGGTGATCGTCCGGTTGCCGACCGGCCCACTCGGCGCTCGACCATGACCACGCGCCCCCCGACCATGACCAGGGGCCGCCCGACCATGATCATGAGGAAAATTCGTCGGCGATTCGCGGCTAAATTGCCTCATGATCATGGAATTTGGGTCGGCGGTGGAATGTGGGCCGGCGGTGGAATTGCGGCCGAACAGGGAAACGATGAAGGGGAGCTGTCATGAGTCTGGGTCCTTTCGAGAGCGTCCGTGAGCTGACCTACGACGCGCCGTTCCCGCGGTTGATCCCGGTGCGCCGGGCCATCGACCCGGTCACCGAGGACGACCCGGCCGGCGCCGCGAAGCGCCAGCTGGAGCCGTTGCGCGGCCAGATAACGCCCGGCATGTCGGTCGCGATAACTGCCGGCAGCAGGGGAATTCACGACATCGCGGTCGTCGTGAAGGCGGCCGGCGAATGGTTGCGGGACGCCGGAGCGGAGCCGTTCGTGGTGCCGGCGATGGGATCCCACGGCGGGGCGACCGCCGAGGGACAGCGCGAAGTGTTGGCCCATCTCGGCATCACCGAAGAGTCGATGGGGATGCCGATCCGTGCCACCATGGACACCGTCGAATTGGACCGCTGCCCCGACGGCCCGGTCGTCCACCTCGACGCCAATGCCGCGCAGGCGGACGGAATTCTGGTCGTCAACCGGATCAAGGCGCACACCGATTTCCACGGCGAGGTGGAGAGTGGGCTGGCCAAGATCTGCGCGATCGGTCTCGGCAAACACCGTGGTGCCGCCGGAATTCACCGTTACGGCTCGCGGGGGTTGGCCCGCTGGGTGCCCGAGGTGGCGCACCGGATCATCGCATCGGGCAAGGTCCTCGGCGGCCTGGCGATCATCGAGAATGCGTTGGAGCGCACCGCCCGGATCGCCCTGCTGCCGGCGAATGAGATCGGCCGGGCCGGTGAAACGGCGCTGCTGCGGGAAAGTCAGCGGCTGATGGGAGCATTGCCGTTCGATCAGCTGGATCTGCTGGTGGTCGACGAATTGGGTAAGGACAAGTCCGGCTCCGGGCTGGACACCAATGTGATCGGCCGGATGATGATCCGCGGCACCGAGGAATTCGACCGCCCGAATATCACCAATATCAGCGTGCACGACATCAGCGCCGCCTCGGACGGCAACGCCGTCGGCATCGGCCTCGCCGATTTCATCCCGTTCCGGGTGCTGGAGAAGATCGACCTGCACGCGATGTACGTCAACGCCGTCACGTCCGGCATCGGCGGCGTGCAGCGGGCCCAGCTGCCACTGGCGTTCCGGACCGACCGGGACACCGTCGCCGCGGCGCTGCTGATGTGCGGCCGGGCCGACCTGGAGAACGCCCGGGTGGTACGGATGCACGACACGCTGGACACCGTGAGCCTGCTGGTTTCGGAGTCGCTGCGGGCCGAGGTCGAGGCGGCCGACGACCTGACCATCGTCGGCGAGTCCGGGCCGATGACGTTCGACGCCGACGGCGCGCTGCTGGCGTGGTCGTAAAGCCGGGCGCAGGCTCAGCCGGTGGCGCGGATGAACAGGTCGTACCGGTCGGCCCGGTAGAGGGATCGGCCCGCCTCCACCGTGCCCTCGGCGTCCCAGGACGTGCCGTCGATGGCGAAACACGGCTGGTTGGCCGGGATCTGCAGGAGCGTCGCCTCGTGGCGGCGGGGGAGCACCGCGGAGACCCGGCGTTCGCTGCTGATCCGCCGTACCCCCCACTCCCGCGCCAGCACGTCGTAGAGCGACCGGTCGGTCCAATCCACCTTGTCCAGCCCGGGAAACCGTTCCGCCGACAGGGTCGCCCGTTCGAGTGCGATCGGCACGCCGCCGGCCGTACGTACCCGGGTGATCTGGATGATCGGGGTGTCCACCGGAATGCCGAGCTGGCCGGCCAGCAGTGACGTGGCGCCGGTCAGGTCGACCGACACCAGCCGGGCCCCCGGGGTTAGGCCGCGGGCCCGCATGTCCTGGGTGAACGACGTCAAAGCGCTGGACTGCAGGAATTTCGCGTCGGCGACGAACGTGCCGTGCCCGGGCCGCCGGTAAAGCAGGCCCTCGGCGACCAGCTGCTCGATCTCCTGCCGGACGGTGCCGCGGGCGATCTGCAGTCGCTCGGCCAGGACCCGCTCCGAGGGCAGCATCGCGCCCGGGGTCAGGCCGTTGATGACACCGACCAGCAATTCCCGTACCTGGTCGCCCTTGGGACGGCCGGTCGCCAACTGCGCCGGCAGCGACACGGCGATCTCGGGTTCGTTCTTCGGCCTCGGCACGCCCACAGTATGGCCGCAAGCCCGAGCGCGACCGGTCAGCGCACGCGGGACATTCTGTCGACGGCCTCGGTCAGCACCTCGCGGGTGGTGCCGAGGTTGAGCCGGACGTGACCGGCGCCCGGCGCGCCGAACGCGGAGCCGGCGGTCAGAGCGACCCGGCCGCGGTCCAGGAACGCGGCCGCGGGATCCGGTCCGAGGTCGAGGGCCCGGCAGTCCAGCCAGCCGAGATAGGACGCCTGCGGTGGCTGGTAACCGACCTCCGGCAGCGCCTTGGCAAGCAGCTCCGCGAGCAGGGTGCGGTTGCGGTCGAGGTGGGGCAGCAGCTCATCGAGCCAGGGCTGCCCGTCCCGCAACGCGGCCACCATGGCGATCGAGCCGAGGTGCGAGACCTGCCAGTGCAGGTCGTTCGGAATCTGCCGCAACGCCGACCGCATCCGCTCCGAGGCGGTGACCGCGACGGCGCATTTCAGCCCGGCCAGATTCCACGCCTTCGAGGCGGAGGTGAGGACAACGCAGTGCTCGGCGGCGCCCGGCACGGTGGCGTACGGCGTGTGGCGCGCGCCGGTGAGGGTGAGCGGTGCATGGATCTCGTCGGCCAGGACGGTGACGCCGTACCGTTCGGCCAGCCGGGCCACCTCGGCCAGCGTCTCGGCCGGCCAGACCGCACCCACCGGGTTGTGCGGGCTGCACATCAGGTACGTCCGGGCGCCCGCCGCGAAGGCGTCCCGCAGCCCGTCCAGGTCCAACGCCCAGTCGCCGTCCGCCGACAGCAGCGGCACCTCGACGACCCGCCGGCCGATCGCGTTGATGGTGGCGAAGAACGGCGGGTAGACCGGCGGGTTGAGGACCACCGGGTCGCCTGGTTCGGTCACCGCGCGCAGCACCTCCGCGATGCCGACCATGACATCGGGCGCGCCGAGCACGTCGTCGAACCCGACCTTCCACCCCTGCTTGTCGGCGAGCCAGTCGACGACGGTTTCGCGCAGCTCGTCGAGGTGCGAATAGCCGGTGTCGTCGCGGTCGATCGCGGCGTGCAGCGCCTGCCGGATCGGGTCGGCCAGCCGTACATCGGTCTCGGCGACCCAGACCGGCAGCACATCGGGGGGATAGGTGCGCCATTTGGCGCTGCGCCGGGAACGGAGTTCGGCCAGGGTCGGGGCGTCGAAGTCCATGTAACTCATTATTGGTTCGGCGCGGCCCGTTCACACCTGACGCGGGCGGGGTTTGTCGGTCGGTTGGGAGAAGATGGCGACATGGACCCGTCGGACGCATCGACCCGCGCGCAGGCCTGGGCAGCCACCATGGCCGGCAATCCGCGCGACGGAGTCGTCGTGGCGCACGAGGGGTCGGCACTGAAACTCCGGTCGCCGCGCTGGATCGGCCGGGCCGACCGGGAGGCGGCGGAGGACGGTTGGCTCGCCGCGGGCGCGACCCGCGCCGTCGGGGCCGGCGACCGGACTCGGGCCGAGGAGCCCGACCCGGAGCGGACCTGCTTCGAGCGGGACCGCGACCGCATCCTGCATTCCACCGCCTTTCGCCGGCTGGCCGGGAAGACCCAGGTCTTCGTCCATCCGGCCGACCACCAGCGGACCCGGCTCACCCACGCGCTCGAGGTGGCCCAGGTCGCGACCAGCGTGGCCCGGGCCGTCGGGCTCAATGTCGCGCTGACCGAGGCGATCGCACTCGGCCACGACTGCGGCCACGGGCCGGGCGGGCACGCCAGCGAGGAGGCGTTCGACCCGTTCCTGGCCGAGGGGTACGACCATGCGGTGTGGGGCGGGATCGCCCTGGAGCCATTGAACCTCTGCGCCCAGACTCTGGACGGGATCCGCAACCATTCCTGGTCCCGACCGGCTCCGTCCACAGTGGAGGGGGAGGTGGTCAGCTGGGCCGATCGGTGTGCCTACACCGCACACGATCTGGAGGACGCCATCGACGCCGGGATCGTCGTGGCCGATGCCCTTCCGGCCGAGGTCACGGCACTGTGCGGTCAGCGCCGTGGTGACCAGCTGTCCACCTTCATCCGGGCCCTGGTCGACTGCATCACCGAGACCGGCACGGTCGGGATGAAGGCCGAGATCGCGGCCGCGCTCGCCGCGTTGCGGGAGTTCAACTACCGGCGGATTTACACCCGCCCGGAGTCCCAGGCCCAGGGCCGGGCCGTGGTGGCCGTGTTGCGCGCTCTCGTCGACTACTACGGCGACCGGCCGCACGCCCTACCCGAGCCGGCCGCGGCCGATCCGGGCAGCCCCGAGGCGCTGCGGGCCGCCGTGCACTACGTCGGCGGAATGACCGATCGCTATGCCTTCCAGACGGCGTTGTCCCTGCTGGACTGGGATCCGGACCGGCTGCCGCGCGGCATCGATATGCCGGTCCGCCGCGGCTGACCGGTCGGCGTACCGCCGGGATCGGCCGCCCGGCCGGCGGTGCCGCCGACGGCGCAGGTCGTAGGGTGATCCGCATCGCATCGTCGAGTCGAGGAGGAGAAAGTGGCGGACGAGCGCACGTTCATCATCGTGGGAGCGAGCCTGGCCGGAGCCAAGGCGGCCGAAACGCTGCGCGAGGAGGGATTTGCCGGCCGGGTGGTGCTCATCGGAGCCGAGGCCGAGCGTCCGTACGAACGGCCGCCACTGTCCAAGGACCTGCTCACCGGGGAATTCGACCCCAGCAAGGCGTATGTGCACGAGGCGACCTGGTACGACGAGCACTCGGTCGAGCTGCGCCTGTCCACCCGGGTCACCGCGATCGACCCCGCCGCGCACCAGATCACGCTCGACGGCGGCGAGACGCTGACCTACGACAAGCTGCTGCTGGCCACCGGTTCGGTGGTCCGGCCGCTGAAGGTGCCCGGCGCCGACCTCGACGGGGTGCGTTACCTGCGGACCCTGCCGGAGTCCGAGGCGCTGGCGAAAGCGATCACCGCCGAGAGCCGGGTCGTCGTCATCGGCGGCGGCTGGATCGGGCTCGAGGTGGCCGCGGCCGCCCGGGGCCGGGGCGCGTCGGTGGCCCTGGTCGAGGTGGCGCCGCTGCCGCTGGCCGGCGTGCTCGGCAGTGAGGTGGCGACGATCTTCGCCGAGCTGCACCGGGAGAAGGGCGTGGACCTGCGGGTCGGCGTCGGGGTGACCGAGATCCGGGCCGACGGCGCGGCGAAGGTGGTCGTCCTGGACGACGGCACTGAGCTCCCGGCCGACCTGGTCGTGGTCGGAGTCGGCGTGCGGCCGAATATCGAGCTGGCCCAGGCGGCCGGGCTGGCCGTCGACAACGGCGTGCTGGTCAACGCGTCGCTGCAGACCTCCGACGAGGACATCTACGCGGCCGGGGACGTCGCCCAGCATGACCATCCGACGCTGAACACCCAGGTGCACGTCGAGCACTGGGCCAACGCGCAGGCCCAGGGCCCAGCCGCGGCCCGGTCGATGGCCGGGCAGGCGGTCAGCTTCGACGAGCTGCCGTTCTTCTTCTCCGACCAGTACGACCTCGGCCTGGAGTACGCCGGCTTCGTCGGTCCGGACGGGTACGACGAGGTGGTGTTCCGCGGCGACGTCGCCGGGCGCGAGTTCATCGCTTTCTATCTCAAGGACGGCCGGCTGATCGCCGGGCTGAACGCGAATGTCTGGGACGTGTCGGACCAGATCCAGGCGATCATCAAGTCCGGCAAGCCGGTCGACACCGCCCGCCTCGCGGACCCCGACGTACCGCTGGACTCC
>DATAVB010000075.1:0-65839 GCA_036267955.1 Mycobacteriales bacterium | reverse complement strand
ATTCACCAACAAGTTCGGAATACGCGACGGCAAAATATCCGGCTCAGTCGTCCGACCATCATAATTCGGACTGAAATCAACCGTATCCTCATCAATCTCCCGCAACATCTCCATCGCAATCGGCGACAACCGCGACTCGGTGTTGTGACTGACGAAGCCATTCGTGACAAAAGCGTGGTCGTCGGAATCAACCCGAAGGCTGAATACCGGCTGCACGCCGGCGTCGGTGACCGCGGTGACCCGGGCGAAATGGAAGTCGCGCGGGTCGCCGCCGTCGCCGGAGAGCCGACGGGAGGAGTCGGCGTAAAGCGCCGTGGCGTCAGGCAGATCCAACGGAATCTCACCCTTGCCGCGCTGACCCAGCCGCAGCACCGCGACGTCGCCTGGCCCGATCTCGCTGGCCAGCTTCCACAGCACCGTCGGCACGCCGTGCACCCGACCGAGACAGAGCAGCGGGTGGTTGGCGGTGCCGACGACAACCTGCTCGCCGGCCTCGATCCGGATCGTCGGGTGTGAACCGGAATGGTGCAGCGCGCTGGCCTTCACCGGCTCGCCGTCCCGACCGATCACCTTGACGTCGATCTCCACGGTGGAATCAGGCGCGGCATCCGGTACGAATTCCGAAATCGCCACCTGTCCACCTGGGACAGTCACCAGCGTGTCGCCGGTGACGCAGTAACGCATGGCGGCCGGCGGGTCGTTTCCCGGCGAACCGAAGTTTCCCTGACCGTCGATCAGCGGCGCCCGTTTCGACCACGGCTGCGCCAGACCCACCATCGTGTCGTAGACCGCGGTGTCGCTGTGCGGGTGATAGTTGCCCAGCACATCGCCGACCACCCGCGAGCACTTGACGTGCTGGCGGTCCGGTCGGAAGCCGGAGTCGTACATCGCGTAGAGGATCTTGCGGTGCACCGGCTTGAGGCCGTCCCGCACCTCGGGCAGCGCGCGACCCACGATGACCGACATCGAGTAGTCGATATAGCTGTGTTGCATTTCGATCTGTAGATCGACCGGCTCGGTGCGATCGTGCTGCGGCCCGTCAGGCGGCAGAGTCGTATCGGTCACGAATTACCTTCCGAACTTGAGCGCCGGAAATCCCGGTGCTTTAGATATCGAGGAAACGGACGTCTTTGGCATTGCGGATGATGAACGAGCGGCGTGCCTCGACATCCTCGCCCATGAGGACGCTGAACAACTCATCGGCCGTGGCAGCATCGTCGAGGGTGATCTGGCGCAGGATCCGGTTGGCCGGGTCCATAGTGGTTTCCCACAACTCGGTGGCATTCATTTCGCCAAGGCCCTTGTAGCGCTGGATCGCGTCGTCCTTCGGCAGCTTCTTGCCCTGCTCCCGGCCGGCGGCGATCAGCCCGTCCCGCTCCGCGTCGCTGTAGGCATATTCCGCCGTGGCCCGGGGCCACTTGATCTTGTAGAGCGGTGGCTTGGCCAGATAGACATAGCTGGCCTCGATCAGCGGCCGCATGAAACGGAACAGCAGGGTCAGCAGCAGCGTATTGATGTGCTTGCCGTCCACATCGGCGTCGGCCATCAGGACGACCTTGTGATAGCGCAGCTTCGCCAGGTCGAACTCGTCGTGAATACCGGTGCCCAGCGCGGTGATCATCGACTGCACCTCGGTGTTCTTCAACACCCGGTCGATGCGTGCCTTTTCGACGTTGATGATCTTCCCGCGCAGCGGCAGGATCGCCTGGAACATCGAGTCGCGACCGGATTTCGCCGAGCCGCCGGCCGAGTCACCCTCCACAATGTAGAGCTCGCTCTTACTCGGGTCGGTGGACCGGCAGTCCGCCAGTTTGCCAGGCAGGGAACTGACCGACAGCAGGCTCTTTCGGGCGAGCTTACGGGCGTCCTGCGCAGCCTTGCGGGCCCGCGCGGCCTGGCTCGCCTTGACGATGATCTTCTTGGCCTCGCTGGGGTTGCGCTCGAACCAGTCGGCCAGCCAGTCGTTGCAGGTCTTCTGTACGAACGACTTCGCCTCGCTGTTACCGAGTTTGGTTTTCGTCTGACCCTCGAACTGCGGATCGGACAGCTTGACCGAGACGATTGCCGCCAGACCTTCGCGGACGTCATCGCCGGTCAGCCGGTCGTCCTTTTCCTTGAGGAGTTTCTTCTCCATCGCGTACCGGTTGACCACCGAGGTGAGCGCGGTTCGGAAACCCTCTTCGTGTGTTCCGCCCTCGATCGTGGCGATCGTGTTCGCGAACGTGTACACCGACTCGGAATAGGTTTCGTTCCATTGCATAGCGATATCGCAGGCGATGCCCTCACCCTCGGCGGAGAAGCCGACGACCTTGTCGTGGATCGCCGCCTTGGTCGCATTGAGGTGGCGGACGAAGTCCTCGATGCCGCCGGCATACTGCCAGGTCGTCTCGGTCGGCACCTCGGCCCGCTCGTCCCGCAATGAGATCCGCAGATCCCGGTTGAGGAAGGCCATTTCCTGCAGCCGACGGGCGATTGTCTCAACCGAGTATTCGACCGTTTCAAAAATCTTCGGGTCGGCCCAGAAGGTGACTGTGGTGCCGTGTTCGTTGGTCGGCTCGCCCTTGACCAGCTGGCCCGGCTTCTGGTCCTCGTACCGCTGGAACCAGTTGAAGCCGTCGGTCCGGACGGCGACGTCGAGTTTGTACGACAGCGCATTGACCACTGAACTGCCGACACCGTGCAGACCGCCGGAGACCGCATAGGACTTTCCGTCGAACTTTCCGCCGGCGTGCAGGGTGGTCATGATCAGCTCGATCGCCGGCCGCTTCTCGGTCGGGTGCATCCCGACCGGCATGCCGCGGCCGTTGTCGGCGACGCTCACGCCGCCATCGGCGAGCAGGGTCACCTCGATGTGATCGCAGACGCCGGCGAGCGCCTCGTCCACGGAGTTGTTGACGATCTCGGTGATCAGGTGGTGCAGACCACGCTCACCGGTCGAGCCGATGTACATGCCGGGCCGCTTGCGGACGGCCTCGAGCCCTTCCAAAACGGTGATGGAGCTGGCGTTATAGGTGGACTGAGTCTTCGGGGCCACGGGGCTTCTCTCTCCCGCCGCCGCGGCGGGGCCAGTCGGAGCGCGTCGTGTCCCGCCGAAACGCACCTCATGAACGCCGGGGTCGGCGCTCAATCGCACGATGGGGGCCACATACGCGGTGGTCACCCATCATTCTATAGGTAAGCGCCCGCAGACGTGTGCATTGCATCCAGCTGATTGTCCGCGTGCCGGATCAACCGCTGTCTGCCATGGTCCCCTACGCCAAGGCAACTACCCTGCGCGTTGGTGAACGACTCAGCGTCGCACTTGGTCGCACCAGCGTGCGCCGCTTCTCGTCCCGCTTTGCCGGTATGGCGGTCCGTGCCAATTGTCGCAGGCCACGATCAGCCGTAGGTGTCCCGTGGTCCGCGGCCGGCGAACCGGCGGGGACCCTTCTTCCAGCTCGGGGTCGCCGGCCCCTGGACCCGGATCCCGGTGACCACGCCGGCACCCACCTCGGCCGACAACCGGGCCTGGATGCGGGGCACCAGCAGCCGCAGTTGGGTCGCCCACGCGGTCGATTCGGCCACCAGGACCAACTCGCCGTCCCGCAGCGACAGCGGTCGGGCGTGGTCGGCGATTTCCGGACCGACGATCTCCTCCCACCGCCCCATCACCCCGGCCGAGGCGGCCGTCTTCTCCCAGCCGCGGTCGTTGACCAGGCGGCGGACCAGCGAACTGAGCTTCTGGGGGTCGCGGTGATCCACGCCGGAGGAGGAGTAGCCGCCGCGGACGTCGCCCGGGTCGACGACCTGGCGGCGGCTGCCCCGGCGCGGGCGGGCCGACTTGCGCGCCGCGGTCCGGGCCGCATCGAGCGCGGCGGCCGGGAGATCGGAATCATCCGGCACGGTGGACCTCCCCGTTCGCCACGTCGAAGCGGGCCCCGCGCAACGCCGCCGGCACGTCCTCCGGGACGGCCGCGGTCACCAGGGTCTGAGTGGCGCCAGCCGCGAGCGTGGCCAACCGGTCGCGCCGGGAGGAGTCCAGCTCGGCGAACACGTCGTCCAGGAGCAGCACCGGCTCACCCCCCAGGGCGCGCAACAGCTCGTACGATGCGAGCTTCAGAGCCAGAGCGTACGACCACGACTCCCCGTGACTGGCATAGCCACGCGCGGGCAGCGTTCCGAGGGTGAGCGTGAGGTCGTCACGGTGCGGGCCAACCAGCGTGACACCACGCTCCAGCTCGCGTTGCCGGGACTCGGTGAGCCCGGCCAGCAGGATCTCGCGGAGTGCCTCGCGGTCGGCGTCCGGGGTGATCTCCGGCAGACCCGCGGAGTAGGTGATCGTGGCCGGCCCACCACCAGAGGAGACGTCGTCGTACGACGCGGCCACGTGCGGTGCCAGGCCCGAGACCAGGTCAAGGCGGCCGGCCAGCAGGGTCGCGCCGTGCTCGGCGAGATGCCCGTCCCAGACGTCGAGGGTGCTCAGGTCGACGCTGCGCCGGCCGCCACCCGAGCTCTTCAGCAGCGCGTTGCGCTGCCGCAGCGTCCGGTCGTAGTCCGCCCGCACACCGGCGAAGCGGGGCGACCGGGCGACGAGCAGCTCATCCATGAATCGGCGCCGCTCGCTCGGGTCACCCCGGACGATCGCCAGATCCTCCGGCGCGAATAGCACCGCCCGAAGTGCCCCGAGCACGTCCCGGACCCGGGGCAACGGACTGCGGTTGAGTCGGGCCCGGTTGGCCTTGCCCGGCGTGATTTCCAGCTCGACCAGCAACTCCCGGCCGTCGTGCACGATGGCGGTCCGCACGACAGCGCGCTCGGCCCCGGCCCGGACCAACGGCGTGTCGCTGGAGACCCGGTGGCTGGCCAGCTGGGCGACGTACTCGATCGCCTCGACCAGGTTGGTCTTGCCCTGACCGTTGGGCCCGATCAGCACGCTCGGACCGGGCTCCAGCGCGAGCTCGGCGGTCAGGTAGCTGCGGAAGTCGGTGAGCGACAGATGCCGTACGTGCACCAGCCCTGGCTAACGCAGGTCGCCGGAGCCGGAGGTCGGGCCGGCCCGGTGCACCTCGTGGCCACCGAACTGGTTGCGCAGCGCGGCGACCGCCTTCGTGGTCGGCGAATCCTCCTGCCGTGAGGCGAATCGGGCGAACAGCGCGGCTGAGATGACCGGCAGCGGCACGGCGTGGTTGATTGCTTCGTCGACGGTCCACCGGCCCTCGCCGGAGTCCTCGACCCAGCCGGTGATGCCGGCCAGATCGTGGTCCTCCTCCAGCGCCTTGACCAGCAGGTCCAGCAGCCAGGACCGCACGACGGTGCCGCGAGTCCAGGCCTTCAGCACGGCCGGGACGTCGGTTACCTCGTCGACCGCGGTGAGCAGCTCGTAGCCCTCGGCGTAGGCCTGCATCAAGCCGTACTCGATGCCGTTGTGCACCATCTTGGCAAAGTGGCCGGCGCCGACCCGACCGGCGTGCGCGAAGCCCTCCTCGCGCGGCCCCGGCGGCCGCAGCGCGTCGAAGATCGGCAGTACCGACTCGACGTCGGCGTCGTCCCCGCCGACCATCAGGCCATACCCGTTTTCCAGGCCCCAGACGCCGCCGGAGACGCCGCAGTCCAGGTAGCGGATCCCCTTCTCGTGCAGGAAGGCCGCGTGCTTCTGATCGTCGGTGTACTTGCTGTTGCCGCCGTCGATCACCAGATCGTCCTTGGCCATCAGCGAGCCCAGCTTCTCGATCGTCGCCTGAGTGGGGCCGCCGGCCGGAACCATGACCCAGATCGCCCGCGGGGTGGGCAGTGCGCCGACCAGTTCCTCGAGCGATGCGACGTCCCGCGGCGCTTTCTCCGACTGGTCGAATCCGATGACCTCGTGGCCGGCACGGCGCAGCCGCTCGGCCATGTTCGCGCCCATCTTGCCCAGGCCGATGAGTCCGATCTGCACGCCACGCCTCCAGCTGTCGTCCTGCTCCGAAACCGCTCCGGGATCAGTCTGCTCCGCTCCGGTGAACGGAGTCAGCCGGGGAGCCGAACAGGCATGATCAGGTAGCGGTAGTCGACCCCGTCGGTGGTGCCGTCCGTGTCGTCGTCACCGACCGCCTTCCCCGACAGCACGGCCGGTTTGCTCGATTCGGTGAACGAGATCCGGGCTACGTCGGAGTCGATGGCGTTGAGGCCGTCGAGCAGGAAGGTCGGGTTGAACGCGATGGTGATCGGGTCGCCGTCGAAGGTGATCGGGATCTGCTCCTCGGCCCGGCCCTCGTCGTCGCCCCCGGCCGACAACGTCGCACCACCCTCGGCGAACTCCAGCCGTACCGGCGTTCCACGGTCGGCAACCAGTGCGACACGCTTGACGGCCTCGATGAACATCGGCGTCGGGATCTCGCTGCGGGCGCTGTAGCTCGCCGGCCACAACGACTGGTACTTCGGGAATTCCGCGTCGAGCAGGCGCGTGGTGGTGCGCCGGCCGGTGCCGCCGAACCCCATCATGCCCTCGCCGGCGTCGGCCGATGAAAGGGCGAGGGTGAGCTCCGGTCCGCTGGTCAGCGTGCGGGCCGCATCCAACAGGGTCCGGGCCGGCACCAGGACCGCGTGCGACAGCCCGGGCTTCTCCGGCTTCCAACCCAACTCGCGGACGGCCAGCCGGTAGCGGTCGGTGGCCGCAAGGGTGAGCCGCTCGCCCTCGATCTCCAGCCGTACGCCGGTCAGCATCGGCAAGGTGTCGTCCCGACCGGCGGCGATCGCGACCTGGGCGACGGCCGAGGCGAAGACGTCACTGGCGACGGTGCCCACGGCGGTCGGCATCTGCGGCAGCGTCGGGTAGTCCTCGACCGGCATGGTCGGCAGCGAGAACTTCGCGTTGCCGCACGAGATCAGCACCCGGGGGCCCTCGACCGAGATGTCGACCGGATGCGCGGGCAGGGCCCGGGTGATGTCGGCCAGCAGCCGGCCGGAGACCAGGGTGCGGCCGGCAGTGGTGGCCTGGACCTCGAGATCGACCTGGGTGGAGACCTCGTAGTCGAATCCGGATACCGAGAGCCGGCTGCCGTCCAGGGCCAGGAGCACTCCGCCGAGGACCGGTACGGGGGGACGCTGCGGCAGTGCCTTGGCGGTCCAGGCGACTGCGTCGGCGAGGACGTCGCGTTCGATCTGGAACTTCATCGCCGATTGCCTCCGACGTTTGCTGGGGTGACGGGTTCTGAGGTTGTTGCTGGGTGGGTAGCTGGCGGGGTAAATGACATCGGACTGGGGAGGCTATCCCCAGACCGTGGTGCCCGTGAGTGTGGGTGGGAGGTCATTTCTAGAGATAGGTAGTCGTCTTCATAGGCCCTGTGGATGTTGGGGACAACTGACATCCGTGCAGGTGAGAGCCTTCGGCGCCATGTGGAGATGTGGTGGGCGTACCTGAGGACGGCGACAGTGCGGCTGGGGACAACTCTGTGGGTGGTCTCGCCCGACCGTGTTCGTCCACTGCTGTCCACAGGGTTGTCCCCAGGGTGTGCACTAGCTGTGACGGTCGCTGGGCTGGTCACTGCCGGGCCCGAACCTTGATCCGGTTGGTCAACTCGGTGACCTGATTGAAGATCGAGCGCCGCTCGGCCATCAACGACCGGATCTTGCGCTCGGCGTGCATCACCGTGGTGTGGTCGCGCCCGCCGAACGTCTGGCCGATCTTCGGCAGCGACAGATCCGTCAGCTCGCGACACAGGTACATGGCGATCTGCCGGGCGGTGACCAGGACACGGCTGCGGGACGAGCCGCACAGCTCCTCGACAGTCACCGAGAAGTACTCCGCCGTGGCAGCCATGATCGTCGCGGCGCTGATGGCGGACTGTTCGGACTCGGGGATCAGGTCCTTCAGGACGATCTCGGCCAGGGACAGGTCGACGCCGGTGCGATTGAGGCTGGCGAACGCGGTGACCCGGATCAACGCACCCTCGAGCTCACGGATGTTGCTCTGGATCTTGCTGGCGATGAATTCCAGCACGTCAGGTGGAGCGTTGAGCCGCTCCTGGGCGGCCTTCTTCCGCAGGATCGCGATCCGGGTCTCCAGATCCGGCGCCTGCACGTCGGTGATCAGGCCCCACTCGAACCGGGTACGCAGCCGGTCCTCCAGCGTCACCAGCTGCTTGGGTGGCCGGTCCGAGGAGATGACGATCTGCTTGTTGGCGTTGTGCAGCGTGTTGAAGGTGTGGAAGAACTCCTCCTGCGTGCGCTCGGCGCGTTCCAGAAACTGGATGTCGTCGATCAGCAGGATGTCGTTGTCCCGGTAGCGGCGCTGGAATGCCTGCATCTTGTCGTCGCGCAGCGAGTTGATGAAGTCGTTGGTGAATTCCTCGGAGCTGACGTAGCGCACCCGCGAGCCGGCCTGCAGGTTGCGGGCGTAGTGCCCGATCGCGTGCAACAGGTGGGTCTTGCCCAGTCCGGACTCGCCGTAGATGAAGAGCGGGTTGTAGGCCTTTGCCGGTGCCTCGGCGACGGCGACCGCGGCGGCGTGCGCGAACCGGTTGCTCGACCCGATGACGAACGTGTCGAACTGGTACTTGGGGTTGAGCCGTGCGGTCTCAGCGCCGCGGATGACCGGCGCGGGTCGCGGCCCGGAGGACTCGGCGCCACCGAGCCGGGCCCGGTTCGCCTCGCGTTCGGACTGAGCCAGGGAGATCTGCTGGCCGGATCCCGCGCCGTCGCTGTCGTCGCCGAGTTCGTGTCGATCGGCTCCAGTGTCGGTCCGATGGCCGTGGTCCCCCAGCGAACGGCTCTCATGGGAGTTGCCGTCATGCGAATGGTCGGCGTGCTCGGACGGCACCGACTCCAACGGCGGCTCAACGGTGACCGCGACCCGGATGTCCCGGTTGAGAGCGGCCGCCAGGGCGCCGGTGATCAGGGCTCGCAGCCTGGTCTCCAGCACGTCCTTGGCGAAGTTGGTCGGTGCGGCGAGCAGCACCGTGTCCTCAACCAGCCCCAGCGGACGGGTCATCCGTAGCCAGGCGAGGTGTTGACCGCTGACGGTCTCCTCGCGCAACCCGCTGATAGCCGATGCCCAGACGGCGTCCAAGTCCACCGGCCGGACCGCTTGCGGGTCAGACTCATCTCTGTCCGCCACGCGGGATTCCTCCGTTGCCACGCTATCCCCGTTTGGTCGTCAGGCCCGGTCGGTCACCGCGTCGACGCTGCTGTCCACACGAGTATCCACAGGCTGTGTATGCCGGTGTGCAGTAGGGCACGTTGGCAACGGCGGGTGGATCGGCGCGCAAGCTACAGCGGCGGGCCGAGTGGTCCAGGCGGTGTCCGGAGGTCTGTCGCGGCGGCTGCCGACAACGGAATCTACGGAGCTCCGCGCGGTGATCAGGGTCCGATTCCGTGGGACGCTAACAGCGAGGCAGCGCCGTCCACAAGCATGCAATTGCGGGTGATCGGCACTCGGTTTGACCTGCGCGGCGGTCGGTCCGTACCGTGGGACGGTCGCCGGCATGCGGCAGTTGTCGGGTGCCCGCGATCAGCCATAACGCTGTTCGCGAGAATGGGAGGTACGGGACGCCGTTCCGTACCCGCACGACCGCGTGCAGCACCACTTGCCGACGCACACCAGCGCCCGTTTTGGAGATCCGCCGTGAGTAAGCGCACCTACCAGCCGAACAACCGTCGCCGCGCCAAGACGCACGGTTTCCGGCTCCGCATGCGGACCCGCGCGGGCCGTGCGATCCTGGCGCGCCGCCGCAGCAAGGGCCGCGGCGCGCTGTCTGCCTGACCAGGCAGCTCTTCATGTTGCCCGAGCCGGTCCGATTGCATCGTTCCCGTGACTTCACCGAAGTCGTGCGGAGCGGTCGTCGTGCCGGCCGGTCGACGCTGGTCGTACACCTGTTGGCACCGGTCCCGGACGGATCCGCGCCAGGCGACCGACAAAGCAAGGTGGGTTTCATCGTGAGCAGGCAGGTGGGCAATTCGGTCCGCCGGCATGAGGTGACCCGCCGGCTGCGGCATCTGATGCTCGACCGGATCGGGCTGCTGCCGGATGGCAGTCGGCTGGTGGTGCGGGCCAAGCCCGCCGCTGCTGGATCGACGTCGGCGCAGCTCGGGCACGATCTGGACGGGTCGCTGGCCCGGCTGAGGACTGGGTCGGGTCGATGACCGACGGGCCGGGTGTCACAGTTGGTCGGCTGCGGTCGGTTCCGCGCCGGGTGGTCATGGGCGCGTTGCGTCTCTATCAACTCTGCTGGTCCCAGTTCCGTCCGCCGGCCTGCCGCTTCACCCCGAGCTGCAGCGCGTACGCCGTGACCGCGATCGAGCGGTTCGGGATCGCCCGCGGCAGTTGGCTGGGGCTGCGCCGGCTGTCGCGCTGCCACCCGTATCACCGTGGTGGGCACGATCCGGTGCCGTCCAAGGTTGTCCGTAGTGGGATAGCCGGGACAGCCCACGCCGACAGCTCGACCGACACCACCCATGACATTGGCGACGCCGGGCACAGCGGCGGTACGCATACATCACCACCGGCGGGAGTTCCGCGTTGCCACACGTGCTGAATTGGCTCTATACGGCGATTTCCTGGGTCCTGCTGCGTTGGCACGACTTCTTTTCGCTGTTCCTCCCGGCCGGCAACGGCTGGACCTGGGTACTGTCGATCGTCTCGCTGGTCATCACGCTGCGGCTGATCCTCTTCCCGTTGTTCGTGAAGCAGATCCACTCGATGCAGGCGATGCAGAAACTGCAGCCGAAGATCGCCGCGGTCCGCGCCAAGTACAAGAACGACAAACAGGCGCAGACCAGGGCAATGATGGAGGTACAGCGCGAAGCGGGTGTTAACCCGCTTGGTGGCTGTCTCCCGTTGCTGGCGCAGACCCCGGTCTTCATCTCGCTCTACCACGTGCTGCGACACCTGCAGTTGGGTCGCAACCCCACGTTGTACGGCTGGTCGGCGGAGAAGTTCGACAGCGCCGTCCACGCGAAGATCCTTGGTGCGCCGCTGCCGGCGTCGTTCCACAGCTCGGGGAAGGTGCTGAGCCAGCTCGGCGCCGACGTCACCTCAACCCGCATCGTCATTGTGGTGCTGCTGCTGCTGTCCTGTGCGGCCACCTTCACGACGCAGAAGCAGAGCTACGCGCGGAACAAGGGCAACCTGGAGGGCCAGCAGGCCACCATCCAGAAGTTCATGTTGTACGTGCTTCCGTTCGGTCTGCTCTTCACCGGACTGGTGTTCCCGTTCCCGCTGGGTGTCCTTATCTACTGGGTCTCCAACAACGTGTGGACGATGGGCCAGCAGTACTACATCTTCAAGCGGATCGCGCAGAAGGACGCCGAGATCGCGGAAGATGCCGTCGTGGACACGAAGGCGCTCGCGCCGCGGCCGGGTGCGAAGCCGACCCAGCCGAAGAACGCGCGGCCACGGCCGGGCCAGGCCACTCCGAAGCCGCGGGTCGAGCCCGCGGTGGCTGAGGCAGGCGAGGTGCCGCGGCCGGTGAGTCGCCCGGTGACCGGGCAGGCGAAACGACGGCCGCAACCCGCGAAGCGCCCGAACAGTGGCGGGCCGCAGCGCAAGAAGAAACGTCGCTGACGGTTGCCTACCCTGCTGCGCCGATGTCGCAGCGTGTGGTGAAAAGCTTGACCTGGCGCCGCCGGGTCGCAACGAAAGAAGCCGGAGAGAACAGTGTCCGAGAGCCAGCAGATTGAGCAGGGTGTAGGCGACGCAACGGCTGCGTCAGTGCTGACCGAGGCAAGTGACATCGAGGTTGCTGATGTTGAGGTCACCGATGTTGAGGTGAGTGACGCGGAGGCGAGTGATGTCTCTGGCGATACGAAGGATGCCGCAGCGGATGGCGACGATGACGGCGAGAACGAAGGCGATCCGGTGTCGTTGCTCGTCCGGGAGGGCGACATTGCGGGTGACTACCTGGAGCGGTTGCTCGACATCGTCGACTACGACGGTGACATCGACCTTGACGTGGAGAATGACCGCGCGATGGTGGCGATCGTCGGCGGCAACGAACTGAAGCCGTTGGTCGGCCCACGCGGAGCGACCCTCGATGCCCTGCAGGAGCTGACCCGGCTGGCGGTGCAGCAGCAGACCGGCGTTCGGAGTCGTCTGATGCTGGACATCAGCGGGTACCGCGCCGGCCGGCGGGCCGAGCTGACCGAGCTTGCCCGCCGTACCGCGAACGAGGTCGCTGCCGATGGTGACGCTCGCAGCCTGGTCCCGATGAATGCTTTCGAGCGCAAGGTCGTGCACGACGCCATCGCGGTCGTTGACGGCGTGAGCAGCGAGTCGGAAGGCGAGGACCCACAGCGACGGGTCGTCGTCTCCCCGACGGACTGAGCTGAACTCATATTGCTTGTCGCGCGGCGGGTTGGCCCTGAGGGCCTGCCCGCCGCGTTTGTTGGTGGCGAACTGAGTGGGAGCGGTGATGGCTGTATCACCCGGAGCGGTACCTGCTCCCGAGATAGCCGGGCAGGTGTTCGGCGATCGGTTGTCGGCGGCGGTGGAGTACGCGAGCTTGCTGGCGACCGAAGGGGTGCTGCGTGGGGTGATCGGACCTCGCGAGGTCGACCGGCTCTGGGATCGGCACCTCCTCAACTGTGCGGTCATCGCCGAGCTGATTCCGGCCGATAGCCGGGTGCTGGATGTGGGTAGCGGCGCCGGTCTGCCCGGAGTGGTGTTGGCGCTCGCCCGGCCGGACCTCGACCTGGTGCTGTTGGATGCACAGGCTCGCCGGGTCGCCTTCCTCGCCGAATGCGTGGAGCGACTGGGGTTGCGGCGGGTGACACTGCTGCAGGGCCGGGTTGAGGAGAAGGCGGTGCGGGGGCAACTGGGTCGGTCGTCGATTGTCACCGCTCGGGCCCTGGCGCCGTTGGATCGATTGGCGGAATGGTGCCTTCCGGTACTGAAGTCCGGTGGTCATCTCCTGGCCATCAAAGGGGCCAGCGCGTCGGATGAGGTGGCGCGTCATCGGCAGCTTCTTGGCCGGTACGGTGCGAGCGAGGTTGTGGTGCGCTACTGCGGCGCCGGGGTGGTAGACCCGCAGACGACAGTGATCGACATTGCGATCGATTGATTCGCATTGTCGGAGAACTGATCCGCTTTTCGAAGAAGGGACGAATCATGGTTGAGCGACGCGCGGCTGAGACGACCGCGGTCGGCTGGCCAGATAGCGGCATCGCTGTAGGAACCGAGGTGAACGGGTCACGGGCGGCGGTGGGTTGGCCGGGACGGCCGCGGCCCCCGGCGACGCGGTCGCGGGAGGTACCGGCGCGAATCTGGCGCCGCGCGGTCAGCGCCGCGGTGGAGTCGGAGAAGGGCGATGTTTCACGTGAAACATCGCGGTCGACCGAGAGTGAGTCGACTGGGGAGTCGTCGGTGTCGGGGAACGATGGCCGTAACCAGCCGGACGGTGCCGGGTCGGACCAGACAGTCGACAGGAGCCAAGATCCGGTGCCCGGTCAGCCTGGTGATGTCGCACCCGATGGGACCGCGGTGCAGGACACGGAGGCGACCGTCCTGGCGCCCGAGGGCCCTGGGTCGAGCGACACGCAGCACCGGGACAGCAGTGCGGAGTTCGAAGCGGCGGGTGGTCAAACGCCGATGGGCGACGAAGGATCAACCGTCGATGTTTCACGTGAAACATCGACGTCGGCCGCCGAACGATCGCACTACCCACCGCAGGCCGGCGCCCCCGCAAGCGGCGCGGAGTCGGGCGACCCCGTCGGCGACGCGGATGGCGGGCAGACGCCGCCGGCGCACGATGATCCGTCAGCGAATTCGATTGGCATCGAGCCGGCCGCCCAGTCAGTCATGAGCGAGGTCGATCAGGCCGACACCGCTGTTGATGTTTCACGTGAAACATCGACACCGCAGCCGATCGGCGATCAGACTTTCGGCGGGATCGCCGAAAGTCATGAAGTGGCCGGCGCTGCGACCGGAGACGGGCCGGTCAATGTTTCACGTGAAACATCGACCCAAGCCGGACCCTCCGATCAGGCGGCCGACATCCACCTGAGCCCGCTCGATGCGCCACACCCTCCGAGTGTCGTACCGGCCGAGCCTGACCTTGACACCCCGATCGCCCGCGAGGCAGCCCGCGCCGTTCATGTCCTCAACCCGACCGGCACCCGGCAATTGCCCCGCCCGCCGCATCGCCGCGTCATGACCATCGCCAACCAAAAGGGTGGCGTCGGCAAGACCACGTCCACGGTTAACCTGGCCGTGGCGCTGGCACTGCATGGGGTCCGGGTGTTGGTCATCGACCTGGACCCGCAGGGGAACGCCAGCACCGGACTCGGCGTGGAGCACCGGCAGGGGACTCCGTCCATCTATGACGTACTGGTCGACGAGCGGCCACTGTCCGAGGTGGTGGCGCCCGTCGAGGTCAGTCCGCTGCTCTACTGCGCGCCGGCAACCATCGACCTCGCCGGCTCAGAGATCGAACTCGTCTCAATGGAGCGGCGCGAGTCGCGGCTTCACCGAGCGATCAACGAGTACGCGGACGAGGTCGACTACGTGCTGATCGACTGCCCGCCCTCACTCGGCCTGCTCACGGTGAACGCCTTCGTGGCCGCCAGTGAGGTGCTGATCCCGATCCAATGCGAGTACTACGCACTCGAGGGACTGGGTCAACTACTCAACAACATCGACCTGGTCACGGCGCACCTCAATCCCAAGCTGCAGGTGACCACGATCCTGCTGACCATGTACGACGGGCGTACCAAGCTCGCCGATCAGGTGGCTGCGGAGGTGCGGGAGCACTTCGGGGAGCGGGTGCTGCGTTCGGTGATCCCACGTAGCGTGCGGGTCTCGGAGGCACCCGGCTTCGGCCAGTCGGTGATTACCTACGATCCGGGATCACGGGGAGCGCTGAGTTACCTCGACGCGGCCGACGAACTGGCGCAGCGTGGCGTGAACGGTATTGCTGAGACGACGAGTTAGGTTGATGGCATGACGAGCGTGCAGGGCAAGTCCAATGGGCGACGAGGCGGTCTCGGACGCGGTCTTGGGGCGTTGATTCCGACCACGTCGACGCCGTCGTCCGGGGCGGCGCTGGACGCCATCCTGGGGGACCAGGAGCAGCGGCCGGCCCCGGTGCCCGGAGCAAGCTTCGAGCAGGTGCCGATCGATCAGATCGTGCCCAACGCCAAGCAGCCCCGGCAGCACTTCGACGACGAGGCGCTCGCTGAGCTGAAGACGTCCATCGGAGCATTCGGCCTGCTGCAGCCCATCGTGGTGCGGAAGCTCGAGGCCGGCAGCTACGAGCTGGTGATGGGCGAGCGCCGGTGGCGGGCCGCCCGCGAGGTGGGCCTGGAGTTGATCCCGGCAATCGTTCGGGAGACCTCCGACGACGCCATGCTGCGGGACGCATTACTGGAGAACCTGCACCGTCAGCAGCTGAACCCGCTGGAAGAGGCTGCGGCGTACCAGCAGCTACTGCAGGAGTTCGGGACGACTCACGAGGAGCTGGCCGGTCGGATCGGGCGGAGCCGCTCGCAGGTCAGCAACACGATCCGCCTGCTCAACCTCCCGGTCGCGGTGCAGCGCCGGGTCGCCGCCGGTGTGCTCTCGGCCGGGCATGCCCGGGCGCTGCTCGGCGCCGCGGACGCGGACACCCAGGACGAGCTCGCGGCCCGCATCGTGGCCGAGGGGCTCTCGGTCCGGGCCACCGAGGAACTGATTGCCGTCGGCACCCGCAAGCGCCCGACCCGCAAGGCGCCCGGGCCGAAGATCTCCGCGCCCGGAGCGGCCGATCTGGCCGAGCGGCTGTCCGACGTCTTCGACACCCGGGTCAAGGTCGACATCGGCCGACGCAAGGGTCGGATCGTGGTGGAGTTCGCGTCGATCGACGACCTGGAGCGCATCGTCGCTCTCATGGCGCCCGAGGCCCAACAGAAGGCGTCCGAACAGGCCGCAGCTGACGACTGATCCGAGGACTACTCGGATTTACCCCGGGGCCGCTGACGCCGGCCGGGGAGCGCGGTTACTTAGCGACGCGCAGCCGACCTGGCCGCCGCGGCCGCCAGCAACCGCACACACACCTCGCCGAGCTCCAGCCCGCCACCGGCAATCGCCATCGGCATCAGGCTCGTCTCGGTCATCCCGGGCGCGACGTTCACCTCGAGGAACTCGATCTGCCCGGCCGGGGTCACGATCGCGTCCACCCGGCACAGATCGCGCAGCCCCAGCGCGCGGTGGGTGGAGACGGCCATCTCGGCCAACCGGCCGGCGGTCTTGGGATCGAGCCGGGCTGGCGTGTGGTACGTCGTCATGCCGGGGGTGTAGCGGGAGGTGTAGTCGAAGATGCCCGCCGACGCGACGATCTCCACCGCGGGAAGCGCGCGTGGCCCGGCACCGTCGTCCAGCACGGTGACGGCGACCTCGACCCCACGCACGTACTGCTCCACCAGAACGGTGTCGCCGTAGGAGAAGCAGCTCACCATCGCACCGGGCAGGTCGGCCACCTCGGTGACCAGGGCCGCGCCGAGCGCAGACCCACCTTGTGCAGGCTTCACGATCAACGGCAGCCCGAACCGGTCGACGAGCCGCTCCAGCACACCCCCGGCGCCGAGCTCGCGGAAGGTGGTCTGGGGCAGCGCGATCCAGTCCGGGGTAGAGATACCCACGGCCTGCGCCGCCGCCTTGGCGGTCGGCTTGTCCCAGGCCGAACGACACGCGATGGCGCTGCTGCCGACGTACGGGACGTCCAGCAACTCCAGGACACCCCGCAGGGCGCCGTCCTCACCCGAGCTGCCGTGCAGCGCGATGAAGACGGCGTCCGGACGGGTGGTCGTCAGCCGACTCACGAGGTCGGCGTCGGCGTCCACGATGAGAGCGTCGGTGCCGGCCCGATGCAGAGCGTCGGCCACCCGTCGACCGGATGACAACGAGACCTCGCGCTCATAGGCCAGACCGCCGGCGAGGACCACGACGTGCAGGTCCTCACCGGGCCGACTGACAGGAGCACGGTCCGCTGGCTTCGCTGCCAGGTCCACGGGCAACCCTTCGTTCAGGCCGCGGCTGCGGCGCTCATGCGACGTCCGGGCCGGGCCCATCGCTGGAGTGCCGCAAGCCGGCGCGGGGACGGGCTGCCGGCTGAGCGCCGGACAGGAACGTCTCGCGCAGCTCCAACTCCTCCTCGATGACGCCGGCCAACCGACGCACACCCTCCCGGATCCGGTCGGGCTCCGGGAAACAGTAGGACAACCGCATGTCCCGGCGTCCGTTGCCATCGGCGTAGAAGCCGATCCCGGGTACGTAGGCCACCCTGGAGTGGATGGCTCGCGGCTGCATCACCTTGGCGTCCAGACCCTCCGGCAATGTCAGCCACACGTAGAACCCACCCGTCGGGTGGGTCCATGTGCAGTCCGCCGGCATCAGGGCCGACAGAGCGTCGAGCATCGCGTCCCGCCGCTCCCGGTAGAGCTCCCGGAAGACCTTGAGCTGCTCCCGCCACGGCTGGGTCGACAGATACTCGGCCACCACGAACTGGGTCAGGTTGGGCGGGCAGAGCACCTCGGCCTCCGACAGCAGCACCAGCTTCTGCCGTACGGCCGGCGGCGCCAACGCCCAGCCGACCCGGACCCCGGCGGCGAAGGTCTTGGAGAACGAGCCGAGATAGATCACCCGGTCCGGCGCCAATGACCGCAGCGCCGGATGGGTGACCCCGTCGAAGCCGAGCAGGCCGTACGGGTTGTCCTCGAGCACGAGCAGGTCGTGCCGCTCGCAAATCTCCAGCACCCGGTGCCGGCGTTCCTCCGACAGCGTGACCCCGGCCGGATTGTGGTAGTTCGGTACGGTATAGAGGAATTTCGCGCGCTTGCCCTGTGCAGCCAGCGCGGCCAAAGCCTCGCTCAGCGCCTCTGGGATCAGCCCGTCGCTGTCCATCAGCACATGTACGACCTCGGCCTGCGCCGCCTCGAAGGTGCCCAGCGCCCCGACATAGGACGGGCCCTCGGCCAGCACGACATCGCCGGGATCCAGGAAGGTCCGGCTGACCAGATCCAGCGCCTGCTGGGATCCGACGGTGACGGTGATGTCCTCGGCCGATCCGGTGATGCCCTCCAGGGCCATCACGTCGCAGATCAGCTCGCGCAGGCGCGGGTCGCCCTGACCCGGTCCGTACTGCAGCGCCTTAGGTCCGTTGTTCGCCAGCAGCTGACCGACCATCTCCGACACCGCATCGATCGGAAGTGCCGCTGTATAAGGCATTCCGCCGGCGAGCGAGACAATTTCCGGTCGGTTGGCGACCGCGAAGAGGGCACGGATTTCCGAGACCGACATGCCCTTGGTGCGGGCGGCGTAGCGGTCTGCGTACGGATCGAGGGTGGTGCCGGCACTCACTGCTGCTGCGGACTGCGGGCCAATCGGTAGACCTTCGCCCGATGAACCGCTATGCAGGTTCTCGCGCACGTCTCCTCCTCCGCCTGTCAGTCTCACAGTTGCCGGGCCGCGTTTCGGCGCCGGTCACCCGATCCGGGTTCCCGATGAGTCTAACGGCGTCCACCAGCGAGATTTCGCTCCACGCGTACGATCGCTGATATCTGCGCATTTGCGGCGTCGCCTCGGGCGGGCCGTCGCGGTGTGGCCCGTTGGAGGAGGCGTAGCCGGCCTTGTCTCGGCGTCTGGTCAGCATCACTCTGGACAACCTGCACGATCTGCCGCTGCGCTGTGGGCGCTGCGTCTTCTGGGAGCTGGACCCGATCCACGGCGAACGCGCCGCGGCCGCCGGCGACACCGCCCTGGAGAAGGAGTCGTGGGTCTCGGCCGTCCTGCTGGAATGGGGCTCCTGCGGCAAGATCGCGTACGTCGACGGCGTACCCGCCGGGTTCGTCCTGTACGCGCCGCCGGGTTACGTGCCCCGGTCCGTCACCTTTCCCACCAGCCCGGTCAGCGCCGACGCCGTGCTGCTGATGACCGCCACCATCATTCCGGAGTTCGCTGGTGGCGGCCTCGGCCGGATGCTGCTGCAGGGCGTGGTGAAGGAGCTGACCCGGCGCGGTGTACGTGCGCTGGAGGTGTTCGGTGACCTGCGCTGGACCGGCCCGGGCTGTGTCCTGCCGGCGGACTACCTGCTCGCAGTGGGGTTCAAGACGGTACGGCCGCACCACCGCTATCCGCGGCTGCGGCTGGAGGTCAAGAGCACCGTCTCGTGGCGTGAGGACGTCGAGTCGGCGCTGGAACGGCTGCTGGGCAGCATGAGTCCGGATCCGGTGCTGCGGCCCATCTGAGCCGCACTCAGCGGCGAGCTAGACCGGCATCATGAACGTGCCGGTCGGCGGGTCGATCTCGGCCGGCAGGTATAGCCGCTGCACCGCCACCAGAACCGCTTCGGCGACGGTGTCCCGAAAGGCCGCGTCGGCCAGCCGGGCCCGGTCACCGGCGTGCGAGAGATGCCCGACCTCGAGCCGGATCGCCGGCATCGTGGTGAGCCGCAGCAATTCCCAGGTCTTGGCGTGCGTCCGGCAGTCGACCATGCCGGTGCGGGCAACCACCTCGCGATGCACCAGTCCGGCGAGCTGCTCGCCGACGGTGGAGGTGAGACCGGAGCCGGTGCCGAAGTGATAGGTCGCGACTCCCTGCGCCAGCGGGGAAGTAGTGGCGTCGACGTGCAACGAGATGACCACATCCGCGCCGGTGGAATTGGCGAACCGGGCCCGGTCGCTGTCAGAGAGTCCGGTGGCGCGGCCGCGGGTCAGATACGCGGTCACTCCGGATGCGCCGAGCCGGCCCTCCAGGCGGGTGGCCAGGTCCCAGGCCAGGTCGGCCTCGGCGAGCGAGCCATGCGTCGCACCCGGGTCGTCGCCACCGTGGCCCGGGTCGATGATGACGCGTTTGCCGACCAGAGCCGGGCCGGAGTTGGCGACCTTGGTGGTCTCGCGCAGCAGTTGCGGGCGACCACCGACCACCTTGCGACCGAGTTGACGCAGGGCGCGCAGGGTCTCCGGGCCGCAGGTGCCGTCCCGGCCGAGCCCGTAGTCGCGCTGGAAAGCCCGTAACGCGGCCGAACTGCGCTCGCCGAATACCCCGTCGGCCCGGCCGGCGTCGTATCCCAACTCCAGCAACCGTTCCTGCAGCACGCTCACGTCGTCGCCGGCCAGCGGTCGGCCCGCGGTGAAGGTGATGACCCGGTCACCGAGCCGCCAGCGAGCCGAGTTGATCGCCCGGTACGTCTCGGACCCGACCACGCCGTCAACCGTGAGCCCGCGGTTCTGCTGGAATGCCCGTACGGCCAGGTCGGTCTGATTGTCGTACACGCCGCCCGCGCTGCCGCTGTCCAGTAACAGGCCCAGCCCGATCAGGGCGTTGCGGACTTCGCTCACGGCCGGACCGGTGTCGCCGCGGTGGATCAACAGCATGCAGATTCCGCATCGTGTGAACGGCCGTGCCGGCCCTCAGTCCGCCATCCGCAATGCGGTGGCGATCCGGGGACCGGCACGACGCTAGCCGAGCTGGTGGTCGTCCCTCATTGTGCAAGTCCGCGCCGAAGCGCTACGACCGGGCCCAGCCGCGGTTGTTACAGGTAGTCCTTCAGGTCCGACAGCAGCGCGGCCTTGGGCTTGGCGCCGACGATCGACTTGACAAGCTTTCCGCCAGAGAAGACCGACATGGTCGGAATCGACATGATCTGGTAGTCGCGGGCGGTCTGCGGGTTCTCGTCGATATTGAGCTTGGCGATCGTCACCTTCTCGGCGTGCTCGCCGGCGATCTCCTCCAGGACCGGGGAAACCATCTTGCACGGTCCGCACCACTCGGCCCAGAAGTCGACGATGACGGTCTTCTCGCTGCCCAGCACGTCGTCGGCGAAGCTGGCGTCGGTTACCTTCTTGGTGTTCTCAGACACGGTGTCTCTCTCTCGTGTTGTTGTGAATGGTCAGGCGGTGAGGGACTCGCCCGGTGCGGGCTCGCCCGCCTCCGCATGACCGGCCAGCCACCGTTCGGCGTCCAGCGCCGCGGCACAACCGGTGCCGGCCGCGGTGATCGCCTGCCGATAGGTGTGATCCACCACGTCGCCGCAGGCGAACACGCCGTCGAGGTTGGTCCTGGTGGTCGGGGCGTCGACCACGATGTAGCCGGCGTCGTCCAGTTTCAGTTGGCCACGGACCAGCTCATTGCGCGGTTCGTGCCCGATAGCGACGAAGAGGCCGGTGATGTCGAGATCAGACTCTTCGCCGGTGACCCGGTTGCGCAGTCGAGCTCCGGTGACCGCGGAGTCGCCGAGCACCTCGGTGACCTCGCTGTCCCAGACGAACTTGATCTTGTCGTTGCTGAAGGCGCGGTCCTGCATGATCTTGCTGGCCCGCAACTGGTCCCGCCGGTGGATGACGGTGACGGTCCGACCGAACCGGGTGAGGAAACTGGCCTCCTCCAGTGCGGTGTCGCCGCCACCGACGACCGCGATGTCCTGGTCACGGAAGAAGAAGCCGTCGCAGGTCGCACAGGCGGAGACGCCGTGGCCGAGCAGCCGTCTCTCACTGTCCAGGCCGAGGTACCGGTATGCCGAGCCGGTAGCGATGATGACCGCACGCGCCCGGAACACCTGGTCGCCCACGGTGACGGTCTTGATCGGGCCGGACAGGTCGACCGCGGTGACGTCCTCGGACCGCAGATCGGCGCCGAAGCGCTCGGCCTGCGACCGCATGGTCTCCATCAGCTCCGGACCCATGATGCCGTCGGTGAAGCCGGGGTAATTCTCCACCTCGGTGGTGGTCATCAGTGCGCCGCCGTACTGCGAGCCCTCGAAGACCAGCGGCCCGAGGTTGGCCCGTGCGGTGTACAGCGCAGCCGTATAACCGGCCGGACCGGACCCGACGACGATGACGTTACGGATATCTTCGGTGCTCACCCTTGCTGCCTTTCCCTTGCCTCGCAGCTGACGCTGGAAACGTGATGGACGGCCGCGGGAAGAATGTTCCGGATCGGCGCTGGCCCACCATCGCGCTCAACGGATGGTACGGGGTCGGCATTCCAGGGCCGAGACGTCGGACGCGCCACACCCGTACAACGGACGTCGCGCGGTCGATGTCGGCCGGGACGTGGGTCAGTAGGTACCGGAGGTCTGGAAGATCGGTGAGCCGGTGCAGGTCGGGGCCACGACGAAGACCTTGGCCTGATGAGCGGAACCCGTTGCGAAGACGAACACGTACGCGTCCTGCTTGTTGAACGTCGCATGTTGTACGGCCAACGGCGCTTTCGGCTGTCCGAGTGTCGTTGAGCAGGTCTTCACATCGGGGCCGTTGCCGTAGTTGTCGGGCACCGAGACCCCGTACTTGGAGGTCCGGACGATCGCGGGGAGCTGTCCGGCCAACGACGACTGCGAGTAATCCGGGAGCCTCCCGACGTTGTTGGTCCCGAGGTCAGGTTTCGTTGCATCGTTGGGCTTGTCGCGATTGTTGGGCTTGTTGGCGTGGCCGGTCGGACTGGTGCCGAAGGCCTGGTTGCTGCCGCTGTTCGGACTTCCGCCGGTCGTACTGTGGGTGGTGACGCCGTAGACGATGCCGCCGGCAGCGACGACCGCCACCCCGGCAGCCGCCAGACCCATCCACCGGGTGCGGTTCGGGCGGCGTTCGCGGGCGGCGTTGAGGCTGGTGACGTTGTCGGTAGCAGTTGTCAGCGCGGCGGGGGCGGGTTGGCCGGAGGACCGGGCCTGCGACTCGGCCCACAGCGCCGCGGAGATCCGGTCGGCGACCGCGTCGGGCATCTTGGGGGTGGGCTGGGCGCGGAGTTGGGCCCGTAGGGCGTCGACGGCGGCGAGGGTTTCGCGGGCCCGCGGTGAATCACGGAGCCGGGCGCGGATGCGATCCGTCGTCTCCGGGTCGAACGCGTCGAGCTCCAGTCCGGCCAAGGTGGCGGCGTCCGGCTGACCATCCGGTCCGAACACCGGCTCGAGCCGATCCTCAGCAGTCATCGCGCCTCCCCAATCTGTGCCAACTACGGTGCGACGACAGGTGGCCCGTCCGGGTTCCGCAGGTGGCCGAGGAGAATTGCCAGCCGCGCCCGGCCGCGTGCGCACCTGCTTTTGATGGTGCCCTCGGCGACACCCAGGATGCGTGCGCTGTCCGCCACCGAGTAGCCCTCGAGGTCGACGAGAGTGATCGCGGCCCGCTGTTCCAGCGGCAATTCGCCCATTGCCACCTCGATAGCCATCGAGGTGTCGCGCTCGGCGATCTGGTCCCGCTTCTCCACCGGTTCGCCCGGGCCCTCCTCGGGCAGCGAGACGGTCGGCCGCGCCTTGCGCCGGCGGATCCGGTCGAGACAGGCGTTGACGACGATCCGGTGCAGCCAGGTGGTGACAGCCGACTCGGCGCGGAACGAGCTGGCCGCCCGGAACGCGGAGATCAGGGCGTCCTGCAGGGCATCAGCGGCGTCATCGGGATCCCGCATGGTCCGCAGCGCCACTGCCCAGAGCCGGTCCCGGTGCCGCGTCACCAGCGTGTCGAACGCGTACGGATCACCGTCGGCGTGAGCGCGTAACAGCTGCACATCGCTCAGCTTGTCCGACTCCACCGCATGCACGGTGCGAGGATAGTCGGACTGTCCGGCCCCGGTCAGACCAGCCATATACCGTCAAACTCCGCTCGGATCCCGGCTCAACGCAGGAAGCGGACCTCGCTGAGGCCGCCCTGGAACTGGCCCTGCGGCGTCTGTGCGAGCTCGGTCAGCCACACCACCCAGTACCGGTGCGGCGTGGTCGAGGATGTCGAGACCGTCACCGACGTCCCCACCTTCGACTCAGTCCCGATCACTGTCATCGCCGAAGGCTGTTGATCCGGGGAATCGGTGGCCAACACCTGTAGCGAGATGCCGGGAGTGGGGGTGCTGATCCGGATCTGCCGGATTGCCACCGCTGAGCCCATGTCGAACAGCAGCCCGGTGCCGGGCTTGAGGTTGCCGAACTTCGCCGACCGCATGTACGGGTCGGTCAACCAGGACGTCGTCGCGTTGCCATCCGAGGCGAGACTGACCTGCGCGGCGTTGTCGTCGCCCGGTGGGTGGCCGAACGGGTTGAGCGAGGCCACGGAGCCAGCCTTGATCGCCTGCAGCGGCTTCTTGGCCGGGGCCGACGGCTTGTCTGCTGTCGTGCCGCCGCTGGTCGCGGACTGGGATGACTGATGCGGCGACGGGGCGGCGGCGGCCGGCCGACTGCCCGGGTGCTTGTTGCCACTCACAACACTGACGACCAGCCAGGCGACCAGGCCGAGCACCAGGGCGCCGGCAAACGGCGCGATCATCCGGGTCGTATTGCGACGCGGCTCGCGTTGCCGGGGCAGCTCGTCGGACGGCTCGGCGGTGCGGAACGGAAGCAGATCGGGCGGCAGCGGGCCGTTGCGGGCGGCGAGCGCGTCGGCGAAGTCGGTCGCGGAGGAGATGCCACCGGGGTGATCGGGATACAGCGCCCGCATCGTGAGGACAGAGAGATCGGACGGAATGCCGGCCCGCAGCTGACGCGGGGTGCACAGCCGGCCGTTCGCGGTCGGGGCGGCTGGAAGTCCGGCGCCGCCGGTGTCCAGCGGCCAGCGCCCGGTGAGCGCGGCGTACAGCAGCGAACCGAGCCCGCGTACGTCGTCGATCGGGGTCGGGCCGGGTCGGGTGACCCGGACCAGTGTCACGGCGCCACTGTGGGTGATCAGCAGATGGTCGGGTCGCAGCACACCGACGGTTGAGCCGGTGCGGTGCGCGGCGACCACTCCGTCGGCGAGCTGACCGATCAGGGAGACGGCCTGGTCCGGGTCGAGGGCAGACTCGGCGAGCAGCGTGGTCATCGAGGTGCCCTCGATCCAGGCGCTCACCACGTAGGCTTGATCGCCCTCGTCCACAACATCGAGCACCCGGGCCAACGCCGGGTGGGTCACGGCGCCGGCGGCGTAGGCGGTGTCCAGGAATCGGGCGGCCTCCGCACCGCCGGGGCGATGCACGTCCAGCCGGACCTGGCGACGCAGCGTGGTGTCGTACGCGCGCCAAGCCGTCAGCCGGGAGGAACTGGTGGTCGAGGTCTCGATGCGCTCGTGCAGCTCGTAACGGGAGCCCAAGCGACCGGACGACGCCCGTTCCCGCGCAATGTCAGAACTCACCGCTCTCCCCCCTTCGCGGACCAACCCAGTATGCGCATCGCAGCGTGCCCGCACCAATCGAACGACGCGGGTCGGTCGGATTTCGTTGACCGGGTGACCGACGACTCATCGGCCGAGCTGGCGCCGGATGCTGGCGGTGACGAGGTCGAGGTCCTCGACCCGCATCCGGAGTGCGACGCCGATCGCGACCACGCCGCCGAGCAGGCAGCCGAGCACGGCGGCCAGGGTCGAACCGGCCCGGCCGGAGCCGAGTTCGTGGGTGATGCCGAGGAGCACGACCCAGGCGACCAGACCGCCGACCACCGAGGCCACGCCGACCTGCACCGCCGTCCGCAGCAGCCGTTCGCTGCCGAGCGAGCCGAACCGGCGGCGAAGCAGCAGGTCGCCGAGCACCAGGCCGACAACGAAGGACAGGCTGTTCACCACGGCGAGGCCGGCCACCACGTGATGCGCGGGCAGTACGGCCGGGACGATGAACGACAGCGCGACCCGGACCGCGACGATGCCGATGTTGATCAGGGTCGGGGTCCGCGCGTCCTTCACCGCATAGAAGGCCCGCAGCTGCAGCAGCGTCATGGCGTACGGCAGCAGTCCGAACGCCGACCAGGCCAGCGCGACTCCCATGCTGTGCGCGCTGCCGATCGAGGTACGCCCATGCGCGAAAATGGTGATGGTGATCGACGGGCCGAGCACGATGAACGCGGCCGTTACCGGGATCAGCGCGACCGCGGTCAGGCGGCTGCCCAGCGACAGGTCGTCGATCAGGCTGCGCATGTTGCCCGCGGCGGCGGCTCGGCTCATCCGGGGCAGCAGCGCGGTGAGCAGCGCGACGCCGACGATTCCGTACGGCATCTGGAAGAGCAGGCTGACGTTGGCGTACACCGCATAGCCGATCCCACCGGCCTTCTGCCCGGCCGAGTTGGACAGGTGCACGATCGTGGCGAGCCCGATCTGACTCACCACCACATAGCCGACCACCCAGAGCAGCAGCCCGCCGTCGGCCTTCAGCCCGGAGCCGCGCAGGTCGAATCGCCACTTCCAGTGGAAGCCGACCTTGCGGATGTACGGGATCAGCGCCACGGTCTGCGCCACGATGCCGAGCGTGGTGCCGATGCCGAGCACCAGGATCTGGGCCGAGGTCATCGTGCCGATGTCGAGCGTGTGCGGGCCGGGCATCACGAAGAAGATCAGCGCGGTGAAAATGACCACGCAGTTGTTGAGGACCGGCGTCCACATCGGCGGCCCGTACACGCCGCGGGTGTTCAGGATCGCGCCGAACATCGCGCCGACGCCGTAGAAGACGATCTCCGGAAGCAGCAGCCGGGCCAGGCCGGAGGCGACCCGGGTCTCGTTGTGCCCGGAGATGCCGAACAGATGCACCAGCAATGGAGCGGCGAGGATCGCCAGGACGGTGGCGATGCCGAGCACCACGGTCGCCAGGCTCACCAGCCGCTGCGCGTAGGCGTCGCCGCCGTCGGGCTCGTTCCGCTGGGCGTGCACCAGCAGCGGGACGACGATCGAGGTGAGGACGCCGCCCAGCAGCAGTTCGTAGACGATGTTGGGCAGGTAGTTGGCCGTGTTGTAGGCGTCGGAGACGGCCATCAGGCCGATCGCCGAGGTCAGCGCGATCTGCCGAACGAAGCCGGTGATCCGCGAGGTGGCGCTGGCGATGGCCATGATCCGGCTGGACCGGGCCAGGCTCGGCTCACCGCCGCGGCGCTGCGGGCCGTCGGCTCGCGGTTCGGACCGGCTGGGCTGGATCGGGTCGTCCGGCGCCTGGCTCGGCCCGACCGGCCGCACGCCCCCACGCGGGCGGACCGAATACAGCTGGCTGCTCGGCTTGATCGGCGGCGGTTCGGCGGCCCGGCGGTCCTCCTCCGGGGTGACGATGCGCTCGCCGTTCCACCGGCCGAGGACCAGGCTCGAGTACGGCTCGTCGCCGCCGGCCCAGCTGCCGAGCGGCCGGGCGCTGTAGTAGTCGTCCTCTACATAGGGATCGGGCGCGCGGGTCCGCGACTCGGGGTAGTAGTCACTCATGAGGCGGTGTCCGAGGCCTTTGTTGCGGTGGTGGTGAGGGTCGGGAAGTCGCCGGTCGGGTATTCGACCACCGGGTCCGTCGGCGGCGCGGGCCGGCGGGAGTCCCGGATCCGGCGGAACAGCCGGCGGCCGACCAGGAGCAGCAGCAGGGCGAAGGCGCCGCCGGTGATGCCGAGCGTGATGATTCCGTACGCGGTGCTGCGGACCCGCAACTGGACCTCCGGGCCGAGCTCCTCTCCGTTGGGGGTGGCGATGCTGGCCTTTACCGGGAAGACACCGGACCGTTCCACGTGTGCCGGCACCTTGACGGTGCGGCGGGCGTTGGGCGGCACGACGAGCGTCACCGGGTCGGCATGGAAGCCGGCCGAGCCGCGCGCGGTGACCGAGATCCGTACCGAAATCTGCACGCTGAGCGTGTTGGCGACGGTAAGAACCAACGGGCTGGAGGACGAGGCCAGGGTGTAGGCGCGGGACGGCGGAATGATCGAGACGCGGTCCTTCAGACCATTCACCGCGTTGCCGAGATCGCGCAGGAATGAAGCTCCCAGCGCATGGTCGGTCCGCCAGGCCGACGAACTCGCCGTCAGCATCGCCTTGTAGTACGGGGTCAGCAGGGTGTCGGCGTCGGAGTTGGACAGCGCCTTGCGGAACGCGTTCAGATCCGCGTTCATCGCCGCGATGCCGTTGACCTGCGCCGCGGGCAGGAGCTGTTGGCGGGCCGAGGCCGGATACTGCAGCGGGCCACGCTGGGCGGTCGGAGTGGCCGACATCGCGGCGCCGACCGATCCGCTGCGCGCCCAGGGCAGGCTCGCGGTGTCGGCGAGCAGATCCTTCAGGAAGGTCGGCGAGGTCGCCCACCGACGCGGTGGTGCGATCACGACGTTGCGTGCCGTCTTCGGCGCCTCCGCGGTGATCATCGCCAACTCGGAGATGAAACGCTGCTCGGCCAGCCGTATCCCGTCCGGAAACCGCTGCAGTCCGGCCACGTCGTCGAGCCGTTTGTCGGTGACCACCGCCCGGAGCGTGCTGCCCTGGGCCGGCACGTCCGCCGCGGCGTCCGGGGTCGGGGTTGGGCTGGAGCGCAGCGGCAGCGCGTCGGACGACAGCACGACACCGGACAGCGATTGCCCGGCCAGGTTGTAGAGCGTCGTGTCGTCCAGCTCGCCGTCCGCCGGCCAGGCCAGGGTCAGCGGATTGCTGATCGGCAGGATCTTCTGCAGGGCGCTGCGTCCCTGGCTGTAGGCGGGACCGATGTTGCCTTCCAGCTTGGAGTCGGCCAGCGCGACCAGATCCGGGTCGGCGTACGGCAACACGGTGACGGTGACGCCCGGGCGCTTGGTCAGTTGCTGCAGTCGGCTGAGCCAGCGGGCGGCGACCCGGCCACCGGTGCCGGGCACGCTCGTGGTGCCGCGCGCGACCCGGTAACCGCTGCGCATCGCGGCGGCCTCGACCACCAGCTCCGGGTCGATCGCCAGGGTCAGCTGCACGTCCTTGGGTGCGGCCAGTGCGGTGGAGACCATCCGGCCGAGGCGTCCGGTCGGGGCCAGCGACCCGGCGAGCACATCGTCCCGGAAGACACCGACCGGCAGCTTGTGCGACGGGCCGTACTGCATGCCCGTGGTGTAGCGGTGCGGCCGGTCGACGATCGGCCACAGCCAGGAGACCTTCGTCGGCGCGGCCGGACTCTTCGGGAAGTACGGGAGAGTCGTGTCGGCTTCCCCGACCCGAGCCTGGTTGCCGTCGAACTGGATCGCGTTCAGATTGACCATCACCGGGTACGTGCCCGCCGCGGTGATGCCGAGCTGGCCGGCCTTGCACGAGGTCGAGTACGGCACCGTCCTGCCCGGCGCCAGCGCACCGGGCAGGTCGGTCCAGTCGGCGCAGGGAAAGGCGTCCGCCGGCGCCGGCGTGCCGGACAGCTGGGACCGGTGTTGCAGTGGCGCCCCGCCCTGCAACCGGATGATCGGGGTGGTCATCGGATGTTTGGTCGTGTTGGTCAGCGTGCCGGAGACGGTGATCGTCGAGTCGGACCGGACCACCTTGGGATCGATCCGGTCGACCGTGACGGTGACCTGTTTCGCGGTGGCGCTGGCGAGGCTCTGCGGATCGTCGGCCTGGGCGGATGCGGGCCCGACCCAGCCGGCGCCGACCGCCAGCAGGCCGGCCAGCGCGACCCGGACAGTCGACTTCACGCGCTGCTGGCGAGTAGTCCCTGCGCCCGGGAGGCCAACTCGCGTTCGTCGTCGTACGCCAACCGGCTCGCGACCTCGTCCAGCGGCACCCACGCCACCTCGGAGACCTCGACGTCAGCGTCGGAAAGCTCGCCGCCGTGGGCGAGCAGCAGGAAATGGTGCACCGTCTTGTGCACCCGCCGCCCCTCGGCGACGAACCAGAAGTCGATGGTGCCGAGCGTCTGCACGATCGAACCGGAGATCCCGGTCTCCTCGCGCACCTCCCGGATCGCCGCGTCCTCGGAGGTCTCGTCGCTCTCCAGGTGACCCTTGGGCAGTGACCACAGCAGCCGGCCGCGCCGGTCCAGCCGGCCGATCAGCGCGCCGCGAGCCAGCCGGTCGAGCCGGTCCACGACCAGCCCGCCAGCGGAAGTCTCGACGACGGTCCGCAGTTTGCGGCGCCGAGGGTGCGTGCGAGACATGGTTCCGATCGTAGACGGACGGCAGCACGGAACTGTGCCCCCGCGGGCGGGTGTTGCCGTCGCTCGGTGGTGGGCGGAGCCTTCCAACTAGGCTGTCGCCCCGTGCCACCACGCGTACCGGCGGCCGAGCCAAGAGAGAGATAGCCGTACCAACAGAGAGATAGCAGTGTCTGGAGATGCAGTGTCTGAAGATAGCCGCCGCCTGACCACCGCGCAGCAGCGCGCCGTCGCGGAGCTGTTCGGCATCTTCCCGGTGGCCGACGAACTCGGCCGACGGTTTGCCGCCGCCGGGCACCAGCTGTACCTGGTTGGCGGCTCGGTCCGCGACGCGCTGCTCGGCCGGCTCGGCAACGACCTGGACTTCACCACCGACGCGACACCGCAGCAGGTATTGACGCTGGCCGAGGACTGGGCCGAGGCGACCTGGACCACGGGCATCGACTTCGGCACCATCGGACTGACCAGGTCCGGGCTGCAGTTGGAGATCACCACGTTCCGGGCTGACCAGTACGACGGCGACAGCCGCAATCCGGTCGTCACGTACGACAAGTCGCTGGCCGAGGACCTCGTCCGCCGCGACTTCGCGGTCAACGCGATGGCGGTCTCGGTGCCCGGGCACGAGTTCGTCGACCCGTTCGACGGACTTTCCGACATCGCCAGCCAGACGCTGCGTACCCCCGGGAAGCCGGAGGACTCGTTCGCCGACGACCCGCTGCGGATGCTGCGGGCGGCCCGCTTCGTCGCTCAGCTCGGCTTCACCCCGGACCGGCCGGTGATCGATGCGATCAACGCGATGGCCGAGCAGATCACCCGGATCACGGCCGAACGGGTGCAGGCCGAGCTGTCCAAGCTGCTGCTCGGCGAGCACCCGCGGGCCGGGCTGCAGCTCCTGGTGAGCACCGGACTGGCCGACCGCATCCTGCCGGAACTGCCGGAACTGCGGATGGAGATCGACGAGCACCACCAGCACAAGGACGTCTACGCCCACTCGTTGACCGTGCTGGAGCAGGCGATCGACCTGGAGGACGAGCCCGACCTGGTGCTGCGGATGGCGGCGCTGCTGCACGACATCGGCAAGCCGGCGACCCGGCGGCACGAGGTCGGCGGCGGCGTCTCGTTCCATCACCACGAGGTGGTCGGGGCGAAGCTGGTCCGCAAGCGACTGCGGGCGCTGCGCTACTCGAAGGCGTTCACCGAGGACGTCGCCAAGCTGGTCTTCCTGCACCTGCGCTTCCACGGGTACGGCCGCGGCGAATGGTCCGACTCGGCGGTCCGCCGCTATGTGACCGACGCCGGCGACCTGCTTCCCCGGCTACACAAGCTGGTCCGGTCGGATTCCACGACCCGCAACAAGCGGCGCGCGGCGATGCTGGCCGCCTCCTACGACACGTTGGAGGAACGGATCACGGAGCTGGCCGCCCGCGAGCAGCTGGACGCGATCCGGCCCGACCTGGACGGCAACGAGATCATGCAGCTGCTCGGCATCGGTCCCGGTCCGCAGGTCGGGCAGGCGTATCAGCACCTGCTGGCGCTGCGGATGGAGCACGGCCCGCAGGAACGCGACGACGTGGTGGCCGAGCTGCACCGGTGGGCGGCTGAGCAGGGCATCAGCTCGGGATAAGCCGGCGGTGCGCTGGGAGTTGCCAACCGAAGCCGGCCCGTCCGAGTCGTACTGGTGAGAAGCTGGTACGAATCGAGGGGTTGATCGTCATGCGACTGCGTACTGTTCTGCCTACTTCGGTCGGGCTGGCCACTTCGGTCGGGCTGGCCGCCGCTGCCCTGCTGGCCGTGCCCGGGGCCGCCGCTGCCGGTCAGGTCGCCCGGCCGTCGGTCGCTCATCTCAGGCATGCGCCGAAGACGCCCTGTGGCCCGGCGGCCCATGCCTGCGTCGACCTCTCGGCGCACCGGGCCTGGCTGACCCGCGGCACCCGGGCGATCTACGGCCCGGTGCGGATCGCCACCGGGCGGCCGGGATATGCGACGCCGCCCGGGACGTTTCACGTGACGTTCAAGGACATCGACCACAAGAGCTCGGTCTTCGACAATGCGCCGATGCCGTATTCGGTGTTCTTCAACGGCGGCATCGCCTTCCACGAAGGCAGTCTGTCGGTGCTGTCGCACGGATGCGTACACCTGTCCCGCAATGCCGCCAAGACGTTCTACCGGCACCTGTCTCCGGGTGAGGTCGTGCAGGTCGTCCGGTAACGGACTGACCCGGGTAGGTACGCCGCCCTGGCGTCGGCTGGTGATCCGGCATGATGGTCGCCGTGTTGATACGCGGAATGACCTTCAACCTGAAATTCCCGAGCGAGGATTCGCCGCATGCGTGGTCAGCTCGGCGGCCCCTGGTGGCCGAGGTATTGCGCCGGACCGAGCCGCATGTGATCGGCACCCAGGAGGGGCATTTCTTTCAGCTGCGCCAGATCGCGGCCGACGCTCCGGTGCCGTACGAATGGATCGGGCTTGGTCGGGCCGGAGGCAGCCACGACGAGTTCAACGCCATTCTTTATGACCCGCGGGTGATGGAGCCGTTGGAGTTCGATCATTTCTGGCTGTCGCGGACGCCGGCGGTGATCGGTTCGCGGGCGATGACCTGGCGCAACAGGTCGATCCGGATGGCGACCTGGGTGCGGTTCGCCGTCGACGGCGGTGAATTGCTGTGGCTGAATACCCACCTGGACAATGCTTTCGAGGAGGCGCGGATCGGCGGCGCGAAATTGATCGCGTCCCGGTTGGCCGAATTCCCGGCCGACCTGCCCGTTGTCGTCTCTGGTGATTTCAATTGCGCCGCCGGCCACAGCCCGGCATACGACATTCTCACCACCGACACCGGTCTGGCCGACGCGTGGCGGCTGGTCGACGGGCCGAAGATCGGGTCGTACGGCGGCTGGGGTCATCCCGGCCCCGGCGAACGGATCGACTGGTTGCTGATCCGCGGCCTGGACGCCGAGTCCGCCGCGATCTGCGATTACCACGAGGGCGAGGAATGGCCGTCCGACCACGTCCCGGTCTACGCCGACCTTCGCCAGCGCTGAGGTCAGCGATGAGCGGTCAGGTGGCCGCGGTGCGGAGGCGGCGGGTGGCCAGCAGGAATAGCGCGGCGGCCACCAGATAGCCGATGGCGACGATTACCAGCATCGGGTAGGACTTCCCGGTGTCCGGCAGCCCGAACACGCCGGCCACCGCCGCCAGTACGTACATCACGTTGAAGAGCGTGTCGTACACCGAAAAGACCCGGCCGCGGAAATCGTCGTCGATGGATTCCTGGACGGTCGTGTCGACGCTGATCTTCACCCCCTGCGCGGCGATGCCGAGCAGCAGCGCGCAGGCCAGCAGGGCCGGCTTCGTGTATGGCGCGCCGAGAGCCAACTCGACCACGCCCGCCAGCACGAGCAGGCCGGTGATCCAGACCGGCTTGCCCACCCGCCGGGTCGCCGCCGGCGTGATCACCGCGGCCAGCAGCGCACCGACCGCGCCGAGGCCGATCAGCTGACTCAGCCCGGCCAGGCCGGCCCGGAAGATCCCGTCGTCGTGGAAGTAGTTGCGGTAGAGCAGGATGCCGGCGATCGTCGTCATCCCGTAGCAGAACCGGTGCACCGTCATCGTCACCAACGCGTAGAACGCCGGCCGGCGGGCGTGGACGTGCCGAGCCCCGGCGACCAGTCCGGCGAGCACGTCGCGGGCGGATTCGCGGCCGGCCCGTTCGGTCTCGTCCGGGCCGAGCCGGTCGCGGGCGAAGCCGTGCGCGGCAAGCGCCGACAGGCCGTACCCGACCGCGGCGGACAGCGCGATCGTCGCGTACCCGTGGTTGCCGGACCCGACCGCCAGCCGGACCAGCAGGGCCGCGGCTCCGCCGAGGGTGGTGGCGCCGGTGCCTACCGTCGTGGACAGCGCGTTGGCGGTGACCAGGTTGGCCCGGTCGATGACGTGCGGCAGCGCCGCGGACAGGCCGGACAGGAAGAACCGGTTGACCGAGATCGTCACCAGCGCGGTGGTGTAGAGCGGCACCCCGGACACGCCGCCGCCGATCTCCACCGCGACGATCACGACCAGGACGCAGCGGATCAGGTTTCCGAGCAGCAGGATCCGTTGCCGGCTCCACCGGTCGAGCAGCACGCCGGCGAACGGGCCGACCAGCGAGTACGGCAGCAGGAGTACGGCCAGCCCGGCGGCGACCTGGGTCGGGTGGGCGGCGCGCTCCGGATTGAACAGCACCGCTCCGGCCAGGCTGGCCTGGAAGATCCCGTCGGCACACTGGCTGGCCAGCCGGGTGCAGAACAGCCGGTCGAAGTCGCGCCGGCCCAGGATCTGCCGGACGTGACCGCGGCCGCTGACCGGGCGGGTGGCCGGCGTCGCCGGGCTGTCCGTCACCGCCGCGTCCTCCTCCGATTCCATCCGCATTGCTGGCGAGACTACGGGCCAACCCGTTATGCGAACGTGCTCAGGCCACTCGCGCGAGAGTTCTTCCGTACGGCAAGATCAAGGACAGTATGTGTGCGCTGCGCCCCGACGCCGGTATCGAGCCCGGCATGCTGCTTGTCGCGTCCCCTCTTCTGCGCGACACCAATTTCACCCGTGCCGTCATTTTCGTGATCGACCACCGCCCGGACGGCACCACCGGAGTGATCCTCAACCGGCCGAGCGAGGTGCAACTGCTCGACGTGCTGCCGCAGTGGTACGGCCTGGCGAGCGGTCCGCGGACGCTGTTCAACGGCGGCCCGGTGGAGACCAATGCGGCGTTGTGCCTGGCCCAGGCGTTGCCCGGGCAGGTGCCGGCCGGCTGGACCGCGGTGTCCGGACAGGTCGGGCTGACCGATCTGGACATCGATCCGGTCGGTTCGCAGGACGCGTTCTCCGGCCTGCGGGTGTTCGCCGGCTATTCCGGCTGGGGGGCCCGGCAGCTCGCTGACGAGATCACCGAGGGCGCCTGGCTGGTGGTGCCCGGCCGCCCGGCCGACGTGTTCGCCGATCCGGAGGTGGACCTGTGGCGTGCGGTGCTGCGTCGGCAGGGCAACCGGCTGGCGATGATCGCCAGCTTCCCGGACGATCCCCGACTCAACTGATACCGGCTCAACTGAAGTAGCTCAGCAGGATTCGAGCTCGCTCGCGGCCGGCCGGCCGGGCGCAACATGATCGGGCCCGAGCAGCTCCGGATGCTCCTGCGCCGCGACCAGCATCTCGGTCGGCGCGACGCCGACCAGGGCCCGCTGGGACAGGAACGCGATCACGGTGGCGAGCAGGGCCGCCCCGGTCGCCTGCAGGAACGCGTGGTGCCCGCTGGTGGCATCCACGATCCGGCCGGCGAGTGAGGATCCGAGTGCCACGCCGACGCCGAGCGCGGTGCCGACCCAGGCGAATCCCTCGGTCACCGCGACGGCGGGCACCAATTTCTCCACCAGCCCCATGCCGGCGACGACGGTCGGCGAGATGGCCAGGCCGATGATCAGCCCGGCCGCGGCCATCACCGGAATGTTGGGTGCGAGCGCGATCGGCACGGTGCCGAGCGCCAGGCAAATCACGCCGCGCAGGAACCGGCGGTGCAGCGGGGCGCGCCACTTCACCGTTCCGTACAGCAGGCCGGCGATCAGGCTGCCAAGCGCGAACACCGCGAGGATCGGTCCGGAGGCGCCCCGGTTTCCATGCTCGGTGGCGAAGGCAACCATCGAGATGTCGATCGTGCCGAAGATCGAACCGACCGCGGCGAAGGTGATCACCAGGACCCGCAGCCCGCGTACCGAAATCGCCCGCACGCGCCGCTCGGCCGTCTTGGGTCGCGGCGCCGGCTCGGTGCCCCGTTGCGCGGCGAAGGCGAGACCACCGACGATCGCCATCACCACCTCGATGCTGACCCCGGCCGCGGCCCAGACCGTGGTGGCCAACACGGTCGCGACCACCGGGCCGATCACGAAGACCGTCTCGTCCAGCGTGGACTCCAGCGACAGCGCGGTATTCAGCTCCGGCGTCCCGCCGACCAGGAGGGTCCACCGGGTGCGCACCATCGAGCCGATCGGCGGCACCGAGGCGCCGGCCAGCATCGCCGGCGGCAGCAGCAGCGCCACCGGAGCGTGCACCAGGACCGCGATGGTGAGGCCGATGACGCCGACCACGTGCAGCGCGACGATCGGGAGTACGACCTTGGATTGCCCGTGCGTGTCCGATAGTCGGCCGACGATCGGCGCCATCGCGGCATTGGACAGCGCGAGCGTCGCGCTGACGAGGCCGGCGATCCCGTAGGAGCCGGTGGTGATGGTGATGAGCAGGACACTGCCGAGCCCGAGCATGGACAGCGGGAATCGGCCGATGAGTCCGGCGACGATGAATGATCTGGTGCCTGGCAGGGAAAGGAGCGAGCGGTACGGGGTGAACAACGTGCAACCTTTGAAATAGTGCTGGGTAAATTGTCTGGGGGTGGTGAATTGTCGTCGGGCCGGTCTTCAGTTATCGGGCGCGCGGAAGCAGCCCTGTCCAGGGCTGGCCTCAGCGGGGTGTGGATGCATACATCGGGCGGCTTTGACCGGTGCAACCACGTCCAGTGAACCACGACCTGGCAAGTGGCATTTCCCAGGTCGGGCGGGCCGAGCGCGACGGCTGTAGCGGTGACTGCGATGGTGACGCGGATCATGCTCGGGAACACGCTTAAACTGGTGAAATGCCGACACCTCAACGAATTGCGGTAGTGACCGGAGCTGGCCAGGGAATAGGCCGGCGGGTATCCGAACGACTGGCAGAGGCCGGTTACGGCGTCGTGCTGGTGGACGTGCGGGAGCCGGCGGAGACGGCGCGCGCCATTGGTGCGGCAGCGGTGCCGGCGGTAGTGGATGTGAGTGACGAAAGTGCCGTGGTCGAGTTGACCCGGCGCACCGTACGGGAATTCGGCCGCATCGACGTGTTGGTCAACAATGCCGGGATCAGCGCGATCACGCCGGCGGAGGACACCACCGCCGAACAGTGGCGGCGGGTGCTCGAGGTGAATCTCACTGGGCCGTTTCTGCTCTCCCGGGAAATAGGTCGGATAATGCTCGCGGCCGGCTCCGGCTCGATCGTGAATGTGGCGTCGATCGCGGGCCTGCGTGGGGTGAGCGACCGGGCGGCGTACAACGCCAGCAAGCACGGACTGGTCGGTCTCACCCGGACACTCGCCGGCGAATGGGGCGGTCGCGGCGTGCGGGTTAATGCGGTCTGCCCCGGCTGGGTGAAGACCGAGATGGACGCCGCCGACCAGGCCGGCGGCGGCTATGCGGACGAGGACATCATCGGCCAGGTGCCGATGGCGCGATTTGCCCGGCCCGACGACATCGCCGCGGCGGTGGAGTTTCTGGCCGATTCCACGGTGAGCGGTTTCATCAACGGGGCGGCCCTGCCGGTGGACGGCGGCTGGAGCACGGACGCGTCCTGGCAGTCGCTCCGGCTACGCAAACGCTGACTGTGTGATCGCGTGCCGCCCGGTGCCCCGCCCCGTTTCCCGCCAATGTGGCATTGGGGCAATCTAGTCACCCCAGTGCCACATTGGCGGGAAACGCAAACCGCTGTCCACAGTCTGATCGGTCATCCACAGATCCCGCGCGTGTCTGTTGCGATGAGATTGCGCAGCGCATTGTCGGCAGATGCCACGACGTGCCCGTGTTGCCTGGGACTCAATTGCCGATGCCGCCCCGCGCGGCGTTCTCAGTCTCCGTGAAATGGCTCAACTAGGAGTGCCCGGTCGGACGATCTCGTCCCGGTGTGCGCAGCGCGGACCATGGACCCGGCTACTGCCCGGGGTGGTCATGCTGCACAGTGGTACGCCGACGCGTTTCCAGATGCTGGATGCGGCGCTTCGATATGCCGGCCCCGATGCGATGCTCACCGGCGTCGCCGCGGCGAGACTGTACGGTCTGCGACGCCTTCCGGATATCGACGACATTCAGGTCCTCGTGTCGGACAGACGCCAACGACTCAGCGTCCGACCGGTTGTTGTGGAACGGACCACGAGGCTGCCGGATCCGCGACTGTGCGCCGAGTTTCCGATGGCTCCGATATCGAGGGCAATCCTTGACGCAGCGCGGCGGACTCATGATGTCGATGAGGTCCGCGCAATGCTGGCCGAGACTTTGCAACGTGGGATGACCACCACGTCGGAGTTGGATCGCGAGCTGGATGCTGGCTCGGACCGCGGCAGCGCGCTGCCCAGATCTGTCCTTCGAGAGTTGCGCGACGGCGTCCGATCGCCGGCCGAGGCGTGGGCACGCTCCCTCATTGCGTCGAGCCGAATTCCCATTCCCCGGTGGAATGTGCGGATTTACACGGAGAGTGGACTATTCCTGGCCATGCCTGACGCCTGGTTTGACGATGTGGCACTGGCGTGGGAGATCGACTCGTACGAGTTTCATCTCAGTCCGGCAGACTACGCGCGAACCCTGGCACGGCACGCGGCCATGACGGCCGCGGGAGTTGTTGTTCTGCATACGCTGCCGTCCCGACTCCGGAGCGAGCGGCGATCGGTACGGGCCGAAGTGGAGGCTGCGTACGACCAGGCGAGACGTCGCCCTCGCCCGCCGCTACGCGCCGACCTCTAGTGCAAACGATTCGCGCCAATGTGGCGTTGGGGTGACTAGATTGCCCCAACGCCACATGGGCGCGAAATGAGCTGTGCTTGTGCGATGTGAAACTAGCGGTCGACCTCGCCGCGGATGAACTTCTCCACCTGCTCGCGGGCCTCGTCGTCGCTGTACTGCACCGGCGGCGACTTCATGAAATACGAGGACGCCGACAGGATCGGGCCACCGATTCCACGGTCCTTGGCGATCTTGGCCGCCCGGATCGCGTCGATGATGATGCCGGCCGAGTTTGGCGAGTCCCACACCTCGAGCTTGTATTCCAGGTTCAGCGGAACGTCGCCAAAAGCGCGACCCTCGAGACGCACGTACGCCCACTTGCGGTCGTCCAGCCAAGCCACGTAATCCGACGGTCCGATGTGGACGTTGTCCTTGCCGATATCGTGGGACAGCTGCGAGGTGACCGACTGGGTCTTGGAGATCTTCTTGGATTCGAGGCGGTCGCGCTCCAGCATGTTCATGAAGTCCATGTTGCCGCCGACGTTGAGCTGCATCGTGCGGTCGAGCTGAATGCCGCGGTCCTCGAACAGCTTGGCCAACACCCGGTGGGTGATGGTCGCGCCGACCTGGCTCTTGATGTCGTCACCGACGATCGGCACCCCGGCATCGGTGAACTTGTCGGCCCACTCGGGCGTACCGGCGATGAACACCGGCAGCGCGTTGACGAAAGCGACCTTGGCGTCGATGGCGCACTGCGCGTAAAAGCGGTCGGCGTCCTCGGAACCCACCGGCAGGTAGGAAACCAGCACGTCGGCGCCGGAAGCCTTGAGGGCCTCGACCACGTCGACCGGGCTGTCGTCGGCCTCCTCGATGGTCTCCCGGTAGTACTTGCCGAGGCCGTCGTGGGTGTGTCCACGCTGGACAGTGACGTTCAGCGGCGGCACGTCGGCGAACTTGATCGTGTTGTTCTGGCTCGCCGAAATGGCCTCGGACAGGTCGCGGCCGACCTTTTTCGCGTCGACGTCGAAAGCGGCGACGAATTCGACGTCGCTGACGTGGTATTCGCCGAACTTGACGTGCATGAGGCCGGGCACCCGCTCCGCCGGATCGGCGTCACGGTAATAGTGCACACCCTGAACGAGCGATGCGGCGCAGTTGCCGACGCCCACCAGGGCGACGCGAATCGAACCCATCGTGTTCTCCCTTTGTGTTCCGAATAATTGTGTTTCGAGTCAGCGACTGTCGGTCGCCGTCGATCGTGGTAAATGTCTGTCGCGCGCGGTTACGGCCCTTTCCTGGCACGGTCACGACGAGTCCGGTCCGGCGCTTTGCCCTGCCGTTCGGTCTCGATGAGTTCGTCGAGCCAACGCACTTCGCGCTCGACGGACTCAAGGCCGTGTTCCTGCAACTCGAGCGTGTAATTGTCCATCCGCTCCCGGGTCCGCGACAGTGCGGTCCGGACGTTCTCCTTGCGTTCCTCCAGCCGGCTGCGCCGGCCCTCCAGGATGCGCAGCCGGACCGCCGCGTCGGTCTGCGCGAAGAAGGCCAGATGTACGCCGAAGGTTTCGTCCTCCCACGCGGCCGGCCCGGCCTCGTCGAGCAGTTCCTGCAGGTGGTCCTTGCCGTCGGCGGTGAGCTTGTAGACGATGCGGGACCGGCGCGTGGCCGGTACGTCGGTCTCGTCCGGCTCGTCGGTGGTGATCAGTCCACCGACCAGCAACTCCTTGAGGCATGGGTAGAGCGATCCGTACGAGATCGCCCGGAACGGCCCGAGCACCGTGTTGAGCCGCTTGCGCAGCTCGTACCCGTGCAGCGGATTCTCGTGCAGCAGGCCGAGCACCGCGAGCTCCAGCACGCCTGAGCGCCTGGTCATCGCCGTCCCTCCACTCGTCCTGAGCGCACGTTCCCATCCTCACAAACCGTCGGCCCGATGTATCGACTCGATACATCCACTCGATAGAGCGGGACGATACACCGCGGCGTGGCCCACCGCCAACACCCGCGTGCGGCGGCGGTGCCGAGCGGGTCGGATCGAACATCAGGCGCATTTCTCCCGAACCTCGCGGGGCGTTGCGAAGTCTCTTCTATGGGCGGTCGGCCGAACTCGTTCCGCCATCAGCAGTACTTCCAGGGGGGAAGCAGAATGCCCAAGTGGATCAAGCGGGCGGGTGTCGCCGCGACGATCAGTGCCGGTCTGGTGAGCTGGGCCGGCGTGGCGGAGGCGACCACAGCGAGCACAGCCGCGCCGCCCACGATCTCGCTCGGTGCGGCGAAGACGGCAGCGACCCTGCCGGCCGGATGCACCGCGAACGACGCGAAGGTCGTCAACTCGCCGGACGGCAGCTACCACGGCTATGTCCAGGCGACCTGCGCCAAGGTGGCGAGGTTGTTTTACATTTCGCGGGATCCGACGGGGGTCTGGGCGCTGCGGACCACCACGATCGACATGCCGTACGTATTGGCCGTTGGCGTCGACAACACGGGAACATATTTCGTCGGCCGGCGTAGCAATGACGATCTGGTCCTGGTGCGGCGGAACGGGAACGGTTCCCTGTCGGGTGTGCACGTGTTGGAGAAGAACGACCCGATCGGTTACCTGCATTTCGAACGGGCGTCGGTAGTGGCCAGCAACGGGCAGTACTGGGTCGTCTGGGACGAGAACGGCTACTCGATCGGTTTTCAGGACCACCTGAGCTATCAGAGCCGGACGCAGGCGCCGGCGGTCGGCAAGCAGGAAATCAACGGCACGCTGGCGGCGCCGACATTGATCGTCCGGCCGGGAAAGCCCACCCAGCTGGTCGGCTGTTATTTCGACGACACGAGCGGAATAGGCCTGAGTGACAGCACGGCGGTCTCCACCACGACCAGCGGGACCTGGGGACCGTTCACCGAGACCGACCAGAATGACTGCTTCGGTGGAATGGACGTCAACCTCCTCAAGGCCGCCTATCTCAACGATCACACGTATTTCTCCGAGCCCGGCGGCCGTATCGTCGACGATGTATCCGGGACCTTCACGGCGACCACATTGTCGGTGAACCCGACGCCCGAGGCGTTCCTCGGCCTGACCCGTACCCGGGTTGCCTATGTTGCGGCCGATGACAATGCAGCTGAATTGGTGTGGCTGCAGAACGGCGCGGGAGCCTTCCCCGGCAATGCCACCGGCCAACTGTCGAAGGCGCCGGTGCCGGTGCACACGGACCAGATCATCAACCGGTCCGGCAAATTGATCCGGATCTTCATTCAGGACGACGGCAAGGGCCACGGCGGCCGGCGACTCCTGGAACAGGTGCAGAGTTCGTAAGTCCACTATGGACCATGAGAAAACAACCGGCGTTCGAGCGCGCCGAAAAAGGATGTGTGACGAATGAAAACAGCGCGACTCACCGCCGGTCTCATCGGCGCAGTTGCCGCCCTGGCGGCCCTTCCGGTCAATTCGGCCGGTGCAGCCACACCGGCGGCAACGACTACTCTGCACGCGCCGACTGTGGCCGCGGCACTGCCGGCCGGTTGCACGGCCAACGATTTCAGGGTCGTCAATTCCCCCGACGGCAGCTACCACGGCTATATCCAGGCAACCTGCTCCGGCAAGCCGAAGTTGTTCTACATTTCCCGCAATCCGCAGGGCACCTGGGCATTGCGCGCCACGACGATCGACATGCCGATCGTCCTGGGCCTGGCGGTCGACAACACCGGGACGTACATCGTCGGAAAGCGCAGCAACCACAACCTCGTCCTGGTCCGGCGGAACGGGAACGGCTCGCTGTCCGGCGTACACGTCCTGGACACCAGTACGAGCGTCCTGCACCCGGTCCGCGGCGTCAGCGTCACCGCCAGCAATGGTCAGTACTGGGTGGTCTGGGACCACACCGGCGGCACCCCGCTGGATGAATCCCGCACCATGGCCCCCGCGCTCGCGCCGACCGCAATCACCACGACTCCCGCGATGTACGCGCCGGCGCTCGTTGCCGGACCTGGGGCGGCCAGGCTCTACGCCTGCCGGCTGACCGGCGACACGCCGAACGAGAAGAACACCAATGTCGCCTCGCTGACCGAGGGCACGCACGGCTTCATCGACGACAAGGATGACTTCCAGGGGTGCAGCGGTGGTGATGACCAGGGCAGCCTGCTCGGGCTGCGGGCCAGCTACCTCGACGGCCACACCTATCTGGTCGACCAGGCACAGGGCGCCGTGGACAGCGATGTGAGCGGCAAACTGGCCCCGACCGCGGTGGCGCAGGACGCGGTCGCCGCGCTCCTGGTGTCCGGTGGTCGCGTCACCGCGGTCACGGATAACGGCAGGCAGCCGGAGGCATTCGTCCAGAACTCCGACGGCAGCTTCCCGGCGACCCCGACCAGCGCGATCTCGCCCGCGCCGGTGCCGGTGCACCAGAGCCAGTACGTCAACCGGTCCGGCAAGCTCATCCGGTTGCTCGTCCAGGCCGACAGCAAGGGCGGTCCGGGCACCCGGCTGCTCGAGCAGCTCCAGAACTGACCGGCCGATCTCACGCTGAGTGGCGGTGGCACGAATTATGCAAGTGGTGCGGAGCGTGAACGCCGTGAGAGTCTTCACGTCCTATTACGGTCGGCAACGGCCCGAGACGCTGGCAGAGCGCGGATTCCGCCCGTACCCTGACCGGCGTGACCCTACGCAGATCCGTCGTCGACTACTCGCTGCAGCGCCGCGCGCTGTTGGCGGAGGTCTACGCGGGTCGCACCGGGACGTTCGAGGCCTGCGATGCCCATCCGTACCTGCAACGGGCCGCGAAGTACCACGGCAGTGCCACCGACACACAGTGCCCGATCTGCCGCAAAGAGAAGCTCACCAATGTTTATTACGTCTACGGCGACGACCTCGGCCACATCTCCGGGCAGGCCAAACGGCCGGAGGAGCTTCCGTCGTTAGCTGCGACACAGAATGAGTTCAACGTGTACGTGGTTGAGGTCTGCCGGACGTGCGGATGGAACCATCTGGTCCGCTCATTCGTGCTCGGACAAGAGCCCGAGGCACAGTCCCGGCCGCGCCGCCGCAAGAAGGCGGCCCAGGAGTAGCCCGATCGGGCCGCACGTCGGGTCTCTGCGACAGCGAGGAGACTGCCCGGGGTGAGCATGGATTCGCAGGATCCCATCGAGGGCTCCGTCGGGGGAGCAGAATCGGCAAAGCGACCACCTCGCAAGCGCCAATCTGAAAAACGCCAATCTGACACGCGCCGGCCCGAGAAGGGCTCGCCGGAGCGCAAGAAGCGGCGCCGGCGGCGGTGGAAGGTCGCCGCTGTGACCTGTTTCGTCCTGGTCCTGGCGATGGTCGGCACGGTCACCGGTTTCTACGTCACGACCAAGGTGCCGACGCCGAGCCAGATCTCGACCAACCAGGTCTCGACCATTACCTACGCCGACGGCAAGACGCCGATGGCGAAGATCGGCGCACAGAACCGTACCGACGTGAAGATCAGCCAGGTGCCGGTGCCGGTCCGCAACGACGTGCTCGCCGCCGAGGACCGCGGCTTCTACTCCGAGCCGGGCATCTCGCCGAAGGGGATCGCCCGGGCGGCCTGGTCCGACGTCCGCGGCGGCAGCGTGCAGGGCGGCTCGACCATCACCCAGCAGTACGTGAAGAACGCCTTCCTCACCCAGCAGCGGACGTTCAGCCGGAAGTTCCGGGAGATCTTCATCGCGGTGAAGCTGGACCGGCACTACTCCAAGGACCAGATCCTCGAGTGGTACCTGAACACGATCTATTTCGGCCGCGGGGCGTACGGGATCCAGGCCGCCGCCGAGACCTACTTCGGCCGGTCGGTGGACAAGCTGACCGTGGCCCAGGGCGCCGTGCTCGCCTCGAGCATCCGCTCGCCCGCGCTGTACGACCCGGAGAACCACCCGGCGCACGCCAAGGCGCGGTGGCAGTTCGTTCTGGACGGCATGGTGAAGATGGGCAAGATGACCCAGCGCCAGGTCGACGCGCAGCACTACCCGAAGGTGCAGCCGATCGGCCGGGGCACGCTGAACCAGTTCGGCGGGCCCAAGGGCTACATCGTTGCGCAGGTCAAGGCGGAGCTCGCCGCGAACGGCTTCGACGAGTCGAAGCTCAACCGGGATGGGCTGCGGATCGTCACCACGATCGACCCGAAGGCGCAGCACGACGCGGAACAGGCCGTCGCGCAGACGTTCGCCGGCCAGCCGAAGGACCTGCGGCAGTCGTTGGTGGCGATCGATCCGGGCACCGGCAAGGTGCTGGCCTACTACGGCGGCGCCACCGGTGACGGGTTCGACTACGCCCGCGCCTGGCGGCAACCGGGCTCGACGTTCAAGCCGTACGTGCTCGCGGCCGCGCTGACCAAGACCCAGCAGGGCAAGGCGGACATCACCGATCAGACCGAGTACGACGGCGCCAGCGGCCAGACGCTCGGCGGTGTGGTGGTGCACAACTCCGACGGCGAGTCCTGCGCTTACTGCTCGGTGACCACCGCGATGACCGAGTCGCTCAACACCGTCTTCTACCAGATCGGCCTGCAGATCGGGCCCGACCAGGTCGCCGCCACCGCGCACGCCGTCGGCATTCCGATCCGGCGCACCGACACCCACCAGCGGACGCTGCAGGATTCCTCCGGCCACACCGGCGGCGGTATCTCGATCGGTCAGTACGAGGTGCGGCCGATCGACCAGGCCGCCGGGTACGCGACGATCGCGTCCGGTGGGGTGCGGCGCGCGCCGTACTTCGTACAGGAGGTCACCGACGCGGCTGGGCACGTGCTGTACCAGCACAAGGCCGCCGGCAAACGGGTGCTGAGCGCGCAGGTCGCCAACGACGTGACGTACTCGATGGAGTCGGTCGCGGCGTACTCCGGGGATGCCTTGGACGGTCGGCAGTCGGCGGCGAAGACCGGGACGGCGCAGCTGGCCGAGACCGGGCAGAACAAGGACGCCTGGATGTCCGGCTTCACCCCGAAGGTGTCGGCCACCGTCTGGGTCGGCACCGATCAGAGCAAACCGATCCTCAACTCGGCGGGCAACATCGTCTACGGCTCGGGTCTGCCGGGGCAGGCGTGGAGGTCGTTCATGAATTCCTACCTCGCCGATTCCGCGCCGCAGCCGCTGCCCTCCGCACCGGTGATCGGCAGCGGGGACACGCCGCCGGCGAGTTCATCGCCGCCGGCCACCTCGCCGACGCAGAACAGCTACGTGCCGACTCAGCCGCCGTCGACCACCCCGCCACCGACCACGGTTCCGCCGACGACCCCGCCGCCGACCACCGTTCCGCCCACCACCGCGCCGCCGACCACAGCGCCGACTCTGCCGTCCGGTCCGCAACGGAGCGCGGGGCCGCCGCATGTCAGCCATGCTCCGCCGAGCACGGCGCCGTCGACTCGGCCGAGCGGTTCGCCGGCAGCACCCGGCTGAGTGATGCCGGTTTTATCCCCCCGGTAGCTCCTATCGGGTAAATGCGCCCGCAGTCGGCGCGGGGGTGTGCGCCGGCTGGATGGCGTACGGCAGCATGGTCCCCGTGAAGGACAGCGACGCGGAGCCTGCGGAGCTGGCGCCGGGCAACAGCGACACGGAGCCTGCGGAGCTGGCGCCGGATACCAGCGACCCGAAATCGGCCCCGGCCACCAGCGATCTGCCCGAGCCCCCCGCGCCGGCCACCGCCGACACGGTCACGGTCGGCGCCGCGCCGCTGCCGGCACCGACCGGGCACGACACGGCCGCCTTCCCGACCCTGCCGCAACAGCAACGGCAGCCGCCGCAGTCCGTACGGCAGTCCGTACCGCAGTCGTTATCGCCGGAGTCCGGTCCGCCGAGCGGTCGGGTGCTGCCGACTCGCAGCGATCCCGTGGCGGCGGCGGCGAGCACCGCGATCGGCGGCCCGTGGGGCAAGCACGGTTTGATCGGCCGGCAGTGGTTCTGGACGCCGTTGCGGGTGCTGCTCGCCTTCGCGATCTTCACGTTGCTGCTCGGTTGGGTGCAGAAATCGCCGTGCCAGTCGGGCAACTGGACCCTGTCGCAGCAGGTTCTCGGCCCGGACAAGCAGAAGACGTACGTGTTGGGCAAGGAATACGTCTGGATGTGCTATTCGGACGTGATCCCGCTGTACGGCGGGAAGGGCCTGGACAAGCAGAAACTGCCGTACCAGAACACCGACCCGAACCAGGTGATGGAGTATCCGGTGCTGACCGGGTTCTTCATGTACGCCGCGGCCGAGGTCGCGCACGGGTACGACAAGGTGGCCGACGGAGTGCCCGGGCTGCCGCGGCCGCCGCCGGTGGAGACGTACTGGCAGGTCACCGTGATCATGCTGGCGATCTGCGCGCTGCTGATGGTCTGGGCCGTGTCCAAGCTGGCCCGGCGCCGGGTGTGGGACGCAGCGATGGTCGCGTTGTCGCCGGTGCTGCTGGTGCACGCCTTCACCAACTGGGACCTCTTCGCGGTGGCGCTGGCCACCGGCGGGATGCTCGCCTGGTCTCGCCGCCGACCGGGCCTGGCCGGCGTGCTCTTCGGCCTGGGCGCCGCGGCGAAGCTCTATCCGCTCTTCCTGCTGGGGCCGCTGTTCATCCTGTGCCTGCGGACCCGAAAGATGCGCGATTTCGGGGTCAGCCTCGGCACCGCCGTGCTCAGCTGGGCGGTGGTCAACATCCCGGTCGCGTTGTTGTGGCCGAGCAGTTGGAAGCAGTTCTTCACCCTCAACTCGACCCGCCCGGCCGACCCGGACACGCTCTGGAATGTCGGCCAGCAACTCGCCGGCGGAGCGGTCATCGGCCGCTCGACGCTGAATCTCGCGACGGTGCTGGTGTTCGCGCTGGTCTGCCTCGGCGTGGGCGCGCTGGGGCTGCTGGCTCCGCGCCGGCCGCGGGTGGCGCAGCTCGCCTTCCTGCTGGTGGCCGGTTTTCTGCTGTCCAACAAGGTATGGAGCCCGCAGTACTCGCTCTGGCTGGTGCCGCTCGCGGTGCTGGCTCGCCCGTCCTGGCGGACGTACATCGCCTGGCAGGCGGTCGAGGCGCTGTTGTGGTTCCCGCGGATGTACTGGTTTCTGCAGACCCAGCAGCAGAGCTACAGCGATCAGGGCTATCACGTGCTGGTGCGCGGCCTGAACCAGTCGTGGTTCCTGCTGATCGTGGTGATCCGCGATCTGCTGGTCGTTGTCTACGGCGCGTTCGTGGTCCGCGATGTGTTGTCACCCGAGCGCGATGTGGTGCGGGCTGACGGGGTCGACGACCCGGCTGGCGGGGTGCTCGATGGCGCACCGGACGCCTGGCGGACGGACTTCAGGGCCAGCGGCGTGGCCAGGAATACGACGTAGAGCAGGGCCAGGCTCGCCGCACGGCCCCAGACCCCGATGATCACCAGCTGCTTGACCAGGCTGTCGTCGCCGCCGGTCCCGATCAGGTAGTACCAGCGATCCAGTCCGAAGAAGAGTGCCGCGTCGAAGATCCAGTAGGCGACCCACCATCCCCAGCGGACCCGGATCAGCACCAGGAACGGCAGCACCCACAGCACGTACTGCGGTGAGTGCACCTTGTTCAGGACCAGGAACGCGCACGTCATGCTGCCGGTGACCTGCAGCCACGGGTACGGCGCGCCGTCCCGGGTCTGCCACCAGCCGGCGCCGAGCGCGCCCACCCAGGCCGCGACGACGAGTACGCCGGTGAGGGCGTTGAGCTCGCTGGTGCTGAGCGTCGGCGTGCCCCAGTACCAGATCGAGTTGGTGGTGATGTCGGCCGCGCGGGTCGACTGGAACGCGTACGTCGCCCAGAGGCCGGCCGGATTGGCCAGTGCGAACGGCAGGTTGACCACGATGAAGACACCGGCCCCGGCCACCACGACCTTCACCGCGCCGCGGCGATCGCCGACCGACAGCCGGTGCAGTGCCAGCGGCAGCACGCCCAGGCCCGGGTAGAGCTTCAGCGCCGCGCCGACGCCGAGCAGCAGGGCGGCCGTGACCGGCCGACCCCGCGACCAGCACCAGACAGCCGTGACGAAGGCGGCGACAGCGAGCAGATCCCAATTGAGGAAGGCATAGAACAGCACGGCCGGAGCGGCGGCGAAGATGAATGCCCGGCGGCCGGTGAGGCGGGCCAGCAGGCCGCCGGTGAGCAGGCCGAACGGGGCGAGACAGGCGGCCGAGATGGCGAGGAACTGACCGTCGGTGTGGGCGCCGATCGCGGTCAGCCAGACAAAGACACCGGTCAACACCGGGTATTCCAGGGTGCTGCCGGTCAGCACGTTGTTCCGCAGGCCGCCGTGCAGGTAGGGAAAGACGTGCGCCGAGATGCCGCGGGTCGGCCACAACTGCTGGATATCGGAGTAGCAGTAGTGCGCATGCTTGTTGGCATCGAAGCTGGTCGAGATCCCGAACGTGTTGTAGTGCGGGCCGATGCAGTCGAGCTTGACGAACCAGCCGGCCAGCATCATCGCGGCAACCGCGACCAGCGACAGCAGCACGATCGTGTCGACCCACCACGGGGTCCGCCGCGAGCGGGCATGGCGGACGCGCGGGGACATCAGCTGAGTATCAGTCGGTGAAGATCGGTCCGCCAAATCTCCGGATGTCAGTCTTCGATGGCGGTGTCGCGGCTGACCTTCTCCCAGGCCGACAGCTCCGCCCGTACCCCGTCCGCGTGCGCGGTCAGCGCATCGACGGCGTCGCCGCCCAGCGGCAGTCGCAGCGGCGTCGGATCCGCGTCGAGGGCGGTGAGAATGGCGGCAGCCGCCTTGGCCGGATCCCCGGGCTGCTTGCCGTCGCCGTCGGACATCATCGCCCGGACCGGCCCGACCGTCGCGTCGTACGCGTCGATCACGGCCGACTCGCGCAGGCCACCGGCGAACAGCCGGGTCCGGAACGCGCCCGGCTCGACGATCAGCACGTCGATCCCCAGCGGACCGACCTCCTGGGCCAGCGCCTCGGAATAGCCCTCCAGTGCGAATTTCGTGGCGCAGTACGCCGACACCCCGGCGAAGGCGAGCTGGCCACCCTGGCTGGTCAGCTGCACGATGGCGCCCGAGCCCTGTCGACGCATGTGCGGGAGCACGGCCCGGGTCAGCGCGGCGGGCCCGAAGAAGTGCACCTCCATCAGCTCGCGCAGCTCGGAGTCGGTCGTCTCCTCCGCGGCGCCGACCATGCCGTGCCCGGCATTGTTGACCAGCACGTCGATCCGGCCGTGCTGCTCGATGACGCCGGCGACCGCCCGGTCGATGCCGGGCTGGTCGGTGACATCCAGTGTCGTCGCGAAAGCCCGGCCCGGGTTGGCGGTGGCCAACTCGTCGAGGGCGGCGGTGCGGCGGGCGGTCGCCACCACGGTGTCGCCGGCGGCAAGCGCGGCCTGCGCGATCTCCCGGCCGAAACCGGAGGATGCGCCAGTGATGAGCCAAACCCGTCCGGTGTTGCTCATGTGAGAGTCACCTTTCCCCGAGGATTGTTGTGCTGAGCCAGCGGTCAGGGCAGCAGTTTGCTGAGGATGGCCAGGTCGGCGCAATGCTCCGCAACCTCACCCGGTGTCTCGAGCACGGCCGGCGCATCGGCCGCCGCGACGACGGCGGCCAGCGCGGCCGGAGCTATCTGGCCGTCGCCCAGATTGGCGTGCCGATCCCGGCCGGAGCCGAACTCGTCCCGGGAATTGTTCACGTGCACCAGGTCGATCCGGCCGGTGATGGCCCGGACCTTGTCCACCACGTCAGCCAGCTCGATCCCGGCGGCGAAGGCGTGGCAGGTGTCCAGACAGAAGCCGGGCTCGAACTCGCCGATCGCGTCCCACAGGGCGGCGATCCGATCGAGGTGGCGGGTCATCGCATTGTCGCCGCCGGCCGTGTTCTCGATCAGAATCGGCACGCCGAAGCCACCGTCGTCCGCGGCCCGGGCGAACAGCTTGCGCCAGTTGTCGATGCCCTCGTCCGGGTCGTCCTTCAGGCCGACGTGGCCGCCGTGCACCACCAGCCCGATCGCTCCCACGGCCGCAGCGCCCTTGGCGTGCTGGTGGATCAGCTTGCGACTGGGGATGCGGATCCGGTTGTTCTTGCTGGCGACATTCATGACGTACGGCGCGTGGATGACGATCTCGGTGTCGGCCGCCCGGAGCGTCTCGGCGTCCGGGCGCGGCTTCGGCGCCTTCCAGTCCTGCGGGTCGGCGAGGAAGAACTGCACGATGCCGGCGCCGCGCGCGGCGGCCTCGGCAAGGGGGTCGGCAGAGTCGACATGCGCACCGGTCAGCACCATGCAGGTCAGGCTACTGGGAGCTGCCGACACGGCCCGGCGAGGTGCCGACCGGTGGAAATACCCATATCTGTGGGCATAGCGCGGGCAGCTGGTTATAGACGTGAATCCGGCATAGCCGATATGGTCGCTGTACGGCTTATCTGACCGGCATAGTGGCCACCCAGCGTCATAACGTAGAAGACCTGCGTTACCTTGGACCACCGTCGGTCGTTATGCCGACGTTCCACCCACCGGTCCGGGTCAGCCCGGACCGTCAGTCTGGATCGCTGCTCCACCTCGTTCAACCAAAGGTCCGGCGCGCCGGACCTTACCTATCGCCTATCTGGGAGAAAGTGGTGCAAAGCATGGGGTTCCACGTTCCGCGCCTCTCGCGTCGGACTGGTGTCGGTGTGGTTGCTGTTGCCGCGATCGGCGCAGGTGTGGCCTGGGGGGTCGCACCGTCGTCCGCAGCTCCGCAGCAGGCGACAACACCGACCATCTCATTCACCGGCAGCGGAGCATCGCCGTCATCGATACAGGTTCCGTACGCCGCCAAGGTCGTGTTCGAGAACGACGTCGACCCGGCAGCGGCAACGCCGATCCTCGGCACGGTCACCGGCGCCGTCAAGACCGTCACGGTCACCGTCTCGGGCGTCACACAGAAGCCGTTCAGCCTCGCTCCGGGCCAGAAGGTCACCGTCGGCCCGTACTTCTCCGGCGACAAGCCCGTGGTCCTGCACTACACGTCCGCCTACAACAGCAAGATGGTCGCCGGACTCCTGCCCGGCCCGTCGTCGACGGAGCGCGGCACGCTCACTGTCGCCAAGTCGCCGATCTCGCGTAACCCGCTGCCGCAGTAGTTGGCCGCGGTGCACGACGGGTGATCTCGCCCGTCGTGTGGAGTGTCCACAATTTGATCAGTGTCAGCTCCATGGAGTAATGCCATGCGCGGTACGAATTCGGGGGTCCCGCGAGCGGCGAGTCGCATCGGAAGTGGTGCGCTCGTCGCCGCGGTGATCGGATCAGGCGTCCTAGGTCTCGCCGGAGCGGCCGATGCCGCCGCTCCGACCGCGACAATCACCTTCACGGCACAGGGGATCAACGCCGGCAGCGGAAAGTCCATCACCATCAAGCCGGGCACCGATGTCGTCTTCGTCAACAAGATCGATCCCACCCAGAGTGTCGTGCTGCTCGGGAATGTCACCGGGCTGCTGCGCAGTGTCTCGGTGACCGTCTCCGGTGCGACCCAGCGTGCGTTCACGGTGGGCCGGAACGAGCAACGGACCGTCTCGGGATACAACTCCGGCAGCAAGCCGTTCGTCATCACGTACCACGTCGCCTACGAGGCGACCAATGTCCTGCAACAGACGAGTGACGTGAAGGACGACCAGGGCACGATCACGGTCGCCGCCACTCCGCCGCAGTCGCCCTCGCCCACGACGGATCCCAGCCCGACCGGTACGCCGCCGCAGGCACCGACCCAGGCTCCGACCGGCGCGCCGAGCGCCGGGTCGGGCACACCGTCACAGGGCGCGTCCGATCCGGGCTCCTCCGACCAGGCCGGCGGCGAGCCGACCGTCCCGAGCTACACCCTGCCCCCGCCGGATGTCGCCAGCCAGGTGGTGCCGCACGGCAGCGGTGGCTCGTACCGCACCGGTGGCGGATCCGCCGGCGGCGCGAATTCCGGCTCGGGCTCGGCGAATGGCCAGCCCGCGGACGGTCGGCTGCCCGCGGCCGCAGGTAATTCGAATCAGGCCACTGGCACCGGCACAACCACCGACACAGCCACCGATACGACCACCAACGGCAGCGACGGCGCGGCCGGTCAGCAGGGGGCTTTCGACCCGGCCGGCGACAGCACCCAGGAGCGTCCGCTCGACACCACCGCGGCGGCCAGTCCGGCCGGCGCGCTGCCGTTCCGGATCAACTGGCCGGCCATCGCGGCCCTGGCCCTGTTGAGCACCGTCGCTGGTGCGCTGGTCCGCACGTATGTCGCGCACCGTCACCTCGGCTGACCTGTCGCAGCGGCAGAGTCAGGGCCGGTCGCTGTGGTCGGGACGGCCCCGTTCTTCCGGTAGGCTGTGCCAGTTCAGTCCGGCACGTGGCCGGTCGCTGGACAACCAGATCATCCGCTCCGGCGGCATGGTCGACGCACACCCTCCTGCCGCGGAAAGTCCGCGGCCGTTTCCAGTCCACAGGAGGTGAATGGATGTTGCGTCATTACGAACTCATGGTGATCCTCGATCCTGATCTCGAGGAACGCACCGTGGCCCCGTCGCTCGACACCTTTCTCGCAGTGATCCGCAATGACGGCGGAGATGTGGAGAAGGTCGACATCTGGGGTCGCCGTCGCCTTGCGTACGAGATCAACAAGCGCGTCGAGGGCATTTACGCGGTCATCGACCTGCAGGCCGAGTCCCACACGGTTGCCGAGGTGGACCGTCAGCTCAACCTGACGGACGCCGTGCTCCGCACCAAGGTCATCCGGCCCGGAAAATAGCCGGTATCCACAGCTTGCCGCTGTCGGTGGACAACCACAACGAGCCGTCACACTGACGCGCTAGCGTGCGGTGCAACCGATGGGTACGCAAGCTCTGGTCGCAGGGCAGAGGAGTTAGTCATGGCAGGCGAGACAGTCATCACCGTTGTCGGCAACCTCACCGCCGACCCCGAGCTTCGGTTCACCCCCTCCGGGGCGGCCGTCGCCAACTTCACCGTGGCCTCGACGCCGCGGACGTTCGACCGGCAGTCCAACGAGTGGAAGGACGGCGAAGCGCTGTTCCTTCGCTGCTCGGTGTGGCGGCAGGCCGCGGAGAACGTCGCGGAGTCGCTGACCCGGGGCACCCGGGTCGTGGTCAGCGGCCGGCTCAAGCAGCGGTCGTTCGAAACCAAGGAAGGCGAGAAGCGGACCGTCATCGAGCTCGATGTCGATGAGATCGGTCCGTCCCTGCGCTACGCCACCGCCAAGGTCAACAAGACCTCGCGGGGCAGCGGTCAGGGCGGCTTCAATGGCGGCGGTGGCGGCGGAGGCGGCAACTACGGTGGCCCGTCCGGTGGCGGTGGCGGTGGCGGTGCACCCGCGGAGGACCCGTGGGCGTCGGCGCCAGCAGCCTCGTCCGGCGGCTATTCCGACGAGCCACCCTTCTAGCCACCCTTTCTGGCCATATTTTCTGGCCACACAGCGATTCGGCGCCGCGCGGCTTCCACCGCGTCGTGTCGCGAGACTTTCAGGGAGATCCCATCAAGATGTCCAAGGCACCTATACGCAAACCGAAGAAGAAGGTGTGCGTGTTCTGTAAGGACAAGGTCAAGTACATCGACTTCAAGGACACCAACCTGCTGCGGAAGTACATCTCCGACCGCGGCAAGATCCGGGCCCGCCGGGTCACCGGCAACTGCAGCCAGCACCAGCGCGATGTCGCCACGGCGATCAAGAACAGCCGTGAGATGGCGCTGCTGCCCTACACCAGCACCGCTCGCTGAGGAAGGGGTTCGTCGTGAAGCTCATCCTCACCCAGGAAGTGTCCGGTCTCGGTGCCCCGGGCGACGTCGTCGAGGTCAAGGACGGCTACGGCCGTAACTACCTCGTCCCGCGCGGCTACGCGATGCCGTGGACTCGCGGCGGCGAGAAGCAGATCGTCCAGATCAAGCGGGCCCGTGAGGTCCGTGAGGTCCGCGATCTCGGCCACGCCAAGGAGATCAAGGGTCAGCTCGAATCACTCAAGGTGACACTGCGGGCGAAGGCCGGTGACGGTGGCCGGTTGTTCGGTTCGGTCACCGCGGCCGACGTCGTCGCGGCGGTCAAGTCCGCGGGCGGTCCCGCCGTGGACCGTCGCCGGGTCGAGCTGTCCGGTCACATCAAGAGCACGGGTACGCACGCGGTCAGCGTCCGGATTCATCCGGAGGTCGTCGCCGCGATCTCGCTGAACGTCGTCGGCGACTAGCCGTCAGACAGTCAGTCGAGCAGCACTCGAGCGATACATGCAGTAGCAGTTCAACCGGCCGGGTCGGTCGCTTCGCGTCACGAATGACGACGCCGGGTGGCCGACCCGGCCGAACTGTGTCATGGGTTGAGGCTGAGATCGGCAGGGCCGGCCCGGCGATTTCGGCCAACCGATGAGGGTCTATCGGAGTCGGTCTACCGCCGAGTGCGCGGCCGCGAGATTGGTCCCACCAACGACGTTCCAGACTTTCTGTTATCCACAGCCTGTCGATGACGAACCCGCAGGTCAGGGGCCATATGTGAGCGTTGCCCACAACCCTGTCCACAGGCCATCCGCACTCTCCGCACAGGGACGCGCCGGTTCGTCCACAGGCTGTCCGCAGCACTACCCACAGGCAGAATTGAGCATCGGTGCCCGAGCCCTCTAGGGTCCTCGGGACGGACCTCCCGTAGCTGTCGCTGGTCGTTGTGTGGCGCTGCTTCTTGTGGCGCTGCCTGTCGTGGCGCTGCTCGTTATGTCAGACCCGCCAGGTAGGACGGAACTGTGCTCCGACCATCCCGACCATCCGTCGTCGCAGGAGCCACCCGGCAGCGATCAGCTGTCGACGGCGCTGCGGCGTGGCGTGATCGGCTGTGGCCGTGATCAGGCACGGTGGTCATTGAGCACGGTCAGGTCAGTCGGGACGAAACGCTCGGACGGGAGTCGCTGGTGGCGGTCGTAGATGACCGGCAAATGTCCGGCCCGGCGCCGGCTGCGTATGACCGTCAGCCGCCGCAGGACCTGGCCGCCGAGCAGTCGGTGCTGGGCGGCATGCTGCTGTCCAAGGACGCCATCGCCGACGTGGTCGAGGTCCTGCAGGCGGGCGACTTCTACCGCCCGGCCCACCAGGCGATCTACGACGTGGTCCTGGATCTGTACGGCCGCGGCGAGCCGGCTGACCCGATCACCGTCTCCGCGGAGCTGACCCGGTCCGGCCAGATGGCCCGGGTCGGCGGCACGCCCTACCTGCACACCCTCATCTCCTCGGTGCCGACCGCGGCCAACGCCGGCTACTACGCCCAGATCGTCGCCGAGCGAGCGGTGCTGCGCCGGCTGATCGAGGCCGGCACGAAGATCGTCCAGCTCGGGTACGGCGCCGCGGACGACGCAGGCGACATCGACGACGTGGTGGACCGGGCCCAGGCGGCGGTCTACGACATCACCGAGTCCCGGACCAGCGAGGACTACGTCCGGCTCGAGCAGTTGTTGCAGGGCACGATGGACGAGATCGACGCCATCGCCAGCCGCGGTGGCGTGAGCCTCGGTGTTCCCAGCGGATTCTCCGAGTTCGACCAGATCACCAACGGGCTGCAGCCGTCCCAGATGGTGACGATCGCGGCCCGGCCCGGCGTCGGAAAGTCGATTCTCGGCCTCAACCTGGCCCGTCAGTGCTCGATCAAGGGCGGCGAGGCCTCGGTGATCTTCTCGCTGGAGATGAGCAAGTCCGAGATCACCATGCGTCTGTTGTCGGCCGAGGCCAAGGTGCCGCTGCACCACATGCGCTCGGGCAACATGAGCGACGACGACTGGGGCCGGCTCGCCCGCCGGATGGGTGAGGTCGCCGATGCACCGCTGTATATCGATGATTCGCCCAACCTCACGATGATGGAGATCCGGGCGAAATCCCGACGGCTGAAGCAGCGGCACAATCTGAAACTGATCGTCGTGGACTACCTGCAGCTGATGACCAGCGGAAAGCGGGTCGAGTCCCGGCAGCAGGAGGTCAGCGAATTCTCCCGGTCACTGAAACTGCTGGCCAAGGAGCTGGATCTCCCGGTCATCGCGATCAGCCAGCTCAACCGTGGCCCCGAGCAACGGACCGACAAGAAGCCGATGCTGTCGGACCTGCGTGAGTCCGGCGCTATCGAGCAGGACTCCGACATGGTCATCCTGTTGCACCGCGAGGACATGTACGAACGGGAATCGCCGCGGGCCGGTGAGGCCGACCTGATTCTCGCCAAGAACCGTAACGGCCCGACCGGCACCGTCACGGTCGCATTCCAGGGTCACTACCAGCGTTTCGTGGACATGCAGCAGGACTGATCCTGTCTGGCCCACCGACACCGGTCCTGCCGGCGGCGGCGGCTTCTTCGACACTCACGGCGCCGTTTCGCGGTGAATCAGCCGTTGCCGGTGATCCGGGTGGCCCGGACGAATACCGCCACCCGTTTCTCGGCGGCCATCACCCGGTCGAATTCGGGCCAGTCGTCGTGTTGGCCGCCGGCCGCGGTGAAGATTTCCCGCAGCAGCGCCGGCAGGTCGGAACTGTCCTGCGGTCCGACGATCCGGACCGGTCCGTCGACCGCGACCCAGTCCCAGCCGCGCCGGAAGACCACAGTGGCCCGGCCGGTACGGCGCAGGTGGTCGAGCTTGCGGGCATCGCCCCGGATCACGGCGGCTACGGCAGGCTCGCCGCTGATCGGATCGCTGATCGGATCGCTGGTCGGATAGTCGAGCACGCCGACGTTCACCACCGATGCGTGCACGCTGCCGTCCGGACGGGTGGTGGTCAGTACGGCCAATCCGGTTTCCTGTGCGGCGAGCCGCCGGACGTCGGCAAAGGTGGCTGTCATGGCTTCGACTGTACGTACGAAAGCGGCCGCACAATGGGAAATTTGCCCGTTCTGTTCCCAACGCGAGGCTCCCCGGGGTTACCGTGAGAGCAGCACCACACAGGCCGTCTCGGCGGCCGCCGTGACCGACCGCCCTCGGGGACACCACCCCCCTCTCCGGTGTCCCAGGGGGCGGTCCTCACGGTCTCGCGGCCTCCGCCAGCAGGCTTCGTTCCGGCGGCGCATCGAGCTCGCCAGTCCGGCAAATCGTCCGGGTCAACAGTCCGGGTCAATAGTCCGGGTCAACAGTCCGGCCACCGCAGCGGGCCGACCAGGTTCGCTATATAGTTGAATCTTCAATTAAGGAGCGCCAATGAGTGACGCCACGTCAGCCAGTCGGATGCCGGTGGTCTACCTGGGACACGGCGCGCCGCCGCTGGCCGACGACCGGCTCTGGACCGGCCAGCTCGCCGGGTGGGCCGGCGACCTGCCCCGCCCCACCGCGATCCTGGTCGTCTCCGCCCACTGGGAGGAGGCCCCGCTCACCCTTGGCGCCACCGAAACGGTGCCGCTCACGTACGACTTCTGGGGATTCCCGCAGCGCTACTACGACGTCACCTATGCGGCGCCCGGCGCGCCTGAATTGGCGGCGAGTGTCCGCGCGCTGTTGCGTACCGCCGGCACGCCGACCCACGAGGCGGCCGACCGCGGTCTGGACCACGGCGCGTACGTGCCGCTGGTCGAGATGTATCCGGCCGCTGACATCCCGGTGCTGCAGGTGTCGATGCCGACCCTCGACCCGGCGGGGCTGCTCGGGCTCGGTCGCCGCCTCGCGCCGCTGCGCGACGAGGGCGTGCTGATCATGGGCAGCGGTTTCTTCACCCACAACCTGAGCGAGTTGGACATGGGCCGATCGGCTGGCGCGGAGCCGCCGGCCTGGTCCGCGGAGTTCGACGACTGGGGCTCGCGGGCGCTGGATGGCGGCGATCTCGACTCGCTGCTCGATTTCACCCGAAAGGCACCGGCCGGGCGACTGGCGCATCCCCGGACCGAACACTTCGCCCCGCTGTTCGTTGCGCTCGGCGCGGCATTAGGGACTGCCGACAAACTGGAGAAGCAGCGGCCGGTAATCGAGGGATTCTGGTACGGATTGTCGAAACGGTCGTACCAGTTCGGCTGACCGGCTGGCACGAATTCGCGAGTTCGTGCCGATCCGCCGTGGATAGCCTTCCGGGGAAATGTTGCTGACGGTATTCCCGGAGGAACGGTGCACATGAATCTCAAGACAGCAGTGGCGGGCGGCGCGCTCGCATTGGCCGTGATCGGCGTTAGCGTCGGGTCGGCCGAGGCCGCACCGGCCGCCGCCAAGGCAAGCTCCGCCGCAGCCGTCTCTCCGGCGGCAAGTGGCGCGCTGCGCAGCGGCACGATCCTGCGGGCAAATCACTATCTGCGTTCACCGAACGGGCGGTACGGGCTGCTGCAGCAAACCGACGGGAACGCCGTGGTATACCGAGTTTCGGACAAGACTCCACTGTGGAGCGCCGAGACCGGCCGGCACCGCGGCGCGTATCTGGATTTCCAGGCCAACGGCAACATGGTCGTCTACGACCGGGCGCACAAGCCACTGTGGACCAGCGGCACGGCCGGACATGCGGGTTCGTACCTGGCAATGCAGAACGACGGCAACCTGGTTATTTACTCGCACGGCAAAAAGGCTTTGTGGTCATGGAAAGGGAACTCCACCGAGCTGCTGCCCGGTGAAACCCTGACCGGCGGCCACAGCCGGCTTTCGGCCAACCGGAAGTACCGACTGACCATGCAGACGGACGGCAATCTGGTCCTGACGCACGGCCGCACGGTGCTGTGGAATTCACGTACCGGGGGCCACAGCGGCGCCACGTTCAGCTTCCAGCGCAACGGAAACCTCGTCGTGCACTCGGTCAGAGGGACAGTGCTCTGGCAGAGCAGGACGCACGGCGCGATGACCCGGCTGCTGGTGCAGACCGACGGAAACCTGGTGCTCTACCACGGAAAAATCGCGCACTGGAACAGCAATACCCACCAGAAGTAACGCATCCCAGAAAGGAAATCGCACCCGGGACAATTCCCGGGGGCGATTTTCGATATGTCAGCAGGCCGGAGCGACCTGACCCGTCGAGCCGGTGTCCACGTAGCCGTCGGACACGTAATAACCGGTGGCCAACTCGTCCCAGAGATCGCTTTTCTTGACACTCCCGTTGACAGAATCGCCGGGTGTCTGGCAGACGATGGGGACCTGGGCGTCCTCGTCGGCGAGGCCGACCGCGGTCGCGCTCGCGTGCGGGCCGGTGCGGACGTTGAGCTCGGTGTCGACCACCCCGGTCTTGCCGGCCGTCGCGGTCCACAGATAGGTGACCGTCACCCAGTCGTTGTCGGTCAGCCCCAGCCCGTCCCAGAACGTGCCGTCGGCCAGGTCGATGCCGGCCGGATTGGAGACCTTCCGACCGAAGCCGTCCTTGCCGCCGTTGTATCCCTCCGAGAACGCCGCCTGCGCCTCGGGCTTGCCCTGCGCGACGTCCGTCCAGTCTTCCCGCATGGTGCCGGGATTCCAGTAGTCGTCGTGGATGTTCCACGGACCCTCATCCCAGACCGGCGCCCATTCGCACCGTCCGGTGGTCGCGCAGATCCGTACCGTGTAGTCGCCCGTCGCCTTCGGCGCCAGCCCGCGCTCGGATGGCAGCGCGACGAAGTGGTCGTGCGAGACGATGACGTGCCCGTTGGCCGTGGTGCCGCCGATCAGTCCCTCCCGGGTGGCGAAGACCCGGTACGACGAGGAGGGCCGGGTCGCCTGCGGAGTGGCGCCGGCCGGCCCCGGCTGCAGGGACACCGCGCGTACCCGTGGACTCGCCCCGCCCGTACCGGCGGTCAGCGTCACCCGGGCCTGGACCACCTGGACCGGCGTCGGCAGGTGCTGACCGGCCGGGATCCATTCCGTCCAACGGCCGTCGGTGCGTTGGCCGCGGACCGCAACCGCCGCCGAGCTGCCGCCCGGGAGCTGCGCGTCGACGGTGGCCCGCAGGCTCGAGGACGGTGCGGCCAACCGGTGCGGTTCGGTGATGAGGGCACCGATGGCGGTCCGGCTGGCCAGGGCCTTCGCATGTGGGTCGGCGAGGGTCAGCTCGCTGTGGCTGACCGTGGTGTTGGCGTCGGAACCGCCGTGCCGCTGCAGGTTCAGCGTCCAGGCCGGGGTCGCGGCGAATGCGGGCGGGGGCCCGGCGATCTGAGTGACCGGGGTCGCCAGCGCTGCGGTGAGTACGCCTGTGGCGAGCAGCCGGGGGATGGGAATGGTGTCCTCCTGGATACGCGATTGTCTGATCTAGATGTTGATCATGACATCGTGTTGATCATGGAAACCGTGTCCCGACCCACTCGGCGTGGGGGTTAGTGCTCGCTGACGTCGGCCTCGATCTCGACCTCGGTGCTGATCTCGGCCCTGGCCTGCCGGCGCTGCCAGATCTTTTGGACCTGCCGGGACACCACGGTCAGCGCCACGACCAGGATCAGCGCGGCGACCACCGCCTGCCACGTCTCGTCGAAGATCGTGCCGCCGGCCAGTCCGATGGCCGCGTACATCACCGCCCAGATGGCGCCGGCGATCAACTGGGCGGTGATGAACATCCGCCACGAGATCGAGCTCAACCCCGCCGCGAGCAGCACCGGGATGCGGCCGGCCGGGATCAGCCGGGCCACCACCAGCACGGTGACGCGGTGTTCGACCAGCCGCTGCTCGGCCGCCACCAGCCGCCCGCCGGGTTCGACCTCGTTCTCGGCCCGGCCGCGGCGGAACCACCGCACCGCCCGCTCGCCCAGCAGGCGGCACAGCGCGAAGGTGGCCACGTCGCCGATGAAGGCGCCGATCGTGCTCACCACGATGATGATCGCCAGCGAGCCGTACGTGCCGTTGGTGACGACCGCCGCCGCGGCCGCGCTGACCAGCGCTCCGGTCGGCACCACCGGAATGATCGAGCCGAGCAGCACCAGCCCGATCAGCGCGGGGTACGACCCGGTCGGCAGCGACGAAGCCACCGACGAAGCCACCGACGCGGCAACTGACACACCAGTCATGCGGCGGACTCGACCTTCAACGACTCGCCGGGCCGCAGCACCCGGACCGTCGTGTCCGGCGCCTGCTCGGCGGCAGCCGTGGCGAACTGGTGCCCCGGGTCGGCGAAGAGCCCCGGCCGGACCCGGTCCATCCCGACCGGCCAGAGCGTGCCGTAATGGATCGGTACGGCGGTGGCCGCGTGCAGCAGTCGCAGGGCATGCGCGGCGCGGCCCGGGTCGAGGTGCCCCGGGCCGAGTGTCGGCCCCCAGCCGCCGACCGGCAGCAGCGCCACATCCAGCGGTCCGAGATCGGACATCCCGGCGAAATAGTCGGTGTCACCGGCGAAGTAGGTCGTGCACGAGCCCCGGACGACATAGCCGACCGCCGGCGCCACCGCACGACTCCACGGCCCGCGGTGCCCGTCGTGATCCGCCCGTACGACCTCCACCAGCAACTCCCCGATTCGTACCGTCTCGCCGACCGACACCTCCCGGACCCGGGCCCGGCCCACCCCACGCAGCAACCGTCCGGCACCGCGCGGCACCACGATCAGCGCGTCGGTCCGCAACTGGCGCAGGCTCGGCAGGTGCAGGTGGTCCGCGTGCAGGTGGGACACGACCGCGACGTCGACCCGGCTCGCTGACTCGTCCGGCCGCGGGCCGGCCCGCCGCTTGAGATGCCCCACCCGGTGAGTGAGGACCGGGTCGGTCAGCAACCGGATCCCGGCGTCCTCGATCAGCGTGGTGGCGTGGCCCCACCACGTGATCCGCATGGCCCTACCGTAGAACGAAGGGATTGCGGAGTGACCACGAGGCGACCGGGGAGGGGGCACGGTGGGACGGTTGGCCGCCGACGGCCGGATCTTGCTGCGGGTCGCGGTGGTGTGGATCGTCACCGCGGGCGCCGCACTGCTGCTCGCCGACCAGCTGCCCGGCTTCCACGTGTCCCGGCCGCAGGACTCGCTCGGCGCTGCCGCCGCGGTGGCCGGGCTCAACGCGGTGGTGTGGCCGCTCTTCATGCGGCTGGCGCTCGGCGCGGTCGTGTTGACCCTCGGACTCGGGGTCTTCGTCATCGACGGCGTGCTCGTCGCGATCGTCATGCAGGCGGTGCCAGGTGTGACGTTGTCCGGTCCGGGCGCCGGAGCCATCGTCGGAACCGTGCTGACCGCGGTGACAGCATTCACCTCCGGTCTGCTGGCGCTGGACGACGACCACTTCTACCGCCGGTTCATCGTCGGCCGGGCCTTCCGCCGTGGCCGGGTGTGCGACGACGAGCCGCCGGGCGTGCTGTTCCTGCAGATCGACGGACTCGGGTACGAGGTGCTGCGGCGCGCGATCCGCGGCGGCGACGCACCGGTGTTGGCCCGCTGGCTGGCCACCGGCAGCCACACGTTGAGCAGCTGGCACACCGACTGGCCGTCGCAGACCGGCGCCAGCCAGGCCGGCATCCTGCACGGCAGCAACACCGACATGCCGGCGTTCCGCTGGTACGAGAAGGCGACCGGCCGGCTGCTGGTGTGCAACCGGGCGGCCAGCGCCGCCGAGATCGAGGCGCGGCATTCCGACGGCCGAGGTCTGCTGCATGCTGACGGCGCGAGCCACGGCAACCTGTTCACCGGCGACGCGCCGTACGCCAGCCTGACGATGAGCGTCGCGGGTCGGAAGAAGGGCCGGCTCGGTGCCGGCTACTACGGCTATTTCGCCAATCCGTACAACGCGGCCCGGACGCTCTTCGCCTTTCTCGCCGAGGTCGGCCGGGAGTACGCACAGGCGTTGGACCAGCGCCGCCGGGATGTCTGGCCGCGGGTGCGGCGAGGCGGGATCTATCCGCTGCTGCGGGCCTCGTCGAGCGTCATCGCCCGGGACGTGACGGTGCAGGCCGTGCTGGAGGACATGGTGGCCGGCCGGGCGGTGGTCTACGCCGACTTCACCGGGTACGACGAGGTGGCGCACCACTCGGGCATCGAACGGTACGAGGCGCTGGCGGTGCTGCGGGGGATCGACCGGCAGATCGGCCGGCTCGCCGACGCGGTGGCCGCCGCGCCGCGGCCGTACCGGCTGGTGGTGCTGTCCGATCACGGGCAGAGCCAGGGACCGTCCTTCGCCGACCAGCACGGCGAGACGTTGGAGGATCTGATCCGGGACGCGTGTGGGCTGCTTCGGGAGGCGCCGCTGCGCCGGCACCCGGGCAGCGAGGCGCGAGGTCGGCTGGCCAGCCCGCTGGCCGGGGCGGCGGCTGGCGAGGGGCCGATGAGCCGGGCGCTGCGCCGGGTGACCCAGACGCAATTGGTGGACGGCGAGGCGATCGGCGGCGAGGACGCCAACCGGCATGCCGCGGCCCAGTTGGCGGGCGGCTCGACGGTGCTCACCCTCACCTCGGGCAATCTCGGGCTGATCTACCTCACCGATGTGCCCGGCCGGGCGACGGTCGGCCAGTTGCAGAGCCGGTACCCGGAGCTGCTGCCCCGGCTGCTCGAACATCCGGGCATCGGCTTCGTGCTGGCCCGGTCGGCGACCCGCGGCGCGGTGGCGCTGGGTCGGCGCGGCGCGCACTACCTCGACACGGGCGAGGTGGAAGGGGAGGATCCGCTGGCGCCGTACGGGCCGCTGGCCGCCGAGCGGGTACGGCGGACTGACGGGTTCGCCAATACCGCGGATCTGATGGTGAATTCTTCGTACGACGACCAGACCGAGCAGGTCGAGTCGTTCGAGCCGTTCGTCGGATCACATGGTGGCCTGGGCGGACCGCAGACCGAGCCGTTCCTGCTTTATCCGGCGGAGTTGGAGTTGCCGGGCGACTCGGTGCTCGGTGCCGAGGCGCTGCATCAGGTGTTCCGCGGCTGGCTGAGCAAACTCGGGCACGACGAGTTCTCCTGAACCGGCGCCGCGGCTCGTACGGTGTGAGGGCAGCCGATTGAAGGGACACGACAATGACCATCGAGTTGAATCACACGATCGTCCACGCCCGGGACAAGCAGGCGTCCGCGGAATTTCTGGGGCGCATCCTCGGCCTGGCGGTGGGCGCGCCGACCGGACCGTTCGTACCGCTGGTGCTCGGCAACGGCGTCACGCTCGACTTCGGTGCGGCCGATGAGGTGCACGGTCAGCACTACGCGTTCTTGGTGAGCGAGGATGAATTCGAGGCGGCGCTCGGCCGGATCAAGGATGCGGGGCTGGCTTACTGGGCCGATCCGTCGCACCGCGAGAGCGGCCGAATCAATACCTGGAATGGAGGGCGTGGCGTCTATTTCGCCGACCCGGACGGGCACAACCTGGAGCTGCTGACTCGGCCGTAGCGGCAGGTGACAATGTCCCGCCCGTTCTGGGGTGAGTGACGGGGCTCGAACCCGCGACCCCCTGGACCACAACCAGGTGCTCTACCAGCTGAGCTACACCCACCACGGCCGCATGTCAGCGGCACCGGACGATCATAGCGGACCGGTGGAGTCAGGCCTCCACGCCGGTGGATTGCTCGGACGTCGCCGCCGATCCCGCTGTCCCTGAGGGAGTCGCTTCGGTCCGCGTCGCTTCGGTCGGCGTCGTCGCTGGTGTGCCACCAGGTGCCGCGGTGACTTCGGCGGCGACGGCGCGGGCCTCGTCGGTGTTGGGTCCGGGCGGCGGTACGAAGACGGCCTTCCGGTAGTAGCGCAGCTCCTGGATGCTCTCTTCGATGTCGGCGAGCGCGCGGTGCTGCATGCCCTTTTCCGGCTGCGCGTAGTAGACCCGCGGGTACCAGCGGCGGGTCAGCTCCTTGATCGAGGAGACATCAACCATCCGGTAGTGCAGGTGGTTGTCCAGCGCCGGCATGTCGCGGGCGATGAAGCCGCGGTCGGTGGCGATCGAGTTGCCGGCGAGCGGTGCGGAGCGCGGCTCGGGCACGTACTGCCGGATGTAGTCAAGCACCTGTTGCTCAGCGTCAGCAATGGTCACCGCCGAGGCGCGCACCGCCTCGGTGAGGCCGGAGGACGCGTGCATGGCGACGACCACGTCGTCCATGGAGTCCAGTTTGTCGGCTGGAGCGCCCATCACGATGTCGAGTCCATCGCCGAGAATGGTGAGCTCGGAGTCGGTGACGAGAACCGCTATCTCGATCAGCGCATCGTGCGCAAGGTCGAGCCCGGTCATCTCGCAGTCGATCCACACCAGCCTGTCATTCATTGGCTCGACCCTACTAGACACCGTCATTGTGGATCTTGAAGTTGGCCACGAGTCGTCCTGCTCCTCGTCCGCGGGGGTCCTACCCGCTGGGCCGGGTCGGCAGGTGGTGTCTGGTGTTTCGGCGTGGTCGTTGTTCGGGGTCGAGGAGTGGTGGCGGTATGACGTGCGGGATGCCTTCCTTGAAGACGATCTGCCATTGGTCGTGGTGGATGGTCCAGTGGTGTCGTGGGCAGAGGAGGACGAGGTTGTTGAGGGCGGTGGGGCCGCCGTTGGCCCAGTGCCGTACGTGGTGGGTTTCGCAGCGCGGGGCTGGTGCATCACAATCCAGGTGGACGCAGCCGACATCGCGGCTGACGACTGCTCGGCGGATGCCGGGCGGAATCGTCCGGGTGGCTCGGCCGACATCCAGCGGCTCGCCTTCGCTGCCGAGCACGATCGGGATGATGGTGGCGTCGCAGGCGATGCGGCGGGCGGTTTCGGGGCTGATCGGGGTGCCGGTGTTCAGCGTCCCGTGGCCGGTGCCGTCGCGCAGGTCGTTCAGCCCGATGGTGACGGTGACATGCGGTCTCTCGCCGGCCACGGTTGGCAGGTCCCCACGGTCCAGTGCCTGTTCGCTTAACGTCACGAGGGCATCGGCGCAGCGGCGG
>DATAVB010000074.1:0-19907 GCA_036267955.1 Mycobacteriales bacterium | reverse complement strand
TGGCGGCGCGGAACGTCTCTCGGCTCTCGCCCGAGAAGAACGTCCAGGTGATGGCCAGGTCGCAGGACGGGTCGCCGACACCCGACGTGCCGAAGTCGATGACCGCGGCCAGCCGGCCCTCCCGGACCAGCAGGTTGCCGAAAGCGATGTCGCCGTGGAACCAGACGGGCGGTCCGGGCCAGGTGGCCGCGAGGGCCGCTTCCCATACCGCCAATGCCCCATGGCCGGGTATCCGGTCGCCCAAGCTGGCGATCGCCTGTCGGGTCTCGGCGTCGTAGGTGGTCAGCGGGCCACCGCGGAACCAGTTGTGCTGCCCGGCCGGTGGGCCGTCGGTCGGGTCGACCCGCATCAACGCCTGGAGGAAGTCGGCGAGCGTCATCGCGAACTTGCTCAAATCGTCGACGGTCTCCTGGCTGGACCGCTCACCGTCGAGCCACCGATATACCGACCAGTGATGCGGATAGCCCTCGGCCGGAACGCCCCGGCCAAGCGGCTCAGGAATGGGTAGCGGCAGCTGTGGAGCGAGAATCGGCAGCCACCGCTGCTCCTTCTCCACCGCACCCGCGTAGGACGCACCGCTGGGCAGCCGCACCGTCATGTCGTCGCCGAGTTGGTACGTGCGGTTGTCCCACCCGTCGATCCGTACCGGCGTGATCGGCAGCTCGCTCCACTGTGGAAACTGTCCCGCGATCAGCCGTCGTACCAGGGCGGCGTCGATGCCCGACCGACCATCTTCGTGCTCACCATCGACCATGCCCAGAGCCTCCCGACCGCCGCCGGCCAGGGCAAGTCGTTTTCGCTCGATCTCTCCTGCAGTCCGACCACGTTTCGGCCCAGCACACTGTTGATCATGCAGAAAGGGTCCGCGACACGCCGCGCGGACGAGCCATTTCTGCATGATCAACACGGTCGGGCGCGGCACCGGCGACACGGTCGGAGCGCGGACATCCAGACTGTCGACCGCCCATCCAGCCGCAATCAACGCAGCGCGCGCTCGAAGCGATCGGAGTTGGCGCCGAGCCAGCGCAACTCCCTGGCGATGAATTCCAGGGCCACCGCCGAGTCGGTGGGGCCGAGTTGCCAGTTGCGGACGTCCGCGGCCCCGCCGAGCAGGTGCTGGGCCAGCGCGGACAAAACCCGGGTCCGGTCCAGGCCGCCGTAGCCGTCGATGAACAGGCGCAGCCGGTCGGCAATATTAGGCAGCGGGTCGAATCCGGTCTCGACGAGGCGTTGCTCAGGTCCGAGGGGTACGAATCCCCAGGCCGCTGCAGCGACGGCCCGCAACGGATCCGCCGGCGCGCACGCGTCCCAGTCGATGAACGCAACCGGGAGCCCGTCGCGATAGACCGTGTTCCACGGACCGAGATCGCCATGCGACATCACCTCGCCGGGCAGCAGCAACTGTGGCGGGACCCGGCGATCCACCGGTGCGGGGTCGAATCCCGCGGCGGCCGCGTGTAGGTCGCGGAGCAGTTTCGCTGCAGCCACCAGCGCAGCTTCGGACCGCATTGCCGCGGTCAGCGGGTTACCCTTGCCCGGCTCCCATTCCGGGTCGGCGGGCACCTCGCCCGGAACGAAACTCAGCACTTCGACATCGCCTTCGATGCCCAATACCCGGGGTGCTCCGGCGAATCCAGCCGACTCGAGATGACGCAGAAAGGCATGCACGGTGGGCGACCCCGGCCCCATCGGCCGCCGTACCGTCCCACCCCGGCGCACCACACCGGGACTCATCCGGCCACCCTGGAGCACTTCGTCAGTCACAACACGCATCCTACGTACAGCGCATACTCAGCTGGTGAGCGAGCGAACGGCTAGCGTTGCAACCGTGGACGCGATCTCCATCACTGGGCTCCAGGCGACGGGCAAGACCACCCTGGCGAGGGCGCTCGGACGCGCGCTCGATGCGGTGGTGTTCTCTCGCGATCCGCTGATGGACGTGCTGTTGGCGGACGGCGTGCCGATGGTGGCGGCAGCCGATTCCGGCCTCAGTGGAATCGGTCAGATCGGGTACGACCTTCAAACAGCATTGCTGCGGTCTCAGTTGGCAATGAACCGATCGGTCATTCTTGAATGCGTGGTCGGTGACGCCCAGCGAGCGGAGTGGAGAGCGGTTGCCGAAGCGGCGGGGGCCGACTTTTGGCTGATCGATACGGTTTGCTCAGATCCTCAACTGCACCGCCGACGCTTCCAGGAGCGCGGTCTGACCCAGCGCGGCGACTGGGTTCTGGAATGGGAGACGGTCGAACGCAATCGGCAGTTGTTCCTGCCGCACCCGCAAACGAACTACATCGCCGATTCCGCTCGACCGTACGAGGACAATGTCCGTTCAATTGTCCAACTCATCCAGCACCGAGGAGCCGAGGGCTAGACACCGTCGACCGCGGGGCGGTAGGTCAACACTCGAGTGACGCTGCCATCGTCGTTCTGGACATCCCGTACCAGCTTGAAACCGAGTTTCTTCAGCACGGCCAGCGAGGCCTCATTCGGCGCCGCCACGGTCGCATGTATTTCGGCCAATTCCAGGGTGCTCACGCCATGAGCGACAATCGCCCGGGCCAGTTCCGTCCCCAGGCCCGAGCCCCATACCGCCGGCGTCAGGGCGTAGATGAGCTCGTACCCGTCGACGGCGTCGGTCTGCTTGATCTCGGCGTGCCCGACCAGCACCCCGTCCTGCCGGACGGCCCACACGTCGAAGAGGTTGTTGGCGTAGACCTTTGTGAAGATCCGCCCGAACAGGGCCCGGTCCGCCTCTTCGGTGTCGGGCCCGTCGCCCATCCACCGGGACACCCTGGCGTCCTGAAAGAGCGCGACGAAAGCCGCTTCGTCTTCGGGCACGTACGGCTCGAGCAGCAGGCGCTCGGTGCGCAGGGTTGGAGTCATAATCGGCGACGTTATCCAGCCACGATCCCGACGGTCAAGAAGCTTTCGGAAGGCGCCGTGCGCGGGTGATGATGATTGCGTTAGGCCGGCTAGGGCCGGCATGTCGCAATCACGATCATGGACGGGGGCCAGCGACCGCGGCATCCGACCTTCGTCATCGACTGCCGCTCACCGCCACCGAGCCGAATCGTAATCGACGTAGCCTTCGGCGCCGCCGGAATAGTGGGTACGCCGGTCGCTGCGGGCAAGTTCCTGGCCCAGCGCGAATCGGCTGACGAGGTCCGGGTTGGCGATGAAATGCCGGGCGAACGAAACCGCGTCTGCGACTCCGGCGTCGATGATCGCATTTCCGGTATCCCGGCCGAATCCATGATTGGCGATCAGCGGGCCGTCGAAAAGCTTGCGGTATCGGGCTATCGCATCAAGGTCTGGATAAGCGCCGAGCGCGCGGCCACGCAGGTGCAGGTACGCCACCGGGCGTTCGTTGAGCGCCGCCACGAGGCCGTCGAATTCGCTTAGTGTCTCTTCGTCGGCCGTGTAGTGGTATTCCTCGCGCGGCTGGCCGGAGCCGGACCGGTCCGCCACGGTCCAGTACGGCGACAGCCGTACGCCCACCCGGCGTCCTCTCCAGACCGCGCTGACCGCGTCGACGATGTCCAGCAGCAGCCGATCCCGTACGCCATAACCGTCGGTACGGCGATTCAGCCGCGGATTGAGAAACTGCGCCAGCAGGTATGTGCCGTTGGCCGCGATCTCGACTCCGTCGAATCCGGCGCAGTGGGCATTCTCCGCCGCCACGCGGTAGTCCGCGATCGTATTCTCGATCTCCGCGATGGTCATTTCCCTCGGGGTAAGGGTTTCCTGGCGTCCGGTCGCGGTGTGGCATGACTCGAGCGGATTGATCGCGGACGGCCCGGCCGGCAGCGCGCCGCCGAGGAGATCGGGATGCGAATTGGCGCCGGCATGCCAGAGCTGCAGCATGATACGGCCGCCCAACGCATGCACGACATTGGTGACCCGACACCATGCGTCGACCTGCGGTTCGCTGTAGATCCCGGGGACGTTGCCGAAGCCGATCGCCCGCTCGCTGACCCACGCGCCTTCGGCAATGATCAGACCAGCAGTGGCCCGCTGCCCGTAATAGGCCGCATGCAGGTCGGTCGGCACCAGGTCCGCATTGGTCGCCCGCGCCCGGGTCACCGGCGCCATCACCACCCGGTTGGGCAATGAGAGGTCGCCAAGCTCCAGTGGCTGAAGCAACGGCGGCATCCCGCCGGCCCCACTCCCCTGGTCATGTCGGATCATTGAGCTGTCTCCCGGTCGCATCGTCTGTCGGTGGCACGAAGTAGACGGAACGCGACAAGGAAAGGTGACCGATGGACGAGCACGACGGGCTGGCCGAGCAATTCGAGCTGCATCGCGCGCAGTTGCGCGGGGTGGCGTACCGCATGCTGGGCTCGGTGAGCGAGGCGGACGACGCCGTCCAGGAAGCGTGGCTGCGCGTCAGCCGGACCGATCTCAGAAGCGTCGACAGTCTCGAGGCCTGGCTTCGTACGGTGGTGTCCCGAATCTGTCTCGACATGCTGCGGGCCCGCAAATCACGCCGCGAGGAACCGCTCGGCCGGCATACGCATGCAGCGGCGCAGGACGGCGATCCGGAGCAGGAGGCAGCCCTCATCGACTCGGTCGGCCGGGCGCTGCTCGTCGTCCTGGACCTGCTGACGCCCACCGAACGGGTCGCCTTCGTGCTGCACGATCTGTTCGCCGTACCGTTCGATCAGATCGCTCCCGTCGTCGACCGGAGCACGTCCGCCACGAAGAAACTCGCCAGCCGGGCCCGGCTGCGGGTGCGGGGCGCCACGACCGTCCCGACCGCGGAGCTCGCCCAGCAGCGGCGGGTGGTCGAAGCCTTCCTCAGCGCCGCCCGCAGCGGCAATCTCGAAGCGTTGCTTGCCGTATTGGCGCCGGATGTCGTACGGCGCGCCGACGCCGTCGCACTGCCTCACGGCCGCGCCGCCGTGGCTCGCGGGGTGAATACCGTCGTACGCGAGACGCTCGTCTTCGGGCGGCCGGCCAGGTTCGCCGAGCCAGCCCTGGTCAACGGCTCGGTCGGCCTGGTGGTCGCTCCGCACGGCTGGCTGCGGATCGTCCTCGCGATCACGGTCCGCGACGGCCAGGTCGCGGAGTACGAGGTGATCGCCGACCCGGACCGGCTGCGGCGGGTCGAGCTCGCGGTCCTGGCTGACGACCTGGCCGAGTGACGCGCCGGCTCAGTCCCTGGTCATATGGTCGATCTCGGCCGTGAGGTCCGCTCGCAGGCCGTCGTGCTGCGGACCGAGCAGCGTGGCCGGGTCGGTCTTGCGTTCCGCAGGATAAAGGTCGATCGGTCCGCTGATGAATTCCGCCGGCTCCCAGTCGTAACGGGCGAAGACGTGGGCGTGCAGGAACGGGTCGTGGTTTCCGAGAATGGACAGGTTGGCCCGGCGAAATGCGGGATCGCGCCGCGCACACACCCGCTCGACTGCCTCGACGAGCAGATCCAGATCGGCCAGAAACTCCATCCTGCGGGCTTTTGGCAGATCGCTCAGCCGCTCGATGCCAGGAGTGTCGGTCAGCAATACGCAGTAACCAGGCAGGAACTGAATATCGCCGATGATCGCGAATCCGGCCTGCAGCCGCCGCAGCACGGTCGGATTATCCCCACGCAACGAGGAGCCGATCCGGTCAGACTTCCAGTTTGCTGCCATGGCCCGACCTTACGGGTGCCGCCTCGCGGTGAACCACCGGATCCTGGCACTCGCCGAGGCGCTTCTGGAGGACGAGGGCTTCCAGATCGCCGGGGTGGAAGCGTGGGCCAAGTACGGCGGTGCCAGCGACTACGAGCAGGACCTGCATCGCGACTACCCGGGCCATACCCTCTTGGTGCCGAGCTCCGCGCCCGCCTACCGCCAGTTGGAGATGTTCGTGTATCTGGCCGATGTGCCTGAGGAATTCGGCCCAGCGCATATTGTCTCCCGCAGGCACACGGCCGAATTTCCGGCTGTACCAGACCGATTCCTCCGTCCCGGCCGCAAAAGCACCAGCCGCTTTCACGACGACAGCGGAAGTCCGACGCTGTACGAGGCGGAGATATCCGCCGCCGGGCCAGCCGGGACCGTCGTTGCGTTCGAGATCGGCACCATCCATCGAGCGACGACGATGACGGCGACCCGCGGTGCCCGCTACACCATGCACCTGAATTTCCGCGGTGCAGGCGTCACCTGGGGCCAGCGACGAGGCTGGGCCTACATCGCCGGACGGGAGAACTGGTCGAAATTCGTCCAGCGGGCCACCCCACGCCAGCTGCAGGTATTCGGATTCCCGCTGCCCGGACATCCGTACTGGACGGCGGAGACGCTGGCCGGGATGGCCCTGCGATATCCGGACCTCGACCTCACGCCATGGGATCAGGCCCGCTAATACCACTGCCGATGCCTCCCCAGATAGGGTCCGGGCTACAACTCGGTTGGGTGAGCGTGGCCAGGCACCTTGGCAGCCGCGGATCAGGAGGTACGAATGACAGAGATCGTTTCCGAGGTTTCGCGGACGTTCAACGAGTATCTGCTGCTGCCGAATCGGACCCGGACGGACTGCTCGACGGAGGCTGTTGACCTGCGTGCTCCGCTGGTGCGCCACCGCGGTGGCGAGGTCCCGGCGATCGAACTGCGCACCCCGTTCACGTCAGCGATCATGCAGGCCGTCGGCTCTCCGGAGCTCGCCATCGCGCTTGCTCGCAATGGCGGCCTGAGCTTCATTCATCACAATCAGTCGATCGACGAACAGGCCGACGACGTGCGCAAGGTGAAGAACTTCAAGGCCGGCTTTGTCTCGAGCGATACGAACGTCCGGCCGGATGACACCCTCCGCGACCTGCTCGGTGTCATGACCCGCACCGGCCACAGCACTGCGGCCGTCACCGCTGACGGCACCGCCGGCGGAGTAATGGTCGGACTGGTGACCTCCAGAGATTTCCACCCGCAGCGCCACGATCTCGACGGCCCGGTCAGCGGCAGAATGACGTCCATCGCCGACCTGCCCCACGCCACCGCCGAGATCAGCCTCTCCGCTGCAAACTCCCGCCTGTGGGACGAGCGGCTGGACTGCCTTCCGCTACTGGACTCCGAGGGCCACCTGCAGTATTTGGTGTTCCGGTCCGATTATGAAGACAACAAGCGATTTCCGAACCAGGTCGTGGATGCCGGCAAACGCCTGCTCGTTGGCGCTGGTATCAACACCCATGACCACCGTGAGCGCGTCCCCGCCCTGGTGGCCGCCGGTGCCGATGTCCTGTGTTTCGACTCATCTGACGGCTACAGCGACTGGCAGGCACAGGCAATTACCTGGGTAAAGACGCATTATCCGGAGATCCCGGTTGGCGGCGGAAACGTGGTCGACGCTGCGGCATTCACCTTTCTTGCCGAGGCCGGTGCAGATTTCGTCAAGGTCGGCGTGGGTGGCGGCTCCATCTGCATCACCCGGGATCAGAAAGGCATCGGTCGGGGCCAGGCCAGCGCGGTCCTTGATGTGGCCGCAGCGCGGAACAATTTCCTGGAACGCACCGGCGAATACGTGCCAATCTGCTCCGATGGTGGCCTGGTCCACGACTACCACATGGTCCTGGCCCTGGCGATGGGCTCCGACTTCGTCATGATGGGTCGCTATTTCGCCCGCTTCGACCAGGCGCCCGGCGCGAAGGTGCCGACGCGGGACGGCTTCGTCAAAGAGTATTGGGGCGAGGGTTCGAACCGGGCCCGCAACTGGCAGCGCTACGGGCAGGGTGGGCAATTGGCATTTGAGGAAGGCGTTGATGGCTACGTCCCCTACGCCGGAGATCTCAACGAGGGTCTGGCCGTCACCATCGCGAAGATCAAGGCCACCATGGTGTCCTGCGGCGCGACGACACTGCCGCAGTTTCAATCCACGGCTCGGCTGACCCTCGTCTCGGAGCAGAGCTTCCAGGAGAGCCACGCAAACGTAGTTGTGCGGGACACGTCAGCAACGGTCGACTGAATGGGATCGACCCACGGGAGGTAACCCAAAATGCGCGCTCACTACCCGCTGCAATCCCTGATCGGTTCGGGCGAAGAAATAACGTCGGCGGCGAAGGCGGTCGCGGCGCGATTCGACCTCGGTCGGGTCCGGCACGTTGCACCGCTCTCGGGCGCGGGTCGGCGCAATGCGCTGATCGAAACCGAATCGGACGCGTGGGTGCTCCGCGTCGGGACTGATCCCGCCAACCTTGGTAATAGCAGCCGCGGGCTGGCCACCGGCCTGGATGTACTCCGGCGAGAGCGATACTTCGCCGCCGCGATTCGGGATAGGGCGCAACTCCCGTCGCCATGGCCGTATGAGATCGACGCTGCCTGTGATCTGCTTCCGCGCCCGTACGCGGTCATGCCGCGGCTGCCCGGGACGACGCTGTGGTGGTCGGAAGATCAGGACTGGGAGGCGGTTGGCGTTGCCCTGGCCGAGACGGCATTGGCGCTGCACCGGCCAGCATGGCCGGCGGCCGGTAACTGGGATCCCGCAACCAACGACATCACTCCGTTCGACCAGAATGCCGGTAGCCGTTGCCGTGCGCGCATCGCCGACCTGATCGAGCGGATAGCGATCACGTCGGAGCCTCTCGATGACGAGAGCCGCACTTGGGTAGCAGACCAGGCAACGATTACAGACTCCGCGCCCGCCGACCATGCCAGCCTTATCCACGGTGATCTGGTCATCGGCAACGTGTGCATGGTCAGGAGTGACCGCACCTGGTCGGTGACCGGTGTCTTCGACCTTGAGAACGCTCGCATCGGCGATCCCGAGGAGGATCTCGTCGGGCATCTCTGGTGGGCCTGTTACGGCGGAAGGCCCGAAGCGGCGGCCTCGTTCGTACGCCGTTACAACCAGGAGCGCCCGATCTCGCCGCGTATTCTCGTTTACCTCATCGCCAGCATGCTGGACAACTGGGAATTTGGCCGGCGTAACCAGGAGCCCTGGTACGGAGGCGCCCGGACATTCGGCGAGTGGGCGAGACCGCTCTATGCAGCGGCCGCGCAGGCGCTGACCCATCTTTCCTGACTCGGGAATTCGGTCGCGTTCATGCAGGCCCGCCACTAGCCTTCGATAATGATCTATCGGCATCCATTGGCGTATTTGCTGGGCCTGGAGGGTGTGGCGCTGTTCCGCGCTTTCGCTGGCGAGTATGACCGCGAATTCATCGGGGCCCGGATCGCCGAAATTCGGACTCTGTTGGACTCGGCTGAACGGTTGGGCGATAGGACAGAGGTACCCGAGATTACCTCGGTCGAGGGGTACGACAACCGATCGGTGGACTACGACGAACGTGATAATTCACTGATCAACCTGGAGCAGCCGATCGTCCACGAAATTCTCGACCGGCTGCCGATCGGGGTTGCGCTGAACGCAGGCTGTGGCACCGGCCGCCATGCCGCGTATCTGGCATCCCTGGGCCACACGGTGATCGGTGTGGACAGCTCGCCAGGCATGTCGGCGAAGGCCCGGGCCAAGGTGCCCGCGGGCGAGTTTCATGAGGCGGACCTGCATCGGCTGCCGATCCCGGACAACCAGGTCGATCTGGTCGTGTGCGGTCTCGCACTCACGCATGTGCCCGAGCTGGCGCCGGTCATTTCCGAATCTGTCCGAGTGCTTCGCCCGGGCGGTCACCTGGTGACCTCCGAGTCCCCCGGGCTGGCATTCGGCGGCATCGGGAATCCGTTGGTCAAGATTGGACCGGACGGCAACCCGGGGGTACGTCAGCAACCGGCGGCATCCGACCAGTGAGTACCTGGAGGCCGCGTTGCCCCTCGGTCTCCAGGTCCGCAGCTGCGTAGAACCTCGACTCGGCTATCCCATGCTCGCCCCCGACGAAATGCCGCCGACAGAGCCGATGCCTTCCAGCACTCCGCCTGACATCTGGGCCCTGCATTCGTGGGCCGCGGCAGCCACCAACGCGACGTATCGGGATCAGCCCGCCGCAATCGTCTGGCATTTCCAACTCGCCAACGGATAAGGGCGTCATCCCAGCCTGCCGGCACTTCCCGAGAAGGCTGAATTCTACTAGGATCTACCTCGTGGCGTGATCTCCCCGCGGCGTCGAGCCGCGTACAGCAGTCTCATCCGTGCCGTCTAACACTGACGGCCAACTTCTGCTGGAGAGATCATGATGTGCAACCCGAATTCTGTTGACCGCACACATATTGACGGCCGCGAGGCAACACAACACATGCTCAGCTATGTCAATCGCACCCACGACGTCGGTTACACGCTGGACCGCCGGTTAGAGGGTGGCTTTCAGGGCGGCGCCTGGCGGGTGCAGGACGCAGACGGTCAGGCCGCGGTGCTGAAGTGGAGCACAAACGCCGTCTGGGGTCCACGAGTTCAACAGGCGGCTCCGGTGATCGCCGCCGCCCGCCGCGCCGGCTGGCCGACCCCGGCCTGGCTGGTCGTCGGGCAGACCACCTGCGGCTATCCCTATCAGATCCAGGAACTCAGCGTCGGGACCGCGGCCGTACGTGTCGACGACTCCCTCATCCGGGAGGCAACACCTATCCTGAAAAAGCAGCGCGGGTTGCGTCCGGACACCGACCAGAACTATTCCCGGTACGCCCACCGCGCCGTATTCGTCGACGGATCAGGATTTCAGAAACAGCTCCGCAACCATTCGGCGACCACAGCCGGTCTGCTCCAAGAGATCGTTGACTGGACTGCGCCGTACCGCGACGTCACCCTGACCACCGACGACCTGGTGCACGGCGAGTTTCATCCCGAGAACATCATGCGCATCGGCGACATCATCACCGCACTCGTGGATGCCCAGTCGGTGGGCAAAGGCAGCTATCTCTACGATCTGGCGACGATGCTCTGTCACGCCGCAGTGTGGGACGGCGAGCCCGGCAGCATCAATAGACTCCTGGCCTTCGCGCGTGACGCGCAGCCTGGTGCGCTGGAGATCGTCGTCGGCGCCAACGTGCTGGGTCTGGTCGCGTACGCCACTGCCCACCATGCTGCGGGCGCCGACGGCGACGCCGCCCGCGCCAATGAACTGATCTCGATCATTCGTGCCAGGCGGTGGTGCTGAGGCCGCGCTACCGTGAGGTGTAGGGATGTTGACCGGCCCGTATCGGGGGCGCGAATGACGAACGAAACATCGGGACCAGAGCGACCGCCGTTCGACAACGACCTCGGCGTTGACTACCTCGTCGAGGCGGATGGCATATCGGTCGACGCGGCCAGACAGCGGCTCTACGTACAGGGTCATTCATCGCTGGTTGAGGAGACTGCGCGCGCCCGATTGGGCCATCGGTTCGGGGAGATCCGGATGGATGATGACGGATTTGTCCTGCTCACCATCATCGACATGACACCGGAGGACGTCAACGCGATAACCCTGAGTGCCCGAGAGGCGGGCATTCCGGATTGGGTAAGAACGCGCAAAGCCGATCCTGAGGCGCTGCTCGCCTGGGAACAGGTCCGACACGAGCTGCTACACCTCCGCGCCACCAACCCTGACGCGCTCGTCGGCTATCCGATGCCCGATCCCGGCTACCGCCACCCGCCATTTCAGATCGAACTCGCCGCGTTCGCGATCGACGTCGCCGCGGCACTCCATCAACAGTTCGGCAAGTTCGTCGACCTACAAGTCGGCGGGCTGAGCTACCCAGCCGACCCCGAGGCGTACGCATCACAAGGGCCGACGCGTACGCCCCGGCCGACGATTGACCCTGCCGCAATTCGAGCCGAGCTGGACGGGCGACTAGAAATCCGCAGCGGCCACACCACCACCCATGGCCTCAACGTCACCAACTTCAGTGACGTCGAACTAACTGTCAACACCAATGGACACCTCACCGCCGACGTCATCGACCCCCAGTCCCACCGCGTCGTCGGCGGTTACACCGGAATGCAGATACTGCCACTGGTCTGCTTCCGGATATCGCCCAGCGCAACGGTCCGCATTCCGCTCCTGGTCGGCACCGCAAGTTTCGACCCGCACCTCGGATACGCCATCCCCGCCGGATCATGGGCTCTCGGCGTCACGCTCAACCTCAGCGACGGTCGCAGCCTGGACACGCCAGCGCTGCCGATAACCATCACCCAGTGATCAATTAGCGGTACGTCAGTCACAGATCATGCGGAGTTCGATTGCCGAGAACGAGCGCACGCCGCCATCCTGGCATAGCACGCACGCAATCCATTGGACGATCACCGGCAACTCGGGCACGCTGGTCATTCAAATGGCGGGAGTGACGAATATGAGTAGTGACAGGCCGTACGAGGCATTGGTTGCCGAAGCGCTGGCGGCGCCCTTTGAGGGCTGGGACTTCGGCTGGCTCGACGGACGCACCGATCAGGCGGGCCCGTCGTGGTCATATGAGGAACTGGCCCGGTCGGCGCTCGCGACTGCGACGTGTGCGCTAGACATTGCCACCGGTGGCGGAGAACTGCTCGCCTCGTTCCAGCCACTGCCGGCACACACCGTTGCCACCGAAGGGTGGCCGCCGAATGTTGCCGTGGCGACGCGGCGGCTGGCGCCATTGGGTGTCGAGGTACGTGCGAGCACCTCAACCACGCTGCCCGCACACGACGGCGAATTCGACCTGCTACTCAATCGGCATGGCGCATTCGACGCGGCCGAGGCCCATCGTGTCCTGCGGCCCGGCGGCATCGTGTTGATGCAGCACGTCGGCTCCGGCAACGACGCGGACCTGAATGCCACACTGGACGCACCACCGCCGAATTACGGCGGCGATTGCGCGACGATGGCGGGCGAGCTCGAACGGGCCGGCTTCGATGTGGTCACCTCCCGCGACGAGAATCCTGAATTCGCGTTCAATGACATTGGTGCGGTCATCTACCACCTGCGGGCCGTCTCATGGCAGATCCCCGACTTCGATGTACAGACGTACGATCAGTCGCTTCGCCGCCTGGATGCGCGCATCCGGAACGACGGACCCTTCATCGCGCACGACCACCGGTTGCTCATAGAGGCCGAGCGTAAATGACCTGATTTCGCTGGTCGTTATTCGAGGCCCGCCCGGGTCATTCGTGCGGCGAGATCATCGACCCAGGAGACGGGCGTACCGCCGCCGGGCAACGGAATGTGGGCCTCGGACCGCCAGAGCACATCACCGAGCGCGGTCCGGAGATGCCAGGCCATGACCCGCTCCAGGTCCAACGCCCGACCAGATTCCCTTTCATAGCAGCCGATCACCCGTAGAACGACGTCGAAATCAGGGACGTCGCTCGGCAGACACCGCAGATCGAACTCGGCATCGCCCGGGCCGGTGATGTCGTAGTCGAGCACCGCCCGCAATGCCGGCACCGTCAGATCCCAGATCTGGTTGTGGCCGTGAAAGTCACCATGCACGAGCACATTCCGTGGCGGAGTGCGGGCGAAGACCGCGTCCGTCCAGTCACACCAGCGCAGCACGGTCTCGCGCTGCCGGGCGGCCACCCACCGTCCGAGCCCCGCCCGCAGTGAATCGGTATCGGCCTGCCCGTCTGGCGTCTTCAGCGGAACGACCCGCTGGACGGCATCGAGTAGCGACGGATCGTGCAGCGCTGCGAGGAATCGGGCAAGGTCGGTCGCGATCGAGTCGACGCCGGCGTCACTGTGAGCGGCGATTCCGGCCGGAGTGAGCGGGCGGCCGGGCACGATTCGAGTCACGATCAGCACGGGATCGGCGCTGGACGCAACGACCTCGGGCAGCGGTAGGTCCGGCGCGAGGGCATGGAGTGCCTGCAGCACCCGGCCTTCGCGCCGCGTCCGCCGGGCCGCAACCTCCGACCAGGCGAACTTGGCCATATGGGTGTCGCCGATCCGCGCACTGCCAGAGAACCAGTACGGATCAACCTCATCCTGTTTCAGCTGCAACGTGATCGGAAGCTCGGCGAGGCTCGGGGCCACCCGTCGCACCGCCGCGCCCACGGCCGACGCGGACTGCTCGCTCAACCAGGTCAACGGTGCCATATCGACATTCTGATCTAAGACCGGAAGTCGATGACGAAAGTGGGCGCTTCAGGTTGCGGGCAGGGCTCGCCCTTGTACCCAAGTCGTTCATAGAACGGCGCCGAGGTGGTCGCGCCCGCCTGCCACTCCAGGTATCGCGCGCGCTGGGACGCCCAACTCTTCGCACCGTCGACGAGAGCCGTGCCGACGCCCTGAAGGCGGGCGTCTGGGACGACATAGAGATCGTGCAACCGCGCGATCCGGTGTAGGTCGCCCAGACGCAAATGGGTGCCATAGTCCTGCACGGCCGCATAACCGACGAGCCGAGTACCGTCCACAGCACCGATGACACCCCATCCGGGATCGTGCACGAGGCGTCCGTACCGCTCTTTCGCGGTGGGCTCATCGTCATCGGTGCCCATATCCTTCAACATCGGCCAGAACGCCGACCAATCCTCCGCCGTGAGCTGCCGAGTCATGACGGTCATGCTCCAAAGCATGGCACCGTCCATGCAACGAGGCGATGCAATATCCGTCTCCGGCAGGTCGGATGGACCGCCTATCATTGCGAGGATGACGGGGACGGCCAGCGGGCAGGATTCGGTGCCGATCATCGTGCGAGCGACGATCGATCGATATGACGATGTCGGCCAGCTCCTCCCCAGCGGCCGAGGCGTCGGATGCCTGTGTCAACCCTGGCGTGGCTTCGACACGAAGGCGAGGTCGGGCGGGCGATCTCGGCCAGAGATACTGCGCAATCAGCTCGCAGGTGAGCCACCGGCACCCGGATACCTCGCCTATCTCGATGACACGCCGGTTGGCTGGATAGGTGTCAGTGTCCGGACGGAAACTCCTCGCCTGCAGAATTCGCGTGCCATTCCGGCGGTCGACGATCTGCCGGTGTGGGCTATTGGCTGCTTCCGCATCCGACCCGGCTTCCGCCGCCGTGGGATCGCGGCTGCCCTGCTCGATGGCGTGATCGTCGCCGCGCAGCAAGCCGGCGCGCCTGGCGTGGAGGCATACCCCATCGATCCGGACGGCCGACGAGTCGATGTCGGCGCCGGGTACGTCGGTATCGCCTCGATGTTCGATGCGGCCGGTTTCCGTCGAATACTCGTAACATCCGCCCACAGTGGGCGATTCTCGCGCTTGCTCGTACGTCTCGATTTCGACGCCTGAAACGCTGGAGGTAGCGTGCTCGTCGACGACATTCTGGTATTCAGCGCCGAAGTAAAGGGCCTTCGCCAGCTCGCGAACCGGCCAAGACCGAAGGTCACGATTACCTCCGAGGACGTGCCGGGCGCGCTGGGTCGAAACCGGCCTGGATACCAAGATCTGGCCCGACCTCTAATGCCTGGAGCAATTCATCCGTCCTCGTTACTGTCAACGCATGATCTACCAGCATCCGTTGGCGTACCTACTAGGGCTTGAAGGTATTGCCCTGCTACGGGCCTGGGCCGGTGACTTTGACGAAGACTTTGTCCAAGCGCGCCTGGCCGAGACCCGACGATTGCTCGACGACGAGTCGCTGGCGAACCACGACGGGGTGCTCGTTAACCGCGGTGACACTATGACTGGCTATCGGCAGTTTTCCACGACGTACGACACGGCCGCCAACGGCTTGTTCCAGTACGACGAACCCATCGTCCGCGAGATCCTCGATGCCCAGCCCAAGGGCATCGCTCTCGACGCGGCCTGCGGCACCGGCCGGTACACGGCGCATTTGGCGGCCCTGGGGCACCGGGTTATCGGCGTGGACCGTTCGCCCGACATGCTTGCGCGCGCTCGGAAGCGGGTGCCGACGGGCGCTTTCCTGATCGGCGATCTACACCGGATGCCGCTGCCTGAGGACGCGGTGGATATCGTCGTCTGTGGCCTGGCGCTCGCGCACCTGCCGGCGCTCGAGCCGGTAATGACGGAATTCGCCAGGGTCCTGCGCCCCGGCGGACACCTGATTATCTCCGATGCCCACCACGAGCGAATACTCCAGGGTTCGGTCGTAAAGGCATTGGGCCCCGCCGGCGAGCCCGGAGTCTCACCGACCTACCGCCACACGACCGGTGACTATCTCCGAGCCGCGTTGGCAGTGAGGCTACAGGTTCGACGTTGTGAGGAGCCACGGCCGTCAGCTATCGATCCGCCGGCGCCGCCGACCGGCGAGCTCACGCCAGGAGATTGGGCGCAGTGGCCATGGTCTCTGAGAGACCTGGTGCCCGAGGCAACCGCGGCCGCCAGCGTCCCACTGACGATCATCTGGCATTTCCAACTGGCCGAATCCTGATAGAACCCCGCTCCATCCCATACACGGGCCGGGCCGACCGGATCACCGATCCCAGCAGACTGCGCGGGCTGGCCAGAACACGCGAATTCCGTTGCGACCGGCAGGAGCACCGACGAGAGTTACTGCGTGGATCTGCTTGATGAGGACCAACGACGCAAAATTGTCCTGTACTACCCGGAGGCTGGTGCAGCGTGGCTTGAACGGTTGCCGGATTTGGTCGCTGCCTATCAGACCCGCTGGCACTTGACACTGGGGCCGACGTACCGCCCCGGTGGTGAGGCAAGCTGGACCGCGCCCGCGGATCTGCCCGATGGCACAAAAGCGGTGCTGAAAATTGCCGTGCCGGGCCGTGAAGCCATTGATTCGGCCCTGGCGCTCCGCGGGTACGAAGGGCGCGGTGTGGTGCGGCTGCTAGCTTACGAGGCGCAGGATCACGTCTTCCTGACCGAGCGGTGCGAACCGGGAGACCTCGCCGCGAACCTTCCCCCGACCGAGGCCGATGACGCCGCCGTCGCGGTATTGCCCGAGCTATGGCAGGCGAGCCCGTTAGCGATACCCGACGCCCCGCCACTGTCCAGGTTTGCCGCGGCGCGCGCCCAACGGGTCCGGGATCGAGGTCACCGACTGGGAGTGCCGCTGTTTGTCACCGGCGCAGACCTCCTCACCGATCTGGCAATCAGCGGCGGCTCCGAAACCCTGCTACACGGGGACTTCCACCAACGGAACCTACTGCGTTCAGAACGCGGCTGGCTCGCCATCGACCCCCAACCGATGATCGGTGAGCCTGCGTACGATCTGGCGATCTTTCTGGTCAACCGGATCAACGAAGAGACCAACCCGGTAAGCCGAGCGGCAAACCTGGCAACTCGCCTCGGCATCGCGCCAGATCGCGTCCTGCGCTGGCTGGCCGCCCAGACAATCCAACTCAGCTCCTGGTTGCGCGACAGTGGCGAAGCAGGCTCGATCCAGGCGTACGAAACCGCTGCCATCAGCCTGCTCCGCGCGCTCTAGTGCTGCAGCAGGCAACGCGTGGTAAGGCATACGGAACTGCCACACCGTCATTCCCCTGGCGTCTTCGGGACCGCGTAGCGAAGCACCGTGGTCTCGCCCTCCACGCAGGAAGAGATCGCCTGAAGTCTGATCGGAGCGCCCCCGGCGCTCTCAAAGAAGCGAACGCCCCCGCCGACGAGGACCGGAGCGATGTGCACGATGATCTCGTCCAAAAGCCCGGCCTCGAGACACTGCCGGGCGACATTGGCGCCAAGGATGACTACATTCGCGCCATCCGCGGCATTCTTGGCAAGTGTCACCGCCTCCTCGATCCCCATGTTGAGGAACTGGCCGGTCACACCCTTCACGACAGGGGGCTGCGCCGGCGGATCATGGCGCAACACAAAGAACGGCCCGCGAAAGGCGCCTCCGTAGAAGCCCGGTTGCAGACGATCCTCGACATCCTGCGTACGCCGGCCAACCAGCAACGCTCCCGTCGATCGAACAACCTCGACGGTGGTCTGGCCTGACCCGCCATCGACGCCGAAAACCCACCCCATGTCATCGTCCGGGCCCGCTATGAAGCCGTCCAGGCTCAACGGCGTGTGCCAGAGCACCTTCCCCATCCTTATTCACCTTCCTTAAAGCAGGTACAACCCTGATGACGGGATCATCCAAACTCATCGGCGTTCGGGTGATCATAGGCGGGCGTGGCCAGAGCATACGTTGCCTACTGCGGCACCAGTCACCAGACTTCGCGGCTGTCCCACGTAGCGCAGGGCTGCATCGAACGGAGAAACTGACATGACGGGTCATTTGCTGGCCGGCCTCGCGGATGGCTCCATCAATGCAGGAACGGGCCGCTCGTGAGCGACGCGTTCCTGCAATCAGCGATTCTCGGCCGGCGGCAAGCCTAGGGTCGCTTGCCTGCCCAGGGGTAGCTCAGCTTTCCGTGCACTCGGAAGGTCTTCGAAATCGCGACCAGCTGGGCGTGCGACAGTTGGGTTGTCGCGCCCTGTTCGGGTCCGAAGTGGGCGTACCAGCCGTTGCGAAGGTGGACCACTGCGTTATTCGCCGGTGTGTTCGGCGAATGATCGAGCTCGACCACCAGCGGGACGCCGATGAGCTCGACACGCAGGTCTCGGCTTGTCGCCCCGCTGACGTTGACGATATTGAACGACGTGCAGCCCGGACCGCTGCAGGTGACAGGCACCGTGACGTTGGCGGTACGAGCCACGATGGAATTGCCCACGTGCACGGCGATGTCCTTGGCCGCCTTTCCGTTCCCGGCGGCGACATAGAGCCAGTGACCCGCCGACCATTTCACCTGGACCACGTAGGACTGCGAATCCTGATCGACCCAGCCCATCCCGGACCGACCGGCGATCGTCACCGGCTTGGCGGAGGTCGGCACCTTCGTCGGACCACTCAGATCCGTGACGGCGACGTTTGTTTGATTATTCGGATCGGTGCTGGCGAAGGATCGGCCCACCGAGGCCGGAAAACCGGGCCGCGCACGGACCTGCCCGCTGCGCCCGGTCTCGACCAGCCCGGCGGGTAACCACGTCGGCGTGAACGTCGAGCGCAGCGCGATCCCCGGCGCGGGCGCCGGCGCCGACTGGGTGGCGACTGGCCCGCGTGCCGGCGGAGCCGGCGACCCGTGCAGCACAACGGGGACCGTGATCGCCGCGGCTACCGCCGCAACGACCGCCGCGGCGGCACCGACTCGGTGATGCCGGCGGCGGGCCACGCCGCGATGAATCGCGTCCAGGTCGACAGACTCTGGACTATGGTCCTCCTCGGCCGTCAACAGATCACGGATCTGCTCTTCGAGAGTGCTCACAATGCCTCCAGAAAACGGTGATTGCGTAGGTCGGCGCGGAGCTTGGCGAGCGCCTTCGACATGTGCGAGCGCACGGTGCCGGCCGAGCAGCCGAGCAGTTCGGCGATCTCGGTGTCGGAGAATCCCTCGTAATAGCGCAGTACCACGACCGCGCGCTGCCGCCGGGGCAATCGAGACATTCGCCGCCATAATTCCGACGGCTCCGACCCGGGAGGTTCGGGAGCGGCTCGGTCCGGCGGCGAGCCGAACGGTACCAGGTTGCGCACGCTCCACTGCCGACGCCAGGAGACGTACGCATTGACAATCGCTTTGCGCACGTAGTTCTCCGGATGGTCGTACGACTCGACCTGGCGCCAACGCGAATGCACCCGGATCAACACGTCCTGCACGATGTCCTGGGCAAGATCCGGATTGCCCGTCAGCACGGTCGCGTACCGCAGGAATGCCTGCTGCCGCGCCGCCACAAACTCGTCGAAGGTCACCGAGGCCCCTTTCGGTCGTCCTTCACACGCAACAGTGGCCTCAATTGTTCCCTCTATTTCAATGCGACTCGTCAGCTCAGCTCGGCCACGGCAGCGACCAGGACGTCCTCGACCACGAAGCGCTCCGGTCCAGGGGTCGCAACGTCATGCCGCGACCCTAACGCCGCGATACCCGCCGTGTCGTGTGGTGCCGGTGTCAGCGCATGGCTGTTCGAGTCAGCAGTTCTTGCTGTTCGAGGGTCCAGAGCGCGGCGCGGGATTGCCAGGTCAGGGTCCATAGGCCTTCGGCGCTGACATCGCCGGCCCGGAAGCCCTGCTCCCGGGCGTACCAACCGTTGTCTTTGATGGCCCAGCGCAGCATAAGGTCGACGAGCCCGGCTCGTTCGGCGCGGGGAAGGCGATATCCATCAAGAAAGCTGCGGTACCACTGGG
>DATAVB010000073.1:0-14560 GCA_036267955.1 Mycobacteriales bacterium | reverse complement strand
GCAGCAGCGGACTCGCCTTGGTGAGACATTCCCGCCATTCCTCGATCGGCACCGAGTCGACGGTGATTCCGCCGCCGACCCACAGTCCGACCCGGTCGTCGGCGATCTGGAAACTGCGGATCGTGACGGCGAATTCGGCGCCGTACACCGGGCTGGAGAATCCGACGGCGCCACTGAACGCCTGTCTTCCGCCGGGCTCGTACCGGTCGATGATCCGCATTGCGCTGGATTTCGGCGCACCGGTGACCGATCCGGGCGGGAAGGTCGCGGCCAGCAGATCGGCGTCGTCGACCTCGTCGGGTAATTCGGCGGTCACCGTGGAGACGAGATGCCAGACGCCGGGATGGGGCTCGATGTCGAGCAGGCTGGGAGCGCGGACGCTACCGGGCAGACCGACCCGACCGAGGTCATTGCGCATGAGATCGACGATCATGACGTTTTCCGCGGCATCCTTCGCCGAACCGCGCAACACGTCGGCCTCGTGCTCGTCCGCGACTCCGACCCGTGGTCGGGTGCCCTTGATCGGCGAAGTGGTGACGGTACGTCCGCGGCGGTGGAGGAACAACTCTGGGGAGAATCCGGCTAGTACGGACGATCCGGTGTCGGCATAGGCGGCTCGGGCCGGCTGCAGTTGCTCGGAGACGTCGGCGAAGAGATCAATTGTGGAGCCGGTGAAGTCAGCCTCGAGCCGCTGCGCCGCGTTGACCTGGAAGAGGTCGCCGGCCCGGATATGGCTGATACAACGCTCGACGGTCTGCAGGTGGCTGGTCGCGTCGGCGGCCGTGAACAGGCCGGCCCGATAATTTCCCCGACAATTCCATCGTGGCGCCGAGTCGGTGAGCCGGGCGGTCAATTCCTCCTGCCGGCGCGCCAACTCGGCGTCCCGCTCCGGCGTCCAGAGCGACTCGAACCACCAGGTCCGGTCGACCCGGTCCCAGCGGAGCAGATGATCGTAGAAGCCGAGCCAGGTCTGCCACCGCACATCGGCGCCCGGCTGTTCATCCGAGGCACCGCCTGTCAACGACCCGCCAACCAACGACCCGCGGCCTGTCGGCAGCCGTTCATCCGAAACACCGCTGCCCCCACCCCCACTCGGATAGCCGAGGACCGCGAACCACCCGCCGCCGACGCCCCGAGACTGTGCCGACGCCGACGCCGACGCCGACGCCGCCGACGACGACGCCGACGCGACCGCTCGAGGCTGCTCGTGCATCGGCGCCAGCGGGTCATCGCCTCCACAGTGGACGGCCACAGGCTCCGACGCGATCAGATCGCCGCCGCCGACCCAATTTCCCCGCAGACACACCACGGCTCGGTCAGCGGCGAAGCCGCGCAACACCTCGGCGACCGGACGACCACCAGGAAGCCGGACCGCGCGGAACTCGCAGTCGCCCCTCACGCCTTCGCTGCAGGCTCGGTCGCCTCCGTCGACTGGGTCGCCTTCACCGCTTCGGTTGGGGCTGTCTTCGTTGCCTTGGCGGCTTTCGTTGTCTTGCTGGCTTTCGTTGTCTTAGCGGCCTTTGTTGCCCCGGCGCCCTCAGCCTCGTTCACGGCCTTGGTTGCCTTCGTTGCCTTGGTTGCCTTCGTTGCCTTGGTTGCCTTGGTTGCCTTGACAGCTTCGGCTGCCTTAGCGACGTCCCTGCTCGCAACCTCGCCGTCCTCGGAATCCCCGCCGTCCTCCGAATCTCCGGTCACCCCCGCATCCCCGGCAACCTCGCCGGTGTCGGGTACCTCCGCGACCTCGCGGGCGGCATCCGGGCCGCGCTCCAGCAACACCTCGAAACCGGCATCGTCGAGGATCGACACCTTCAACGAGACGGCCTTGTCGTATTTGCTGCCCGGGTTGTCCCCGGCCACCACGAAGTCGGTCTTCTTCGACACCGATGAGGCGACCTTGCCACCCCGGGTCTGGATCGCCTCGGTGGCCGAGTCGCGGCTGTGCTCGACCAGGCTCCCGGTGACCACTACGGTGACGCCCTCCAGCGGGCGCGGACCGGTATCGATGCCGGACTCCTCCATCTCGACCCCGGCCTCGGCCCACTTCCGGACGACCTCGCGATGCCAGTCCACGGTGAACCAGTCGACCACCGCCTTGCCGATCGTCGGCCCCACGCCGTCGACAGCGGCCAATTCCTCCTCTGTCGCCGCCGCGATCCGGTCCATCGACCGAAGCTCGCGGGCCAGCGCCTGAGCCGCCGTCGGACCGACGTGCCGGATCGACAGCGAGACAATAACCCTCCACAGTGGACGGTGTTTGGCCAGCTCCAGATTGTCCAGCAGCCGGGTGGCGTTGGCCTTGAGCTCGCCGCCCTTCTTGACGAAGAACTCGCAGCGCTGCAGGGAATCCGCAGTGAGTTGAAAGACGTCACCCTCGTCGGTCAACAGACCAGAGTCGAGCAGCGCGGCGGCCGCCTCATAGCCGAGGACCTCGATGTCGAATCCGCCGCGCCCGGCCAGGTGGAACACCCGCTCACGCAGCTGCGCGGGACAGGAACGCGCATTGGGACAGCGGATGTCGACATCGCCCTCCTTCTGCGGGCGAAGCTCGGTGCCGCACTCCGGGCACCGGGTCGGCATGATGAACTCCTGCTCGGAGCCGTCGCGCAGCTCGGCGACCGGGCCGACGATCTCCGGAATGACGTCCCCGGCCTTGCGCAGCACCACCGTGTCGCCGATCAGCACGCCCTTGCGGTGTACCTCACTGGCGTTGTGCAGCGTCGCCATCTCCACCGTGGATCCGGCGACCTTGACCGGCTCCATCACCCCGAACGGCGTGACCCGGCCCGTGCGGCCGACATTTACCCGGATGTCCAGAAGTTTGGTGGTGACCTCCTCCGGCGGGTACTTGAAGGCGATCGCCCACCGCGGCGCCCGCGCGGTAGCGCCGAGCCGGCGCTGGATCGAGATCTCGTCGACCTTGACGACGATGCCGTCGATCTCGTGCTCGACCGAATGCCGGTGTTCGCCGAAATAGGCGATCCGTTTGCGGACCTCGTCCAGCGTCGGCACCACCAGATAGTGCTCGCTCACCGGAAGACCCCAGCCTCCCAGCAGCTCGTACCACTGCGATTGCAGCTCCGGCTGGACTCCGCGGTGCGCGCCCACGCCGTGCACCACCATCCGCAGCGGCCGACGGGCAGTGACCCGCGGGTCCTTCTGCCGCAGCGAACCGGCGGCGCCATTGCGCGGATTGGCGAACGGCGGCTTGCCCGCCTCGACCAGCCCGGCGTTGAGATCGGCGAACGCCGCCACCGGTAGAAAGACCTCGCCGCGCACCTCCAGCAGCTCCGGCACGTTGTCGCCCTGCAGCTGGGCCGGAATCGACGCGATCGTACGGATATTCGGCGTGACGTCCTCACCGGTGCGGCCGTCGCCCCGCGTCGCGGCCCGGGTCAGCCAGCCCGACTCGTACACGAGATCGATGGCCAGGCCGTCGACCTTCAGCTCGCAGAGGAAGGTCGTCGGCGCGCCGGCGTCGCGCTCGACCCGTTGCGCCCACGCCGCGAGCTCCTCGTCGGAGAACGCGTTGTCGAGGCTGAGCAGTCGCTCGAGATGATCGACCGGAGTGAAGAGGGTGGAGTACGGAGCGCCGACGCGCTGGGTCGGCGAGCTCGGCGTCCGCAGCTCCGGGAACCGCTCCTCGATGCCCTCCAGCTCGCGCATGAGCTTGTCGTAGACGGCGTCACTGATCGTCGGCGCGTCGAGCACGTGGTAGCGGTAGAGATGCTCGTCCAGCTCCCGGGCGAGCACGGCGTGCCGATCCCGCACCTCGACCGGCGGCTCTGTGAACTCTGTGGGCCCGCCTGCCACGCCGCCTGTCACGCTGCCAGCCACGACGTCACCTTCCTCCGCGAACGAGTCTCGTACGGACGGCCCGTACCCCACAGAGAGTAGTAACCGGCACCGACATCTGCGGCAACACACACAGCCGTGTCGATCAGCTCACCGCACGTAACGTTGTCTGTCGACCAGTAGCCACCAGCTCGGCCACCACCGCCAGGAACGTCTCCGCGTCCCGCATCAGATCATCGGCCTCGCGCTGACTCACCGCACTGGTCGCGCCGGCCTCCGCGGCCTGTCGTTTGGCCGCCCCGGCGGCGAAGAACGCGGACCACTCGGTCAGCTCGGGAGCCAGCGCCGACAGCAGCGCCCAGGCGCTGGTCGGCCGACTGGCTCGCTTGGAGGTGGCCGGCTGAGCACGGGCCGCGAGCACCGCGGCGGCGGCCCGCAGCGCGGCCAGATGTGCCGCCACGTAACGGTCCGCCGGCAGCGGCGAACCGGCGGCCTCGCACAGGCAGGAATGCGCGGCGGCGAGCATGGTCGTCACCGACCGGGATGGCGGCGGGCGCAGCGCGGGAGGAGGCTGTGTCGACATCAGAATCCCTCCAGGAAACGGGACGAGCGGTGGTCGGCCTGTCGGGGTGCCCAGGGGTCGAGGTCCGGGCACCCCGGCAGGCCTTGTCGAACGTACGTTCGAGAAACAGTAGAACGTATTCGGCCAGCATCGTCAAGCAGCGCGGACGTTAGGACATGACACCGACAGTTACCGGTCATTTCTCAGACCGACGAGCGGAAGACGCCCTTCACCACGAATCCGTGCTCGCCGGTCGGCCGGGCCAGCAGGCTGCCGCCGAGCAGTTCGGCCCGTTCCCGGAGCCCGAGCAGTCCGTGCCCGCCGCCCGGCAACCGCTCGGCCGGGACGATCGACGGCGGCGGACCGTTGACGACCTCCACCTCCAGCGCGCCGTCGCACGCGCCGAGCCGGACATCGACCGAGGCGCCGGCGGCGTGCTTGCGGACGTTGGTGAGCGCCTCCTGCACGGTGCGGTAGGCGGCCCGTTCCACCGTGTCCGGCCAGCGGAGGCCGGCCAGCCGGGGGTCGATGCTGGTCCGCGCCTGGACGCCACTGGTCTCGATCAGCCGCGGGATGTCGGCCAGCCGAGGCTGCGGTGCCAGCTCTCCGGTACGGCTGCCGGCGGCCCGGAGCACGTCGACCATGTGCCGCAGCTCCTCCAACGTTTTGACCGACAGCTGCCGGATGGTGCGGGCGGATTCGCGTACCGGTTGCTCGGTCGCGGTCACCTGCAGCGCGCCGGCCTGAACGGCAATGAGGCTCACCTGATGGGAAACCACATCGTGCATCTCTCTGGCCAGCTGGGCCCGTTCCTTGGCCAACGCGGATTCGGTGACCAGTTGCTGTTCGCGGTCCCGGCTCGTGGTCAGCTCGGCGACCCGGGCGGACAGTTCCCGGCGCGCCTGCACCAGCAGCCCGAGCGCCACCGGGGCCACGCCGACCAGCAGCGCGTAGATCAACGACAATGCCATCGTCGTCTCGGGAATGTCGTCCAGCGCCCGCGGCGGCCAGGGCAGGAAGTTTCCAGCGACGGTAAGCGCCGAGCAGACCCAGATCTGCCACCGCCGCTGCAGCAGCACCGCGACCGAGAAAAGCGCGAACATCGGGGCGATGAACGAGAACCCGTCGAAGAGACCGGGCAGGGTCAATAACAACGCGATCCGCGGCAGGAAGGGACAGAGCGCCACCGCGGCGACCGCCACCATCGATAGTCCGAATTGGACAGTCGCGCTCGGTCGGGCCTGCAACACGACGTCGAGAAATGCCACCATGACAGCGACGAGATCGAGCGCGAGAAGTCGCAGACCGACCGGAGGTGTCATCCCGGATCGCCCGTGGCAAGGCCTGTCTGGTGGGCGATCACCGCGGCCTGCACCCGGTTGGCGACGCCGAGTTTGGTCAATACCGCGCTGACATAGTCCTTCACCGTGGCCATGCTGAGATACAGCCGCTTTCCGATGTCCGCATTGGACAGACCGGCGCCGATCAGGGCGAGCACCTCCCGTTCCCGGTCGGTCATTCCCGAGACCCGGGCCGCGGTCTCCGGATCCGTTCCGGCGCCAAGATAGCCGCCGATCACGGTACGGGTGACCGCGGGCGAGAGCACGCTGCCACCGGAGGCCAGCACACGCACGGAGTGCAGCAACTGTTCGGGTTCGGTGTCCTTGAGCAGAAATCCGGCCGCACCGCAGCGCAGTGCGCTGGCCACGTGCTCGTCGGCGTCGAATGTGGTGAGCATGGCGACCACCGGCGGCGACCGCCAGCCACGCAGCTGCCGCAGAATCGTCAAACCGTCCACAGTGGGCATCCGGATGTCCAGCAGCACGACCTCCGGATGGTGCAACTCCGCCTCGACGACGGCGTCCGCTCCGTCGCAGTCGGCCACCACCTGAATGTCCCCGGCGGACTCGAGGATCAGCCGGAAGCCCGACCGCACCAGCATCTCGTCGTCGACGACCATGACCCGGATCACGCTGCACTCATCCCGTCGCACCAATGGAAGTCCAACTGTACGACCCCAGCTGGGCGGTCCGGGACGGTCGTTGGTCGGTAGCCGGACGGCCGAGCAGCGGGGTCCCGCCGGTCGGCGGGGCGGAAACAACCGATAGAGGGCTGCGCCGGAGCGGTCCGGCGGCAGATCGTGGGACGGCCGACAACGGGGAGGGGTGGGCTGTCATGACGGGTGCGGCGATGATCTCCGCGGTACGCCAGCGGGTGCCGACCGGGACCGCCTGGCTGCTCCGCCTCATCGGCGCGGTGGTGCTGCTGCTGTCCCTCACGCCGCTGTCCCCCCGGCATCGGGACGGCGTGCTGGAGACGCTGTCGTTCTCCGGCCTGCCAGTGCTCGGCAATGCGACCGCCGGCCTGCTCTGCCTGTTGCTGGCCGCCGGACTCGCTGCCCGCAAACGCGCAGGCTGGTGCGGACTCGTTGCGCTGCTGGCCCTCGACGCGGCGCTGCTGCCGCCCGCCGCCGCCCTGGATCTCGGACTGCCCGGCACCACGGTGACCGACGCGTGGCTCTGGTGGGGCTGCCATGGCGCCGTTTCAGCTCTCATGCTGACGCTGGTGATCAGCGCGCGGGGGGCGTTCGTGGCCCGCACCGGGACCCGGGGCACCGTGCGGGCCATCTCGATTCTGGGCGGCTCGTTCGGCATCGCCTTCGCCCTGGGTTGGGGTCTGATCACGCTCTTCGGCCATCATCACCACGACCGTTCCCGCGCCTCGGCACTCTTCCTACTTGATCGAGTACTGCACAGCGGCGACACGATCCCGGCCGGTCCCCCGTACTGGATCCAGCTGACTCTCGGCCTGACCGGCTCGGTGACCGTGCTCGTGGCGGCGTACGTCTGGCTGCGGCCGACCCGGCTCGACCGGCGACTGTCCGGCCACGAGGAACAACGGCTGCGCGACCTGCTGGACCGGGCCGGCGAGCACGACTCCCTCGGCTATTTCGCGCTGCGGCGGGACAAGACGACGATCTTCTCGCCCAGTGGCAAGGCCGCGGTCTGTTACCGCGTGCTCGGCGGGGTGAGCCTCGCTGCCGGCGATCCGGTGGGCGATCCCGAGGCATGGCCGGGCGCCATCACCGCATGGCTCGCCGACGCGCGCCGGCACGCCTGGGCACCGGCGGTGCTCGGGACCAGCGAACGGGGCGCCACCGCCTATCAGCGGGCCGGATTGCACGCACTCAATATCGGAGACGAGGCGGTGGTGGAGACGACGACCTTCTCGCTGTCCGGCCGGCCAATGCGCGCCGTACGCCAGGCGGCCGGCCGGATCCAGCGGTCGGGGCACCAGGTCCGGATACGCCGCCTGGGGGAAATTCCGGACGAGGAGTTGGTGCTCGCGGCGGGCTGCGCCGACGGGTGGCGGGACGGACCGGTTGAGCGCGGCTATTCGATGGCGCTGGGTCGGCTCGGTGATCCGGCCGACGCCGACTATGTCCTGGTCGAGTGTTACGACGCGGCCGGCGGATTGCGCGGCCTGCTGGGATTTGTCCCGTGGGGCCCGGACGGACTGTCCCTCGACCTGATGCGTCGGGATCGCGGTGACAGCGGCAACGGGCTGGTCGAATTCATGGTCACGGAACTGATCTCCGCGTGCCCCGACCTCGGCGTGGAACGGCTCTCGCTGAATTTCGCGTTGTTCCGGTACGTCTTCGCCCGCGGCGACCGGATCGGCGCCGGGCCGGTGTTGCGCTTCTGGCTGGCGGTCCTCCGGTTCGCCTCACGATGGTGGCAGATCGAGTCGCTCTACCGGGCGAACGAGAAATACCGGCCGACCTGGGTGCCGCGATATCTGTGTTACGGGCGGGCCCGCGATCTCGTCCGGATTTCCTGTGCCGCTGGGGCGGCCGAGGGCTTCATCACGATAGGCCGACGCCCGGATTCCACTGTGGAAACTCCTGCCCGCCAGTTGGTTGGAGCACCCGGTCGTGACTGACGTGTCCTGGAACTTCAGTATTACCAGCTACTGGTTCATCGGCGCGGTCGCCGCATTGACCGTCGCGCTGGGACTCGGCACGGTCGTGAGCTGGGAGTGGCCGAGGCTGCGGTTGGCGCGCCGGACGCTCGGCATCTTCCTGACCCAGGCGATGGTGACCGCGACACTTGCCGCGGTCGTCAACGCACAGGCCGATTTCTATTCCTCGTCCGGGGAACTGGTCGCCGCGTTCAGTGGGGGCTCGGCGCCCGCACCGCCGGTCACGGTGCCGACGACGTACGTCGGAATGATCGCCGCCGACCAGCGCGGTCCGCAGCCGTGGGACCGGCAGCAGCAGCCCCATCGGCACGGGCTCCTCGTCGAGACCGCCATCCGCGGTCGGCGCACCGGATACGATCTGCCGGCCGACATTTACCTGCCCAGTGCATATTTCAACCAGCATCAACGGACCCGGCGTTTTCCGGTCGTGGAATTGACCGACGGATATCCCGGTTCGCCGCACGTCTGGCTGCACGCGCTACATCTCGTCGATGTCCTCAACCACCTCATCGCCACCCACCGGATAGCACCGATGATCGCGGTGCTCCCGACCCAGGATCCGGTAGCTGGGCGGGACAGCGAATGTGTCGATGCGGTCGGCGGAGCACGGGCCGGCACGTATCTCGGTCAGGACGTCCCGGACACGGTGGCCCGCCAGTTCCGGACCATACCGACCCGGGCCGGCTGGGCAATTCTGGGATATTCCACCGGCGGCTTCTGCGCGGTCAACACCGCGCTTCGGTATTCCGGCCAGTTCTCCGCCGCGGCCAGCCTGTCGGGCTATTTCCGACCCCTCACCGACATCACCACCGGCGATCTCTATCGCAATGACGCTCCCGTCCGCAGCTCTGATACCCCCATGCTCAGCGTCCGGCGGAGACATCAACCGTTGCGGTTCTATCTCTTCGGCTCGCGGCAGGACCACCAGGAGGTGGCACTCGACCGGGCCTTCGCTGCGCAGGTACGCCGGCCGGATCGGGCCACGCAGGCCATCGCCGCCACCGGCGGGCACAACTTTCAGACCTGGGACCGGGCCCTGCCCTCCGCTCTGGAATGGATCGGCCGGGCGCTTCATCCGGTATCGAGCAAACCCGCGTGACCACCGTCGTGTGGACCACTGTCGACCGGGATGGTCCAGTGGTCTAATCGACTTCGGCCCGAATTGAGCCCAGGATCGATAATGATGACAGCGGCCGGCGAACCTGCCGATCTCCTTGTCCGACGTCATCACCGGAGGCTCACCGTGCAGCGACAGGACCAGTCCCGATTTCGGATCGACCGTCGCTCGCTACTGAAAGCCGGTGCCGCGGCCGGGATCGTTCTTCCGCTGTCCACGAAAGCCGCCGCCGCAGCGTCGAACGGCACCCTGCTCTGGACGGAATCTTGCTATACCAGCGTATTCGCCGACAGCGGGCCGTCGCCCGACTCCGCACTCAGCATCGACCTCGACTCGGCCCGGAACGATTACGAGGCCGGCCAGATCGTGCTGCGCCGCGACCGGGCGTTCACGATAACCGGAGTCACCGTCGACGGACTGACTAACGGCCACCACCGGATTTCGCGCGGCAGTATCTCGTACAATTTCGTGGGATACGAATATCTCGACACCAACTCGGTGTTCGACCACCTCAACTCCAAGCAGGAAGTCTATCCGACCATCCGCAGAGCGCCGGGCAACTTCCCCGACCGGCTGCTCAATCAAACCGATATCCGGGTCGCCGCCGGGACGAGCCAGTCGATCTGGGTGACAGTTTACGTGCCAACGGGCACCGCGGCCGGCATCTACCGTGGATCGGCCACCGTCCACACCGACAACGGGGCGTTCCGGGTGCCCGTCTCAATCAATGTGCGGAATGTGACGATCCCGTCGGCAGTGGACGGTGCGTTCACCAATTCGTTGTGGCAGCTCTTCACCGGCCCCATCTCCTATGACGAGGGCGCCGGTGACACGATCAAGCTGTTCTACGGCCACGACCGGTACAGCGTCGCCTGGTGGCAGCTGTTGGACAATGTCGCGGAGGTACGGAAGCGGCACCGGACCAACGACGTCGAGTTGCCGATAGTCGTGCTTCTGATCGACGGCGGCAGCTCCGTCGATGCTGACGGGAAATATACCTTTGAATGGGGACGGTTCGACCAGGTCGTCGAGCATTTCCTGGCCGCCGGCGGAATCAAACGACTGGAGGGTTTCTGGTCCTCGGGACCGCAACCGGGAAGCGCCCACTGGCTCACCGAAACGATCGGCCGGGACGATGCCGGAAAAGCCGTCCGCTCCTATCATCCCTGGGATTCCGTCGAGGTCGAGAATTGGATCGGCCAATTCATCCCGACCCTCGCCGAACACCTGCGCAGCAGGGGTTGGGCGACGAAATGGTGGATGCATATCGGCGACGAGCCGAGCGGTGACGAGGGCCTGTCCGGGTGGACCGGACTGGCAGGCAAGGTCCGGTCGCTCTGGCCATCCGTACAACTCGGCGACGCGACCTTCAGCGAGCCCACCGCCTCGAAGGTGGCGGCCAATGCGGATATCCTGATCCCCAACCTGCTCAACTACAACCTCGGCCCGGCGCCGTACGACACCGAACGCGCCAAGGGCAAAGAACTCTGGCTCTACAACTGCAATATTCCGGTCGCGCACTACCTGAACAGATTCATCGACCAGCCACAGTGGAATCAGCGGCTCACGATGTGGTACGCCTACACCCGCGGCGCCACCGGATATCTACATTGGGCATTCAACAACTGGCAGTTCACCATGGCGGAACAGGAGGTCAAGGGCGACGGCTTCTTCGTCCGTCCGGACAAGGTTCGCAACACGATCGAGAGTTCACCGCGGTACGAGTCACTCCGGGACGGCATCGAAGACTACGAGGTGCTTCATGTCCTCGGTCAGCGAGATCCCGTTCTGGCGAAGGATCTAGCGCTGTGCATGGCCTGGCAGGCCGACAAATACACGGCCGACATCGCCTTCATGCAACGGATCCGACGGCTCGTCCTCGATGCGGCGGCGGGCCGGCCGGTCATCGCGGACGACCTGGCCCGCCGGCGATTGGCGACAGCGTCAAGTTCCAGCGAGTCGCCGGGTTGCGCCATCGACGGCAACCCGGCCACCGGGTGGCGGCCGGCCGGCGATGGCACACAGTGGATCCAGGTCGACCTCGGCCGGCAGATCCAGCTCGATGGAATCCGGCTCATTTGGGGTGCCGTCGGCCCGACGAGCTATAGCGTCCAGATATCGTATGACGGTCTGAAGTGGACGGATTCCTACTCCACGGAGGACGGCCGTAGTGTCTTCATCGGAGTGAACGGCAAGGCGCGATATATCCGCGTCGTGATCACGGCAGGCAATTCCGGATATTCGTTGAGCGCGTTGGAGGTTGCCGGTTGTCCCCTTCGGCGGCCCAACCTGGCCGGTGGGCGAAGCTACACGAAATCGTCGGAGCCTTCGGCCCGTTTCCCCGATACGAGCGGAATCGAGTCGACCGACGGTTTACTTGCGACGGACTGGGGCGACGGTCGGGCATACGGTTATGACACCCCGGAGGGCACGGAGACGACGGTCGACGTGACGGTGGACCTCGGCGCGGAGCGGTCGGTGTCGGCCGCGAAAATCCATGCGTACGAGGAGTATCCGGACTATCGACCGGACACGATCGGCATCCAGACCAGCGTCGACGGGCGGACGTTCACCGCCCACGGAGTCGAACTGCGTTCGCCCAATGGGCCGTCCGGGCTCTGGTATGACCTTGCCTTTCCCTCGACCCGTGCGCGCTTCGTGAAGGCAACATTCAGCAAGGTCGGGACGGTTAAAGGGACCGGCATCTTCATCGACGACATTGAGGTCTATTAGGTGTCCGGCTCCGCTCGGCGGCGGTCGGCCATTAGTGCTGCAGGGCTGCGGCCTCGGCGATCCGGTCGAATGGTGGCCAGACGGTGAGAAAAACACGACCGACGCCCATTTCGGCCCAGGCGGCGAGCCGGGCGGCAATATCGTCCGGCCAGTCCCATACGTACACCGATAGATCCACTGCGCGCCCGCTTTTGTCGATTTCGGAGCGCGCCGCGGTGATGGTCGCATCGTCGGCATAAACATTGAGCTCGTCGGCATAGGCGCAGGCGCTGCGTATCAACCGCCTCGAATTGCCGGCACCGACGACGATCTTCGGGGGCGACTGCGGCGCTGGCAGGCACAATGCGCCGGTCAATTGGACGTGGCTCCCACTCATCGTGACCGGCTGGCCGGCCCAGACCTTCCGCAAGGCCGTGAGCGTCTCCCCCAATGCGTCAATCCGCGCCGCGGCATCGGGCACGCTCAGCCCCCAGGCGCGTTGCTCGACGAAATAATCGCCTGCGCCGATACCCAACTCGAACCGGCCATCGCTCAGCTGCGACAAGACAGCCGTCTCCTTCGCGAGCACGCCGGGCAGGTAATTGAGCCGGTCGAGAACCATCGGAACCAGCTTCACCCGGGAGGTCGCCGTTGCCAGCGCCCCATAGGCGGCAAGGCCGGAAACCCAACCCCAGTCGGGATTTTCAGAATGATAATGGTCCAAAAGGCTGACGGCGTCCAGACCGGCCGCATCGGCCCGCCGGGCACCCTCGACGACGTCCGTCCACGAGGGTGTCGGCCCCAGGTTGACCGCTATGCGCATCGCCGTGCCTCCGTGGTCGGGCCGCATCTCAGACGGTGCGGGCGTATCGGTCGAAACGTTAGCCCACAATCTCGTCATTGGTCCCGGAGTGGCTGGGGCCATCTACGGCAGCCTCGGTCCGGTCTCCGGCTTCCGAATCTCCCTTGCGCTACCCGATGCCCATCTCCCCTATCCTCCGCTCGCCTGCCCACGCCATCACGTCCAGCACCGCCGCCTCGCTATCACGTCCAGCACTCGCCTGCCCACGCCGCAATCACCTCCGACACTCGCCGCCTCGCCGCAACCATCTCCGGCGTTCGGCCGCCGTCGCCACACCCACCTTCAGCCACGCCACCACTCACGTCCAGCACTCGCCCGCGCTCGCACCTCCGATGGCCGCGATCCTTGTCCAGCCAATGCTCGCGACCCTTCCTTGGTCCTGCCTGGCCACTCGCTCCAACGCGACGATGACCCAACTTCGCGTCAGCAAGGTCCATAGGTGTCTGGCCGCTCCGTCCGCGTATAAGCGAAGCCGGTGCTTGCGGTCGTTACCGGTTCGTTATATGGTCGAATGTATGTTCGATAGCGACGTGGCGGGGTGTTGGGTGGTGGAGGGCGGCCGCCTGTTGTCGGGTGCTGCCCTGGCCGCGCGTCTGGCCGCGTGTGCGGTTTCGGCTGGCGATGCGGATCGGGTGCCGTTGGATGCCGATGCCCCACCGGTGGAGGGGTTTCCGGATGTCATCGAGTCGCCTGCCCGGGTGTTGGATCGGGTGATCGGTCTGGAGGGGTTGGTGTGTCGGGCGCAGGCGGAGCAGGCCGAGGCCCTGGTGGAGTTCGCGTCGCAGTGTCCGGTGACGGGTCCGCAGGATCGTGGGTTCGCCGGTCGTGCGGATATTTCCGAGTTTGTGGTCGATGAGCTCTCCTGTGCCCTGTCGTTGACCCGGCGTGCGGTGGATATGCGGCTGTCGTTGGCGTTGCGGTTGACCGAGTGCCTGCCGGCGACGTTGGCGGCGTGGCGGAACGGGGACCTGGACCTACGACGCGTGAACGTCATCGCGGACCGCACGATGGTCCTGACCCCCGAACAAGCCACTGTGGTGGAATCCCGGATCCTGCCCAAGGCCGGCGGGAAGACCACGGCGCAGTTGCAGCGCCTGGTCGATAAGGCCGTGATCGCGGTCGACCCGGCTGCGGCGAACGCCCGGCATGAGCAGGCCCGACACGACCGGCATGTTGCGCTGCGGCCGAGTCAGGACGGGATGAGCACCCTACGGGCGGAACTGTCCGCCGAAGACGCCGCCACCCTCTACGCCACCCTGTCCCTGATCGCCCGGGCAATGCCCTCCAACGATCCCCGGACGATGAACCAACGCCGCGCCGACTCACTGCTCGACTTGGTCACCGGCCACACCACCCCACCCACCACCGGTCCCGGACCCGGCGGCGACGATCTGGCCGACGCACCAGCCGACACACCAACAGGACCCACCGGCGCGCCAGGAAGAACTGCACCCGGCCCCGCCGCCGACGGCACGGCCGGCGAGACGACCGAACGCACCAAGAACCCCACCCAGCCCACCGACCCCGGTTCCGA
>DATAVB010000072.1:0-9385 GCA_036267955.1 Mycobacteriales bacterium | reverse complement strand
GGATCGTCGCGACGTTCCTGCGCGGCGAGCCGACAGTGCTCGACGGAAAGGCGGTCAAGTGACCGGCGCAGCGGTTCTGGTGCTGGAGGACGGCCGGTCATTCACCGGCGAGGCCTACGGAGCGGTCGGCGAGACGTTCGGTGAGGCGGTCTTCAACACCGGGATGACCGGTTACCAGGAGACCCTCACCGACCCGTCCTACCACGGGCAGGTGGTGGTGCAGACCGCGCCGCACATCGGCAATACCGGCATCAATGATGAGGATCCGGAGTCCCGGCAGATCTGGGTCGCCGGCTACGTCGTGCGCGATCCGGCCCGGCGCCCCTCCAACTGGCGCTCGACCCGGTCGCTGTCCGACGAACTGCGCCAGCAGGGGATCGTCGGCATCTCCGGCATCGACACCCGGGCGCTGACCCGGCACCTGCGCGAGCGCGGCGCCATGCGGGTCGGCATCTCCTCGGTCGAGACCGACCCGGATGCCCTGCTGCAACGGGTGTTGGCGAGCCCGTCGATGGAGGGCGCCGATCTGGCCGGTCAGGTGACCGCGCCGCAGACGTACATCGTGCCGGCGGTGGGGGAGCGGCGGTTCACCGTCGCGGCCCTGGACCTGGGCATCAAGTCGATGACGCCGCACCGGATGGCCGAGCGCGGCATCGAGACGCACGTCTTCCCGGTGACGTCCACAGTGGACGATCTGCTGGCGGTGCGGCCGGACGGGGTGTTTCTGGCCAACGGCCCGGGCGACCCGGCCACGGCCGATCATCCGGTGGCGGTTACCCAGGAGGTGCTGGACCGGCGGATTCCGTTGTTCGGCATCTGTTTCGGCAACCAGGTGCTCGGGCGGGCGCTGGGCTTCGGCACGTACAAGCTGCGGTACGGGCACCACGGGATCAACCAGCCGGTCATCGACCGGGCCACCGGAAAGGTGGAGATCACCGCGCACAACCACGGTTTCGCGGTGGACGCGCCGGCCGACCGGGTCTCGAAAACACCTTACGGGGCAGCCGAAGTCAGCCACCTGTGTCTCAATGACGACGTGGTCGAGGGGCTGCGCTGCCTCGACATACCGGCGTTCTCGGTGCAGTACCACCCGGAGGCGGCGGCCGGCCCGCACGACGCGGGTTATCTCTTCGACCGTTTTGTGGACCTGATGCGGGGGCAGGGCTGATGCCGAAGCGTACGGATATCAAGCACGTCATGGTGATCGGCTCCGGGCCGATCGTCATCGGCCAGGCCTGTGAATTCGACTATTCCGGAACGCAGGCCTGCCGGGTGCTGCGGGCCGAGGGGCTGCGGGTCAGCCTGGTCAATTCGAACCCGGCGACGATCATGACCGACCCGGAATTCGCCGACGCGACGTATATCGAGCCGTTGACGCCGGAATTCGTCGAATTGGTGATCGCCGCCGAGCGGCCGGACGCGTTGCTGGCCACCCTGGGTGGGCAGACCGCGCTCAACATCGCGGTCGCCCTGGACGAACGCGGCGTCCTGGACAAATACAACGTGGAATTGATCGGCGCCGACATCGCGGCGATCGGCCGGGGTGAGGATCGCCAGCAGTTCAAGGACATCGTCCGCGACATCGGCGGCGAGGTGCCTGACAGCGCCGTCTGCCATACCCTGGACGAAGTTCTGTCCACAGTGGATCGACTGCACTATCCGGTGGTGATCCGGCCGTCGTACACGATGGGCGGCGCCGGCTCCGGCATGGCGCACGACGAGGAGGCGCTGCGCCGGCTCGCCGGCGCCGGACTCGCTGCCAGCCCGGTGCACGAGGTCCTCATCGAGGAGAGCGTGCTCGGTTGGAAGGAGTACGAGCTCGAGCTGATGCGCGACCGGAACGACAACGTCGTGGTCGTCTGCTCCATCGAGAACATCGACGCGATGGGTGTGCACACCGGAGACTCGGTCACCGTGGCGCCGGCGCTGACGCTGACCGACCGGGAATACCAGACCATGCGCGACCTCGGAATCGCCGTGCTGCGGGCAGTCGGGGTCGACACCGGCGGCTGCAACATTCAGTTCGCCGTGCACCCGGAGACCGGCCGGCTGGTCGTCATCGAAATGAACCCGCGGGTCTCCCGGTCCAGCGCGCTGGCATCGAAGGCGACCGGATTCCCGATCGCGAAGATCGCGGCCCGGCTCGCCATCGGCTACACGCTGGACGAGATCCGCAACGACATCACCGGTGAGACGCCCGCCTCGTTCGAGCCGACCCTGGACTACGTGGTGGTCAAGGCGCCGCGGTTCGCGTTCGAGAAGTTCCCCGGCGCCGACACCGAGTTGACGACGACGATGAAGTCGGTCGGCGAGGCGATGGCGATCGGCCGCAACTTCACCGAGGCGCTGGGCAAGGCGCTGCGGTCGCTGGAGACCAAGGCGGCCGGCTTCTGGACCGAGCCCGACCCGGACGGCGCCACCCGAGAGTCCACAGTGGACGCTCTACGGACGCCACACGACGGCCGGCTCTACACGGTGGAACGCGCCTTGCGGCTGGGTGCGAGCATCGAGGAGGTCAGCGCGACCAGCGGCATCGACCCCTGGTTCGTCGACCAGATTGCCTCCCTGGTCGAGCTGCGCGCGGAGATTCTCGACGAGCCGTCGCTCACGCCACGGCTGCTGCGCAAGGCGAAGCGGGCCGGTCTGTCCGACCGGCAGATCGCCGCGCTGCGGTCCGAGCTCGCCGGTGAGGACGGGGTCCGGACCCTGCGCCACCGGCTCGGCATCCGGCCGGTCTTCAAGACGGTCGACACCTGCGCGGCCGAATTCGCCGCCACCACGCCGTACCACTACTCCTGTTACGACGAGGAGACCGAGGTCTCGGCGCAGCGCGACCGGCCCAAGGTGCTCATCCTCGGCAGCGGCCCCAACCGGATCGGGCAGGGCATCGAGTTCGACTATTCCTGCGTGCATGCGGCCATGACGCTTCGGGACGCCGGCTACGAGACCGTGATGATCAACTGCAACCCGGAGACCGTCTCGACCGACTATGACACCTCCGACCGGCTCTACTTCGAGCCGCTCACCGCGGAGGACGTCCTGGAGGTCGTGCACGCCGAGCAGACCTCCGGCACGGTCGCCGGGGTGATCTGCCAGCTGGGCGGACAGACCCCGCTCGGCCTGGCCCAGCGCCTGAAGGATGCGGGGGTACCGATCGTCGGCACCCAGCCCGAGGCGATCCACCTGGCCGAGGAGCGCGGGGCGTTCGGCCGGCTGCTGGCCGAGGCCGGGCTGCCGGCGCCGGCGCACGGCACCGCCACCTCCTTCGGCGAGGCGCACGCCATCGCCGAACGGATCGGCTACCCGGTGCTGGTCCGCCCCTCGTACGTGCTGGGCGGGCGTGGCATGGAGATCGTCTACGACGACGACACCCTCCGGGACTACATCGGCCGGGCCACCGAGGTGTCCCCGGACCATCCGGTGCTGGTCGACCGGTTCCTGGAGGACGCCATCGAGATCGACGTCGACGCGTTGTACGACGGCACCGACCTCTACCTCGGCGGCGTGATGGAACACATTGAGGAGGCCGGCGTGCACTCCGGCGACTCGGCCTGCGCGCTGCCGCCGATCACGCTGGGGGCCGAGGACATCGCGCGGGTGCGCCGGTCGACCGAGGCGATCGCCGCCGCGGTCGGGGTCCGCGGGCTGATCAACATGCAGTACGCGCTGAAGGACGACGTGCTCTACGTCCTGGAGGCCAATCCGCGGGCGTCGCGGACGGTGCCGTTCGTCTCGAAGGCGACCGCGGTGTCGCTGGCGAAGGCGGCGGCCCGGATCGCACTCGGCGCCACGATCAGTCAGCTGCGGGCCGAGCAGTTGCTGCCCTGGACCGGCGACGGCGGCGTACTGCCGGAGGACTCGGCCACCGCGGTGAAGGAGGCGGTGCTGCCGTTCCAGCGGTTCCGCACCATCGAGGGCCACGGCGTCGACACGATCCTCGGCCCGGAGATGAAGTCGACCGGCGAGGTGATGGGCATTGACGCCTCGTTCGGCACCGCGTTCGCGAAGTCGCAGGCCGCCGCGTACGGCTCGTTGCCGACCTCCGGCACGCTGTTCGTCAGCGTCGCCAACCGGGACAAGCGGGCGCTGATCTTTCCGGTGAAACGGCTGGCCGATCTGGGTTTCCGGGTGCTGGCGACGGCGGGTACGGCGCACGTGCTGCGCCGGCACGGAGTCGACACGCAGATCGTCCGGAAGTTCAGTGACGGCGCGGGCGATTCGCCCAACTGCGTGGAGCGTATTCTCGCTGGCGACGTCGACCTGGTGATCAACACTCCGTTCGGCAGCCCGGGCAATTCCGGGCCGCGGGTGGATGGCTATGAGATCCGGACGGCCGCGGTCGGCGCCGGCATCCCGTGCCTGACCACGGTTCAGGCCGCGGCCGCCTGCGTGCAGGGGATCGAGGCGCTGCTGGCCGGCGACGTCGGAGTGCGACCGCTGCAGCAGCTGCATGCGGCACTGCGGGCACGTCAGTGGGGAGGTCGGTCCTGATGCGACCGGTGCAGGTTCGCAGTGAGGTGCTGTCGCGTAAGCGGTTGGGCGCCTACCACCTGCTGACGCTGGTGGCGCCGGGTATCGGCGAGAGCGCCCGTCCGGGCCAGTTCGTGGCTCTGGCCGTCGGCGGCGCCAACACCGGAATGCTGCTGCGTCGGGCTTTCGCGATCCACACCGCGACCCCGGCCGGTGCGTACGGCGGGACGGTGCAGTTCGCCGTCGACGTACACGGTCCGGGTACGGCGTGGATCGCCGAGCTGCGGCAGGGCGACCCGGTCGACGTGGTCGGCCCGCTCGGCACGCCGTTCCGGCTGCCGGCCCGCCCGGTGCCGGCCGTACTGGTCGGCGGCGGATACGGCAGCGCGCCGCTCTATCCCCTCGCCGAGGCGCTGCGGGCCCGGGACTGCCGGGTCGACGTTCTGCTGGGCGCCGCGACCGCCGAGCGCATCTTCGCCGAGCTGGAGCTCAAGCGCGCCTCGACCAGTCTGCGGGTGACCACCGACGACGGCAGCGCCGGACGCAAGGGGCTGATTACCGACGTGCTGCCGGAGACCATTGAGAAGGCGAAGGCCGGGGTGGTCTACGCGTGCGGGCCGATGGCGATGTTGCGCGCCTGTGCCGAGGTGGCCGAGTCGTACGGCATCGCCTGTCAGGTCGCGGTTGAGGAGTCGATGGCCTGCGGCATCGGGGTTTGCATGACCTGTGTGCTGCCGATCGTCGGCGACGACCAGGTGACCCGGATGACCCGTAGTTGCGTCGAGGGCCCGGTGTTCTCGGCCGAACGGGTGCGCTGGGCGGATGTCGGCACGGTGCCGGTCGACGCGCTGGGGGCCGGGATGGTCGAGCTTCCGGCCGGTGCATCATGACGGTCGGGACCGACAAGGGGAGCGCAGTGGTCGAGCCGCAGGAAGTCGCCGTCGAGCTGGACATGACGACCGACCTTGACTCGTTCCGTGCTGCCAACCCGGTGTTCACCGCGTCGGGTTGTGCCGCCGCCGGCCGGGAGCTGCACCAGTTCTTCGATGTGGCCGAGCTCGGCGGGGTGGTCACGAAGTCGGTGATGATGCGGCCGCGCGCCGGCCGGCCGACACCGCGGATGGCCGAGACGCCGTCCGGCATGCTCAACTCGATCGGCCTGCAGGGCCCGGGGATCGAGGCGTTCTGCGACCACGATCTGCCCTGGCTGGCCGAACGCGGCGCCAAGGCCGTCGTCAGCATCGCCGGCGGTCACGTCGAGGACTACCGGATGCTCGCGCACCGGCTGCGCGACCAGCCGGGTGTCGCCATGATCGAGGTCAACATCTCCTGCCCCAACGTCGAGGACCGCGGCCAGGTCTTCGCCTGCGACCCGTGGGAGGCGTCCCGGGTGATCCGGGCGGTCCGCGGCGAGCTCGCCGGGCGGGTGCCGCTGTTCGCGAAGCTGTCGCCGGACGTCACCGACATCGTCGAGATCGCCAAGGCCTGCGTCGACGCCGGTGCTGACGGCCTGTCGATGATCAACACGTTGCTGGGCATGGCGATCGACACCGACACGATGCGCCCGCAGCTGGGCGGCGTCACCGGTGGACTGTCCGGCCCGGCGATCCGTCCGGTCGCCGTCCGGTGCGTCTGGCAGGTGCACCAGGCGCTGCCGTACATCCCGATTCTCGGGATGGGCGGCATCATGACCGGTCGCGACGCGCTCGAATTCATCCTCGCTGGCGCCTCGGCGGTGTCGGTCGGCACCGCGGTGTTCCACGACCCGAGCGCTCCGGTCCGGGTGCTCGCCGAATTGCGGCAGGCCCTGCTGGAGCGCGGTTTCACCCGGCTGCAGGACGCGATCGGGTACGCCCACCGGCCGGCCGATCCGGTGCGCTCGCGGGAGAGCGTGACCGTCGCCGAGTCTGCTGCGGAGCCGGACACCGCCTCGGACGCCGAGCCGAAGACGGCGGCGGACGATCAACGGACCGAGCCCGTGCAGGCCGACCGCGGCGAGGCTCCGGAGCTGGACGCTGCGGCGGTGGCGGCTGCTGGTGAGCTGGCCGACGACATGTCCGACGGTGAGGCGATGGCGGACGCGGGTCTTGCTGATGTGACTACCGATGTGGATGCCGACGCGGCGGAGCGACCTGCCGTGGAAAAGACTTCTCCGAGGAGGATCTGATGGGGAACACCTTCGGCGAGCGGCTCACCGCGCGGCTGCGCGAGCGCGGTCCGCTCTGTGTCGGCATCGACCCGCACGCTGCGCTCCTGCAGCAATGGGGACTGTCCGACGATGCCGCCGGCCTCGAACGGTTCGCCGGCACGGTGGTGCAGGCGCTGGCCGGTGAGGTGGCCGTCCTCAAGCCGCAGTCCGCGTTCTTCGAGCGCCACGGGTCGGCCGGCATCGCGGTCCTGGAGCGGATCGTCGCCGAGGCCCGCTCGGCCGGGGCGATCGTCATCCTCGATGTGAAACGCGGCGACATCGGCAGCACGGCGGCCGGGTACGCCGACGCCTACCTGGACCAGAGCGGCCCGCTCGCAGCTGATGCGATCACGGCGAGCCCGTTCCTCGGGTACGGCTCGCTGCGGCCGATGATCGACACCGCGACCCGCAACGACGCCGGGGTTTTCGTACTCGCGATGACCTCCAACCCGGAGGGCGCGACCGTGCAGCAGGCGGTCGGAGCCGACGGTGCGACCGTGGCGCAGCAGATCGTGACCGAGGCCGCCGCCGACAATGCCGGAGCCGCCCCGCTCGGATCGGTCGGCGTGGTGGTCGGCGCGACGGTCGGTGAGCTGGGGCTGCATCTGGCTTCGCTCAACGGGCCGGTGCTGGTGCCCGGGCTGGGCGCGCAGGGTGGCACACCGGCAGATCTGCGCCGGCTCTTCGCCGGATTGCCGGGGATCATCCCGTCGGCGTCCCGGTCGGTGTTGTCCGCCGGCCCGGACCCGGCCGCACTGCTCGCGGCCGCCCGCCGTCAGATCGAGGAGCTCCGCGAAGTCGGCCTCTGCGCCTGACCGGCAGTCGCGCCGCTGGCTGACGGTCCGCGTTTCGGCCTGTTTGGTTGGGGTCAGTGGTCCGGCGGCCCGCTCGCGATCCGGCGGCGGAGGGTGGCTGCGCCTTCGGCGTCGTCGGGCAGGTCCCACCACGACTCCACCCACCAGGTCGCCCCCGCATCCGCCCAGACCTGCGGGTCGGTGCTGGTCATGGTCCGGAATCCGCCGTAGCTGTCGGCTTCCAACACGACGTCGTAGCCGTCCGTCGGCAGCCCCGCCTCGGCCCGCAGCGCCAGCACCTGGGTCACGATGCCGGCCAACTCCTCGGGCGTATCGGCCTTGGCCCGCCCCTCGTCGCCGACGACCTGGGGGAGCAGACCGTCCCATCGCGCCGCCCGGGCCAGCGACGGTTGCGCGGACCGGCCGGACACCCACGCGCCGACCAACCACACCGGCGGGCGGGGCTGCTGCACCGGCGGGTCCGGCACGCCGAACGTCGTCGGACTGACCTGATAGTGCTTGCCCTGATAGCCGAACGGCTGCCCGCGCATCAGCCCGTCGTAGATCGCCAGGCACTCCTCGAGCAGCTCGACCCGGGTGCGCCGACCCTCGTCCCGTTCGAACGCGGTCCAACCCTCATGCAGCGCGCCGAGGCCGGCGCCGAGGATCGCCCGCCCGCGGGAGAGCCGGTCGACCGTGCCGACCCGGCTGGCCAGATCCCACGGACGGACCCGCGGCACCGGCGTGAGCAGCGTGCCCAGGCCGATCCGTTCGGTCGTCATTGCCGCGGCTGCGAGGGCGGACCAGGCGTCCACGCCCCAGACGCCCTCGGCGATGAAGACGCCGTCCCAGCCGGCCGCTTCAGCCTGGACTGCGTGTTCGGCGATGTCGCGCGCATCGCCGAACGGAAGTACGACACCGGACTTCAGAGAATTCATGGCTGCGACCGTAATCACCCGGTCCGACAAATCCGCCGTCGCTCGGACCTCGTAGCCCGTCCGATCCGATCGGAGTGCGCTTTACCCGGTTGCTCGTGCGGCCGGCCCCCGATCGAAGTGCGCTCTACCCGTTGCGGGGATGGCAGATCCCGGGTAAAGCGCACTTCGACCGGAGGGTGCGGCGCGACGGCGGTCAAAGCGCACCTCGATCCAGAGCCGGCGCTGCTCGGCGGCCCGTTCCATGATCATGACGGCGATAGGCCGGTTGTTCGGGCCCTGGACCATGATCATGATCGCGAAACGCCGGCCATGGCCGGCTCAACGCAAACATCATCACCGAGCGCGGGCGGTCCCGGCCTCTCGCCCCGATCAAAGTGCGCTTTCACCCGACCGCCCCGATCGAAGTGCGCTCTCATCCGGGCTTCACCCCGGCCGACATCGATCGAAGTGCGCCTTGACCGGCGGTGGCCGATCGGTCGAGATCAACGCCTACGACGGTGCTCCGAGGGGCGGAGCACCGTCGTAGGGCGGTGACGAGGGCGGCGGTGACGAGGCGGGGTCGAGGGCGGTGACGAGGCTGGTGTCGATTGGCCGCGGCGGTTGGCCTGCGGAGTTGGCGATCGTGGTCGGCGGTCTGAGCCGGTTTCGGCGGGGCCCTTTACATCCCGCTCGGCCCTGTCGAGGATTGCCCCAGCTGAAATCGCCGTATCTGAAATCGATTGCCCGAATCGGAGGCTGATCGTGAGACGACTGCTGATGGCGTTGTTGCTGCTCAGCGGAGTCGCGGTGCCGGCTCAGGTAGCCGCCGCCGCGGCTCCCGCCGTGCGAAAAGCCGCACAGACACCGGCCGCACAGACACCGGCCGCACGGACACCGGCCGCACAGACACCGGCCGCACGGACACCGGCCGCACAGACACCGGCCGCACAGACAGCGGCCGGGCGGAAAGCCGCGCAGCCGGCCGCGTCGCCACTGCGGCCCGGCACTGGCCTCTA
>DATAVB010000071.1:0-34764 GCA_036267955.1 Mycobacteriales bacterium | reverse complement strand
GGGGGAAGCAGAGGGTGGGTCAGATGCGGCGGCGGGCCAGGTCGGCGGCGCCCACGAGACCGGCGGCCGGTCCGAAGCGGGCCGCCTCGATCCGCGCCAGCGGGCGGAATCCGCGGCCGGTCAGCGATTCGGCATAGGCGGCCCGGGCCGGGTTCAACAGCATGTCCCCGGCCTCACCGACACCGCCGCCGATCACCATGCAGCTCGGGTCGAGCACCGCGGACAGGTCGGCCAGTCCCTCGCCCAGCCGGCGGCCCATGCTGGTGAAAATCTCCAGTGCGCCCGGATCGCCTTCCTGGGCCGCGATCCGCACCTCGTGACCGGTCAACCGGGAGGCGTCACCGTCCACAAGTTGCAGCAGCCGGTGCGCCGCCACCGGCGAGATGTCGGCGAGCTCGCGGGCATCCCGGGCCAGGGCCGTACCGCTGGCGTACATCTCCCAGCAGCCGCGGTTTCCGCAGGCGCACCGCCGGCCGCCGGGCACCATGCACATGTGGCCCCACTCGCCGGCGACCCCGAAAGCACCCCGGAAGAGCGTGCCGGCGACGACCAGGCCACCGCCGATTCCGGTCCCGAGGGTCACGCAGACCACCACCGGCTCACCGGTCGCCGCGCCGAACCGGTACTCGGCCCAGGCCGCCGCGTTGGCGTCGTTCTCCACCGTCACCGGCAGCCCGACCCGCTCCGACAGGGCATCGCGCAGCGGCTCGTTGCGCCAGGCCAGGTGCGGCGAGAAAAGCACGGTGGCCCGGTCAGAGGCGATCCAGCCGGCGGCGCCGATCCCGACCGCGACGACGTCGTGCCGGGATCGCAACTCGGCGACCACCGAACTGATCACGTTCTCGGTCTCGGTGACGTCCTTCGTCGGCGTGGCGCGGCGCAACTCCTCGATGATGTTGCCCTCTTCGTCCACCACACCGGCGGCCACTTTCGTACCGCCGATGTCGACGCCCACACTCAGTCGCACGACAGACCCTCACCGCTCAGCATTGCCGCAGCGTACCGACCGGCGGGCAACTCACCAGAAACGGTCCTGGCCTGGGATCGACTCCAGGTCCGAACGCAACAGTTCCCGATCGTCCTCTTGGGACACCGACTCGGTGGCGGCGAGCGCCTGCTCGGTCCACCGGCGGGCCTCCTCCGCATCGCCCGCGACCGCGTGCGCCCGGGCCAACGCCTCATACGCGAAGGCGAGCTGGAAATCACTTATCCCGTTCTCCTGGACGATCCGCAACGCCGCCGCCGCATGGTGCAGCGCCGGCTCGGCCCGGCCGAGCACGGCGTAGACCCGCGAGCACTGCCACTCCCCGATCGTCAGGTTGCTCGGCGTGCCGACCTGGCCCCAGTGATAGCGGGACGCGTGTGCCATGTGGACCACCCGCTCGTCGTCGGAGGCGGAGCGGTCATCCTTTTCCAGCAGCCGCCAGACACCGTTGAAGAGTGCTACGGCCAGCGCCCGCTCGTCGTTGATGGTGGGTGTTTTCTGATCTGTGGTCATGATGTCTCCGACATTGGTCTCTGGGAGTCCGTCCGCGACGAGGTGGTCCAGCCGGTGCAGCGCGGTCTGGGTACGGGTGAGCCGGGCCGTCATTCGTTTCCGGTGCTCCGCCAGGAGCCGGCCGATGGTGTCGGCGGCGTCTCCGGAAGCACTGGCGGCGAGGCATTCCCGGACCTGTTCCAGCGGCAGGTCGACGGCACGCAACCGTGCCACGAGTCGGGCCTGCGCCAGTTGCGCGGGATCGTAGAGACGGTGACCGTTCGCCCCGTCCACCACGGCTGGGCGCAGCAGCCCTATCCGGTCGTAGTGTCGCAACGCCTTGGGCGTGAGGCCGCTGCTCCGGGCGACCTGGCCGACGGTCAACATCTCGTGCATGACACCGACGGTAGGAGGTTGACCCGGGGCAGGGGCAAGTTCAGTGTTCGACGCGCTTCTTGAGCTCCTTCAAAGCGGTGTCGAGAATGACCTTCTCGGCCTTGCGTTTGAACAGGCCCAGCATCGGGACGCTCAGGTCGACGGTCAGCGAGTACGTCACCCGGGTCGCCGTCCCGACCGTGTCCAGCTGGTACGAGCCGTGCTGGCTCTTCTGCAGCTGGCCGGTCACCAGCTCCCAGGACACCGCGGTGCCGTCATCGGCCCAGTCGTACCGCAGCACGTAGTCGTCCTTGACGATGCCGGCGTCGATGACGAAATGGACGGTCTCGGCCCGGCCGTCGGGATAGCTGTCGCGCACCTCGCAGGTCTTGATCGAGCCGGACCATTCCGGGTAGGTGGCGAAGTCCGCAATCACGGACATGATGTCCGGCGGCGGCGCGCCGATCATGATCGACTGCGAGGACTTGTCAGCGGCCATACGCCGCAGGCTACCCGCCGGTCACCAGCTCACCACGTAGGGCATGCCACCCGCCCGGAAGTGGCCAACGTTCACGCATTCGGTACGCCCGATGCGCATCCGGCGCTGCAACGGCTGATGGACATGACCGAAGAGAACGAGATCCGGCTGGGTCTCCCGGATCGCCTGCAGGATCGCCTCGCTGCCCCGTTCGAACCGGCGCGACACCACGTCGTAGGTCAGCTCAGGCAGCGCCGGTGGAATGTGGCAGCAGAGCACGTCGACCGCGCCCACTGCGGCGATACGGGCGGCATACTCCTCGTCGCTGCGCTCGTACGGCGTGCGGTAGCGGGTCTGCAGGCCGCCGCCGACGAAGCCGAACCGCCGCCCGTCCAGGGTGATCGTCTCGCCGTCGAGCACCCGGATCCCGTCGCCGGTGAACTCGTCCCACAGCCGCGGCAGGTCGACGTTGCCGTAGGTGGCGTACGCCGGGCGCGGCATCGCCTCGAACAGCCGCCCGTACTGCCGGCGGGCGGCCCCCTCGACGGCCACCCGGGGCTCCTCGCCACGCTGCTCCCACAGCGACCGGGAGAATGCAGAGGCCTCGTCGAACCGCTGGGCGGTGCGCAACTCGATGAACCGGCTGATCGCCTCGCCGCCGAACAGCTCGCCCATGATGCCGCCGGCCGGGTCGGCGTAGTCGACGAAGGACAGCAGGTCGCCGAGACAGACCAGCGCGTCAGCGCCATCACCGGCCCGTCCCAGCGCCTCGACGTTCCCGTGGACATCGGACACCACGTGCACTCGCATGGCCCGAGTCTACGGATACCCGTTACTGACTACTGTTGACCGTTTTCGGCAGCTTGAACGGGCAGAACTGCTGCATATTCGGTTGCACCTGTTTGTAGACCGAGTTCAGCGCGGCCTGCGGCGACCCGCCCAGCAACACAGCGGTCTGGGCGTTACCCAGCGCGTTGGACAGCTGCGCGTTGATCGGAAGCGCCGGCCGGCTGGTCGAGTACTTCAGGATGTCGGCGAAGAACTGCTGCGAGCCGGTGACCTGCTTGTCGTTCAGCAGCGACTTGTACGTCGGCAGGTGCTGCGTCATGACGTCGTAGATCTTCTGTCCCTCCGGCCCGGCCGCGTACTTGATGAACTTCCAGCCGCCGGCCGGGTTGGCCGCGCCCTTGGGCATCACGTAGGCGAAGCCACCGGACCAGGTGAATGGCGGGTCGCCCTTCTTCGCCACCGGCAGATAGGTGACGCCGTAGTCGAGTTTCGGCGCGTACTGCTTGAGCGGCTCGATATTGAAGTTGCCGTCGATCGTCATGGCGACGTTGCTGTCGAAGAAGGTGCCCTGCTGCGGCGGGTGTCCCGGCGGCAGGTAGGTGGCCAGAAATGCGCTGACCTTGGTGTAGTTCAGCTGCTTGGCCCACTTGGCGAAATCGTTGAACGCCTCGACCTGGCCCTTGTCGGTGAGGTCGATCTTGCAGGTGCTGTTGTCGAAGTACTTGGCGCCGAAGGCCAGCGCCCACGTCGCGAAGAAGCCCTGCGCATCCCATGGGATGAGGCCGATCTGCTTATAGGTCCCACCCTTCATGATGGTGGTCTTCTTGGCGATATTCATGATCTCGTCGATGGTCGGCGGACCGTTCTTCGGGTCGAGCACGTCCGGGTTGATGCCGGCCTTCTTCAGCAGCGTCTTGTTGTAGAACAGGCCGCGGCTGTCGGTGTCGTTGGGGATGCCGTACGCGTCACCCTTGAACGATCCCTCGTTCCAGGCGAACTGCAGGTATTTCGATTTCATCCCCGGCGACTTGTCGACATAGGGCTGCAGATCCTGCAACAACCCGGTCGCGGCGTACTGCGCGGTGGTGAACCGGTCGACAAGATAGGCGTCCGGGCCGGTATGGCCACGCACCGCGGTGATCAGGCTGGTCGCATCTCCGGTGCCGAGCGAAGGTTTCGGCAGGATCTGCACCTTGTAACCGGGATTCTCCTTCTCGAATCCCGCGGCGATCGCATTCCAGGCCTTCATCGTGATCGGGTCGGTGATCGTGGTCCAGTAGGTGACCACCTTCGGGTCGGTGCTGCGCGAGGCGCACGCCGTGAGGGCGGCGCCTGCCATCGCAACGACGCCGAGCAGGGCCCCGAAGCGATTCCGGCGACGCCGGCGGGCCGACCCAGCTGCTGAGATGACGCTCACTTGATGCTCCCCATCGTGATGCCGCGGACGAAGAACCGCTGGAAGCCGAAGAACAACACGACAACCGGGATGATGGTCATCACCGATGCCGCCATCAGCAGGTTGACCGTGATCTTGTCGGGCTGGGTCTGCCGCAGATACTGCAGGCCGATCGCCAGCGTCTGCAGGTGCTGGTCCTGCAGGTAGATCAGCGGGCCGAGGAAGTCGTTCCAGGAGGCCAGAGCGGCGAAGATGGCGACGGTGGCCAGAGCCGGCTTCGACATCGGCACCACGATCTGCCAGAGCACCCGCCAGTCACTCGCCCCATCGACCCGGGACGAGTCCAGCAGGTCGCGCGGTATCTGCATCAGGAACTGCCTGAGCAGGAACGTCGAGAATCCGCTGCCCAGGAAGGCCGGCACGATCAGCGGCAGCCAGGTGTTCACCCAGTGCAGCCAACCGAAGAGGTCGAACAGCGGGATGACGGTGATGGCAAACGGAAGGAACATCGTGGCGATGACCACGTAGAACAGTTTGTCCCGTCCGCGCCATTCGATACAGGAAAACCCATAGGCCACGATCACATTGGAAAACACGGTGCCGAACGACACCAGGGCCGTGATGATGACCGAGTTGACGAAGAACCGGCCGAACGGCAGCGCGTTGATCGCGTCCTTGAAGTTACTCCAGGCAAAGGTCGTCGGAATCCAACTGGGCGACGGTTTCAACAGCTCCGCCGGCGTCTTGAGCGCGGTGACCAGCATCCAGTAGACCGGGATGAGGAAGATCGCGGACATGATGATGAGGAAGAGTCGTGCTCCCCACCCGTGATGCGCGGTGGGCTTGACCTGGGGCCGCTGGGCCAGCGGCGCCTGGACGATCTCGTCGACTGCCATGGTCCTATGCCTCCACGCCGTAGTGGACGTACCGTCGGGATAGTCGGAATATCAGGAACGCGAGCGCGATACCGACCAGGAAGAGAATGACGGCCATGGCCGACGCGTAACCGAGTTGGGCATAGCTGAACGCATTCTGATACAGGTTCAGCATGTAGAACAGCGAGCCGTTGTTCGGTCCGCCTGGGGTGGTGGGCAGAATGTATCCGGGCGTGAAGATCTGCAGCGCGCCGTTCACGGCGTTGATGCCGTTGAAGAGGATCACCGGCGACAGCAGGGGCAGGGTGATCCGGACGAACCGGGTGATGGCATTGGCGCCGTCGACCTTTGCCGCGTCATAAAGAGTATCTGGGATGTTGTTTAGGCCGGCGAGGAAGATCAGCGCCGCATTTCCGGCGGCGAATTGCGCCATGCCGATGATGACGCCCTTGATGCCCATCGGGTCCGACAGGTAGTCCCGCGACTGGAAGCCGAGGCCGCCGATGATCTTGTTGACCAGTCCGTAGCCGGGGTTCAACAGCACAACGAAGATGAAGGAGAAGGCGAAGGCCGGGATCAGCGACGGCAGGTAGAGAATCGTCCGGTACAGCGACACCTCGCGGACCCGGCGGTTCATCGCCACGGCGAGCAGCAGCGCGATGACGAGACCGATCGGCACGGCGAAAATCGTGTACCACATGGTGTTCAGGGACGATGTGCCCACGATCGGGTCGTGGAACAGGCGCACGTAGTTTTGCACGCCGTACCATTTCGGGCTCTTGAAGCCCGAATATTGGGTGAAGCTGATGATGACCGAGTAGACCAACGGGAATACGGTAAACGCGAGTAGTCCTAGTATCCACGGGCTGACGAACAGCAGACCGCGCCGGACGTTCTTCCAGTCTCGCGAGGTCATGCGGACCCGCGACCCCACAGCTTGCGTCATCGACGCGCTCCTCACCTCGGCAGCGGCAGATCCGCTAGGCGGATGCGAACGTATATGCGAACGTTCTCATCTACTTGATCCAGAACGCCACAACCACGTTAGGGCTCATTGTTGTGTGCACGCTAGCCCGAAGTGCTGACAAACGGAAGTATCGATCGTGTTAACGGCGCGCCGACTGGCACGGTTGCCACGGCCGGCTCAGGACACCGAACGCGACAAAGGCGGCGGCACGCGGAGGGTGTCCGCGTGCCGCCGCCCCGTTGGCCGGTCGGTACCGCTCTGGTCGAGCTCAGCGATTACCGAGGCTGGATGTAGCCCTCTTCCTGCGCGTGAACGAAGCCGCCATTCATGTTGTAGGCGATCAGATTCCACAGCGGGTCCTTCAGCGACGGCCAGTTCTTGTAGTGCGTCGTGGTGAAGGAGAACTGGTAGACCTTGTTCCCGTACTGCAGGAACGGCACGTCGCGGTTGACCAGCTGGGCCCAGCTCCACGCCAGCTTGGCCATCTGCGGGCCCGGCGGAGTCGAGTGCGCCTGCTTGTCGATCGTGGTCGGGACGTTGACCTTGCCCTGGCCGGGCACGTCGACGGTCGGGCCGTAGCCGATGCCCTTCTGGCCCTTGTAGTTGCCCAGGCTGGTGAAGTTGTTGCCCTGCCCGAGCACGCCCTCGATCTCGGCGATCGGATTCAGGTTGTTGGGGAAACCCTGGCCGATCTCGAAGTCACCGCCCTGCTGGTCGGCGGTCTGCTTCGTGCCCGGCACCGCGGTCACCTCGGACTTGATGCCGAAGTTGGACAGCGCCGAGGAGGCGGCCTTGAACGAGGTGATGATGTCGGTGGTCGCCGAGTTGACCTCGAAGGACAGGGTGAACGGCTTGCCGTTCGGCATGATCCACTGCTTGCCGTTCTGCTTGAAGCCGGCGGACTTCAACAGCGCGGTCGCCTTGCCCAGGTCGTGCGGGTACTTGTTCAGCGAGTTGATCTGCTGCTTGGTCAGCCAGACCTTCTCCACGCCCGGGTCCAGGCCGTCCGGGTGATTCTCGATGACACCGCCCGGGTTGGTGGTGCCGTATGCCGCGTCGATCATGTCCTTACGCGGCATCGCGTAGGCGAGCGCCTGCCGGACCTTGGTGATGCTCAGCGGATACTTCGCGGAGTTGAAGTACATCGCGTACTCGAACGACGGCGGCAGCGCCACCTGCGAGTTCGGCGTGTGGGTGAACTTCTGCGCGATCGGCTCCGGCAGGTAGACGTTCGAGAAGTCCAGCCGGCCCGAGGTCAGGTCGCCGTAGAGCACGTCGGTCTGCTGGCCGTTCACATAGGTGACCTCCGGGACGGAGATCTTCGCGGCGTTGTAGTAGTTGTCCGACTTCACCAGCTTCGCCTGTTGGGTGTTCATCGTGATCAGCTTGTACGGGCCGTCGCCGAGCAGATTCTTCGGCGACGCCTTCACCACACTCGAAAAGATCTTGGTCATGGTGGTCTTGGCCGGGCTCTTGGCGGCCGCCGACGGGTTGGTCGCCTCTTCGTTGTAATAGCTGAGCAGCTGTGCCTTCAGGCCCGGCGTCACGTACTTGCCGTAGACGCTGGCCGGGAAGGGCCGCGTCTGGGTGAGCAGGTCGATCAACGTCTGCTGGGCGGGCACACCCTTGCGGATCTTGACGCTGATCTCGTTGGCCGACGGCGCGGTGACATCGGTGATGTCATTCCACAGCACGTTGCCGTTGGTGCCGTTGAGCAGGATCGTGTCCAGCACATCGGTGCTGGTGAGCGCCGTGCCGTCCGACCACTTTGCTCCGGCGCGGATGTGCGCGGTGATCGTGTCGCCCGTGGTCGTCCACTTGTCGGCGAGCTGCGGGATCAGATTGGTCAGCTTCGGCGGATTCTGCATCGCCAGCGTCTGCAGGACGAAGTCGTTGCCCACCCCGGGGAAGAACGCCGTGTAGGGGTTGTACGACCAGGTCGCGCCCCAGGCACAGCAGATACCGAACTGCAGCGGTGGCGCGGAGCCGTTCGACTTGCTGCCACCACCGCTCGCGTTGCATGCGGCCGCGGTGGCCACGACCACCGCAGACGCGGCCAGCACGGTGCTGTATCTCAACAGCTTCCCGTGCAGCCGCTCCCGAACCTTGAACATCCGATTTCCTTTCGACATGTGATGCCGTTCCACCGGTGCCCCGGCCGGAATGGTCGGGGCTGGTGTGCTACGAACGCGTTGACTGGCTGCTTTCCGAACCGGGCTACTTTCCGAACCGGGCTACTTTCCGAACCGGGCGACGGCGCCGGTGACCGCGATCAGCAGCACACTCGCCCCGATGGCGAGATCGTCGCCGATCGCGTTGGCCTTGCTGAGCCCGCCGAACCGGGCCACCACGGCCAGAAAAAGCAGCACGATGCCGATCTGCATGAGCGCCTTGGCGCTGACCTTCATCACGCTGATTTCTCCTGCCGTACGAATACCTCGGGATCCGGGACCCGCTCGGGAAAGAAGCAGGCGACCCGCTGGCCCGAGGCCTGCTCCACCAGCGGCGGGCGGCTCTTGCGGCAGGTCTCCTCGACGAACGGGCACCGGTTGGCGAAGACGCAACCGTGCGCCGCCGGCTCGCCCTCGGCCTGCGTCGCCACGTCCGTGTCCCTGCGTTTGCCCGCCAGCGACGGATCGGGCACCGGAATGGCCTGCAGCAACAGATAGGTGTACGGGTGCCGGGGATGCCGGATCACCTGCTCGGACGGGCCCTCCTCCACCACCAGGCCGTAGAACATCACCATGATCCGGCCGCCGCGGCTGAAATAGCGGACGACGCCGAAGTCGTGGCTGATGAATAGATAGGCCAGATTCCGTTCCTTCTGCAGCGACAGCATCAGGTCCAGAATGGACACCCGCATCGAGACGTCGAGCATGCTGACGGCCTCGTCGGCGACGATCAGCCGGGGCTGCAGGCTGATCGCGCGGGCGATCGCCAGCCGCTGCCGTTGCCCACCGGAGAGCTGGTGCGGATAACGGCGCAGGAATGCCCGGGTGACGTCGAGACCGACCAGCTGCAACAGCCGTACGACTTCGTCGTCGATCTCGCCGCGCGCCACCATCTTGTGCTGACGCAGGCCGGGCGCGATCGCGTCCCGGATGGTGAGCCCCGGGTTCAACGAGGAGTACGGATCCTGCTGGACGACCTGCACGGCCCGCCGGTAGGCCTGCAGTTCCTTGCCCTTCGCCTGCCAGATGTCGTTTCCATCGAAACGAACCTCGCCGGCGAGGGGCCGCTGCAACCGGGCGACCAGCCGGCCGAGCGTCGTCTTGCCACAGCCGGATTCGCCGACGATGGCGAGAATGCCGTCGCTCTCCACCTCGATGCTGACGTCGTCCAGGATCGGACGCGGACCGGTCGTCGTCGGATACCGGTGACTGACGTTGGCGACCTCGAGCAAACTCATGCGTGCGCCTCCTGCTCGGCCGGAACGTCGTCATTGGCTACGTGGCAGGCGATCCGGTGCAACCGGTCATCCGCAATCAGCCGCGGTTCGACCTCGCGGCAGTGCGGCACCACTCGGCCGCACCGCGGAGCGAACCGGCAACCCGGCGGCAATTCGGCGAGGTTGGGAACGGTGCCGGGAATCGACCGGGCCAGTGCCTTGTCCGCCGCGACGCTGGGAATCGCGTCGATCAGCGCGGCCACGTACGGGTGCCGGTGCTCGCCGGCAAAGATCTCCTGCACCTTGCCCTCCTCGACCAGCCGACCGGCATACATCACACCGACCCTGGTGGCCAGCTCGGCCACCACGGCGAGGTCGTGCGTCACGAAAATGATCGTGACGCCGAGCGAATCGTGCAGGTCGCGCAGGATATCGATGATCAGTCGCTGATTGAGCACGTCGAGCGCCGTGGTCGGCTCGTCGAGGATCAGCACCGACGGATTCAGCAGCAGCGCCACCGCAATGGCGACGCGCTGTTTCATCCCACCGGAAAGCTGGCTCTCGAAGGAGCTCAGAATGCGCTCCTTCGGCAGCCGGACCATGTCGAGCAGATCCTCGAAATGCTTCTTGCCCTTTTCTTCGGACTCGAAGACGTCCCGGTGCGCGGCCAGAATGTGCCCGACCTGTCGCTCGATGGTGAGCACCGGGTTGAAGGCATTCATTGCCGCCTGGAAAACCATGGACAGCTGCGAGGCGCGCAGGTGGTTCAGCGCGCCGGAATCCATCGAGCCGAGCTCCTGGCCACGGAAGCGCACCCTTCCGCCGACGACCTTTCCCGGCGGCGGAACGATATCGAGCAGGCTGTAGGCAAGAGTGGACTTCCCGCAGCCGGACTCCCCCACCAGGGCGTAGATGTCGCCGGCCGCGACCTTGATGTTCACCTCGTCCACGGCGCGGATCGTTGCCGTCTCGGTCCGGAACGCCACCGACAGGTTGTCGACCTCGAGGATCGGCTCGCCGAGCTCGGCGGTCGCGGTCATCACGCACTCCTCATGTCGTCGGCGGTCATCGAACTCGCAGCCGCGGGTTGAAGAACTGGTCCAGTGCCCGGGAGAAGAACACGAACGCCATCTGCAGGATCACGATCGCCGCCATCGGCGCGAAGAGATAGAGCATGCTCTTCGAGGTGTAGAGCGCCCCCTGACTCATCGCGAGGTTGATCATGATTCCCCAGTTGGTGCCGGTAACCGGTGCCACTCCCAACAGGAACAGGCCGACCTCGGCGTAGATCGCGCCGGTGACCGCCAGCAGGAAATGGATCGCGACGTACGGCCCGACGTTCGGGAGCAGTTGGCGGGCCACGATGTGCCGCAGCGACAGGCCCTGCACCCGCGCGGCCTCCATGAAGTCGATCGACCGCAGGCTCAGCGCCTGCGACCGGACGGCCCGGGCCAGGCCGGCCCACGCCGTGACCGACAGCAATGCCGCCAGGATGAACGGATTGGTGGTGCGGATGAAGCTGGCGATCACGATGATCAGCGGCAGGCCGGGAATAGTCAGAAATACATCGACGACGCGCATCACCGCGGAATCGACGAAGCCGCCGGCATAACCACTCCCCAGACCCACAGCCACACCGACCACCACGGTGATGACGGCCGCGATGATGCCGACCTCCATGATCGGCCGGGTGCCGACGATGAGCTGCGCGAGGATGCCCTGGCCGACCGAATCGGTGCCCAGCGGGTGTTTCCAGGACGGTCCGAGATACGAGTCGGCCGTGTGGGTCACATTGCTGGCGTGCGTGATGTATGGCCCGAAGATGGCGAAGAACAGGTAGATGAGGATGATGACGCCGCCGGCCAGCGCGCCCTTGTCGGCGCGACAGATGCGCCACAGATCCCGCGACAGCTCCCTCATGCGACTGTTCCTCCAACGACCGGGGTGGTCTGCTCGACGGCGTCACCGTGGGCTCCGAGCGAGGCCTTCTTGGGTGCGGCCGGGCTCGCGATCCGCGGGTCGACCATCGGATAGAGCAGGTCGATCAGGAAGTTGGAGAGCACCACGGCCACCGTGATCAGAATGAAGCAACCCATCATCACCGAATAGTCGCGGGAGTTGATGGCCTGCACGAGGTAGTAGCCGATACCGGGATAGGAGAAGAACGTTTCGATCAGGACCGAGCCGCCGAACATGTATCCCAACGACAGGGCCAGCGAGGTTACCTGCGGCAGCATCGAGTTGCGCCCCACGTAGGACTGTGTCACCCGCCGCCCGCTCAGGCCCCACGACTTCGCCGCCCGCACGTATTCCGAGCCCAGGACCGAGACCACGCTCCCCTTCATCGCCAGGGCCCAGCCACCGAAGGCGGTCACCACATAGGCGATGATCGGCAGCACGCCGTGCCATATCACGCTGCCGAGAAACGGGAAGTTCCAGCCTGGCGGCGCATCCAGTGAGTACGCTGCACCGATCGGGAATACCCGGTGCAGGTCGGCGAGGAAATAGATCAGCACGATCGCGACCAGATAGTTGGGCACGGCACTGAGGAACGAGACGATGAAGGTGATGAACTTGGCGAATCGACTGTCCTGATAGGCCGCCATCACGGTGCCCACGACGATGCCGATGACGAAACTGATCAGCAGCGCCACGGCCACCACGAAGATGGTCCACGGGATCGAGTTGGCGATGATGTGCAGCACGCTCGCGCCGGGGTTGATGAGCGAGTTGCCAAAATCACCCCGGAATGCGTTTCCCACATAATCCAGATACTGCTGCCACAGCGGCGCCTTGGACGTCACGCCGTAGACGGCGTTGAGCCGTTGCTGGATCTCGTCCGGAGTCAGTCCGCCCTGCTGTTGCAACTGGGCCTGGAGAAATCCCATCGCGTTACCCGGCATCAGCCGGATCATGTAAAAGGACGCCGAGATGACGATGAAAATGATGATGAGGGACATCACCGCGCGCTTGACGATGTAATTCAGCATCGGGGGTCGCCTCTCCGTACACCTGGTTCCAGAGCCGGATACGTCTCAGCTCTCGGCTGACATGCAACACGGCCACAGCCAAAAGTCTTGGCCTGCAGCGGGTTTCGCGAAGCGTACCCGCTGGAAAGCGCTGTCCTACTCCGGCCACACCTTGCCGGTATATCGACCGCCTACGACGACCGGCGTGGCGGGCTGACCGCGGTCCGTGCCCTCTTCGCGGCACATTCCGTGGACGCCACACACCCTGCTGGTCATGCACTTCTCCATTCGAAGTCGAGCTGCCCGCAGGCCACCGGACGCCGCGCTCAAAGCGGCCTCGACCAGACGCAACCGGTCGCTGCGGTACTTTGTAACTCACTCTGACCAAGTTCACAAGTCGTTCGGACAACGTTGTCAGACATGTGACCGGAAACGGGCGACCACCCGCCCGGCGCGCCTGAATGGCCCTTGACCAAAGGAATGAACGGTGCTTCCATGTCGCAGCACACTCGCGCGCCGGTGATCCGCCGGCGGCTGTGTATCCCGAGAGTGCCCGGTCGATCACCCTGCCGCTCAGCGGTCATCCGGCGATCGCCCGGCACCAGAAACACCGGACGGGGGCAGCAATGGTCGCGAGGGGCGGGGCAAACCTACCGTCGGTAGCGTCATTCAACGAGAGCGTCGTGCTGGACACCATCCGGCTGGCCCGCGCGATCAGCCGGGTCGAGTTGGCCCACCGCACCGGCCTCACCGCGCAGACGGTGTCCAGCATCGCGCGGCGATTGCTGGAAGACGGGCTGATCGAGGAGGGCACTCGGGAGCCCTCGACCGGCGGCAAACCGCGGACTCCGCTGCGGGTGAATCCCTCCGCCGGCGCCGCGGTCGGCGTACATGTCGATCCGCACCTGATCAACGTCATGGTGATCGATCTCGGCGGCAACGTCCTCTATTCGGCCAAGACCGCCCCACCGACCAAAAGCGGCGCGACGCCGCTGGTGGACAAGCTCGCCGAGCAGATCAATGCCGCAACCGCGGATCCGACTGTCCGCGAGCGGCGCCTGCTTGGTGTCGGCATCGCTGTGCCCGGCCCGATCGACCGGGCGACCGGGCAGGTTCTGCGCCCGCCGAACATGCCGGGCGTCACGGATGTGCCGCTGCGCAAGGCGGTCACCGATCGACTCGACACAACGCCGCTGCAGGTGGTGATCGAGAACGACGCGACGGCCGCGGCCATCGGCGAGCACTGGTTCGGCGGCGACAACCGGGCCGACGATTTCGTCTACCTGTACCTCGGCACCGGAGTCGGCGCTGGATTGTTCATTGACGGCAACGTCTACCGAGGCGTCACCGGCAACGGCGGCGAGATCGGCCACTGCTCGGTCAATGAATCCGGGCCGCTGTGCGACTGCGGCAACCGTGGCTGCCTCGAGCTCTACTGCTCACCCCGCGCCGTCGTCGCCGCCGCGGGCCGGGGCACGGCATCGAGCCGGCGCGCGCCGTCCGCCCTCAACCGTGCCTACGCGAAGGTCTGCACCGACGCCACGACGGGAGATGCGGCCGCCGTCACCGCGGTCGAGACCGCATCGAGCCGACTGGCGACCGCGACCCTCACGCTGGTGAATGTCCTGGACATCACGCACGTCGTGCTGGGCGGGCCGGCGCTGCTGGACGGGGTCGCGGAGCGCTATCTCGAAGCCGTACGGGAAACGATCCGGTCGCAGGCTTACACCCGCCAGGTCCGTGACGTGAGCGTGGAACGTTCGCTGCTCGGCGTCGACGCGGCCGCGTTCGGCGCCGCGTCGAGCGTCTTCCACGAGGTGATGGCGCCGCGCTTGCCGTTGCTGCCGGAACAATCCGGCCTGCGGCGCAGCCATTCGCGGGTGCTCGAGTCGCTCGGCCGCGCGGCGGACCGGACGCGCTAGGCCGGTCCGAGCCGCTCCCCGACCGGCCGGCCCGCCTCCAGCTCGTCCTTGAGCGCCCACAGCAGCCGCTTGGACCGCCGCCCCCAGGCCCGCCGGTGTCGGCCGAGCCGGCGGGCCGACATCCTGGCTCCCGCCGGATCGATCCGCAGGTAGTAGTGCGCGATCACGCCGTCGAGGTGCGGCTGCACCCAGATCTCCATGCTGCCCGTCCACCAGCCGTCCACCAGCCAGCGGATGCCGGCGACGCCGCGGTCCTCCTGCACGCTGAGCTCAAGGCCGGGCCACCACTGTGGCCACCGCGCCCGGTCGGCGACTACGGTGGCGACGGTCCGCGGTGCCGCCACGATGAACACCTCGTCCATCAGGTCCAACTGGGGCATGGCGTCAGGATGCCAGTCGCCCCGAGACCGGTTGTCGCCAGTGTCGTTGCCCAGCGTCGACGTGACGACGGTTACCCTGCAGCTGATGCGGTTGCGGTGTTGAGAGAGGTGCCTGTGCACGAGTTTTCGGTGGCTACGACCCTGACGGTCGCTGCGGGCGCAAGCCTCGCCGACATGGTTTTCGACAATGCGGCCGCCCGACCGGACAACGTGGCCTTCGGCCGGCGTTCGGCCGACGGCGTCTGGCGGGACGTCACGGCAGCCGAATTCGCCGCCGAGGTCCGCTCCGTCGCCGGCGGCCTGCTCGCCGCCGACGTGCGTGCCGGCGACCGGATCGCCATCATGTCCAAGACGCGATACGAGTGGACGCTGCTGGATTACGCGATCTGGAGTGTCGGCGGCGTGCCAGTCCCGGTCTACGAGACCTCCAGCGCCGAGCAGATCCAGTGGATCCTCAGCGACTCCGGCTGCACCGCTGCCGTGCTCGAGACCGCCGAACACAACGACCTGCTCGCCTCCGTACGGGACGACCTGCCGGAGCTGCGTACCGTCTGGACGATCGACGACGGCGGCGTCGAGCTGCTGGCCAAGGGCGGCGCCGGCGCCAACCCAGCCGAACTGGACCGGCGGCGGGCCGACGTCCGGGCCGCCGACCTGGCGACGATCATCTACACCAGTGGGACCACCGGCCGGCCCAAGGGCTGCGAGCTGACCCACGAGAACCTGCTCTTCGAGGTGCTATCGACCACCTCGAGCCTGCCGTCGCTGTTCCACGAGGACGCGGCGACCTTGCTGTTCCTGCCGATCGCGCACGTGCTCGGCCGGGTCATCCAGTGCGCCATCGTCTACGCCGGAATTCGGCTCGGTCACACGTCGGACATCAAGAACCTGACCGCCGACCTGCAGGAATTCCGGCCGACCTTTCTGCTTGCCGTTCCGCGGGTTTTCGAGAAGGTCTACAACACGGCGAAACAGCGCGCCCACGCCGACGGAAAGGGCCGCATTTTCGACCTCGCGGAAAGAATCGCGATCCGTTACAGCCAGGCCCAGGAGCCCGGCCAGAAGGCATCCTTGCCACTGCGTCTGCAGCACGGAATCTTCGATCGGCTGGTCTATTCCAAACTCCGTGCCGCGCTGGGCGGGCAGTGCTCCGGCGCCATTTCCGGGGGCGCACCGCTCGGTGAGCGGCTCGGCCATTTCTTCCGCGGCCTCGGGCTTTTCGTGTACGAGGGCTACGGCCTGACCGAGACCACCGCGGCCTGCTGCCTGAATCTCGACAACGCCACCCGGATCGGAACGGTCGGCCGGCCGATTCCCGGTGTCTCGGTACGGATCGCCGAGGACGGCGAGATTCTGGTGAGCGGCCGGGTCGTGTTCTCCCGCTATTGGCACAACGACGCGGATACCGCCGCGGCGTTGACCGACGGCTGGTTCCACACCGGCGATATCGGTGATCTGGACGAGGAGGGCTTCCTGCGGATCACCGGCCGCAAGAAGGAGCTCATCGTCACGGCCGGCGGCAAGAACGTCTCGCCGGCCGTGCTGGAGGACCGGCTGCGGGCGCATCCGCTGATCAGCCAGTGCATGGTGGTCGGCGACAAGCAGCCGTTCATCGCGGCGCTGATCACGCTGGATCCCGAGGCGCTGCCGGCGTGGTGTCAGGCGCATGACCTGCCGGCCGACAGCAGCGCGCAGACCCTGCGCGACAACCCGGTCGTCCGGGAGGAGGTCGGCAAGGCCGTGGAATCGGCGAACAAGGCCGTCTCCCGGGCTGAGAGCATCAAGAAGTTCCGGATCCTCAGCGCCGACTTCACCGAGCAGGGCGGCGAGCTGACGCCGTCGCTGAAGCTCAAGCGCTCGATTGTGATGGACCGCTACGCCGACGAGGTCGCCGAGCTCTACGGCTGACATCCCCTACCCCACAACGTTTCCGCCATCCGCGGCGGCCAACTGCCTGCCCGCTTCCCCGTCCCCTGATCCCTCTTCACCCGCTCCCTGCCGCGCCGACCGTCTGCCCTGTTCATGATCGTGAGTGGATTTGGCACCTCCAGAGGTATCAAATCCACTCACGATTATGGAAAACGAGGCGGATGAGGGCGACGGCCTCAGGTGTGCGCGGGCCGGTCAGGGTACGAGGGGGCCGGTCAGCAGGCCGCGCAGGCGGGCGGCGAGCACGTCCCACTGCCAATCCTGCTCGACCCATTCCCGGCCACGCTGCCCCATGGCCCGCGCCCGTCCAGGATCGGCCAGCAACCCGGCGACCCGGTCGGCGACCTGGTCGACCGATCGACCGTCCACGACGTAACCGGTCTCCCCCTCGCGCACCGCATCCGGAGCGCCGCCGGAGTCGCCTGCCACGACGGGCATTCCCATCGCCGAGGCCTCAAGGTAGACGATGCCCAGGCCCTCGACGTCCAGACCGCCGTAGCGGGTGCGGCACGGCATCGCGAAGACATCACCTGCCGCGTAGTGCGCCGGCAGCTCCTCGGCCGGCACAGCGCCGGTGAAGACCACGTCGTCGGCCACTCCGGTGCTGGCCGCCAACCGCTGCAGTCGCGGCATATCCGGGCCACCGCCGACGATCAGCAGGGCCGTGTCGGGCACCCGCGCGGCGATCCGCGGCAGCGCTCGGATCAGGATGTCCTGCCCCTTGCGCGGCACCAGTCGGGAGACGCAGACGACGGTCGGGCGACCGCTCAGATCGAGTCCACTACGGACCGACGAACCATCGACCCCGGGATGGAAGCACTTGGTGTCAACCCCCGGTGGCAGGTGCACGAGCCGGGTGGCCTTGAGCGCCGGGGCCAACCGTCGTCCGGTGTAGTCGCCGAGAAACGTCACGGCATCGGCGGAGTGGGCGATCCGCTGGAGCATCTGCCGGGTGACCGGCAGCCGGGACAGTCCTGCCTCGTGCCCGTGGGTGGAGGCGATCACCCGTTGCACGCCGGCCGTGGTCCGCAACGCCTTGCCCAGCAGGGCAAGTGGCGCTGCTGCTCCGAACCAGACCGAGGTACAGTTCTCGGCCACCGCGATCTCGCAGACGCGGCGGCTCACCGACGGCACCGGCAACACGGTGCGCTCGGAATGCCGGATCACCGGGAACGGCTGCGCCGCGTCGAATTCGGCCGCGCCCGGCCAGGTCGGTGCGAAGACGACCAGCGACTCGGGCCATTGCCGGCGCGCCAGTTCATAGACAAATGTCTGGATACCACCGGCACGTGGTGGGAAGTCGTTGGTGACGACCAGCGTCCGCATGGCCAGCTCCCTGACTCAGCGTGGCCAGGCGCCCGGCGCGCGACGCCGGTGCGGTCTGGCCGTGACGGTGGACATGCCAGCACGGTACGCAATGTGCGGTCGGGAGCGGTATCCGGCTGGCCGGCCGAACGCCGACGGGTCGACAACCGCGATGCGGTTGCCGACCCGTCGATTGTGCGGTCGTGCCAGGAGGTTCTGCTTGTACAGCTGAACTGCTGTGTCGCTAGCCGACCCGAGTGGCGCCCGTGTACGGCATCGAGTTGACCGGCGAGTACTTCACGACGTCACCGGTCTGCGGAGCCTGGATAACCATGCCGTTGCCGACATACATCGCGATGTGGTGGATCGGGCTGTAGTAGGCCACCAGATCGCCCGGCTGCAGGTCGCTCTCCGAAACGTGCGTGCCCATCGCGTACTGCTCGGCGCTCTGGTGCGGCAGCGAGACGCCGGCCTTGCCCCACGCCCAGACCAGCAGGCCTGAACAATCGAACGAGTCCGGACCGGCTGCGGCCCACACATACGGCTTGCCCAGCTCAGCTTCGGCAGCCTTCACCGCGATGGCGGCCTTACCCGAAGCCTTGCTGCCCGGACCCGGATCCTGCGAGGGATTGGAGCTCGGCTGGTTAGTCGGCGGCTGGTTGTCGCCCTGCTGCTGTTCCTGCTGGACCTGACGCTCGACGGCCTGCTTGTCGATCGAACCCTGAGCGTCGCGGTAGGCCTGCAGTTCCTTGGCCGACAGGCCGTGCATCAGCGTGTTGAGCTGGTGGACCTGGGTGAGGATGGTGCGCTTCTGCGTCTTGAGGCGGATCGTGGTCGCCTTCGCCTGCGCTTCCGCCTTGTTGGCCTCAGCGCTCGCCTTCTCCGCGCCCTTCTGGGCCGCGGACAGGCCGTCGAGCGTCGACGTCTGCTTCTTGGCGATGACGTCGAGCGTGCTCAGCTGGTCGAGGAACGACTGCGGCGATTTGCTGCTCAGGAACGACGAGAACGACGCGAGGTGCCCGTTCTGGTAGGCCGAGACGGCAACCTTCTTGACCTTGCCCTGCAAGGTGTGGATGTTGCGATTCAGCCGCGAGACGTCGGCGTGCGCCGTCGCCGCCTCGTGCTTGCGCTTGGCGAGGTCGATGTTCGCGCCGTTGTACTGCTCGGTGATGATCTCCAGCCGCTGGTTCATGGCACCGAGCTGCTTCTCGGCCTCAGCGGACGTGGTGGGCTTCTTCAGCGACTTGCTGGAGTCATGCCCGGTGGTCTTGGCGGGCGCCGCGTGCGCAGCGCCGGGCACTGTGACCACGATCAGTGCGGTCGAGGCTGCGACTGCAGCCATGCGAATGATGCTACGTAAGGATCTCGAGGGCGCCACGGACGGCGGCTCTCCTTCTTCCTCGTCAACCGCCTACCGGGTTAGCTGACGGGTTCGGGCTGGGAAGCTGCCCTACTGCCACCGCAACAGTGCGGCGGCCGATTCACCCCAAAATATCCGGTGGGTCCCCGGCTCGAGATCGAACTGTAATTCGATCTCAACTCGGCGGTGACCTTCCGGTGCCGCATCGGTCCAGCGACAAACATCCAGGAGGTCGCGAACAGACTAGGGGTAGACGAGGCGATTCGACAAACACCCCACGCCAAATTTTGTCAACCGATCTTCTCAACAAGTTCAGAACATGCATTTATCCGGCGAGGCTATGGCGCTGGGTGAGTGTATAAACACCGTTTGTGACCCCCTTGCCGTCGGCGGCTAGCCCCAACGGCTGAATCAAACCTGCACCGGCAAGCGCAGTCAGCGCGCGCCGCTCAGCGGTGTCGAAGTCGCCGGGACGCGCCGTTCGAGGATCGACGTGCACCACCGGACCGTCCGTCAGAGTCGCCGCCCCGACACCTGCGGACGTTGCCGGGGCACCCACGGTGGCGAGCTGGAGCCGACCGTCCGGCGGGCCGAGCAGCAGACCCACGACGCAGTTGTCGCAGCGCAGCGCCCGGGCCGAACAGCGATCGCAATCGACGAGCATGGTCCCTCCTGAGGGCGTCAGCCGGGTGGTGGCCCGGCACTCGGGTCGATCGCCAGGCGGCGCCTGTCGTACGACCGCGACCGGCATGTCCGATCACGAGCGGGACGCTAGAGCCGGGCACCGACAGTTCCGGCCCGCGACGGTCGTGTGCCCTTGATCACACGAGTCACAACAGCCTCAGGAGTCTCAGAAGTCAGCTGCGCTCGAGCCGTCGGACCAGCACCGCGGACGGCACTGCCACGCCGCCGGGACGACGAGCCGCGGCGGCCACCTCGCGGTCGGAGGAGACCACCAGGACCGGTCGCCCGGACGGCTCAGCCGCCGCCAGCCGGCGGATCACGTCGTCGGCCTGCTCGTGGCTGGCACTGAACAGGACTCGCACCCCACGCGGGGCGATCGGCATCATCGGCGGCCCGGTGGCGCCGTCGAAGACGCAGGTGATCTCCGCGCCGGTCCGGGCGGCCACGGCGCCGAGACCCTGCACCAGGCGGGTCCGCTGCGCGGCCAACGGGAGATCGCCGAAACCGGTCTTCGTCACGTTGTATCCATCGACGATCACGTGCACCCGGGGTAGGGACAGCAACCGGTCGAGGTCGACCGGCCCGACCTCCCGGATGCCCGAGGAGACCTCCGCCGTACTGGCCTTGACGTCGTCTGCCGGCAGCCGGGCCGGCGGCCCTAGCGCCAGTTCCTCGCGCAACCCGCGCACCGCGCCGGCCGCCGTCTCCAACAACAGCCAGAGCCGCGCGTCGTCGGCCTCCCGGGCGGCACGGGTGCTGCGCCGGACCGCTTCGACCGCCCGGGTCGACTCCTCCAGCTGCGAACGCAATTCGCGAATCTCCGCGGCGGCCGCGGTGTCGGTCTCCCCGATCCGCCGGCGGTCCTCGGCCAATGCCTCGACCGCGGCGTCCCGGTCCCGTTCGGCGGCCCGCAACCGACCCGTCAGAGCCCGTACCTGCTTGCGCAGCTCCTGCGCGTCGCCCCGGGCAGATCCGACGTCCGCCTCGGCCCGCGCCGCCGACTCCCGGGCCGCCGCGGTCGCGGCGTCCCGCTCCCGGGTCAGCCGCTCGATCAGGTCGTCCCGGCTCCGGCTCGCCGCCTGCTCCTCGCGGTCGGCCAGGTCCGCACCGATCGCCGTGATCAGATCCGACCATCCGTCCGGGCGGACCAGGTAGGCCACCGTGGCCACCTCGACCGGATCGGCGGCCGGCGGCGGCATACCGTCACGGACCGCCAGCACCAGCTCCCCCGCGCTCTCCTCCAGCAGGGCCGCCACCCGGATGCGGAAGTCCGGGTGCACCTCGAGCGCTGCCGCGATCACCGGTGCCGCCGCCCGGGCCCGCTTGGTCGGCGCGAATCGCGCCACCGGCCGCAGCGACGCCGGCAGTTCGTCGACGGGCAGGCCGCCCAGCGCCTGCGCGGCCAGCGCGACCACCCGGCCGCGCACCGCGTCCGGCAGCACGACCTTCGCCGCCTCGCTGGCTGGGTCGTTCGCTGGGTCGTTCGCTGGGTCGTTCGCTGTGTCGTTCGCTGTGTCGTTCATGGGGTCGTTCACAGGGTCATTCACAGGGCCGCTGGCCGGATCCGTCGGCACAGCGAGTGACGACAATCGACCCCGCGAACTCGGCTCGGGAGAGTCGATCGGATCGGTGTGCGGACGCACTGGCTGGCACGAAACCTCCTGTCGCAGGCTGACCTGAGAGTAGTTGTACGCGCCACTATCGGCTCGTGGGCTCAGGCGCGTCTGCGGGATTTCGTCGTACCCCCGACCTAGCGTCACCACCATGTCACCGACCGACCGGGCGGCCGCGCGTGGATACGTGCAGGCGTCCTTCGACGAGCTCGGCGAGCCGCTGCGCGAGGTGACCTTCGTCGTCTTCGACCTGGAGACCACCGGCACGTCGCCGGTCGCCAGCGCGATCACCGAGATCGGTGCGGTCAAGGTGCGCGGCGGCGAGGTGGTGGCCGAGTTCGCGACGTTGGTCGACCCCGGCCTCGGCATCCCGCCGTTCATCACGGTGCTGACCGGGATCACCGATTCCATGGTGGCGCAGGCGCCGCGGATCGATTCGGTCCTGCCGTCCTTTCTGGAGTTCGCCCGCGACTGCGTGCTGGTCGCCCACAACGCGCCGTTCGACCTGGGGTTCATGAAAGCGGCGTGCGAGGCGCACGGCTATCCGTGGCCAGGATTCCGGTCGGTCGACACGGCGGTGCTGGCCCGCCGGGTGCTCAGCCGAGACGAGGCGCCCAACTGCAAGCTGGGCACCCTGGCCATGGTGCTCGGCGCCCGGACCAGACCGACCCACCGCGCGCTCGACGATGCCCGGGCCACGGTCGACGTGCTGCATTCGCTCTTCGAACGGGTCGGCGCGCTCGGGGTGCAGTCGTTGGACGAGCTGCGCACCTTCACCTTCCAGGTCAGCCCGCAGCAGCGCCGCAAGCGTCACCTGGCCGAGCCACTGCCGCATTCGCCTGGTGTCTATGTGTTCCGCGGGCCGAAGGACGAGGCGCTCTACGTCGGCAAGAGCCGTGATATCCGGTCCCGGGTCCGGTCCTACTTCGTCTCCAGCGAGAACCGGTCCCGGATGGCCGAGATGGTGGGGCTGGCCCAGCGGGTCGATCCCATCGTCTGCGCCCACGATCTGGAGGCCGAGGTGCGCGAGCTGCGCCTGATCGGCGAGCACAAACCGCGCTACAACAGGCGATCGAAGTTCCCGGAGCGACAGTCCTGGCTCAAGCTGACCGACGAACCGTTCCCGCGGCTGTCCATCGTCCGGGCGGTGCGCGACGACGGCGGCTGCTATCTGGGTCCGTTCGGTTCCAAGCACGCCGCGGAGCAGGCGATGACCGCCGTCCTGGAGGCGCTGCCGATCCGGCAGTGCAGCGGGCGGTTGCCACTGCGGCCGAGCCGGACCGCCTGCGCGCTGGCCGAGATGCACCGCTGCGGCGCCCCGTGCGACGGCAGCGAGACGGTCGAGCAGTACGCGGTGCATTCGGCGGTCTTCACCGCGGCCGTCGCCGGTGACGTCCGACCGCTGGTCGCGCCGCTGCTGCGGCGCATCGAGCGGCTCGCCTCCAGCGAGCGGTACGAGGAGGCCGCCGCGTCGCGGGACCGGCTGGCGGCGTTCGTCCGGGCCTGCGCCCGGCAACAGCGGCTGATCGCGCTGACCCGGATTCCGGAGATGGTGGCGGCGCGGCCGGACGGGCACGGCGGTTGGGAGCTGTCCGTGGTGCGGCACGGTCGACTGGTCGCGGCCGGCGTCGCGCCGCGCGGCGCGGCACCGTGGCCGTACATCGACGCGCTCCGGGCCAGCGCGGAGACCGTGCTGCCGCAGCTGTGGCCGCTACCGGTGGCCAGCGCCGAGGAGACCGAATGCATCCTGCGCTGGCTGGAAAAGCCGGGCAGCCGGCTGGTCGCCGCCGACGCGGAATGGGCCTGCCCGGTGCACGGCGCCGGCATGCTGCGCGGCTGGCTTGAAGCGGTCGAGGCCGGCCGGGGCGCCGACGAGCCGTTCGCCGACCGACGCGCGCTGCACCCGGTGGCCCGGCCGGCGCGTGCCACCGCCTGATCCGGGTGACCGCCTGATCCGGTCAGCCGGGCGGCGGTGGCGATGACCCTGACCCTGACCCTGACACTGTCCCTGACACTGACGCCCCGCCGCCCACGAGCTGGCCGGCCCGTTCGATCAGGTCGGTGGCGAACCGCTCGGTGAATCCGGCCGCGAAACCGACCAGCGCGAAGAAGGCGAATGCGGTCCGGGCATTGCCGGTCACCAACTGTCCACCGAGGACACCGCCGACGAGCACGAAATGCACGGCGATTCCCAGCAGCGCCCCGACCACCGAGCGGAGCCCGCCGAGCAGGCGTTTCTGCCACAGTCCGGCCGTGTAGTCGATGATCAGTCCGCTGCCCGCGATCCGGCCGAAAACCGACGCAACCGCACCGAACGCGCCGAACATGCCGGCGGCCAGAAACGGCCCGGCCGCAACCTGATGCGACCACCAAGCGCGGTCCGCGAACGCCAGCAGCACGACCAATCCGATAGCCAGCGCCGCACCCGCGAGCGTGCCGCCGAAATAGCTGAACCGGGACTGCCGCTGGATCAGCACCTGCACCCGATCAGTGGTCGACGCCATCTCCTTGCGCGCCGACTCGGTCGCGGCGGCCCGTTCGGCGGCGTCCTCCTGCTCGGCGGCATGCAGCACATGCGTCATGGCCGCATAGATCTCATCGGTGCAGCTCCGCATCTGCGGCACCCACGCGGCGCGGTCGGCAAAGACCGTCACCGCGTCCCGGGTCAGCGCGTTGGCCCGGTCCTCCAGCTCCAGAAGGTCACCGTCGGAGGTGGTGAGCACGGTGTGCAGCTGCCGCCGGATGCGGCCGGGTTGCTCATGCACCGCGCCCTCGGTCAGCGCCGCTCCGCCGACGACCCGGTGGCTGCAGAGGTATTGCGAGACGACCACGCCGTGCTGGCTGGCGAACGCGTGGCGCAGGGTGCGCCGCAATTCGTTCGCCTCGGTCCTGATGTCGCCCAGTGCCGGATAGAGCCCGATCGCTGCGGCATGGGCCTGCACGACCGCATCGAACTGCAGCGGCTGCTCGTACTCCAGCCGGTCCCACAGATCGACCAACCGCCGGGTGCCCCGCCACGGGGTCGGATACGGCGTTGGCGCCGCGTACGGCGGCTCCGGAATCTGGCCGGCCGGGGATGGCGGCTCGTACGGACTCGGGATCGCCCAACCCGGCTGGTACGGCTCCGGCGCCTGCGCCCCGTACGGGTCAGGGGCCGCTATCGGTGTCGGCGCCGGGGGCGCCGGGAACGAGTCGTACGGCTCGGGCGCGGGTTCGCTGGCGTACAGCTCGGGCGCGGGCTCCTCGTCGTACAGCTCGGCCGCGGGCGACTCCGGCCCGGCGTGGTACGGCTCCGCGGGGGCGCTCACGCCGGTCTCGTACGGCTCCGGTGCCGGGCGCTCATCCGTCATGGCGTCTCCCGACCGGGCGCCGCCCGCGGCCCGCAACGGCCGGCGTGGAGGCGAACTGGGCTGGCTTCGTCATGCGGATAGCATCCCCCTTACGTACGCAGAGCGCGAGGAGATGCAACCGGTGATCACCGCGATAGTCATGGTCAGCGCCGCGACGGATTCGATCCCCGAGGTGGCCGAGGCGCTGGCCGAGCTGCCGAGCGTCAGCGAGGTCTATTCGGTGGCCGGCAATGTCGATCTGATCGTGCTCGTCCGGGTCCGGGAGTTCGAACAGGTCGCCGAGGTGGTCGCCGGCGGGATCAACAAGGTGCCCGGAGTCATCGACACCGAGACCCATATCGCGTTCCGGGCCTACTCCCGGCACGATCTGGAGCAGGCGTTCGCGATTGGGTTTGAGTAGGCAGTACGGCTACATGTCGGTGGCGAGCTGCCGGGTCAACGCCACCCAGCGATCCAGCAGGCCGGCGGCCGCGCCACTGTCGATGGCCGTCGCGGCCCGCGCAATGCCGACCCGCAACGCCGTGACCGGGCCGTCCGGCAACCCGTCGTGGGCCGCGATCGCGGCGGCCGCGTTGAGCACCACGGCATCCCGGACCGGGCCGCGTTCCCCACCGAACACTGCCCTGGCCACACCCGCGTTGTAGGACGCGTCCCCGCCGCGCAGGTCCTCGATCGAGGCCCGAGGCACCCCCAGCTCGATCGGATTGAGCACCGATTCGGTGATAGTGCCACCGTGCACCGCCCACAACCGTGAGGTCGTCGTTGTGGTCAGCTCGTCCAGGCCGTCATCGCCGCGGAACACCAGCGCGGTGCCGCCGCGCGCGGCCAATACCTCAGCCAGCACCGGAGCCATACTCAGGTCGGCACACCCGACGGCCGAGGCCGGCGGCTGCGCCGGGTTGGTCAGCGGGCCGAGAAAGTTGAACGGCGTCGGGATGCCGAGCTCACTGCGCGCGGTCGCCGTGAACCGGAACGCCGGGTGGAATCGCGCCGCGAAGCAGAAGCCGATCCCCAGTTCGGCCACGCAGCGCGCCACCGCGGGACCGAGCAGGTCGATGTTCACGCCCAGCGCCTCGAGCGTGTCGGCGCCACCGGCCATCGAGGAGGCGGCCCGGTTGCCGTGCTTGACGATCCGGGCCCCGGCGCCGGCCGCAACGATCGCGCCCATGGTGGAAATGTTCACGGTGTGCGCGCCGTCGCCGCCAGTGCCGACCAGGTCCACCGCATGACCGGCGATCGCGATCGGCTCGGCGAAAGTCAGCATCGACTCGGCCAGGCCGGTCATCTCCGCCGCGTCGGCGCCCTTGGCCCGCAGCGCCACCGCGAATCCGGCGATCTGGGCCGAGGTCGCGGCGCCGGACATGATCTCGGTCATCGCCCAGCGGGTGTCCTCAGCACTCAGCGTCCGACCCGCGAGCAGAGCCCCCAGCAGCGCCTTCCAGCTCCGCGGGTCCGAGTGGGAGGTCACCTCGCGAGTCACCTCGGACGTCGCCTCGGGGATCGCTTCGGAGGTCACTGTGCGATCACAGCGTCACCGGGCGGAGAGCGCGCCGGTGCCGGCGCGCAACAGCCCGGCCACCGTCTCGGCGGCCACAACCGGGTCCAGCGGTGCGACCAGGACCGCGTCGGCCTGCGACCAGGTGGCCAGCCAGCGGTCGTCCCGGCGCGCGATCGCGATGCAGATCGCCGGGCAGTCGTCGAGCTCGTTCTTCAGCTGACGGCAGATCCCCATGCCACCGGTGGGCTGGGCCTCGCCATCCAGGATCAACAGGTCGATGCCGCCGGCGTCGACCTGCGCGACGACCTCGTCGCCGCCGGTGCACTCGATGTACTCGACGCGACCCAGGTCCGGAGCGGGCCGCCGGCCCACCGACAGCCGGACCTGCTCGCGAAACTGCGGGCTGTGGCTGAAGACGACGACGGTGTGCGTACCGCCACTGGTCGCAGTGCTCATTGCTCGCTCCTCGGGCAGGTGCGCCGGCGTGACGTCCGCGCGATCGTTACCTCTATTACTGACGGACGCATCCTATCTATGCACCGTCGGCCACCCCCGACCTCATACCCCTCAACACACCACCACCCGGACTGATCGACGCGCACGCCGGCATACCCCCTCACACGGCACGCCGTGCCAACGCCCCCGAACGTCTGTACGCGGAGCCCTGGGGCCATAATGACGCGCGTGACCACGGCTACCGATTTCCAGCCCGAGCCAGCAGCTTTCGACACCGGGCGCGTGCATTCGCTGACCCGACCCAACATGGTCAGCGTCGGCACGATCGTGTGGTTGTCGTCGGAGTTGATGTTCTTCGCGGGCCTGTTCGCGATGTACTTCACTGTCCGCTCGGCCCACTCCGGTGACTGGCCTGAGGCGCCGACCCACCTGGACATCGGGTACGCACTGGTCTTCACGACCATCCTGGTGCTGTCGTCGGTGACCTGCCAGTTCGGCGTGTTCGCCGCCGAGAAGGGCGACGTCTACGGGCTGCGCCTGTGGTTCGGCATCAGCTTCCTGATGGGGCTGGCCTTCGTCCTGGGTCAGGCCAACGAGTTCCGCATGCTGATCGAGGACGGCACCACGATGGGGACGTCGGGCTACGGCTCGGTTTTCTACATCACCACCGGCTTCCACGGCATGCACGTGCTAGGCGGCCTGGCCGCCTTCATCTTTCTGTTGATCCGCACGACACTCGGCCGGTTCACCCCGGCCCAGGCGACCAGCGCCATCGTGGTTTCGTACTACTGGCACTTCGTCGACGTTGTCTGGATCGGCCTGTTCCTCACGATCTATGTGATCCGGTGAGCGCCGTGCGCTGCACCGGATATTTCCGTTCCGATGTCACACCCGTACCCCGTTCCGACGTCAACAAGGTGTGTTGATGACCGACCCGAACTCGCGACCACGCCCGGAACGATCCGGCGGCACACTGCTGCGCCGGATCGCCGGACGCACCAAGGCGGTGCGGATGCCGCGCGGCAAGCTGGCCCGGCGCGCCACCGGCACTCTCGCCTTCGTGGTCGCCCTGTCGGCCACCGGCCTGATCTACTCCGCCTTCGCCCCGAGCGGCAACGCGGAAGACTCCGCCAGCTCCGCGGCGAACGTACGCAAGGGCCAACAGCTCTTCGACCAGACCTGCATCACCTGCCACGGCGCCAATCTGCAGGGGGTGAAGGACCGCGGGCCCAGCCTGATCGGGGTCGGCCAGGCCGCCGCATACTTCCAACTCCGCACCGGCCGGATGCCGCTGGTGCAGCAGGGCCCGGAGGCCACCCGCAAGAAGGCCGTCTTCTCTGAGACCGAGATCGAGCAGATCGCGGCCTTCATCCAGGAGCACGGCGGCGGGCCGCAGGTGCCGCAGGGCAATCTGCGCGACGACAAGGCGATGGGCGCGGGCGGTGAGCTGTTCCGGCTCAACTGCGCGTCCTGCCACAACTTCGCCGGCAAGGGTGGTGCCCTGTCCGGCGGCAAGTTCGCGCCGAACCTGAAGTACGCCACCGACCAGGAGATGTACGCGGCCATGCTGTCCGGGCCGGAGAGCATGCCGGTCTTCGGCGACAACCAGATCACCCCCGACCAGAAGCGCGCGATCATCTCGTACGTCCAGGGACTCAAGGCGCAGGCTGACCCGGGTGGAAACGGCATCGGCCGGCTCGGCCCGGTGCCCGAGGGCCTGGTGATCTGGATCGTCGGCATCGGCCTGATGCTGTTCATCATTCTCTGGATCGGCCAGAAGGCCGGCGCCCGCGGCCCCGCGCACGCGACGGCCGGCCACACCGACCACGGCAGTGACACGGATCCGTCAGGAGGGTCGTCGGAATGAGCGACGGATCGGTCTCCGAACCGACAGCCGCGCAGCTGGAGGAAATGAGCCGCGAGGAGTTGATGCTCGCCGGCTCAGAGGTGGACGGCGTCCACATCATCCACCGCCGCGAGCGTTTCCCGGTGCCGGGCACCAAAGCAGAGAAGCGGGCCGAGCGGCAGGTGGCGAGCCTGTTCCTGCTCACCGCGCTCGCCTCGGTCGGCTTCATGGTCTGTTACATCGTCGTCCCGTGGAAGTTCAAGCAGGGCGACAACAACGGCTACAAGTGGTTCACGCCGTCGCTGGGCATCTGCCTGGGCCTGGCCTTGCTCGGCGTGGGCTGCGGCGCGGTGCTGTGGGCCAAGAAGCTGATGCCGGAGGAAGAGGTCGTCCAGGACCGGCACGACGGCCCGTCCACCGAGTTCGACCGGCAGACCATCGGCGCCACCATCGTGCAGGGCCTCACCGACACCGGCCTCGGCCGACGCAAGGTGCTGACCCGTTCGCTGGGGCTCGGCGCCGGCGCGCTGGGGCTAATGGCGCTCTTCCCCGTCGTCGGCGGCCTGATCAAGCGGCCGCACGGCGAGCTGAACAAGACCGCCTGGGCCAAGGGCGTACGGCTGGTGCAGGTCGACGGCACACCGGTACGGCCGGGTGACCTGGAGCCGGGCAGCCTCGCCACCGTCTTCCCCAACACCCCCGGCGGGAAGACGGCCTCGGATACCCCGACCATGCTGATCCGGCTCCGGCCGGAGCAGAAGATCACGGCACGCAAGGGCCAGCAGGGCTTCACGTGGGGTGACTACGTGGCGTACTCCAAGATCTGCACCCACCTGGGCTGCCCGGTCTCGCTGTACGAGCAGCAGACCAACCGCATCCTGTGCCCCTGCCACCAGTCGCAGTTCGACGTGCTGCAGGACGGCAAACCGGTCTTCGGTCCGGCGACCCGGCCGCTGCCGCAGCTGCCCATCACCGTCGATTCAGAGGGCTACTTCGTCGCCCGCAGCGACTACATTGAGCCTGTCGGACCGGCCTTCTGGGAGCGGAAGAACCCATGACAGACACCGCATCACGGGCACGGCAGCGGGGCGCGACCCCGCCTGTCCGTCGCAAGGGCAAGCCGAGTCCGCTCGCTCAGGCCGGCAACGAGGTCGACGAGCGCCTTCCGTACGCCAAGGGCGCCAGAGGGCTGCTGAACAAGGTCTTCCCGGACCACTGGTCGTTCATGCTCGGCGAGATCGCGCTCTACTCCTTCATCATCCTGCTGCTCACCGGCACGTATCTGACGTTCTTCTTCGATGCGGCGATGGGCGATGTCAAGTACAACGGCACCTATACGCCGCTGCGCGGCATCGACATGTCCGAGGCCTTCTCCTCCACGTTGAAGATCTCCTTCGACGTGCGCGGTGGCCTCATCATGCGGCAGATGCACCACTGGGCCGCCCTGCTGTTCATCGCGGCGATGATGGTGCACATGCTCCGGGTTTTCTTCACCGGCGCGTTCCGCAAGCCGCGCGAGACCAACTGGATCATCGGCGCCTCGCTGCTGATGCTGGGCATCGTCGAGGGGTTCATCGGCTACGGCCTGCCCGACGACCTGCTGTCCGGCACCGGCCTGCGGATCACCGAGAGCATCATCCAGTCGACGCCGGTGGTCGGCACCTGGTTGTCGTACCTGATCTTTGGCGGTGAGTTCCCCGGCACTGAGATCATCGGGCGGTTCTACATCCTGCACGTCCTGCTGATACCCGGGATAATTCTGGCCTTGATATCGGCGCACATCGCGCTGGTTACGGTGCAGAAACACACCCAGTTCCCCGGCCCTGGCCGGACCGAGAACAACGTGATCGGCGAGCGGGCCATGCCGACGTACGGCGCCAAGGCCGGCGGCTTCTTCATGATCGTGTTCGGCGTGCTCGCCCTGATGGGTGGCCTGTTCCAGATCAACCCGATCTGGCTCTACGGTCCGTACAACCCGTCGCAGGTCACGTCGGGCTCGCAGCCGGACTGGTACTTCGGTGCGTTCGACGGCATCGTGCGGCTCTGGCCGGCGTGGGAGACCCGCTTCCCCGACTACACGATTCCGGCGGCGTTCTGGGCGGTGCAGATACCGACCATTGTGATCGTCGGGATGATGCTCTACCCGATGATCGAACGGAAGCTCACCAAGGACAATGCGCACCACAACCTGCTGCAGCGGCCGCGTGACGTGCCGGTGCGGACCGGGCTGGGTGTGATGGGCCTGCTGTTCTACGCGGTCCTGGTGATCTCCGGCGGCAACGACGTCATCGCCGACAAGTTCAACATCAGCCTGAACGCGATGACCTGGATCGGCCGGATCGGTCTGGTGATCGCGCCGCCGATCGGCTACTGGGTCGCGTATCGGATCTGCCTCGGTCTGCAGATGCACGACCGGACAGTGCTCGAGCACGGCATCGAGACCGGGATCATCAAGCGGCTGCCCTCGGGCGAGTTCATCGAGGTGCACCAGCCGCTGGGTCCGGTCGACGAGCACGGCCACGGCACGCTGCAGTATGCCGGCACGCCGGTGCCGAAGAAGATGAACACCTTCGGTGGCGTCGGTCGGCGGATGGTCGGCTTCTTCCGGCCGGTCGCCGAGCTGCCCGATCCCAATGGGAACGGCGCCCCGGACGACTCGCGGCCGAAGGAGCTGGCCGGCTCCAGCACCGGGCCGTCGGACTCCGCCGACAGCTAGCCGCACTGCAGCTCGACAGCACAACGGTCAGCGGGCCGGGCACCTCATCACGAGGAGCCCGGCCCGTTCTCTGTGTCGCTCTGGGGCCATCGGCCCGGGGCTCTCGGTCTGCGGGTCAGCGGCTGCGGTCTCGGCTGGCCGGGCGTGCTGGTGTCTGCGTTGTGCCGGTCATAGCCGGCATTACGCCATCACGATCACGGAGCCAGCCGGCGAGGGAGGCGGTTGGCGGCTCAGACTGCCTGGGCGACGACCGGCCCGGTGTCGTACTCCCCCTCGACCTGGTGGACTGTCGCCCCGGTGGTGCCGACGGCGGACTTGAGCACGGCCTGATGCACCCGCCGTCCGTACATACCTTTGCCACCGAATGCCGGCAATAGGGCCGGATGGGTGTTAAAGATCCGGCCGGTGAAGGCAGCCAGCGTCCGCGGTCCGAGCTTCTTCAGGTATCCGGCCAGCACGAGGTGCGTCGCGGCCACGGTCCTCAGGGCATCCACAATCGCCGCGTCGAGCGTCTCTGCGACCGGATGGCTGTAGCTGCTGACATGGCGGATCGGGACTCCGAGTCGCGTTGCCCGGGTGGAACACGTCGGCCGCGCTGTTGTTGCCGATGACGACGGCCGGCTCGGCGCAGATGCGCCCGCTCTGGCACGCGGTGATCACGGCTTCAGCCGTCGTACCGGCCCCGGAGGCGACTGGGCACGGATCCGCGTTTCGGCGCAGGTCAGCTCTGGTTCTGGCCGATGTAGTACTCGAAGACCAGGCCGCCGACCGCGAGGAACAGCGCGGCGCCGCCGATCACCATCACCCAGGCCTCCCAGAACGCGGTGCCCAGGGAGAAGATGAACGCCGACAGACCCAGGCCGAAGGGCCAGTAGCTGGCCGGGCTGAAGAAGCCCAACTCGCCGGCGCCATCGGCGATCTCAGCATCGCCACGGTCCTCCGGGCGAGCATCGATACGGCGCGAGATGAACCAGAAGTAGCTGCCGACCAGGCCACACAGCCCGCCGGAGAGGATCAAACCGACGATGCCGACCGGCTCCCGGGACCAGACCCCGTAGACGATCGCGGCGACGAAGAGAAACGCCGACACCGCACTGAAGAGGTACGCCTCAATCTTCACTGTCGGCTCCTCAGCTCGAGTGCCGCAGAGTGCGGTCGGTCGAGAACGGGTGGGTCGTGACCGCCTTGGTGGGCTGGCCGATCGCGGCCAGCGCCGCCGCCTGGCGGTTGTTGTAGTTCGGCGATCCCGGCTTGAACGTCTGCAACTTCTGCAGGTACGTGTGGTAATCGGCCTGGCTGACCGAGCGCAGCTCGAAGTTCATCATCGAGTGGTACGTGCCGCACAACTCGGCGCAGTGGCCGACGTAGGCGCCCTTCTTGGTGATCGTCACCTCGAAGGAGTTGTGCAGGCCCGGCACGACGTCGCGCTTGAACAGCAGCGCCGGCACCCAGAACGAGTGGATGACGTCGGTGGCCTCTTCGTTGATCCGGATCGTCTGGTTGGTCGGCAGCACCAGGATCGGGATCTCATCGGACGTGCCGACGGTGTTCACCGGCTGCTTGTTGACCGGGCTCGTCACCTGGTCGTACTGGAACTGCCAGTTCCACTTGAATGCCACGACGGTCACCGTGACATCCGGATGCTTGGTCTCTTTGTTGACGAAGTTCTCGGTGATGGCGGTGAAGTAGAACAGCACCGCGATCGCGATGAACGGAACGACAATGCAGGTCGCCTCGACCAGGCCGTTGTACTTGACCTGCTTGGGCAGCTCGTCGTCCTTCTTGCGGTGAAAGACTACCGTCCAGAAGGTCAGGCCCCAGACCAGCGCGCCGAGCGCGAGGGCGGCGATCCAGGACGCACTCCACAGGTGCAACATCCGGCTGCCCTGCGGCGTGATCGCCGAGGGCCAGCCGAATCGGGGCAGATCGCTCCAGCTACAGCCCGTGGCGGCCAGCGCCGTCAGGCCGAGGACGACGCCCAGCTTGGCTCCGCGGCCTGCTCGGCCTCGGCCGGGCTCCTGCTGCGCGAGCCGTCGCTTCGGGTGACGCAACGTGGCCAGCCTTCCTCGACGAGGCGGACGTCTCGGTACTTTCCAAGCCCGCCGCACCACTGCTATCAACGGGGCGAAGATTACTCGACCCCCCGTCCCTTCCGCCGAAGGGGTAGCCGAAACACAGGCAACCGGTCCCGGGTCCGGAGTGTCTTTGAGGCAGGAGGTTGCCCATGGCCGGCGTGATGCCTACCGAGCCTGACTTCGGCGAGTACGTCCTGGCCCGCCGTTCAGCCCTGCTGCGCTTCGCGCTGGCCATGTCCGGCAACCCCGCCGACGCGGAGGATCTGGTGCAGACGGCGTTGACCAAAACAGCGTTGCGGTGGTCGTCGGTGCGCCGGGAAAGTGCGGACGCCTACGTCCGGCGGGCGATCGTACGGCTGCACATCAACCGGTGGCGTTCCCCGCTGTCCCGCGAGCGGACCGCCGCCTCGCTGCCGGATCAGGCCGTGCCGCCGGAGGACTCCGAGACCCGGCAGGTGGTGTGGGCCGCACTGGCCGGGCTGCCGCCGAAACAGCGGGCGGTGATCGTGCTGCGCTACTACGAGGACCTGTCCGAGGCGGATATCGCCACCGTGCTCGGGTGCTCGCGCGGAACGGTGAAAAGCCAGGCGTCCAAGGCGATGGCGCACCTGCGGGCGATGACCGGCCTGCGGGACGACTTCCCGGCCGAGGAGGCCAGCCATGAGTGAGTTGGAGCATGCCCTGCGGTCGGCGCTGGCCGATCCGCCGGGTACGCGGCCGCGGGACACCGATGCGCTGTACGACATTGAGGTACGGCTGACCCGCCGCCGGCAGCGCCGCCGCCGGACCGGTTTCGGCGCACTCGCAGTGGCCGCCGTCGCCGCGATCGCCATCCCGATCGGCGTCGCCGGCCCGCACCTCGGATCGAGCTCATCGAACAGCTCCGCCGGGGTCGACGCGGGCGGCGGTGGCGGCG
>DATAVB010000070.1:0-9938 GCA_036267955.1 Mycobacteriales bacterium | reverse complement strand
GCGCCGAATTCGCCGTCACGATCCGCAGTTTCCAGATCGCCGACGACCGGGTCGGACTGTGGGTCGGCGGCGGAATCACCGTCGACTCGGTGCCGATCGAGGAATGGCGGGAATGTCTCACCAAGGCGAGTCCGCTGCTGCAGGCGGCCGGATTCCGGCTGAGGCAGTCGCCTACTGGCAGCCGGGAACACGGCACGCTGCTGCCCGAATCGCTCGTCGAGACACCCGTTGCGGGTGTCACCGGGCCGGACCAACTCGGGACCGGACTTTCCGTTACGTCGCAGCCGCAGCCGCAGCCGCAGCCGCAGTCGCAGCCGCAGCCGAGCCGATCGGCGGTCGGGCTTTCTGATGCGGCCGGGTCTGGGCCGGGTCCGGGTGCGGCGAGGCTTTCTGATGTGGCCGGATCCGAGCCAGGTATGGCCCGGTCTCCTGAGGCAGCGGCCCATCGGCCGGATCGATCCGCGGCTGGGCTTCCGGACGCGGCGGACGGACTGCTGGAAACCGTACTGGTGCGGGACGGCCGCGCGGTGGCTCTGGCCGACCATCTCGCCCGGCTGGAACGCTCCTGCCGGGAATTGTACGGTCGGCCACCGTCCGAGCTTGCGGCCGATGTCGCCTGTCATGCGGCCGGTGAGACCCGCGGCCGATTGCGGATCGTCGTGCGACCGATGGCGGACAAACTCGACGTCGACATCACGGTGGCTCCGTTGGCCGGCCCGACCGGCGTACGGCGGCTGGTCACCGCGTCCCGTCCGGGCGTCGTGTGGCGACACAAATATGCCGATCGTCGCTGGCTGTCCGCCGCCGAGCACCGGGTCGGCGACGGAGCGCTGCCGCTCTTCGTCGATGTCGCGGGGCAGGTGCTCGAGACTACCCGGGGCAACGTGTTCCTGATCCTGGGCGAGGAATTGCTCACCCCGCCGGCGACCGACGCGATCCTGCCCGGGGTGACCCGCCGGCTGGTGCTCGACGCGGCCTTCGACCTCGGCGTCATCGTGCGGATCGAGCCGATCCCGCTGGCCCGGATCCATGCCGCTGACGGGCTGTTCACCACCAGCGCGGTCAGCGAGATCACCCACATCGACGAACTCGACGGCGCCGCGTTGCCCGCGGCCGGCGCACTGGAACGGGCGGTGGCCGACTCCGTGCTCGGCCGCGACTGACGCACCCGCGGCCGACCCACCTGCTGCAGACCGCGCGCGGCTGACTATGTACGACTTACCCTGGCGGCCGAATCATCGACCCGACCGGTTCCGGTTCAGGCGGAAACGGCGCAGGTGGTGTCGCGGCAATATTCTGCGCGGTGGCGTCCAATGAGAAACAATTCCGCAGAATGTCTTGGGAACTCGGGCAAGGAATGGCCGGGAAGTGCCGTAATGATCCAACAATAACCTGCTGGTAGGCGGTGTGGTATTCGCTGCGTTGTCCAGCGACGACATTTCGCCGGTGTTTCAGAATGCCATGACGCGTGAACTCCGCCGCCGGCCCTTCCGTGATCAGCTGGCCAACGCCGAAGGCGGCCGGGTATCACGATCGCCCGCCCGCCGGGCGTCGCATGCAATTTCTGTGACGTAGTCGTCGTGGCGTGTGCCGAAAGTGGGAGCGATGTCAGACCGGGTGTCGATCGCCGTCGAGCGCGGTGAGACGATCGTTCCCGTGGGAGCGAACGGCGCTGCGGAATCCGCAGCACTCGGCTTGACACAGCAGCAGGACATGCGGGATTGAGTTGCCACGACCCGGGAAGGTGGGCGGCCATGGCCGACTCGAGAACGACGCACGGACGGGCCGTCCCGAGCGGTCGGTTTGGCATTGTCTGGCCGGTGTCCCGGCGGCAACAGGTGGTCGACGCGGTGCGGGACGCGATCGTCGCGGGACAGATCGTCCCCGGCGAGCAGCTTAAGCAGGATCAGCTGGCTGCCGAGCTCGGCGTCAGTCCCGCGCCGATCCGCGAGGCGCTGCGCCAACTGGAGAGCGAGGGTCTGGTTGCCCACCAGCCCAATCGCGGCGTGTTCGTCACCGCCGTGTCGGTCGAGGAACTCTTCGAGGTGCTGCTGCCGATGCGGCTCGCCTTGGAGGCGTATGCGTTCACCCAGAGCATGAACCTCCTCACGGAAGCGCAGTACGCCGAGCTCGAGCGGTTCGCGGCGGTCATGGACCAGGGGGCTGCCGACGTCGATTTGGTGGCGATCAAAGAGGCGGACCTGCGATTCCACGAGTTCGTTATCGCCGCCTCCGAGGCGCCGCACACCATCCAACTGTGGCGGAGCGTGCATTCCCGTATCCGCGCCCAGCTTTCTCGGATGGTGCCCCGGCACGCGGATCTGCGTGCGATCGCCGACGAGCACCGGAAACTGCTGAATGTCCTGCGTGCCGGCGATCCCGCGGCGATCCGGGAAATACTGCACGGCCACATTGTGGTCGCCGCCGAGGTGCTGCTGAGTGGCAACAGCTGAATCGGGTCTGCGTTTCACCGAGCCGAGCGTCAGGCTGTCCAGGATGTGTTTCCGCCCGGCGATGAAGAGAATGATGGTTGGAATCGTTGCCAGAAACGAGCCGGCCAAAGATTGATCGCCTGGTATTCCGCCACAACGGCCGCCGTTGTAGTGATACTCGCCGGGCGCACTCTCAATGCCGCCATTGCTCACATAGTGCCACACCTGGGCCGGCGGGAACCGCTGCGGCGCGCGGCGACTCTGGTTGCCGAGAAATACGATCGCGAGGAGCGGCAATGCGCAGGTACGCGATGTTAGTGGTCGTGGGAGTGGCAGCGGTCGGCTGTTCGCATTCCACCGCGGGTTCCGGGCACGCGGACCAGAACGTGTTTGACGCCAAGAAGATGGCGGCCGATATTGAGCGCAGCCCGCAGGGCGCGAAGTTGGGGAACGTGGTCTGTCCGGAGAAGGAACCGGTCACGCCCGGCAGCACCTTCGACTGCGTCTCCGGGCAGGCCCGCATTCACATCAAGGTCCAGAGCTACGACGGCGACTACAGCTGGACGCCGCAATACTCGACCGGCTGAGCGCTATTCCGGCGGGGAGTGGCGGGACCGGCGCATTCCCCGGGTCTGCCCGGAGGTGATCGTGCCGGCGATCCCGGCGAGGTGGGCCAGCCGCGCGATCTCGCCGTGCCGGAACACCGGCCCACCCGGCCGACCCAGCAACAGGGTCTCCTTCTCGGCGAACGGGCTGACCGCGAGCTCGGTGTCCAGGGCCAGCAGGGATTCGGGCACTGAGTCGACCTCCGGGTCGACGATCCGGGCCGGCGTCGACGGCAGTGCGAAGCCGCCCAGGGTGGAGTCCGCCAGCTCCGGCGCCGCGTCACTGACGGCCCGGACCTGAGCGGTGTCGCCGGCGACGTACAGCAGCAGGCACCATCCGGCCCGGAAGATCCGGGGGAGCCCGCCCACCAGGATCGCGATCGCCCGGTCCGGATCGCTGGTCATCGCCTCGACCAGCTCCAGCTCGCGCTGGGTGTCCAGCGCTCCGGCGTACCGGCGGATCGACTCGACCCAAACCCCCTTCACCGACTGTGCCGCGCTGATCAGCGCGTCCGGCAGTCGGCCGTCGGCTAACTCCACGACGATGTCGTCGACCGCGATGCCGGGGGTTCGTTCCACCACGTCGACACTGACGATGTCTCCGTCGACCTTGCCGAGGGCGGTAGCGACCGCGCCCAGCATGCCCGGCCGGTCGGGCAGCACGAGCCGCAGCAGGAATGACATGGAAGCCTCTCGCGTGCGTGACGTACCGAGACTCACGAGATTAGTGGATGAGCACCGGCGCGCGCCGCTGGCATCGGGCGATCTTTACGGCGAGACTGACCCGGTGGCGACCGGGTTCGAGGTGGTGTGGCGGCGGGTCCTGCACCAGCGACCCAATCCACAGGCTTTCGCGGTCGTCGGCGACGTGGTCCTGGTGGTGGAGCGATCCAGCCGGCTGGTCCGGGTGGACGAGCGCACCGGCGGGACGCGGTGGGAGGCGCGGGTCGGCGACACCTGGGGTCCACTGGGTTGTTCCGGTTCGAGTTGTTGCTACGTCGACGAGCGTCAGGGCCTGCTGCGCAACCTGGACCTGGCCGATGGCCACGAACGCTGGTCGTCGCTGCTGCCCCGCCCGGGCGGCTACGCCGTGGGCGCGCACCGCACGGTGGTGACCGGTGGTTGGCGGCACTACCACCCATTGACCGGATTCGACCTGGAGACCGGGGCCACGCGGTGGTCCTGGCGGGACGAACCGGCCGGGCCCGAGCCGGCGGCGTCGCTGCGGCCGCTCGCCCTCGGCGACGACCTGCTCGTCGGTACGCCGGGCGGGCGGGTGCTGTGGCAGCTGCAGGCCGCGACCGGGCGGGTGGTCCGCCGCTGGCGACTACCGCTGCCGCTGGCCGATCCGGATGCCCGGGAGGCTTTCGCCCGGATCGGCGACCGTACGGCGCTGGTGCGGTGCGGTCCGCGCCTCGTCGTACGCATCGATCTGGACGACCCGGCCCCGCAGACCGTCTGGTGGCATGACTCCGACCTCGAGCCGGACGCCGTACAACTGCTCGGCGGGACGATGCTGCTGCGCGAGACGGCCGGCCGGACGGTCGCCGTCGACTTCGACCGGGGCATCGTCCGGTGGACGCTGCGATCTCCGGAACCCGCGGTGGCCGATGCGGTCCAGGTGCCCGGCGGGTACGTCCTGGCCGACCGCTCCGGCCTGGTCTGGCTGCTGGACCAGGACGGCGAGACCATCACCCGCCGGCCGTTGTCCCGCCGCCACCATCAGCTGGCCACCGGTACCGAGGGCCGGCTGTTCGTGCTCGGCAAGGGTGAGCTGGTCTGCCTCACCATCGGCCCCGGCTGAGTGGTCAGAGGGCCAGACCGATGGCGAGCAGCACGCCATAGCCGAGCTGCAGCCGGCCGGTCGCGCCGAGCACCGCGATCAGATCGCGGCCGGATGCACCGCGCATCACCTGCCGGGTCGGGGCCAGCGCGAGCGGGGCGGCCACCAGCGCGACCGCGGCCCAGGGCCGGTCCACCACCAGGACGATCGTCACCAGGAACGGCACCACAATGCAGGCGAGATACATCAGCCGGGTCCGCCGGTCACCCAGCAGCACGGCCAGCGTCTGCTTGTCGGTCTGGGCGTCCCGGGGGATGTCGCGGAGATTGTTGGCGACCAGCACGGCGACTGCCAGCAGTCCGCACGGCACCGCGCAGGCGATCGCGAGCCAGGTCACCGCCGGATGCCGGCTGGCGACGAAGGCGGTGCCGACCACCGCGACCAGGCCGAAAAAGACGAAGACCGAGACGTCGCCGAGCGCCCGGTAGCCGTAGGGCGAGGAACCGCCGGTGTAGAACCAGGCTGCCGCGATGCTGGCCGCTCCGACGAGTAGCAGCCACCACGAGGTGCTCGCGGCGAGTACGAGCCCGGCCACGCCGGCGACGCCGAAGGACGACATCGCGGCGGTGAACACAGCCCGCGGTGTGGCCGTGCCGGACGCGGTCAGGCGCAGCGGGCCGACCCGGTCGGAATCGGTGCCGCGGACCCCGTCGCTGTAGTCGTTGGCGTAGTTCACCCCGATCTGCAGGGCGAGCGAGACGACGAGGGCGATGACGGCGCGCCACCAGACGACGGAACCGTGGGCGGCGGCGACGCCGGTGCCGACGATCACCGGCACGACCGACGCGGGCAGGGTGCGCGGCCGGGCCCCTGCCACCCACGCGGCCAGGCCGGCCGGCTGCTCGGGCGCCTTTTCGGACTTGCTCACCGTTGACTGTCTCCTCTGTCGGCTGGCCCAACTGGTCGGCTGGCGCTGCTGGTCGGGTGTCGCCTCCATCCTGACGGGTACGGCGTGGTCGTGGATGAGGTACTGGCCACAAATGGGCCGAATCTGGCGGTCGGAGTCAACCGGTAGCCGGTTCGTGGCTGGCCGTAGACTCGCCGGCGTACCGGCTGCGCAGGCCGCCCGCCGGCTTCCCGGCAGTGCGCCGAGAACAGCACGCTGAGAACACCACGACGAACAGGATCAGGCAGATGAGTGACGAGAAGGGCCCCGTGGCAATCACCCGCACGGATGTGGCTCACCTGGCCAAGTTGGCCCGACTTGCGGTCACCGAGGACGAGCTGGACACGTTCGCCGGGCAGCTGGACGTCATTCTCGGTTCCGTGGCACGGGTCGGCGAGGTGGCCGCGGCCGACATCCCGCCGACGTCGCACGTGGTGGCCCTGACCAATGTGCTGCGGCCGGATGAGTTGCGTCCCTGCCTGTCCCGCGATGCCGTGTTGGCCGCGGCGCCGGCGGCCGAGGACGGTCGGTTCCGGGTGCCGCGCATCCTGGATGAAGAGTGAGCCGCAGAGTGCTGAGCAGTTCAGGCATGCGCAGTTCAGGCAGACGGAGGAGTTTCACCGGTGGGTAAGCACAGTCAGCAGTCCGAACTGACCCGGCTCAGCGCGGCCGAGCTGGTCGCGGCGATGGAATCCGGTGAGACGTCGGCGGTCGACATCACCCAGGCACACCTGGACCGGATCGGGGCTGTCGACGGCCAGGTCCACGCGTTCCTGCACCTCGACGCCGACGGCGCCCTTGCGGCGGCGAAGCAGGTCGACGTGCAGCGCGCTTCAGGCGACGCTCCGGCCAGCGGCCTGGCGGGCGTACCGCTGGCGCTGAAGGACGTGATGGTCACCGAGGGCCTGCCGACCACCTGCGGGTCGAAGATCCTCGAGGGCTGGATCCCGCCGTACGACGCCACGGTGACCCGCAAGCTCAAGCAGGCCGGCATCGTCATCCTCGGCAAGGCCAACATGGACGAGTTCGCGATGGGCTCCTCCACCGAAAACTCCGCGTACGGCGCGAGCCACAACCCGTGGGACCTCGACCGGATCCCCGGCGGTTCGTCCGGCGGCTCGTCCAGCGCGGTGGCGGCGTACGAGGCGCCGCTCGCCATCGGCACCGACACCGGCGGCTCGATCCGCCAGCCGGCGGCGGTCTGCGGGCTGGTCGGGCACAAGCCGACGTACGGCGGTGTCTCCCGGTACGGCCTGGTGGCGTTCTCCTCCAGCCTGGACCAGGCCGGTCCGCTGGCCCGGACGGTGCTGGACGCGGCGCTGCTGCACGAGGCGATCGGTGGACACGACGAGCTGGACTCGACCAGCATCAACGCCCCGGTGCCGGCACTGGCCGCGGCCGCCCGGCGCGGTGCGGCCGGCGACCTGTCCGGCCTGCGGGTCGGCGTGGTGCGCGAGCTGGGCGGCGAGGGCTTCCAGGCCGGCGTCATCGACAGTTTCCGGGCCGCGGTGACCCAGCTCGAGGCGCTGGGCGCGACGGTCAGCGAGGTCTCCTGCCCGCATTTCAGCTACGCATTGCCGGCGTACTACCTGATCGCGCCGAGTGAGGCATCGTCCAACCTGGCCCGGTTCGACGCGGTGCGGTACGGGCTGCGGACCGGCGACGACGGTGAGGCCTCGCTGGAGGAGGTCATGTCGGCGACCCGCGACGCCGGCTTCGGCCCGGAGGTCAAGCGGCGCATCATTCTCGGCACCTACGCGCTGTCGGCCGGTTATTACGACGCCTACTACGGCCAGGCGCAGAAGGTCCGGACCCTGATCAGCCGCGACTTCGCCGCCGCGTACGAGAACGTCGACGTTCTGGTCTCGCCGACCACGCCGACGGTCGCATTCCCGATCGGTGAGCGGGCCGATGACCCGATGGCCATGTATGCGGCGGATCTGGCGACCCTGCCGGCATCTCTCGCCGGCGTGCCGGCCATCTCCGTCCCTTGTGGACTGTCGGAGTCGCTCCCGGTGGGGCTGCAGATCATGGCCCCTGGGCAGGCCGACGACCGCTGTTACCTGGTGGCCGCCGCATTCGAGGCCGCCGCAAACCAGAAACGCGGCCACGCGCTGATGGATGAGGTGCCCGCGCTGTGATCGCCAAGAACGCGCCGGCCCGGCGCATGTCGGCCCGCGAGGTCGCGACGGTCATCGTGGTGATGGCGCTGTTCGTCGGCACCGGAGTTGGCGTCATCCTGACATCCGCGGAGGCCGCGTCGGTGGCATTCGTTTTGGGTCTGATCGTTGCCGGCATCGCTTTCGCGGTTGTGTCGGTGCGCGATCGCACGGTCAGCCAGGAGGAGAAATGAGTGTGACCACCCTGCCGTCCTATGCGGACGTCACGGCCCGCTACGACCCGGTGATCGGAATCGAGACGCACGTCGAGTTGGGCACCGTGTCGAAGATGTTCTGCGGCTGTTCCACCGAATTCGGCGCCGAGCCCAACACCCAGGTCTGCCCGACCTGCCTCGGCCTGCCGGGCAGCCTGCCGGTGGTCAACGCCCGGGCAATCGAATACGCGATCCGCATCGGGCTGGCGTTGAACTGCTCGATCGCGCCATGGTGCCGGTTCGCCCGGAAGAATTACTTCTACCCGGACATGCCGAAGGATTTCCAGATCAGCCAGTACGACGAGCCGATCTGTATCGACGGCTACCTCGACATCGAGGTGGCCGGAAAGCCGTACCGCATCGGGATCGAGCGGGCGCACCTGGAGGAGGACACCGGCAAGTCGCTGCATGTCGGCGGCGCCACCGGTCGTATTCACGGTGCGACACACTCCCTTGTGGATTACAACCGGGCCGGTATTCCGCTGGTTGAGATCGTCACCAAGCCGATCGTCGGCACTGGCGAACTGGCGCCGGAGGTGGCGCACGCGTACGTGACCGAGCTGCGCAACATCCTGCGTACGTTGGAGGTTTCGGACGTACGGATGGAGCAGGGTTCGATGCGCTGCGACGTCAACACCTCCCTGATGCCCGCGGGTGGCTCGGAGTGGGGGACCAGGACCGAGACAAAGAACGTCAATTCGCTGCGTTCGGTGGAGCGGGCCGTCCGGTCGGAGATGCTGCGCCAGGCGTCGGTGCTCGACGGCGGCGGCAGGATCACCCAGGAGACCCGGCACTTCCACGAGGACTCCGGCACCACGACCTCGGGCCGCAGCAAGGAAGAGGCGACCGACTACCGATACTTCCCGGAGCCCGACCTGGTGCCGGTGGCGCCGGACGCGGCCTGGGTGGAGGAGATCCGCGGCACGCTCCCAGAGCTCCCGGCGGCCCGCCGGACCCGGCTGCAGGCCGAGCTGGGCGTCTCCGCGGCCGACATGCAGGCGATGGCCAATGCGGGAGTGGTCGACCTCGTCGGCGCCACCGTGGCGGCCGGTGCGCCGGCCGATGAGGCGCGCAACTGGTGGCTCGGATACCTTGCCCAGCAGGCGAATGCGGCCGAGATCGAGGCGGCGGAGCTGAAGATCACGCCGGCCGCGGTGGCCCGCGTGATCGCGCTGGTCGGCGACGGGACGCTGTCGACCGGGCTCGGCCGCAAGGCGGTCGACGGCGTGCTGGAGACCGGGCACGACCCGGACACCGTGGTGGCCGAGCTCGGGTTGAAGCGGGTCACCGACACCGACGCGCTCGGCACCGCCGTCGCCGCGGCGATCGCCGCGCAGCCTGACGTGGCGGAGAAGATCCGCGGCGGCAAGGTGGCCGCGGCTGGCGCGCTGGTCGGCTCGGTGATGAAGGCGACCAAGGGCCAGGCCGATGCGAAGGTGGTCCGCGAGCTGATCCTCAAGGAGCTCGGCGTCGAAGGCTGAGCTCGCACACCTTTCCCGCCAATGTGCCATTCGGGTGACTAGATTGCCCGAATGCCACGTTCGCGAGAATGTGTGGGCTGCTCGCTCAGGCACGGCAGCGCCTCGGCAATCGTCCCGGTGGACAACCCGGCGGCCAGCAGCGACCTGATCTGCCCGACGGTCCGCACATCGGATTCGGCGTAGATCCGGTATCGGCTGGGCAGTCGCGCCGGGTGCTGGCGATGTCCGGGCAGATCTCGACCGGCCTGGGTACGTGGCCGGATGTGGTGGCGCGGCCGGCGCGATTGCTGGCGGCCGCGCCGACGCGGGTCGGCCTG
>DATAVB010000069.1:0-2835 GCA_036267955.1 Mycobacteriales bacterium | reverse complement strand
ACCGACCGGCTACGACTATTTCACGACTTCAGCGGCGGCGCAGTCGCTTGTCGACGATCGCTGGCGCCGGGTCGATATAGAAATCGTCGGCATTCAGGTCCACTCCAGCCGGCACGATCTCGTCGATCCGGTCCAGGACGTCCTCGCTCAGTTCGACCTCCGTTCCGGCAAGCAGATCCTGCAGCTGTTCCGGCCGGCGCGGACCGATCAGCACGGACGTAACGGCTGGATGTGCCCGCACGAAGGCGATAGCCAGGTGCGGCACCGTCAGGTCCGCCTCGGCCGCGAGTTCGGTCAACTTCGCCACAGCCTCCACCTTCGCCCGCACCCCCGGCTTGGTGAGGTCGAACATCGGCGCGCCCCGCCCTGCGCTGCGGTGGCCCGAGGTCGGATCCGGTCGGCCGGACAGCCAGCCGGAATTCAACGGGCCGAACGTCAACACGCCCATTCCGTACCGCTGCGTGGCCGGCAGAATCGAGGACTCGATGCCGCGTGTCAGGATCGAATACGGCGGCTGTTCGGTACGGAACCGGTGATGGCAACGACGTTCGGCCGTCCACTGTGCCTCCACGATCTGCTCGGCCGAGAAGAAGGACGACCCGATCGCCCGTACTTTTCCGGACCGGATCAGCTCCGAGAGCGCGGCCAGCGTCTCATCGATGTCGGTGGCGGGATCCGGCCGGTGCAGCTGGTAGAGATCGATGTGGTCGGTGCCCAGCCGCCGCAAGCTGTCCTCGACGGCGCGCTTGATCCACCGCGGCGAGGCGCCCCGCTGATTGGGGTCCGATCCCATCGGCAGGCCGAACTTCGTCGCGAGCACTACCTCATCGCGCCGGCCCTTGAGCGCCTTGCCGAGGATCGCCTCCGACTCGCCCTGGGAGTACACATCGGACGTATCGACGAAGTTGATGCCGGCGTTCAACGCCGAGTGGATCATGCGTACCGACTCGTCGTGATCGGTGTTGCCCATGGCCCCGAGCATCATCGTCCCAAGCGCGGTGTCGCTCACCGAAATGCCTGTGCCACCGAGAATTCTGCGTTTCATCAGTCTCATTCCGCTGTCGTTTCCGAGTCTTGTTGACCCGCCTTCAGGTAAACACCGGCAACGGCCGTCTCTGCCCGATGAGACAGGCCGGCCCGTACCCGGGGTCCAGCAGACCCCCGCAGCGTCCCCGCGCCCCGGAACGACAGTCCTAGTCTGGAAACCATGACCGACCAGCCGTCCGACGGCGGCAACACCGAGCTCCGGGAGTTCCTGCGCTCGCGCCGGGCCCGAGTCACGCCGGAGCAGGCCGGGCTCGATCCGCAACCGGGCACCCGCCGGGTCCCCGGGCTGCGCCGGGAGGAGGTCGCCCACCTGGCCGGCGTGAGCGTGGACTACTACGTACGCATCGAACGCGGGCGCAACCTCAACGTGTCCGAGTCCGTCCTCGATGCCATTGCCCGCGCGCTGTGCCTGAACGACACCGAGCGCAGCCACCTCTACGCGCTGGCCCGACCCAGCCGCACCCGGCAACGCTCACTGCCGCCGCAACGCGTGCGACCCGGGTTGTACCGGGTGCTGGACACCGTCACCGAGGTCCCCGCCATCGTGCTGGGCCGGCGGTTGGACCTGCTGGCCAGCAATCAGTTGGCACGCGCCTTCTACACCGACTTCGAGGCGCTGCCGCACCGCGACCGCAATATGGCCCGGTTCATCTTTCTCGACGTGACGGCGCGCGGACTGTACGTCGACTGGGAGGGTGCCGCGCGCGGCGTCGTCGCGGGTCTGCGTCTGTACGCGGGACGGCATCCCGACGACCCGCAGCTCGCCGAACTGATCGGCGATCTTTCCGTGCAGGACAAGGACTTCCGCCGTTGGTGGGCCGATCATGACGTCTTCAACCGCACCCACGGCACCAAGCAGTACCACCATCCCGTGGTCGGCGACCTGACCCTGGGCTACGAGGCCTTCACACCGACCGGCGATCCGGATCAGGTGCTCGGGCTGCACACGGCCGAGCCCGGCTCCCCGTCCGAGGCAGCGCTGCGGCTGCTCGCCAGCTGGATTCAACCGGCGGCCCCGGACTCCGCATCGCTTGGCCGGTAAGGCTTACCGGCGGGCAAAGTCGTCAAGAGCCTGCATCAGGCGCGCCCGCTTCGAGTCGGCGCCCAGGTGTCCAGCATCGCCATCGCCACCATCGCATCCGTGGTGCCACCGCTGAACGGCCGCGGCCGGCCGTTGGGCTCCAGCGACAGAACCGGAGCAATTCCAGGTCCGCAATCAGATGGTGTGTGGTGTTGAAACGCATATCCGTCGCTGGATCACTGGCGTGCGGGGTGCTGCGTCCGCATCCGCGTTGGTCGAACAACACGAACCGGTAGCGTTCGGAATCACTGCGCATCTTCGGCGAGCAGCCCTGACCCGGACCGCCATGAATTAAGACGAGCGGCTTTCCGTCCGGATTGCCGCAGGTCTCCCAGTAGATCTGATTGCCGTCCCCGACATCGAGCATTCCATGGTCGTACGGCTCGACCTCCGGCTGCGGCCCGGTCACGACTGCAACTCCTCGTGCTCGGAGATCAGGTCGTCGAGGATGCTGCGATCGGGGCCCGAGGCGTCCGGGTTGGTGTCGAGGTCGCCAGCGAGCAGGATCAGCGACTTCCACAATGCCCAGCCGCGTCCGCGCGCCCACGTTGCGGCATCGGCGCCGATGGCGGCGCGGAACGTCTCTCGGCTCTCGCCCGAGAAGAACGTCCAGGTGATGGCCAGGTCGCAGGACGGGTCGCCGACACCCGACGTGCCGAAGTCGATGACCGCGGCCAGCCGGCCCTCCCGGACCAGCAGGTTGCCGA
>DATAVB010000068.1:0-23180 GCA_036267955.1 Mycobacteriales bacterium | reverse complement strand
ACCGCGGGCAGCTTCCATGCAGACTTCGCCTTCACCCTCGATCAGCTCACGATGGTTTTCCTGCTGATTATTACGGGCGTCGGCTTCCTGATTCATCTTTACTCGGTCGGTTATATGGCGCACGAGGAAGGGTTCTGGCGGTTTTTCGCTTACCTGAACCTCTTTATGTTCTTCATGCTGACTCTGGTGCTGGCCGAAAATGCGCTCCTGATGTTTGTCGGCTGGGAGGGCGTCGGTCTGGCGTCGTACCTGCTGATCGGTTTCTGGACGTACAAGCCGGCGGCGGCCACCGCGGCGAAGAAGGCGTTCATCATGAACCGGGTCGGCGATGTCGGCCTGTCGATCGCGATCATGCTGATGTTCGCCACGCTCGGCACCACCTCGTTCGACGGGGTCTTCGCCGGTATCCACAACGCATCGGGCGGCACGATCACCGCGATCGCGTTGCTGCTGCTGCTCGGCGCCTGCGGCAAGTCCGGCCAGATGCCGCTGCAGGGCTGGCTGCCGGACGCGATGGAGGGCCCGACCCCGGTTTCGGCGCTGATCCACGCCGCGACGATGGTGACCGCCGGGGTCTACCTGATCGCCCGGTCCAACCCGATCTTCGACCTCACCGCCGACGGCCGCACGGTCGTCACGATCGTCGGCGCCGCGACGCTGCTCTACGGCTGCATCTGCGGTTGCGCGTACGACGACATCAAGAAGGTGCTGGCCTACTCGACGGTCAGCCAGATCGGCTACATGTTCCTGGCCGTCGGGCTCGGCCCGGCCGCCTACGCGTTCGGCATCATGCACCTGCTGGCCCACGGCTTCTTCAAGGCCGGGATGTTCCTCGGCGCCGGCTCGGTGATGCACGCGATGAACGAGGAAGTCGACATGCGCCGCTTCGGCGGGCTGGCCCGGATCATGCCGATCACCGCGGCCACCTTCGGCATGGGCTACCTGGCGATCATCGGTTTCCCGGGTTGGTCCGGCTTCTTCACCAAGGACAAGATCATCGAGGCCGCGTTCGACAAGGGCGGCACCGCCGGCTGGATCCTCGGCTCGGCCGCGCTGCTTGGTGCGCTGCTCACCGCGTTCTACATGACCCGGCTGATGATGATGACGTTCTTCGGCAAGCGCCGCTGGGCACAGGACGCGCATCCGCACGAGTCGCCGGCCACCATGACGGTCCCGATGATCGTGCTGGCCATCGGCTCGATCGGCGCCGGCGCGTGGTTCGCCACCGGCAGCCGGCTGGTCAACTGGCTCAAGCCGGCGGTCGGTTTCCAGGAGCCGGCGTCGCACACCATCGCCTCCACGACGCTGACCATCCTCACCCTCGTGGCGCTGGTGCTCGGGGTCGGACTGGCCTGGCTGTTCGTCGGCCGCCGGGAGGTGCCGGTCACCGCACCGGCCGCCTCGCCGATCGTGGTCGCGGCCCGCAAGAACCTGTACGGCGACGCGCTCAACGAAGGCCTCTTCGCCCGGCCGGGTGAGTGGCTTTCGCGCGCGGCGGTTTACTTCGACAGCCGGGGCGTCGACGGCGCCGTCGGCGGCATCGGGGCCCTGCTCGGTGGCAGTTCGGCGCGGCTGCGCCGGCTGCAGACCGGATTCGTCCGGTCGTATGCGATGTCCATGCTCGGTGGCTCGTTCGTCGTGGTCGCCGCTCTGCTGGCAGTGAGGTTCGGATGAGCGGCTACTGGTTGATCGCGCTCGGCGCCATTCCCCTGGTGGGGGCGCTGGTCGTGGCATTCCTGCCGAAGGGACGTGATCTGCTCGCGAAGCAGATCACCCTGGGCACCTCGCTGGCGGCCCTCGTCGTGGCGGTCATCGCCGCGGCGCAGTTCAAGCCGTCCGGCGCGCGGTTCCAGGGCAACCTGTCGTGGAGCTGGATCAAGTCGTTCGGGGTCAGCTTCGCGGTTGGCGTCGACGGCATCGCGCTGGTGCTGGTGCTGCTGATCGCGGTCCTCGTACCGGTCGTGGTGATCGCGTCCTGGAACGACGAGACGCCGGGAAACCGCAGCCCGCGGGCGTTCTTCGGCTGGCTGCTGGCCCTGGAAGTGATGATGATCGGCGTCTTCGTGGCGACCGACGTCTTCCTCTTCTACGTGTTCTTCGAGGCCATGCTGGTCCCGATGTACTTCCTGATCGGCTCGTACGGCGGCCCCCGCCGGCAGTACGCGGCGATGAAGTTCTTCCTCTACAGCCTGCTCGGCGGCCTGATCATGTTGGCCGCGGTCATCACGCTGTACTTCGCCTCGCCGGTGCACTCGTTCGCGTTCATGAAGCTGGTCGGCACCGTCGACCCGGGCTACCAGAAACTGTTGTTCTTCGGCTTCTTCATCGCCTTCGCGATCAAGGCGCCGCTGGTGCCGTTCCACACCTGGCTGCCGGACGCCGGCGCCGAGGCCCCGATCGGCGGCGCCGTACTGCTGGTGGGCGTGCTGGACAAGGTCGGCACGTTCGGCTTCCTGCGCTACTGCCTGCCGCTGTTCCCCGATGCCTCGCGGTACTTCGCCCCGCTGGTGCTGATCCTCTCGGTGATCGGCATCATCTACGGCGCGATCGTCGCGGTCGGCCAGCGGGACATGAAGCGCCTGGTCGCGTACACGTCCATCGCGCACTTCGGCTTCATCGGGCTGGGCATCTTCGCGTTCACCACGCAGGGCGGCTCCGGCGCGGTGCTCTACATGGTCAACCACGGGCTGTCGACCGGCATGCTGTTCATCGTCGTCGGCATCCTCATCACCCGCGGCAAGAGCCGGCTGATCGGCGATTACGGCGGCGTGGCGAGCGTGACGCCGTGGCTGTCCGGGGTGTTCCTGTTCGCCGGGCTCTCCTCACTGGCGTTGCCCGGCCTGTCGACGTTCATCAGTGAGTTCCTGACCCTGGTCGGCACATTCACCGTGCACCGGGTGTACGCGATCATCGCCACCGTCGGCATCATCTTCGCGGCGCTGTATGTGCTCTGGATGTACCAGCGGCTGTTCCACGGGCCGCTGGGCGAGAAGGTCGGCAAGTGGAAGGACCTGACCGGGCTCGAGGCCTGGGCGGTCGGACCGCTGCTGGTGCTGATCGTGTTCCTGGGCGTGTACCCGAAGCCGATCCTGTCCGTCATCAACCCAGCGGTGAAGGCGACCATGCACGACGTGGGTAAGCACGATCCGGCTCCGACCGCGGGGAGCGTCGCGAAATGACCGGCCACCTTAATGTGGCGGCAGATATGGCGCCGATCCACGCGCCATCCATCTCCTATGCCGCACTGTCGCCGATCCTGATCATGCTGGGCGTGGCCTGCGCCGGCGTCCTGGTCGAGGCGTTCGCGCCGCGGGACTGGCGAGTCCGGATCCAGGTGCCGCTGGCCCTGGCCGGCTGCGTCGCCGCGCTGGTCGCGGTCGTGCTGATCCGGCACAAGCACGTCACCACCGCGGCCGGCGCGATCGCCGTCGACGGACCGGCCCTGTTCATGGAGGGCACCCTCGCGGTGCTGGGCATGATCAGCGTGCTGCTGGTCTCCGAGCGACGCCTGGACACCGCCGGCAGCGCGCTGGTCGGCTCCGCGGCGATCGCGGTCGGCAGCAGCCGGGACCGGGCCCAGGCCACCACCAGCCGGGTGCAGACCGAGGCGTACCCGATGCTGGCCTTCGCGCTGGGCGGCATGATGCTGTTCCCCGCGTCGAACAACCTGCTGGTCATGTTCATCTCGCTGGAGGTGCTGTCGCTCCCGCTGTACCTGCTGACCGGGCTGGCCCGGCGGCGCCGGCTGCTCTCCCAGGAAGCGGCGGTCAAGTACTTCCTGCTCGGCGCCTTCGCCTCGGCGTTCTTCGTCTACGGCATGGCGATGCTCTACGGCTACGCCGGCACCGTCGATCTGCACGGGATCTTCACCGCCTCCGGTGGCACCGACAAGGGCGACGCCCTGCTGCTGCTCGGCTTCGGCATGGTGGTGGTGGGCCTGCTGTTCAAGGGCAGCGTGGCGCCGTTCCACACCTGGACCCCGGACGTCTACCAGGGCGCCCCGACGCCGATCACCGGCTTCATGGCCTCCTGCACCAAGATCGCCGCGTACGGCGCGATGCTGCGGGTCTTCTACGTCGCCTTCTCCTCGACCGCGTGGGACTGGCGGCCGATCATGTGGGGCGTCGCGATCGCCTCGATGCTGGTCGGCGCGGTGCTCGGTCTGACCCAGACCGACGTGAAGCGGCTGCTGGCGTACTCCTCGATCGCGCACGCCGGCTTCCTCATCGTCGGTGTCATCTCGCTGTCCACGGCCGGCGTCTCAAGCACGATGTTCTACCTGCTCACCTACGCCTTCTCCACCCTCGGCGCCTTCGGGGTGGTGACGCTGGTCCGCACCTCGGCCGGCGAGGCCACCCACCTGTCGCAGTGGGCCGGGCTGGCCAAGCGCTCGCCGCTGGTGGCCGGCGTGTTCACCGTGTTCCTGCTGTCCTTCGCCGGGGTGCCGCTGACCTCCGGGTTCATCGGCAAGTTCGTCATCTTCAAGGCCGGTGTGGATGCGGGCCTCGGGCCGCTGGTGGTCATCGCGCTGGTCGCCTCGGCGATCGCGGCGTTCTTCTACCTGCGCATCGTGGTGCTCATGTACTTCTCCGACCCGCCGGAGGACGGCCCGACCGTCGCCGTGCCGAGTTGGGCGACCCAGATCGCGCTGACCGTCACCGCCGTGGTGACCGTGCTGCTGGGTATCGTGCCGCAGGAGATCCTCGACGTGGCCGACAAAGCGGCCCACTTCGTGTCGTGATCTCCGATGGCTAGCTCGATGCATGACGGGCCGATGCAGAGCTTCCTGACCGCCGCGGACCCGGAGTTGTCGGCGGCGGTTCGGGACGGTCTGGACCGGGTGGAGAAGGCGTTGCACGACGCCGTCTCCACCGACGTGGAGTTCATCGCCGAGCCGGTCCGGCACTCGCTTGCCGCCGGTGGCAAGCGATTCCGGCCGCTGCTCGTGCTGCTGGCGTCGCATTTCGGTGACCCGGACGCGACCCAGGTGGTCGACGCGGCGGTCGTGGTCGAGCTGACCCACCTGGCCACGCTCTACCACGACGACGTCATGGACGAGGCCGCCGTCCGCCGGGGTGCCGCGACGGCGAATGCCCGGTGGAGCAACAGCGTCGCCATTCTCACCGGCGACTTCCTCTTCGCCCGGGCGTCGGACATCATCTCCGACCTCGGCCCGGAGGCGGTGCGGATCGAGGCCCGGACCTTCGCCCGCCTCGTCACCGGCCAGATCCGGGAGACCCAGGGCGTACGGCCCGGCGCCGACCCGGTCGAGCACTACCTGACTGTGTTGGACGAGAAAACCGGGTCACTGATCGCCACCTCCGCCCTCTTCGGAGCGATGTTCGCCGGTGCCTCTGCGGACGTCGTCGACGCGGTGCAGCGGTACGGCGAGATCGTGGGCACCGCGTTCCAGTTGTCCGACGACCTGCTGGACGTCGCCTCGCAGACCGCCGAGTCCGGTAAGACGCCCGGCACCGACCTGCGCGAAGGCATCCGCACCCTGCCGACGCTCTACGCGCTGCGGTCCACATCGGACGATCCGGCCGAGGTCCGGCTGCGCGAGCTGCTGTCGGGTCCGCTGACCGACGACGACCGGCACGCCGAGGCACTGGAGCTGCTACGGGCCTCGCCGGCGATGGCGGAGGCCCGGGCCACCACCGCGGGATATGCCTCCCGCGCCCGCGAGGTGCTCGCTGAACTACCCGACGTGCCGGCCCGGGCCGGGCTGGCCGCACTCACCGATTTCGTACTGGCCCGCACCGGCTGAGTCGGCAGGTTCCGGTTGTCTGCTTTCGCGGTCGGCCTCTTTCCGGCCGCGGCCGGATTTCCAGTACGCAGCGGTGTGTTGCGCGCAACAATGTTGTCGGGCCCGAGACGACAGGACACGTCATGACTGTGAACCCAGCGAACCCAGCGAACCCAGCGAACCCAGCCAATTCAGCGCACGGAACCGCCACTTCGCAGGCAGATCTGGTGCTCGAGGGCGGCGGGGTGAAGGGCATCGGCCTGGCCGGCGCCATCGTGACGATGGCCGGGCAGGGGCTGCGGTTTCCGCGGATCGCCGGCACCTCGGCGGGCGCCATCGTTGGTGCGTTGACCGCGGCCTATCAGGCGGCCGGTCGGCCGTTGACCGAGATCGTGGACATCATGCGGGCGCTGGACTATCACAAGTTCCGCGACGGCGCGGTGCTCGACCACTTCGGGCCGCCGGGGCGGGTGCTGGAGCTGATGCTGTCCGAGGGCATGTACAAGGGCGAGTACCTGATGGAATGGCTCGGCGGCGAGCTGGACAAGGTCGGGGTCCGCACCTGGGGGGATCTGCGCATCGACGACGACGACAGCACCTCGCTCGAGCCGTCCCAGCGCTACCGGCTCGTGGTGATGACCAGTGACCTCTCCCGCGGTCAGCTGGTCCGGTTGCCCTGGGACTTCCACTATTACGGGCTCGACGCCGACAGTCAGTCCATTGTGGAGTCAGTCCGGGCCTCGATGTCGATCCCCTTCTATTACCGGCCGTTCGAGCTCGCGACCGGTGCCGGTGGCGGCGGCGCGGTGACCCTGGTCGACGGCGGCATGCTGTCCAACTTCCCGGTCGACGCCTTTGACCGGACCGACGGGAAACCGCCCCGCTGGCCGACGTACGGCATCAAGCTCTCGGCCCGGCCGAGCTCCCGGCAGGTGGCGCACCACGTCGGCGGCACGTACGACCTGCTGCGCGGCTGCCTGCGGACCCTGCTGGACGCGCACGACGCGTACCACCTGGACGACGAGGGTGTGACCCAGCGGACCGTCTTCGTCGACACGGAGCACATCGCGGCGACCGATTTCGACATCGACGCGGACACCCAGCAGCGGCTGTATGAGAACGGCTGCTCGGCGGCGACGAAGTTCCTGGCCGGCCGCTCGGCCCAGGTTCAGGCGCCGCCGCCCGCTCCGTAACCCACTCCTCGTAAGCCACCCCTCTAACCCACCCTCCTTGGTGATCATGCAGGAATGGTGGCTCTGTACGGCGTGTCACGGACCCTTTCTGCATGATCACGACGACGGGTCGGGTGAATCGGTCCGGCGGCCGGGATCGGCGCGGAGCAGGTGCGGCGTGCGCCACAGTGGCCCGGCTTTGCGATGATTGCGGCATGCGATATGTCGTGGTGGGGGCCGGCGCCATCGGGGGAGCCATCGGCGGTGAGCTGGCCCGGCACGGTCGGGAGGTGCTGCTCGTCGCCCGCGGCGCGCACCTCGCCGAATTGCAGGCCGACGGCCTGCGGCTGCTGACCCCGGACGGCGCCGAGACGGTGCCCGCGCCGGCCGCGGCGATCGAGGGCGTCACGTTGCGCCCCGACGACGTGCTGCTGCTCGCCGTGAAGACCCAGGACACCGCCGCCGCGCTCGCCGGCCTGGTCCGCCGTCCGGTCACCGACGGCTCGTCGGCCAGCCTGCTGCCGGTCGTCTGCGCGCAGAACGGGGTGGAGAGCGAGCGGCTCGCGCTGCGGCTCTTCCGGCAGGTGTACGGGATGTACGTGCGGGTCCCGGCGACGCATCTGCAGCCCGGTGTCGTGGTGGCCGAGGGGACGCCGCTGCGCGGGATCCTGGACATCGGCCGCTTCCCGGCCGGGACCGACGGGTGCGCCGAGCAGGTGGCCCGCGACCTGTCCGCCAGCGGGTTCGGCTCGATCGCCCGGCCGGACGTCATGGCGTGGAAATACCACAAGCTGCTGGGAAATCTGGGCAACGCGATCGACGCGGTGCTCGGTCTTGCGGGCAACGAGGACCTGGTCGAGGCGGTCCGGGCCGAGGGCCGGGCCTGCCTGCGGGCCGCCGGCATCACGGTGCCGGCCGACGACGACGTCGAGGCGCGGGCCGGCGATCAGGTCCGGGTCGGCCAGATCGACGGCCATCAGCGGGTCGGCAGCTCGTCCCGGCAGAGCCTGCTGCGCGGCACCGGGTCGATCGAGGCCGACTACCTCAACGGCGAGATCGCGCTGCTGGGTCGTACATACGGAATTCCGACGCCGGTGAACGAGGCGTTGCAGCTGTGGGCCAACCGGCTCGCGGCCGACGGCGGCGCACCGGGCAGCGTGCCCCGGGCGACGTTCGCCGCTTCGGTCGCCCGATTCGAGCAGGGGGACAACGCGTGACCCGCATCGCCGTACTGGACGACTATCAGGGTGCCGCGTCGTCGTTCGCCGACTGGTCGTCGCTGCCCGCGGATGTCGTCTTCTTCGACACCCATCTGTCCAATGAGGACGATGTTGCCACGCGGCTGACCGATTTCGACGTGGTGGCGGTGATGCGGGAGCGCACCCCGTTCCGCGAGTCGCTGCTGACCCGGTTGCCCCGGCTGAAGCTCATCGTGACGGCCGGCAAGCGGAATGCCGCGATCGACATGGATTCCGCCCGGGAGCAGGGGATTGTGGTGGCCGGCGTGGGCGGCGGCCCGTCCGGCTCGACCGCCGAGTTGACCTGGGCGCTGATTCTGGCTGTCGTACGGCACATTCCGGCCGAGGACGCCCGGGTGCGGGCCGGCGGTTGGCAGCACACGGTCGGTACGGATCTGGCCGGCCGGACGCTCGGCGTGCTGGGACTCGGCCGGCTCGGCTCGCAGGTCGCCACCGTCGGGCTGGCCTTCGGCATGGACGTGATCGCCTGGAGCGCCAACCTGACCGACGAGCGGGCCGCCGCGGTCGGCGCGACCCGGGTCGAGAAGGCCGACCTGTTCGCCCGGTCCGACGTGCTGTCCGTGCATACGGTGCTGAGCGACCGGACCCGCGGCCTGATCGGAGCGGCCGAATTCGCCGCGATGAAGCCGACCGCGTTCCTGGTCAACACCTCACGCGGCCCGATCGTCGACTCCGACGCACTGCTCAAAGCCTTGCATGACCGGCAGATCGCGGGTGCCGGGCTGGATGTCTTCGACGCGGAACCGTTGCCGCCCGGACATCCGCTGCTGCAGGCGCCCAACACGGTGCTCAGCCCGCACATCGGATTCGTGACCGAGACGACCTACCGGAGCTGGTACACGGGAATGGTCGAGGCCATTTCGGCATTCCTGGCCGGTGAACCGGTAAACGTTCTGAACGCCCCCGAGAGTGGAGACACACGGTGACCGCCGGACTCAACGTTTTGTTGCTCGAACGCATCCACCCGGTCGCGGAGCAGCTGCTCGTCTCGGCCGGCCATCATGTGTCCCGGGTGGACAGTGCCCTGGGGCCGGACGAGCTGGTCGAGCACCTCCGCGGCGTCCAGCTGCTCGGGATCCGGTCGCAGACCCACGTCACCGAGGACGTCGTCGCGGCCAGCCCGGACCTGCAGGCGGTCGGTGCGTTCTGCATCGGCGTCAACCAGATCGACCTGACCGCCACCGCCCACCGGGGCATCGCGGCGTTCAACGCGCCGTACTCCAACACCCGCAGCGTCGTCGAGCTGGCCATCGGTGAGATCATCTCGTTGACCCGGCGGCTGACCGACAAGAGCACCGGAATGCACGCCGGCCAGTGGAACAAATCGGCGGCCGGCGCACACGAGATCCGCGGCCGCCGGCTCGGAATTGTGGGTTACGGCAATATCGGCTCGCAGCTTTCGGTGATCGCCGAGGCGCTCGGCCTGTCGGTCAGTTTCTACGACACCGGTGACAAATTGGCGCTGGGAAATGCCCGCCGCTGCGGCACGATGGACGAGCTGCTCGCCTCCGTCGACATAGTGACGTTGCATGTGGACGGTCGGCCGGGCAACGCCGATCTCTTTGGTGAGGCTGAATTCGCCCGGATGCTGCCCGGCTCGCTGTTCCTGAACCTGTCCCGCGGCTTCACCGTCGACCACGACGCGCTGCGGGCGCACATCGAGTCCGGTCATCTGGCTGGGGCGGCGATCGACGTCTTCCCGTCCGAGCCAAAGGGTGCCGGCGACCCGTTCGTCTCCGAGCTGCGCGGCCTGCCCAACGTGATCCTCACCCCGCACATCGGCGGTTCGACCGAGGAGGCGCAGGAGGACATCGGCCGCTATGTCGCCGGGAAACTCATCGATTTCGCCGCCTCCGGCGCGAGCACGATGAGCGTCAACCTGCCGGCGCTGGCCCCGGACAGCCCGCGCGGCGCCTGCCGGCTGGTGTACGTGCACCACAACGTGCCCGGTGTGCTGGCCGCGGTGAACGCGGTGTTGGCCCAGCACGGGGTGAACGTGGATTCGCAGCAGCTCGCCACCCGGGACGACATCGGCTATCTCGTCACCGATATCGCCGCGGACTACGGGGATGCGGTGCAGGCCCAGCTGGAGGCGCTGCCGGAGACGATCCGGCTGCGCGCTCTTCGCTCCGTACGGTAGGGGAGCTAGCACCACCAGGTTTGGCGGTTTTCCTTGCTGGGCCGGGTCTTTGGCGGCTCGTAGGGTCGTGCCATGACTCCTCTACAGACTCGCTCCCTTGTCCTGCGCGGTGTCGCCGCCACCGTCTGTGCCGCTGTGGTGCTCGGCGGGCCGGTCGCGGCCTTTGCCGCCACCGGCCCGTCAGCGCCGTCAGCCGCGGCCGTCTCGGCGCACCATTCGGCCCGCGGCGCGATCGTGTCGGTGAAACACGTGCAACACCTTTCGGTCGCGCAGGTCGTGGCGAATCTGAAGGAGAACGAATTCGACCATTCACGGGTCCGGTACGGTGTCGACGCCTACCGGATCGTCTATCGCACAGTCGACGGGCACGGTGCACCGACGACGGCCAGCGGGCTGGTTGTGTTGCCGCGCAACGGAAGTCGCCACCTGCGGGTGGTGAATTACACGCACGGGACGATGAGCGCCGCTTCTGAGGCGCCGTCGGTGGATGATGGCGGAAAATCGACCGAAGGGCTGGCGATCGGTTCGGCCGGATATGCCGTGGTGGAGCCGGACTATCTCGGTCTCGGCGTCGGTCCGGGGCATCACCCGTACATGAATTCAGCGACCGAAACAACGGCGTCGGTGGACATGCTGCGGGCGGCATTCGCGTTCTCCCACCGGACCGACCGCACCTTCAATAAGAACGTCCTGGTGACCGGTTTCTCGCAGGGCGGGGCGGCGGCGATGCTGCTCGGAAAGGCCTTGCAGGCCGGCGAAATCCCAGGCGTACGGGCGGCGGCGATCGCGCCGATCAGTGGGCCGTACGACATACAGAATGCGGAACTTCCGGCAATGTTCGCCGGCCAGCTGGACCCGACGGATTCGGCTTTCTACATGGGATACATGCTGACCGCCTGGAACCGGACCTACCATCTTTACGACAAGCCGAGTGAGGCCTTCAACGCGCCGTACGACAAGACGGTCGCGCCGCTCTTTGACGGGAAACACGACGAGGGTGAGATATTCGCCGCCCTGCCCGCATCGTTCCGGGACCTGATCACGCCGAAATTCCTTGCCCTGCTGGAGCACCCGACCGGGAAACTGGCGGCCGCACTGAAGCAGAACGACCAGTCCTGCACGGGCTGGCGGCCGAATATCCCGGTGCAGATTTACGCCGCCTACGGCGATGAGCAGGTGGCGATCGACAATGCGTACTCGTGCCAACGGTCGCTCGCGGACTCCGGGGCCGGGGCGACGCTGGTCGATCTCGGCAACTACGGCCACCTCGACTCGGGGCGGCACGGGCTGGCTGCGGCGCTGGACTGGTTCATCGCGCAGGCCCCGCCGCGCTAGGAGCGCGCGGTCAGCCGGCAGCGCCGGGCTTGATGAGCGGCGCGTCCCGGGAGAGCTCCCGGAACCCGAGGCGGTAATACAGGCCGCGGGCACCGGGATGGCCGGCTCCACCCAGGCAGGCGACGGTCATCTGGGTGGCCCCGGCCGCCCGGGCCAGCACCATCCCGTGCCGCAGCATCGCCTGTCCCAGCCCGCGTCGCCGGTAGTCCGGATGGGTCCCGACCGGCTCGAACTCGGCGGTCCGGTTCGCCTCGTCGAGCCACATGATCGTCGAGGCGGCCATCGTTCCGTCCGGCGCCTGCACCAGGACGTGCAGGTCGCCGCGATACGCCGCCGTCCGCCGGACGCCGGCGTAGCTCTCGGCCGAGTAGGTCGAGCGAGCCCAGGCGTCCACATGGGCCTGGACCGCGGCCTCCGGCCCGGCCTCCTCGGCGGTGCGGAACCGGAATCCGTCCGGCAGCACCGGCTCCTGCACGTCGGTGAGGTCCCGCTCGTTGAACAGATGCCACGACCCGGTGTCGCTGAGCGCGGCCCGGTCGGGCTGGTAGCCGTGCACCGCCCATCGCTTGAGGGCGAACTCGTCGGCGGCACTCGGTACCACCGTGCGCTCGACGCCCGCCGCCGTACCGTCGTACCAATCGATCACGTCGTCAATCAGCTCAGCGTGCTCGGGATGAACCTGATACACCAGATTGGCTCCGGTGACGTCCTGCACCGATCCATCGCTCCGTCTTACCTGGTGCGGAAGGTAGGCCCAGCCCCACGCCACCAGTTCTCCGCTGGAGAACCACAGCCGCCGCGGCCAGGTCGCGCCGTGGGCGGCGTGCCCCTTGCCCCAGTTCCAGGCCAGCTCGCCGAACGTCGCTTCGCTGTTCGCCAGGTCCAGCCGGATGGCGGCAACCTGCTGCGCCAGGCGCTGCATGAGCTCCACGTCCGCGGCAGTCACCAGCTCGAAGTTCGTCACAGTGCGCCACTGTGTCAGGACGCCGCAGAGCCGTCGACCCGTTTTGTGGACCGCGGTCGGCCAGCGCCCGTCTGGGTCTCTACCGGCAATTGAGCACAACGACACGCGCTGGTTGGAAGCGTCCCAAGGTCGGCATCACACGAGCAGCGTCTCGAGCTCCGGAAGTCGGCCGAACATGTCGGGTAGGCCGCGCACGCCGTTGCGCACGGACTCGTGCGACAGCGCGAGGTCAGGGCCGGTGTTCGCCTCGATACCGGCCAGGCACCGCAGAATGTTCCACCTCGTGTGTCCCAGCGCTGGATGTCCTTGTGGGTCAGCACGGCGGGGCCTGGCCGTTCGCAGGTGTCGACGAAATGGGCGATCGCGAGGAGCGTTTCGACCTGGGCGGCGAGTTCGTCGGCCCACGGCTGCCCGGTCGCCGCCGCCCGCGCGGCGAGTTCGGGCCAGTCCCGTGCGGTCGGATCCTCGATCGACCCGGTGGGTCCATTCGACGTCCAGCGCGTGGACGCGCGCGAGAATCTCGCCGATCTCGAACGCGTACGCCACCGACCGGTGCTTCGGGCAGTTCCTTTCCCTCGACCCAGCGGTGAACCAGTGTGTGGTCGCTGGCCGAGATCGGCTCTGGCATCGGGATGCCGGCGGCGAAGGCAGCCCGCTCAAACCTGAACACGTCCTCGCTGCGGTACGGCCAGCGGCGGTCGAGAAGGTTCAACTCCTTCACCGCGAACGACCCCTGGTCGGTGTCGAGCCGGTACATCCGGTTGGCGAACCCGCCGGGGCGATCTGTTTGGGCGCAGACAGTTGGCGCGGCTCAGCGGCGGTCGAAGGCCCAGATCGCGGTGCGGGTGCCGAGCAGGGTGATCGCGTGCCGTTCGGTCTGGCGCAGCGCCTTCGGCAGCGCCGGCGCCGGAATCTTCGGCGCCAGCACCACCACCCGCCCACCGGGGCGGGTGATCCGGGCCATTTCCGCCAGGACCTCGCGCACCCAGTCGTTCATCGGCTCGGTCACCTCGTACTGCCGGCCGAACGGGAAGTTGGACACACACGCGTCCACGCTGCCGTCGGGGAGTTCCAGCCGGCGGGCGTCGCCGCGGATGATCGGCACGTCCCGGCCCAGGTTGCGTACGGCCGTGTCGACCGCCTTGCCGTCGATATCGGAGCCGCGGACGTTCCAGCCGCGGGTACGGGCTTCGGCCAGGATCGTGCCGGACCCGCAGCACGGATCGAGCAGCGTCCCGGCCTTCTCGCCGGCCAGGGTCTTGGCACTGGCAGCCTTATCTGCGACGGCTTTGTCGCCGACCAGGTCGAGCATCGCGGCGGCGACCGTCGGCCGCAGTGCCCCGGCCCGCTCGGTGTCCCGGCCGCCGTGCTGGCGGGTGCTCACATCGGTCAGCCGCAGCCCGGCGACGAACCGGCCTGGCCGGTATTCGCTGACCCACACCTCGAGCTGCGCCGGGTCGGCCTGTTTCCAGTGCGGGTACTCCCGGCTCACGACACCGGTCAGGGCCCGGCGCAATTCCGTACGCAGAAAGGACCGTTCCTGCAGCACCCGGGCGATTACCCGGAACGTCGGGGTTTTCGGCAACGAGTGACCGCGGGCCGCCAGCGCGGTGGTGAAACGGTTGGGTTTCCAGATCCGATTGGAAATCCACTGTGGACGATCACCTTCGGACCGCAGGGTGCGGCCGATTTCGACGAAGAGATCCTCGACGTTGCGCAGGTCGGACACGTCGGACGGGAGCGCCTCGAAGAGAATGATGTCGGCCCGACCGTCCGAGCCGGTGCCGGTCACCCGCACGCCGGCCCGCGCCAACTCCCGGTCGACGAGCTCCGCCATCCCGGGCACCGCGGTGGCGAACATCCGCACCGGGGCCTTGACCTCCACCGGCCGGGCCGGCTGGGGGCGCGGGGCGGGCGGTCGGGCCGCCCGGGGATTCGCCCGCTTGTCCCGGCCCGGCTTGTCTCTGCCCGGCTTGTCGGGGCCTGCCTTGTCGCGGCCAGGCGTGCGTCGGCCGCCGCCTCGGTTGGTCACCGAACGAGCGTAGGCCATCGCGGCACCGCGACCAGACACTGCCCGCCGGGCCTGGTTGTCGGGGCTCAGCCGTCAAGGCCGGATTCGCGCAGCGTGATGTTCAGCCGGCCGCTCGGCAGACCGATGTCGTCCGGCACCGTGCCGGGCAACATGCGGGTGACGCCGTGGAAGGCGGACCGGGATTCACCGCCGAAGACGAACAGGTCACCGGACTGCAGTTCGACGTCGGTCCAGGGCCGGTTCCGGTTCTCGGTATTGCCGAACCGGAAGAGGCACGAGTCGCCGAGGCTGAACGAGACCACCGGGGCCGGGCTGCGTTCGTCCTTGTCCTGGTGCAGTCCCATTTTCGCTGCGTCGTCGTAGAAATTGATCAGCGCAACGTCGGGCCGGTAGTCGATCTCCGGGAAATCCTCTGCCACCGCGCGCCGGCCGAGGTCGCCCAGCCAGTCGGGGAACGGTTTGACCGGGGCGCCGTCATCGGCGAAACGGCTGTAGCGGTAGGGAATCCAGTGCCAGCCGAGGCAGACGGTCCGCACGCTCATCACGCCGCCGCTGGGCATGATGGTGGCCCGCATTCCCGCCGGTGGCACCGCCCATTCCCGGCACGCACTGACCAGCCGGCGCTGGTCGTCGACGTCGAGCCAGCCGGGCAGATGTACGGCTCCGGGTGCGATTTCGGCCCGCTCACGGGGAAGCAGCGAATCCATCTACACCGCCGTCGGTTCCGGCGCCAGGGTGACTGCTGCGGCCCGGCGCCGGCGGGCCTGGTTGCGTACCGCGTCCGCGCTGAGGATAACCAGCGCGATCCAGACGAGTGCGAACCCGGCGAGCCGGGCGGCCGGCATCGGCTCGTGGAACAGCAGCACGCCGAATGCGAACTGCAGGATCGGCGCGAGATATTGCAGCAGCCCGAGCGTGGTGAGCGGAAGCCGGCTGGTGGCGCCGGCGAAGAGCAGCAGCGGCACGCCGGTGATGATGCCGGCGCAGACCAGCAGGGCCGCCTGACCGAAACCGTGGTGCCCGAAGGTGCTGTGCCCCTGCCCGCCGAGCACGCTGAGATAGAGCACCGCCGGCAGGAACTGCACCGAGGTTTCGATAGTGAATCCCTCGACCGCGCCGGCGCCGACCTTTTTCTTGATCAGCCCGTACAGGCCGAAGGACATCGCCAGGGTGATGGCGATCCACGGCGGCCGGCCGTAGTCGATCGCGATGACGGCGATCGCCACGATGCCGAAACCGAGAGCGATCCATTGCCCGCGGCGCAGCCGTTCACCCAATACGAGGACACCGAGCAATACCGTGAACAACGGATTGATGAAATACCCGAGCGAGGTCTCGACGACCCGGTCGTGATTGACGCCCCAGATATAGGTGCCCCAATTGATCGACACGAAGACCGCCGCCAGCGCCAACAGGGAAAGTCTTGCCGGCTGGCGGTACAGCGTCCGTACCGAAGCCCATTTGCGCTGGAACGTCACGACTATCGCCACGAAGACGCCCGACCACACCATCCGGTGGGCCAGGATCTCCAGCGCGCCGGCGGGTTTCACCAATGGCCAGTAGATCGGGAAAAGACCCCACAGAATGTAGGACGCCGCCCCGAAGATGAGACCTTTACGGCCTTCGTTCACAAGATGCTCAGCCGACGGTCCAGTTGTCCGAGCCGTGCAGCAACCCGGTCAGATCTGGCCCCTTCGCGGCCTTCGCCTGGTCGATCTGGGTGCGCAGGTCGTCGTCGTAGACGGGGCGTTGCACGGACCGGAACACGCCGACCGGAGCGTATCGCAGGTCGCTGCCGGACAGCCGGGACAGCGCGAACGCGTACGACGGGTCCTCGTTCTGCTCGTCGTGGATGACCACGTCGGCGTCGTCGATGACGTCCTCGACAATGCGCAGGCTGCCGGTCGACCGGTCGCGGACGACGGCCTTGGAATTGTCCCGGCCGAACCGCAGCGGCTTTCCGTGCTCCAACCGGATCGTCCAGTCGTCCCGGGTCTCCGAGTCTTTCAGCAGGGCAAATGCGTCGTCATTGAAGATGTTGCAGTTCTGGTAGATCTCGACCAGCGCGGTGCCGCGGTGTTCGGCGGCGGCCCGCAGCACCGACGTGAGCTGCTTGCGGTCGGAGTCGATGGCCCGCGCGACGAATGACGCCTCGGCGCCGATCGCCAGCGACACCGGGTTGAACGGGCTGTCCAATGACCCGATAGGTGTCGACTTGGTGACCTTCCCGATCTCCGAGGTCGGCGAGTACTGACCCTTGGTCAGGCCGTAGATCCGGTTGTTGAACAGCAGGATCTTGAGATTGACGTTGCGCCGCAGCGTGTGGATCAGGTGGTTGCCGCCGATGGAGAGCGCATCGCCGTCGCCGGTGACGACCCAGACCGACAGGTCGGGCCGGGTGGCGGCCAGGCCGGTGGCGATTGCCGGCGCCCGCCCGTGGATCGAATGCATGCCGAACGTGTTCATGTAATACGGAAAACGGGACGAGCAGCCGATACCGGAGATCATCACGATGTTCTCGCGCTTGACGCCGAGCTCGGGCATAAAGCCCTGCACCGCGGCGAGCACGGCGTAGTCACCGCAACCGGGGCACCAGCGGACCTCCTGGTCGGTCTTGAAATCCTTTGCGGTCTGTTTGTCATCGGTGGTGGGGACGCCGGCCAACCCGGGAAAGCCGAGATCGACGGACTCAGGCATCTGCGAGGACCCCTTCGTTGATCACTTGTTCCAGCACTCCGGCCAATTCCTCGGCCCGGAACGGCAGACCGCGGACCCTGTTGTAGCTGATGACGTCGACCAGATATTTCGCCCGCAGCATTCCGGCCAGCTGGCCCAGATTCATCTCCGGCACGACAACGCGCTCATAACTGCGCAGCAGGTCACCGATGTTGGCCGGCAGCGGATTGAGGTGCCGCAGGTGGGCCTGGGCGACCGTGAGGCCCTTGCGGCGAACCCGGCGGGCCGCGGCGCCGATTGGCCCGTACGTCGAACCCCACCCGAGCACCAGCACGTCGGCCTGGCCGGACGGGTCGTCGACGACCAGCGGCGGCACCGAGATGCCGTCCACCTTGGCCTGCCGGGTCCGCACCATGAAGTCGTGGTTGTCCGGGTCGTAGGAGATGTTGCCGCTGCCGTCGGCCTTCTCGATGCCGCCGATGCGGTGCTCCAGCCCCGGGGTGCCGGGGACGGCCCACGGCCGGGCCAGCGTCTCCGGGTCGCGCAGGTACGGCCAGAACTCCCGCGTCCCGTCCTCGGCGGTGTGGTTGAGCTCGGTGGCGAACTGCACGCGGAGGTCGGGCAGCGAGTCGACGTCCGGCACGAGCCACGGCTCCGAGCCATTGGCCAGATAACCGTCGGAGAGGACGAAAACCGGCGTCCGGTACGTGGTGGCGATCCGTACCGCCTCCAGCGCGATGTCGAAACAGTCGGCGGGGGAGGACGGCGCGATCACCGGCACCGGTGATTCACCGTGCCGGCCGCCGATGGCGAGCAGCAGGTCGGCCTGCTCGGGCTTGGTCGGCATTCCGGTCGACGGGCCGGCCCGCTGCACGTCGATGATCACCAGCGGCAATTCGAGCGTGGCGGCGAGGCTGACCGTCTCGGACTTCAGCGCGACCCCGGGACCGGCCGTGGTGGTGACCCCGAGCGCGCCGCCGAAACTTGCGCCGAGCGCCGCGCCGATGCCGGCGATCTCGTCCTCGGCCTGGAAGGTCGTGATGCCGAAACGCTTGTGCTTGGCCAGTTCGTGCAGGATGTCCGACGCCGGGGTGATCGGGTAGGCGCCGAGGAACATGGGCAGCCCGGCTCGCTGCGCGGCCGCGACCAGGCCATAGGACAGCGCCATGTTTCCGGAGATGTTGCGATAGACGCCGGCCGGCAGCGGGGCCGGCTTCACCTCGTAGGAGACGGCGAAGGCCTCGGTCGTCTCGCCGTAGTTCCAGCCGGCTCGAAATGCCGCGATATTCGCCGCCGCGATTTCCGGCTTGCTGGCGAATTTCGTTTCCAGGAAGCGAATCGTGCCCTCGACCGGACGGTTGTACATCCACGAGAGCAGGCCGAGGGCGAACATGTTCTTCGCCCGGGCGGATTCCTTGCGGCCCAGGTCAAACGACTCCAGGGCCGTTGTGGTGAGGCCGGTCAGATCGACGGCGTGCAGGTTGTAGTCGGTCAGCGAACCGTCTTCGAGCGGATTGGCGTCGTACCCGACCTTGGTCAGAGCGCGCTTGGTGAAGTCGTGGGTGTCGACGATGATCGTCGCGCCGCGGTGCAGGTCCGAGAAATTGGCCTTCAACGCAGCCGGATTCATCGCGACGAGCACGTCTGGCGCGTCGCCGGCGGTCATGATGTCGTGATCGGCGAAATGCAGCTGGAACGATGAGACGCCCGGCAGGGTGCCGGCAGGCGCCCTGATCTCGGCCGGAAAGTTGGGGAACGTCGAAAGATCGTTGCCGAATACCGCGGATTCCTGGGTGAACCGGTCACCCGTCAACTGCATGCCGTCGCCCGAGTCACCGGCGAACCGAATGACGACCCGGTCGCGCTGCTCGACCTGCTTGGGCATGAATTCCCTTTCTGCTCTGCCACGGAGGGAGACGAGAGGCCTCGGATCGCTGGGTGCCGCGTCGCATCACCAGCCCGCGCCTACCGCGCGGGGCTCTTCCATACTCCCCCAACAGACCAGGGTAAATGTGTGACACCCGTCTCCGCAGGCGGGGGCCGAAGTCGGCCGTGTCTCAGCGCTGAAAGTTGCTCTTCCAGGTGCTCAGGAGGGCGCCGGCGTTGGTGGTCGTGACATCGCCCTTCTGGATACCGATGATCCCGAACACGCTGCCGTTGCGGTCCCAGTAGAGGATCGGCCGGGTGGACTTGTCGGCCCCCAGCCAGGTGCGCAGCTCGCCCTGGCCGTCCCCCTTGGTCCACTGCTGCTCTTTCCAGGTGGTGTGCGGGGAGGACACGATCGACCCGGAGGCACCCGGCAGTGACAATTGGCGGCCCAGGCTGACGTTGGATCCCGCCTCCAAGGTGAGGCCGTTGTCCAGTTGGCAGATCGTGATGCTGCCCTGCGGCTTCTCGCAGCTGTCGATGAACTTGTACGCCGGGCGCAGGTAGGCGCGTACGTCCGCGTCCGGGAAGTAGCTGTCGTACTGGGTGGAGTCGGTGCTCTTCTCGGCGTTCGTCGTCGCCGACCCGGGACTGGTCGGCGCGCTCTGGCTGGTCGTCGTTGCCGCGCTGCTGGGGCTCGACGGGTCGTGCTGGGCGGTGTTCTTCTTGTTGCCTCGGGTCGCCAGCACGACAGCCACCACCACAGCAACCACGACCACGGCGGCGGCGGCCGGGATGAGCCACTTGGCCCGGGACGAATTCCCCGGCTGAGGGCCCGCCGGCGGCCGCTGGTTCGGGCCGTACGACCCGGGCCGGCCCTGCGGCCCGGGGCCCGACGGGGGTCCGTACGGCGGCCGGCCCGGCTGCGGCGCACGACCGGGCTGGGCCGGGAACTGCCCCGACTGGGCCGGGAACTGCCCAGATTGCGCCGGGCGCGGCCCGGGCTGGGCCGGGAACTGCCCCGACTGGGCGGCCGGGCGCGGCCCGGGCTGGGCCGGAAACTGCCCGGATTGCGCCGGAAGCTGGCCGGACGTCGGAGCGTACGGCGGGACCGGCCCGCCGGGTTGCGGCCGGTAGTGCGGTGGCACCGCACCGGATGGCGGACCCGGAACGGATGGCGGACCGGGGACGGATGGCAGCGCGGGGACGGCGGGGACAGCCCCGGAGGTCGCCGCGGCGCCGACCGGGATCAGCAGCGCGCCGGTCGCCACCGACGTCTCGGGCTGATCGAGCGTGGTCGGCGTGATGCCAAGCCGTTCCTGGATCAGCCTGGCCACCAAGGGGATCCGGGACGATCCGCCGACGAGATAGACGCCGGCCAGCGCGGATTCCGGGACTTCGCTGCGGCGCAATTCATCGGCGAGCAGATCGACGGTCCGGCCGAGCTGGTCGCGGATCAGGCCCTCGAACTCGGCCCGGGTCAACAGCTCGTCGTGGAACGGCTCGGACATCGCGACCTCGGACTGCGAATTCCGGGACAGCGCCTCCTTGCAGTCCCGGACATCGGTCTCGAAGGAGCGGCGCAGCCGGCGGTTGGCCGCGTCGGCGGCGGCGAGCATGGCGTCCCATTCGGTCCGGTGCTCGGCGCCCTGACGATCACTGAGGTGCTCGACGATCGCCTGGTCGAAATCGACGCCGCCGAGGTCGGCGAGGCCGGCCTCCGCGACGACCGTCCAGCTCGGGCCGGAACGGCGCAGTACGGCGACATCGAAGGTGCCGCCGCCGAGGTCGTAGACGGCCACGCCGGCGTCCGGGCCGAGCGTCCGGTCGCCCAGATTGGCGTAGTGGGTGGCGGCGGCCACCGGCTCGGGGACCAGCATCGGGTTGTTGCCGAGGCCCGCGGCGGCCGCGGCGTCGACGAGCAACCGGCGGCGGACCCGGCCCCAGCGGGCCGGATGAGTGAGCCGTACATCCGCGGGAACGGAGCCGAACTGGCGGAGGACCTCGCCGGCGACCCGGCGCAGCACCGCTGCGATCAGCTCGACCACCGGCAGGGCGGAAGCGCCCAGCATCACCTCACCGTCGTCGATGCGGCGCTTCGGGTTGGGCTCATACCGGCTGGGGTCCAGGCGGGCCTGCCGGTCGGCGTCCCGGCCGACGGTCAGCGTGCCGTTGTCGGTGAGGAAGACCGAGGACGGCATCAGCGGGGAACCGTCGATAGCGACCAGCCGTGGCGGCGATCCGTCGGCGCGGACCGCGGCCACCGTGGTGGTGGTGCCGAAGTCGATCGCGAGGATCGGCATCGTGCCCCCTGCATCTGGTCGGCTGCATCTGGTCGGCGCTGTTTTGCCCGGGTGGTCGGCTGGTTTGCGGTGATTCTGCCATTGGCCGGATGCCTTCCTGGCCGCGCGTGGTTACTGCCTGGTAGCACTGGCTGGTAGCGCCGGTCACGGAGGGAACGCCGTATCGGCGGTGCTCGTTACGGTCAGTGCGGAGCGGAGCATTCACACCGCGCGCCCCGAAGGGGCCGCAAGGCGGTCAGAAAGGATAAAGACGATCGTGCATCGTCACTACTTCAACGGGCTGAAGACGGCCGTTCTGCTCGGCGTCCTGTCGGCCATCATCATCGGGATCGGGGCCATCTTCGGCCGTGGCGGTCTCGTGATCGGCGTCGTGCTGGCGCTGGGGATGAACCTGTACTCGTATTTCAACTCCGACAAACTGGCGCTGCGCTCGATGCGGGCCAGGCCGGTCACCGAGGCCGAGCAGCCGGAGATGTATTCGATTGTGCGTGAGCTCGCGACCGCGGCCAAGCAGCCGATGCCGCGGCTGTACGTGAGCCCGACCAACCAGCCGAACGCATTCGCCACCGGCCGCAATCCGCGGCACGCCGCGGTCTGCTGCACCGAGGGCATCCTGCCGATGCTCGACCGGCGCGAGCTGCGGGCGGTGCTCGGGCACGAGCTGTCGCACGTCTACAACCGGGACATCCTGATCTCGTCAGTGGCCGGTGCGCTGGCCAGCATCATCCTGTTCGCCGCGTCGATGGCCCGGTTCGCCGCGATCTTCGGTGGCGGTGGCCGGGATGACGACCGGGACGGCGGCATCGTCGGCATGTTGTTGCTGATCATCGTCGGGCCGCTGGCCGCGACGGTGATCCAGCTGGCGATCAGCCGGAGCCGGGAGTATCAGGCCGACGCGTCCGGCGCCGCGCTGACCGGCGACCCGCTGGCCCTGGCCAGTGCGCTGCACAAGCTGGAGCGCGGGACGGCCGCGCTGCCGCTGCCGCCGCAGGAGCGGCTGGTCGCGACGAGTCACCTGATGATCGCCAACCCGTTCCACAAGGAGGGGCTGGCCAACCTGTTCTCGACCCACCCGCCGATGGCGGCCCGGATCGAGCGGCTGCAGGAGATGGCCCGCCAGCAGCGGTAGCTCCGTTCAGGCTGTTTCTGGCGGGGCTCAGCCTCGGATCCGCAGCACGATCACGGCGAGGATGTACGTGCCGCCGCCCACCGCCGCGATGTCGTAGTAGGGCGAACCGCTGTGGCCGCGGGCCACCTCGACGCAGAACGCGACCAGGGTGAAGACGATCATGGCCAGCGCGGTGAAGGCGGTGGCCCGCAGGTCGATCGAGTTGATCCGCTCGTCGCTGTGGTCCATCAGGCCGCGGACCGTCTCGCTGCGCCGGGAGGTGCCCAGCAGGATCACCGCGAACACGACCATGACCAGGAATCCGCCGATGGCGAAGCCGGTCTGCCCGCCGACCAGGCCGACGATCAGGTACACGATCCCGATGCCGCCGGCGGTGGCGGGCAGCGCCCAGGAGACGGGCTTGCGGGGATTTTCAGTGCGGGGGGATTCAGTGCGGGCATTCGACATGGAAGACCTCCTCGACCTTCGTTCCGAAGAACCGGGCGAGCGCGATGGCCAGCGGCAGCGAGGGTGTGTAGCGACCGGTCTCGATCGAATTGATCGTCTGCCGGGACACCT
>DATAVB010000067.1:0-63147 GCA_036267955.1 Mycobacteriales bacterium | reverse complement strand
CCGCCTATGCCGAATCGCTGACCGGCCGCGGATTCCGCCCGCTGGCGCGGATCGAGGCGGCCCGCTTCGGACCGGCCGCCGGTCTCGTGGGCGCCGCCGACCTGGCCCGCCGCCGCATCTGACCCACCCTCTGCTTCCCCCCAGTTTCCCGCCAATGTGGCGTTGGGGCAATCTAGTCACCCCAACGCCACATTGGCGCAAAATGGTTGGGGCGGGTCAGGTTTGGAGTTCGGCGGTGCGGCCCTTCTGGTGCATCCAGCAGTGCGCCCAGTGGCCGTTGCCGAGGTCGGTGCGCTCGGGGAAGGTCGTCCGGCATTCGTCCATCGCGAACGGGCAGCGCGGGTGGAACCGGCAGCCGGCCGGCGGATTCACCAGATTGGGCGGCTCGCCGAGCATGGCGCTCTCGTCGAACACGGCGGTGCGACCGGACTCCCGGCCGGGGTCGGGGGAGGCCTCGACCAGCAGCCGGGTGTAGGGGTGCATCGGCCGCTGGATCACCTCGTCCTTCGGCCCCGCCTCGATCATCTGCCCGGCGTACATCACCTGCACGTCGTCGCACAGATAGCGCGCCGAGGCGATGTCGTGTGTGATGTAGAGCAGCGCGAGCCCCTCCTCATCGCGCAGCCGGGCGAGCAGGTTGAGCATGTCGAGCCGGATGGAGACGTCGAGCATCGAGATCGGTTCGTCGCCGAGCAGCACCGACGGCTGCACGGCCAGCGCGCGGGCGATGACGACCCGCTGGCGCTGCCCGCCGGACAGCTCGTGCGGGAACTTGTCGAGGAATTCCTCGGCCGGGGTGAGGCTGACCCGCTCCAGCAGTTCGACGGCCTGGGTCCGGGCCTCGGCCCGGTTCGTGGCGTGACCGTGGATGCGCAGCGCCCGTTCCAGGTTGTAGCGGACCCGGTGGCCGGGATGCAGCGAGCCGAACGGGTCCTGGAAGATCAGCTGCACCTGGCGGAAGTAGTCCTTGCCGGCGCGTTTACCACCGACCGGCTTACCGTGCAGCCGCACATCGCCGGAGGTGACCGGATAGAACTGCGCGAGCAGTCGGGCCAGGGTCGTCTTCCCGCTGCCGCTTTCGCCGACAAGCGCGACGATCCGGCCCGGTTGCAGCTTGACGGTGACGTTTTCCACCGCGTGCACGACGGCACCGTGGCCGACGGAGTCGCGTACGTGGAAGTGTTTGGTGACGTTGACGGCCTCGAGTGCGGCCGGTGTGCCGGTCGGTGTTTCAGTCGGCATCGGACATCAGCTCCGCGGGTCGGGTCGCCGGGTCGTGCAGGTGGCAGGCGGCGAACTGGCCGGCGGATTCCTTGTGCCGGCCGGTCGTGGCGATCGGCAACAGTTCGGGTCGGTTCCCATCGCAGGGCCGGAAACGGTGTGGGCAACGCGGATGGAACGGGCAGCCGGCCGGCAGGTGGTTGAGGTCGGGCGGTGCGCCGGGAATTCCGGACAGCTTCTCAAGTGGTGCGTGCAACGGCGGGAATGAGTCCCGCAGCCCGCGGGTGTACGGATGTTGCGGGGTCGCGTAGATTTCGGCGGAGCTGCCGATTTCGACGATCCGGCCGGCGTACATGATGGCGATCCGGTCGGCCATCTCGAGTAACAGCGACAGATCGTGGGTCACGAAGACCACGGCGAATCCGAGCTTCTCCCGCAACCGCAGGATCTGTCCGACGATCTGACGTTGCATGACCACGTCGACGGCCGTGGTCGGCTCGTCCATCACGACGAGTTGCGGATTGCAGGCCAGCGCCAGGGCGATCATCGCGCGTTGCCGCATTCCACCGGAGAGCTCGTGTGGATAGCTGCGCATCCGGTTGCCGGGAATTCCGACCATCGCCAACAGCTCGCGGGTTCGTTCCACCACCTGGTCGGTGCTGATCCGCGGCTCGTGTTCGCGCAGCACGTCGGCGAACTGGGCGCCGAGCCGCATCACCGGATTCAGCGCGTCCATGGCGCTCTGCAGGACGATCGACACCGTGTTCCAGCGCAGCGAACGCAGTTGCTGCTCGTCGAGCCGGGCCAGGTCGAGCTGCCGGCCGTTGTCGCGCAACAGGATCTGCCCGGCGGTGGTGACGGCGGGCGGCCGCTGCAGCCGGGTCAGCGCGGTGATCAGCGTCGATTTCCCGGACCCCGATTCGCCGGCCACACCGAGGATCTCACCCCGGCGCAGCTGCACGGTGATGTCGGCGCACGCGGTGACCGACCGGTCGACACCGATGTATTCGACGGTCAACCCGCGTACGTCCAGTAGTACGTCCTCGCTGTCGCGGCCGTCAGTCTGCGGCGCGGCCACGGTGTCGGAATGGGTGCTCATGCCGCGGCCTCCGCCCGTGCCCGGGCGGTCTTGCGGGCCCGCTTGACCACCGGTCGGCGGGCGCTGCGCAACTTGGGATTGGCGATCTCGTCGACGCCGAAGTTGATCAGCCCGGTCGCGGTGCCGATTGCGGCGATGCAGATGCCCGGCGGAATGAACCACCACCATTGTCCATTGAGAATTGCGTTCTGCTGTTGGGCATTCTCGATCATGGTGCCCCAGCTGACCGTGTCCGGATTGGAGATGCCGAGAAAGGCAAGTCCGGCCTCGGCGAGGACGCCACCGATGATGCCGTGCAGGAACATCGCCGACACCCAGCCCGACAATTGCGGGAATACCTCGACGAAGATCAGCCGAATCCGGTTCTCACCCAGCATCCGCATCGCCATGGTGAAGTCGCGGTTGCGCAGGCTCATCGTCTGGGCCCGCAGTGACCGGGCGCCGCCGGCCCAGCCGAAGACTCCGATGATCAGGGCGATCGTGAGCGGTCCGGTGCCCTGCAGATATCCGGCGACGACCAGGGTCAGCGGAAAGACCGGCATGATGATGAACAGGTTGGTGATGAAGTTGAGCACCGTGTCGACGCCCTTGCCGAAGAATCCGGCGGTGACGCCGAAGAGGATCGACAGCGTGGTGCCGACCACCGCGGCGACGACGCCGACCAGCAACGAGTTGCGGCTGCCGGCGATGAGTTGGGCCAGCACGTCCTGGCCGGTGGACGTCGTGCCGAGCAGGTGGTGCGCACCGGGCCCCTGGCCGATGGCGAGGTAATTCAGCGCCTTGGCGTTGTAGCCGACCACGGTGCCGTTGAACCACGGCCCGAATATCGCGGCGAGGGTGAAGAGCACAATGATGCCCAACCCGACCCTGACCTTGCGGCTGCGCAGAACTGCGGCCTTCATCGCGTCACTCTCCCTGTTCGCGGGTACGCGGATCCAGCAGTACGTAAACCGAGTCGGCGATGAAGTTGGCCACCAGGACGGCGAGCGTCGTCATCAGCAGAATTCCTTGCATCAGGGGATAGTCGCGGTTGGACACGGCCTGGTAGAGCAGGTGCCCGACGCCGGGATAGGTGAAGACCGTCTCGGTCAGCAGCGCGCCGCCGAGGATGCTGCCGATCGCCAGTGCGAAGCTGGTGAACTGGGGGAGGATCGCGTTGCGGGCCGCGTACCGGAAGATCACCCGTTTCGGGGAGAGCCCTTTCGCCCGGGCCAGCAGCACGTAATCCTCACTGGTCGTGGTGATCGTCATGTTCCGCATTCCGAGCAACCAGCCGCCGCAGGAGGAGAAGACGATCGTGGCCGCCGGCAGGAATCCGTACTTGAGGGTGGAGAGCCAGAAACCCACGCTGGACCCGAAGGCCGTGTTGGGGTCGTAGCCGCCGGCCAGTGGGAACCAGCCGAACTGGAAACCCAGCAGCCACAGGGCGAAGAGGGCCACCCAGAAGTACGGCACCGCGGCCAGGAAGGTGGAGAGCGGGCTGAGCGTACTGTCCAGCCGGCTGCCCGAGCGCCACCCGCAGATGACCCCGATCGCGGTCCCGACGCAGAAGGCGAAGATCGTGGTTATCCCGACCAGCAGCAGGGTCCAGGGCAGCGCCTGCCCGATCATCGACTTGACCGGGGTGGGATAGCTGCTGGTCGAGAGGCCGAGATTGAAGTGGGCGAGCTGGACCAGGTAATTCCAGTACTGCTGGAAGATGTTGGTTTTCGGCTCGCCGAATATCTTCTGGATCGATGCGATCGTGTCGGCGGTGAGCGCGCCGCCCTTCTGCTGCAGGGTCGCGATCACCGAGTCGGCCGGCGACCCCGGCATTGCCCGCGGGATCAGGAAGTTGAGCGTCACGGCCGACCAGGCCGCCACCAGATAGAAGCCGATCCGGCGGAGGAAGAATCCGCGTCCGATGCGCCTGGTCGCCGGCTGTTCGCCCCGCTCGGCGAGCAGGACATCAGCGGTTGCCTCGGTCATCGTCTCACGCCCTTTTCATGTGCTGCAGCATGATCACCAGGTCCGGCGTACTGTCCGCCACCTTCAGCGGCGAATTGTCGGCCGTCGGCCAGCCTTTCCAGTAGGTCGTGTTGATCGCGTTCCAGATGCCACCAGAGAGCACCGGGATGAAGGGCACCTGATCGACCACGATGCGTTGCAGTTTGTGGCCGGCGGACAGCAGGGTGGCCTTGTCATCGGTGCCGCGCATGAGCGCGAGCAGCCGCTTGGTCTCCGGGTCCTTCCACCGGCCCGGGTCGCCGGAGGCGACCTTTCCCACGGGTACGTACAGCGCCGGGTCAAGCAGCGTGTAGTAGCTCTGGTAGACGCCATTGGCGTTGCCGCAGAACCAGTACGCCACATCGAAGTTGCCGGAGTTGACCTGGGCGTTGAAGGTCGCGCCGGGCTGTGCGATCAGGTGCACATTGAGCCCGAGATAGCGCTGCCACTGGTCGGCGATGACGGCCGTCTCGATGTGCCACGCGGGGTAGTCGGTGATGAACCGGAAATTGACCGGATAGCTGCGACTGCCCTTGACCAGGTTTCCCTGCTCGATCTTCCAGCCGCCCTTGGCCAGCTCGCGTTTGGCTCCGGCGACGTCGAGTCGCTGCACCTTTCCGCGGTATTCCGGCAGCAGCGCATCGTGGTAGATCTTGTCGTCGAGATTGGTCACCGGCATCGGTTCCTGCCAGTCGGCGAGGACGTTCGACACCACCTGGCGGTCTATCGCCATCGACAGCGCGCGGCGCACGTGCACGTCGTTCCACGGCGCCTTGGTGTGGTTGAACATGATGCCTTCGCACCCGCCGCTGGGCTTGGGGTGGTAGAAGTATTTCGCCGGATCGCGTTCGACGAAATGCCGCTGGCCGCCGGGCCAGGCGATCGTGGACAGGTCAATCTGCCCGTCCACCATCATCAGTTTCGCCGAGTCCTCGGTGGCACTCGGATATTTCACGTACTTCATCGGCAATGTGCCGCCCCAGTAGCCCGAGCGGCGGCGGAACAGGAACTGCTGGGTGGAGAAACCTGCGAGTACGCACGGGCCGGTGCCGACCGGATCGGGGTCGGTGAATTTCACCGGATCGTGGCCCTCCCAGCGGTGCCGGGCGACGATCTTGAGATTCGTGCAGTTGGCGAGATTCTGGTAGGCGGGCTCGTCGAAGGTGAGCATCACCTTGTTGGGCGCCACTTTTTCCACGCCGGTGTAATTGACCCCGGACGGTGTCAGGTCGGTGTGTTTCAGCGGCAGCTGAATGCTGTAGAAGAAATCATCCGCGGTCATCGGGTGCCCGTCGGAGAAGGTGACGCCGTCTCGGACGGTGAAGGTTAGCGCTTTCCCGCCGTGACTGAATTCCCAACTCGAGGCCAGCCAGGGCTTGATCGCGGCGCCGTCGAACGTGTCCAGCCGCACGACCTGCTCGTAAATCAGGCCGGCGGACGGCCCGGCGTGATTGGACGGGGAAAAGATATTGAAGTTGCGGACCGCCTGCACGTCCTTGCTGAGAATCGAGACGGTGTCATGCCGGTTAGTTGCCACTCCACCGGTCGAACCCCGGCCACAGCCGGCCAATGTCGCAGCGGCCGCCGCACCGCCACCAAATCGTAAAAAGTTTCGACGGGAAAACGGATCCACGTTGCCTCCCCAAGGTGTCGGACCCCAGCACTGGGTTTGGCGCATGATCGATCGGGCCATTCGCCTGCACGAAAGGCCGCAGCGGGCCGGCAGGCCCGGGTTGGGGAGAATCTACGCGCCAACAAGGTGCCGATGTCAAGCAAGTCAGGGCAGCATTGCCGATTTGTTAAAGTCGAAAACTTTCGGCCGGGAGATGGTTAACGCCTTTTAATGGCGCGGTGCTGTCTCGCTCCAACAGGGAGGTCGCGAGTTCGATCCGGCGGCTCTGCGGGGTTTCTCCGCGCATCAGGCGCACCAGGAGCGAGACCGCTGCCTGTGCCATTTCGTCGAGTGGTTGACGAATCGTGGTCAGTCGGGGAGAAACCCAATGCGATTCCGGCCGGTCGTCGAAACCGACAATGCTCAGGTCGTCGGGCACCTGCAGGCCGCGTTCCCGGAGAGCGCGATAGGCACCGAGAGCCATTGTGTCGGCACAGATGAACAATGCGGTGGGTGGCTGATCGAGATCGAGCAACTCCATTGTCGCGTCCCGACCGGTGTAGGTGCCGAAATCAGCCCCGTACCGAACGTATTCTTCGGGAATCTCGACGCCGGCCCGCGCCATCGCCGCGCGATATCCGGCGATACGGGCCTGTACGCAGAGCACGTCGTGCGGGCCGCCGACAACGCCGATACGCCGGTGGCCGAGCTCCAACAGATGTTGGGTCGCCGACATGCCGCCGGCCCAGTTCGTCGCACCAACGGAATAGATTGTTTCCTGCGGAGTGGCGACCGGGTCGATGACGACGTACGGAATTCCGAGCCGGTCGAGCCGGGCCCGCTGCGTCGCGGCGACGTCGACCAGAGCCAGCAGGACGCCGCGGGAGCCGCGGGCCACCACCCGGTCGATCCAACTGGTCGCCGGTCGGGAGCCGTGCCCGGAGTCGCGGGCGACCGACACCGAGACGCCGAGGTTGGTCTGGTGACACGCGGCCTCGACGCCGCCGAGCAGGGCGGCGGCCCACGAGTTGTTGAGCGAGTCGATCACCACCTCGACCAGGCCGGGCGCGGCGGCGCTGCGGCCGGCGCCGCTGCGGCGCACGTACCCGCGCTGGTCCAGCAGCGCCTCGACCCGCTGTCGCGTCGAGGGCGCGACGTCGGACCAGCCGTTGAGCACCTTGGAGACGGTCGGCACGGAGACGCCGGCCTCCCGGGCGATCGAGGCCATGGTGGGTCGGGCGCGTTGCGTCGGTGTTGCGAGCGTGCCGGGTGCGCTGGCTGTGCCGGTGCCGTTCACGCCGCCGGTAACCGAGTCGTACGTGGTCATCTCACGCCTGCTTTCCGAAAAGTTTCGAATCCTTTGTCGCGTGTTGACGGTTGCTCTAACGGCATCTTAAGTTGATATCCGGCGTGAGTCAGCCTGCCGCAGCGAAAGTTTTTTCAGGCTCGACGCCACAGTTCTCCGCGTTTCGAGCGGATGTCATCGGCAGAAGGAGAGACAGTCTCGTGTCAGTTTCCAGCGGTGGTCGCCGCGCCCTTGTCGTACGTGGCGGCTGGGACGGCCACGTGCCCGTCGAGGCGACCGACCGCTTTCTGCCGTACCTGAAGGAGATCGGCTTCGACGTCGAGATCCATGACTCGCTGGAGGTCTACGCCGACGCCGACCGGATGGCGGCCACCGACCTGGTGGTGCAGTGCTGGACGATGGGTGAGATCACCAGGGAGCAGGCGTCCGGGCTGATCGCCGCGGTCAGTGCCGGCACCGGTCTGGCCGGCTGGCACGGCGGGATCGTCGACTCGTTTCATGACTCACCGTCCTACCAGTGGCTCACCGGCGGCCAGTTCATGGCCCATCCGGGCGGGCAGATCGAGCACGAGGTGCAGGTCATCTCCGACGACCCGATCGTGGCCGGTATCGGCACGATTTCGGTGCACACCGAGCAGTACTGGGTGCTGTCGGACGCGCTGAACGAGGTGCTCGCCACCACCACCGTCGCGGCTGGCGGAGAGTGGGGTCAGGCGGTGACGGTGCCGGCGGTGTGGAAGCGTCGCTGGGGCGCGGGCAAGGTATTCGTCTCGACGATCGGCCACAATGTCGCCGACCTCGACGTTCCGGAGATCCGGACCATCACCGAAAGGGGCCTGGCGTGGGCGAGCCGCTGAAGGTCGGGATTGTCGGCGCCGGTGCGATCAGCGGGGCATACCTGAAGACCTTCCCCGCTCTGCCTGGTCTGCAATTGACCGCGATTGCCGACCTGGACCCGGCCCGGGCCGAGGCCGCCGCGTCAACCCAGTCGGACGTCGCTGCGCTGACCGTTGGCGAACTCATCGCCAGCGACGCGGTCGACGCCGTGCTCAACCTGACGATTCCGGCGGCGCACGCCGAGGTCGCGCTGGCCGCGATCGCCGGCGGAAAGCACGTCTATGGCGAGAAGCCGCTGGCCGCCAACAAAGCCGAGGCCTCCGGGGTGCTGGCGGCGGCGGCTTCCGCCGGACTGCGGGTCGGCTGCGCCCCGGATACCGTCCTCGGCACCGGCATCCAGACCGCACGCAAGGCCGTCGATGACGGGCTGATCGGGCGGCCGGTGGCGGCGACCGCGTTCATGGTCACGCCGGGGCACGAGCGCTGGCACCCGGATCCGGAGTTCTACTACCGACCCGGCGGCGGCCCGCTGCTGGACATGGGTCCGTACTACCTGACCGCACTGGTGCACCTGCTCGGGCCGGTGCGGCGGGTCGTCGGGCTGTCGTCCCGGCCGCGCGAGACCCGCACGATCGGCAGTGGCCCCAAGGCCGGCACGAGTTTCGGTGTCGAGATCGACACCCACATCACCGGGGTGCTGGAGCACGACTCCGGGGCCCTGACGACCCTCGTGATGAGCTTCGACGTGTGGACCGGCCGGCTGCCGCGCATCGAGGTGTACGGCAGCGACGGCTCGCTGTCGGCGCCGGATCCCAACGGTTTCGCCGGTGCGGTCGAGCTGTGGCGTCCTGATGACAAGGAATGGGTCGAGCTGCCGACGTCCGCCGGGTACGCCGATGCGTCCCGCGGTTACGGACTGGCCGACCTGGCCCGTGGTCTGGCCGCCGATCGCCCGCACCGCGCCTCGGCCGAGGTGGCGGCGCACGTCCTGGACGTGATGGAGTCACTGCTGCTGGCCGGACAGAACGGCGCCGCGGTCGAGGTGGCGAGCACCTGTGAGCGGCCGGAACTGGTCCCGGCCGGCGTCACCCCCGACGCCGCCTGACCCACCTGCCCCGCTGCTCCGCCGGGGCCGTCTCCTCGCGTCCACCTATCCGCCGCCCGTCTGTCCCGCTGACCTGCCCGCCTGGCCCCGCCTGGCTGCCATCTCAGCCTCCAGTGCCATGATCGTGAGTGGATTTAGTACTTGTACAGGTATCAAATCCACTCACGATCACGGGCGGGGTGGCGTGCGAGCCTTCGCCTAGATCAGCCCTGTGGATAGCCGGAGCGGGCATGCCCATTCCTCGGCACGATGGGTGCTGTGAACTGGCGGGACGTCATTAGCGATGGTGACGGCGTTGCGACTGTCGCGGACCTGGTCGCCGGGGGTATGAGCCGACGATCGCTGGGCGGCCGGGTCCGCGGCGGTCGTTGGCGGCGCGTACTGCCGGGGGTTGTTCTCGCGCATTCCGGGCCGATATCCGACACGGAGCGATATCGCGCCGCGGTGAAGTACGGCGGACCGGGCACCTTGCTGAGCCATCGCACGGCCGGTGCCCTGCTCGGCCTGCGCATCGCGGCTGCGACGGTCGATATCACCATTCCACACGGCCGGCGCCGGACCGACGTTGAGTTCGTGACCGTCCATCAGTCCCGGCGACTGTCACCGTGGCTTCTCCGGAGTGGTATTCCCTGCGCCGGCGTGGCCCGGACCGTGGTCGACATCGCTAGTCTGCTTCGCCGGCGCGATGACGTGCGCGCCCTCGTCTCCGACTCCGTACAACGTCGACTGACCACCGTGGCGGAGCTCGGGCAGGAATTGGCTCAGGCTCCGCGTCGGGGCACACTGCTGCTGCGCGGTGTGCTGGCCGAGGTTGGTGCCGGAGCGCGCTCAGCCGGCGAGGCGGCCTTCCGGGAACTGGTGCGGCAGGCGGGGCTGCCGGAGCCGGAGCTTGTCGATGTGCGGACTGCAGGCGGCCGCTATTGCGTGGACATGTTGTGGCGGAAATACGGTGTCGCAGTCGAGATTGACGGCATGGAATGGCACCTCAACGCCGAGTTCTGGCGCCGCGACCTCCTCCGTCAGAACCATTTGCACGCAGCCGGAGTCGTCGTGCTGCGCTTTCCGGTCACCCGGCTTACCGCGGACCCGACCGGCGTGATTGCCGAGATACGCGCGACGCTCGAGGCGCGCGGACTGCACCTTCCATGATCGTGAGTGGATTTGATGCCCGTACAGGTAGCAAATCCACTCATGATCATGGAAAACGGGGGGTGGGACGGGAGGGTGGCACACCGGGAGCGTGGCTTGACGGAAAGGGGTTAGCGGCCGACGAGGGTCAGTTCGAAGGAATAGCGGGAGGCGCGATAAAGGTGGCTGGCGTATTCGATGATCCGGCCGGCGTCGTCATGGGTCGTGCGGGTCATGGTGAGCAGCGGAGCGCTGCGCTTCTCCTGTAACAGCTCGGCTTCGGCAGCGGTCGCCGCCCGGGCTCCGATGCTCTGCGAGGCCACCCGCAGATGCACGCCGGCATCCCGGAGCAACTCGTAGAAACCGTGCTGTTCCAGGCTTTCGGTGGTCAGCGTGACAATGCTGCGGGGCACGTAATTCCGCATCAGGGCCAGCGGCTCGTCACCGGCGAAACGCAGTCGCTCGATTTCGATGACCTGGCTCTCCTCCGGAACGCCGAGCATCGCGGCCACCGACTTCGACGCCGGTTCGAGAGAATGCCGCAGCACCCTGGTCCGCGGATTGGCGCCGGAAGCGGCCAAATCGTCATAGAGGCTGGTCAGTTCGATCGAACGGCGCACCTTGTTGTGCACCACTTGCGTCCCGACTCCGCGCTTGCGCACCACCAGGCCCTGGTCGACCAGGTATTCGATGGCGCGCCGCATCGTCGGCCGGGACAGGCCGAGCCGGTCGGCCAGCATGATCTCGTTGTCCAGCCTCGTGCCGGCCGGAAGTTCGCCGCAATCGATGGCCCGCTGCAACTGCTCGGCGACCTGGAAATAGAGCGGGACCGGGCTTCCCCGGTCGAGTGGGATCTTCAGCTCCGGACTGACCACAGCCAACCTCCCTCTCCATCGAGTGGCTCGCAGTATCACATGGCGGACCGGCTTTCGACTAGTTCGTCAGTATGTCAGGACAAACTATTGACGCCGGGCCGGCGGAGGGATAGAAACAGTGGTCGGAATACGGAGTGGGAGGACGGTCGAATGCGGATCGGGCTGGCAGGAGTCGGGCGAATCGGTGCCTTTCATGCCGAGACGCTGGCGCGGCTGCCGCAGGTGGACGAGCTGCTGATCGCCGATACGGACGCGGTACGGGCCCGTTCGGTCGCCGACAAGATAGGCGCGGACAAGGTGGGCGTCAGGACTGCCGCCGATATTTCCGAACTGCTCGGCTCGGCCCTGGACGGGCTGGTCATCGCCGCCGCGACCGGGGCCCACGCGCCGCTGTTGATTGCGGCCGCCGACGCCGGGATTCCGGCATTCTGCGAAAAGCCGGTGGCACCGGACGTCGAGGGGACGCTGGCGGTTCTGGACCGGGTCCGTAGCACCGGAGCAGCGGTGCATGTCGGCTTTCAGCGCCGATTCGACGCGGGCTACCGCAATGCCCGCCAGGCTTTGCAGGAGGGCAGATTGGGGTGGGTGCACACGCTGCGCGCCACCACCCTCGATCCGGCGCCGCCGCCCGCGGCGTACATCGCCACCTCCGGCGGCATGTTCCGCGACTGCAGCGTCCACGACTTCGACATCATCCGGTGGGTCACCGGGCGCGAGGTGGTCCGGGTCTACGCGACCGGCAGCAACCGGGGGGCCGGCTTCTTCGCGGCGGCCGACGACGTCGACACGCTGGCCGCCGTGCTCACCCTCGACGACGACTCGCTGGCCGTCGTCTCGGCCACCCGCTACAACGGCGCCGGTTACGACGTCCGGCTTGAGGTCCTCGGCTCGCAGGACAGCCTGTCCGTCGGCGTCGATGACCGGCTGCCGCTGCATTCGGCCGAGCCCGGGGCGGCCCAGCCCATCGCCGTTCCGTACCCGAATTTCATGGAACGGTTCGGCCAGGCCTACACCGACGAGCTGACCGCCTTCACCGAGCTGATCGCGTCCGGCGGCCCCAGCCCGTGCACCGTCGAGGATGCGCTCGAGGCCTTCTACGTCGCCGAGGCGTGCGAGCGGTCCCGGCACGAGCGGCGGCCGGTTGACCTCGCCGAGGTACGGCGGGGCTAGGGTCCGTGAGTCACGATCGGGGAGGAGCCGCGATGGGCGAGGCGTTCGACGTCATCACGATGGGGCGTAGCGGGGTCGACATCTATCCGGAGCAGATCGGTGCCTCCCTGGTCGACGTGACGAGTTTCGTCAAGGCCTTGGGCGGCAGCGCGACGAATGTCGCTGTCGCCTCGGCCCGGTACGGCTGGCGTACGGCACTGATCAGCCGGACCGGCGCGGATCCGTTCGGACAGTACGTGCACAAGGCGCTTTCGGAGTTCCGGGTCGACGACCGCTGGGTCACCCCGGTGCGGGCCTATCCGACGCCGGTGACGTTCTGCGAAATCTTCCCGCCGGACAATTTCCCGATCTATTTCTATCGGCAGCCCAAAGCGCCGGATCTGGAAATCTTCCCGGAGGAGCTCGATCTCGACGCGATCGCCTCGGCCGCGGTCTTCTGGACCACCGGCACCGGGTTGTCCCGGGAGCCGAGCCGCTCGGCGACGCTGGCCGCACTGGAGGCCCGGGACCGGCGATCAATCACCGTGCACGACCTGGATTTCCGGCCGGTGTTCTGGCCCTCGCCCGACGCCGCCACCGAATGGCAGCGCGAGGCGCTGTCGCATGCCTCGGTGGCGGTCGGCAATCTCGATGAGGTCGAGGTGGCGGTGGGCACCCGCGATCCCGAGGCGGCCGCCGACGCGCTGCTCGATCTCGGTGTCTCGCTGGCAATCGTGAAACAGGGTCCGGCCGGCGTGCTCGGCCGTACCCGCGGCGCGTCCGTGGTGGTGCCGCCGGTCGAGGTCGAGGTGGTCAACGGACTCGGCGCCGGCGACGCTTTCGGCGGGGCGTTGTGTCACGGCCTGCTTTCCGGTTGGGAATTGGAACGGACCCTGCGATTCGCCAATGCGGCCGGCGCTCTGGTGGCGTCCCGGTTGCTCTGCTCGGCCGCGATGCCCTATGAGGCGGATGTGGAAAAACTTCTCGAGGAGAGTCGTTAGTGGCGCAGCCGTGGTTGGAGAAGATCCTGGCGTTGCGGGTGCATCAGCCGGATGCGGTGAGCGCCGCGGCCGCCCGGCGGCACCGGATCGACATCGCCTCGCGCGGCCGGCTGCTGATCGTCGCGGCCGACCACGCTGCCCGCGGCGCATTGGGTAGTGGCCGGGACCCGATGGCGATGGGCAGCCGGGTCGACCTGATCGAGCGACTCCGGGCCGCGTTGGCCAATCCCGGCGTGCACGGCGTCCTGGGTACGGCCGACGTGCTGGAGGATCTGCTGCTGCTGGGCGCGCTGGAAGGCAAGCTGGTCTTCGGTTCGATGAATCGCGGCGGGCTGGCCGGATCGACGTTCGAACTCGACGACCGTTTCACCGGATTCACCGCCGCCGCCATCGAGGATCGGGATTTCGACGGCGGCAAGATGCTGCTGCGCATCGATCCCGGCGACCCGGCCACCGCGGGCACGCTCGAATCCTGCGCCCGGGCCATCGACGAACTGGCGGCCCGCAAGCTGATTGCGATGATCGAGCCGTTCTGGTCCGGCCGGCTCGGCGGCCGGGTCCGCAACGATCTGTCGCCGGACGCGATGATCCGGGCGATCGCGGTGGCGTCCGGGCTGGGCTCGACCTCGGCGTACAGCTGGCTCAAGGTGCCGGTTGTCGACGAGATGGAACGGGTGATGGAGGCCTCGACCCTGCCCGCGCTGCTGCTCGGCGGCGAGTCGGCCGAGGATCCCGACACGATGTTCGAGCGGTGGCGCAAGGCATTGGCGCTGCCGACGGTGCGCGGACTGGTGGTCGGCCGCAACCTGCTCTATCCCGCCGACGGCGACGTTGTCGGTGCCGTGGAGACCGCAGTCGGCCTGCTGTAAGGAGTTCTCGAAGCCATGAGTGACTTCCACCTGCCCGCGCGATCAACGGGTGACGGGACGTATTCCGCCGTGGTTACGCCGGAAAGCGCCGGCTGGACCTATTCCGGGCTGCGGATTCTCGAATTGGCGCCCAGCGGGCGGGCCGAGCTGCGGACCGGCCCGGAGGAATGGGCCGTGCTGTCGCTGTCCGGCTCCGCCACGCTGACTACCGGTGGCCGGGACTACGACATCAGCGGCCGGGAGAGCGTATTCACCGGCGTCAGTGATTTCGTCTACCTGCCGCGGGACACCGATGCGGTGTTGGAAAGCCCGGAAGGCGGGCGTTTCGCGCTTCCGGCCGCGCGCTGCGAACGGCGGTTGACGGTACGGTACGGCGCGGCCACCGACGTACCGGTGGAAATTCGCGGCGCCGGTCAGGCGACCCGCCAGGTGAACAACTTCCTCGCCCCCGGCTCGTTCGACACCGACAAGCTGTGCGCCGTCGAGGTGCTCACCCCCGGCGGAAACTGGTCGTCGTACCCACCGCACAAACACGACGAGGACCGCGAGGGCGAAGCCGTCCTCGAGGAAATCTACTATTTCGAAACCCGCGGAATGGCATTCCAGCGGGTGTACGGGTCCGGTCCGGGCCGGGAGATCGACGTACTGACCGAGGTAGCCACCGGTGACGTGATTCTGATTCCGCACGGATATCACGGTCCGTCGATGGCGGCGCCCGGCTATGACCTGTATTACCTGAATGTGCTCGGCGGGCCGGGGGAGCAGCGCAGCATGGCTTTCTGCGACGACCCGGGGCACGCCTGGGTCCGCGGCTCGTGGGACGGCGTGCCGATCGATCCGCGGGTGCCATTCTTCTCCGGGAGGGGACGATGACCAGACTCACTGTCGGGCAGGCGCTGATCCGCTTTCTCGCCAACCAGTACAGCGAACGCGACGGGGCCGAGCACCGCCTGATCGCCGGCTGCTCGGGCATTTTCGGGCACGGGAATGTGGCCGGGGTCGGGCAGGCGCTGCTCGAGGCCGGCGACGCCATGCCCTACCGGCAGGCCCGCAACGAGCAGGGCATGGTGCACACGGCGGTCGGTTTCGCGCGTATCAACCGCCGACTGTCCACATTGGCGTGTACCACGTCGATCGGGCCGGGCGCGACCAACATGATCACCGGCGCCGCGCTCGCCACGGTCAACCGGCTTCCCGTGCTGCTGTTGCCGAGTGACGTCTTCGCCACCCGGGTCGCCGATCCGGTGCTGCAGCAGATCGAACTGCCGTGGTCCGGCGACCTTTCAGTGAATGATGCATTCCGCCCGGTGTCCCGGTTCTTCGACCGGGTGTGGCGGCCAGAGATGCTGATTCCGGCTGCCCTGCAGGCGATGCGGGTGCTCACCGACCCGGCCGAAACCGGCGCGGTCACGTTGGCGCTGCCGCAGGACGTGCAGGCCGAGGCATTCGATTTCCCGGACGAATTCCTGGCCCGGCGGGTGTGGCACGTGGCCCGGCCGGAGCCGGAGACCTCGGAATTGAATCGGGCGGTGGACCTGATCCGGGCCGCCCGGCGGCCGGTCATCGTCGCCGGCGGCGGCATCGTCTACAGCGATGCGACGGCGGCGCTGCGGGCCCTGGTCGACGCGACCGGCATTCCGGTCGGCGAAAGCCAGGCCGGCAAGGGATCGCTGCCCTTTGACCACCCGTCGGCGCTCGGCGCGGTCGGCGCCACCGGCACCGCCGCCGCCAATGCGATCGCGCACGACGCCGACCTGGTGATCGGCGTCGGCACCCGATGGAGTGATTTCACCACCGCTTCGCATTCGGTCTTCGCCAATCCCGACGTGCGATTCATTAATATCAATATCGCAGCTTTCGACTCGGTGAAACTGTCCGGGTTGGCGATCACCGCCGACGCCCGGCAGGCGCTGACCGCGCTGACCGCCGCGCTCACCGGCTGGCAGGTCGCGGCCGACTACCGGGAGGACGTACAGGCCCGGGCCGCCGCGTGGCAGGACGTCATCGATGTCGCGTACCGGGGTGAGTCGGAGAAGGCGCCATTGGCACAGACCCAGGTGCTCGGTGCGGTCAACGCGGCCGCGGCGACCGGGGACGTCGTCGTCAACGCGGCCGGGTCCATGCCCGGTGACCTGCACATGCTCTGGCGGGCCAGCGATCCGCTCGAATATCACGTTGAATACGGCTTCTCCTGCATGGGATACGAAATCGCCGGCGGTCTCGGTGTCCGGTTGGGCGATCCGGGTCGCGACGTGTTCGTGATGGTCGGGGACGGCTCCTATCTGATGCTGGCCCAGGAACTGGTGACGGCCGTGCAGGAGGGGATCAAGCTCATCGTCGTGCTGGTGCAGAATCACGGCTACGCGTCGATCGGCTCGCTGTCGGAGTCGGTCGGCTCGCAGCGTTTCGGCACGTCGTACCGGTTCCGCAATGTCGAGTCGCACCAGCTGGACGGCGACATCATCCCGGTCGACCTGGCCGCCAACGCCGAAAGCCTTGGCGCGCAGGTGATCCGGGCCGGTGGCCTGGACGATCTCAAGGCGGCGCTGGCCACCGCGAAGGCGGCCAGCCGGACCACCGTCATCCACGTCGAAACTGACCCGCTCGCGGCCGGCCCGGATTCCAGCGCGTGGTGGGACGTCCCGGTCGCCGAGGTGTCCACATTGGACACGACCCGGGAGGCGCGGGCCGCCTACGAGCGGGATAAACGCAGTCAGCGGCATTACCTGTAGGAGCGCCACGCGACCGGAATCCTGGGGTCGCCCGACCGCTGCTGCCCCCGGTGATCACGGGTGCCTGGGGGAACGGGGGCGGCGGATGACCCATCCGGCTGTGCCGCCTGCTCTAGGGTCGAGTGTGGACATATGAGTCGCTGGAGGAGTGGATTGTGCCGACCCTGCGGGTGTTGAGCTACAACGTCCGGTCGTTGCGGGACGACCGGGAGGCCGTTGCCCGGGTGATCCGAACGGCCGAGCCGCACGTGGTCTGTATCCAGGAGGCGCCGCGATTTCTGCGCTGGCGCAGTCGGGCGGCCTGGCTGGCCCGCCGCGCCGGTCTCGTGGTCGCGGCGGGCGGGCGTCCGGCGGCGGGCAACCTGCTGCTCTGCGACCTCGCCGTCACCGTGCACCGCACCGCGGTGATCCGGTTGACGCCCCGCCGCGGCACCCACCGCCGGGCGGCGTCGGTGGCGGTCTGCTCGTTGGCCGGCCACCGGTTCGCCCTGGTGGGCACCCATCTCGATCTGCGCGCCGGTGACCGGCTGCGGCACGTACACGAGCTCTTCGGCCGGCTGCACGAGGTGCTCGGCGACGACACGCTGCCGCTTGTGCTGGCCGGCGACATCAACGAATTGCCGACAGATCAGACGTTTGCCGTCTTCGCCAGCCGGCTGCAGGACACCTTCGCGGTCGCCGGGAGTGGCCCCGGGGAGACCTTCTCGGCCACCCTGCCGACGCGGCGCATCGACGCGATCTTCGCCGACCGCAGGCTCTCACCCCGATCCTGTCGGGTGCCGGACGGCTCGGATGTCGCAATCGCCTCGGACCACCGGCCGGTCGTTGCCGAGATAGATCTCGATCATCTGCCAGAGTGAGGTGTCGCGGCCGCTGAGCCGGGAAGGTAACTGGCGATCGATACCGAACGGAGAGCACCGCTGATGCCCGTCCTACGCCGTATTGCGCGCCCGCTGCTGGCCTCGATGTACGTGGTCGGAGGTGTCAACACCCTGCGTAACTCCGCGCAGCACGCCAAGGTCGCGGAGCCGGTCGTGAGCCGGATCGCCGACGTCCTGCCCGAACGGGTGCCGAGTGACGTCGTGACCCTGGTACGGATCGACGCCGCGGTGAAGGTCGGCGCCGGCACCCTGCTGGCGCTGGGCAAATACCCGCGACTGGCCGCGCTCGTACTGGCCGGCAGCCTGGTGCCCACCACCATCGCCGGGCATCCGTTCTGGCAGGAGGACGACCCGGCGAGCCGGGCCAACCAACAGACCCACTTCATCAAGAACCTCAGCATGCTCGGCGGTCTGCTCATCGCAGCCGGGGACACCGCCGGGCGTCCCTCGTTGGGCTGGCGCGCCCGGCACGCCGCCGACCGCGCGTCGCATCGCGTGCAGGACGTGGCGTCGGCCACCAGCTCGCGGGCGCACGACGCGGCGTCGGCCACGAGCACCCGGGCGCACGACGCGGCCGGCACGGTGCTCGAGGCGCTGCCCAGCCGTTAGGAAGCCCCGCCGCCGGGAGCGGCCACCAATACGCGGGCGACATCCGGAAGACTTGCCGCATGACGTCCACCAGCTTCGAGATCCGGCCGCTGACCGAGCAGGAACTGCCGGCCGCCGTAGAGATGAACCGCGTTGCCTTCGGTGGGCGGCGTCGCCCGGCCGAGGAGTTGCCGACGCCGAAACCGCAGCCGGGCGCGGTCGACTGGGGACTCTTCGACGGCGGCCGGCTGGTGGCCAAGGCCAACGACCGCGAACAGCAACATTGGTTCGGCGGCCGGCTCGTGCCCGCCAGCGGATTCGGTGGGGTCGCGGCGGCTCCGGAATGGCGCGGCGGCGGGGTGGCGGGGCAACTGCTGTCCCGAGTGCTCGCGGAGGCCCGGGCCCGGGGTGCGGCGGTCAACACGCTCTACCGGACCGTGCCGGGCGTCTACCGTCGGCTCGGCTGGGAGGACGCCGGCGTCACCGCCTGGAGCACGTACCCGACCATCGCCATGGACGGACTCCGCATCCCCGCCGGCATGTCCGTACGACCGGCGACCGCGGCCGACCTGCCCACCATCGGCGCGCTGTACCGGCAGAGCGCAGCGGAGGGCAACGGGCTGCTGGAACGGTCCGCGCCCTGGTACTGCGACACGCTCGACCGGAACGACGGGGTAACCCTGGCGATCGGCCCGGACGGGGCGGTCGAGGGGTACGCCCGGTGGGAACGCGGCACCGGCTATTCCACCGGGGCGCGGCTCACCGTCTCCGAACTGCTCGCCCGGACCGGGCCGGCGGTGACCGCGCTGCTGGCGAACCTGGCCAGCTGGGGGGAGGCGTTGCCGACACTCGCGATCTGCCTGGCACAGGGCGATCCGGTGTCCTGGGCGATGCCGGTCGACGGAACCGTCACCTCGTTGCACCCGTGGATGCTGCGCATCATCGACGCGGCGGCCGCCGTCGCCGCCCGCGGCTGGCCGGCGCACCTGACCGGATCGGTCGACCTCGAGATCGCCGACGAGGTCTGCCCGTGGAACGCCGGGCCCCGGCGGCTGATCGTCGAGGAGGGTCGGGCCCGGCTGGAGCCCGGCGGTTCGGGTTCGCTGCAGGTGAGTGCGCGCGGTCTGGCGGTGCTCTACGCCGGGAGTACGCAGCTGGCCGCGCTGCGCCGGGCCGGGCTGATCGCCGGCGACTCCAGCGCGGACGGCTTCCTGGATGCCGCGACGGCCGGACCTACGCCGGCGCTGCTCGACGCCTTCTGAGGTTTCGCGCGCCACATCTGACCTGCGAACGCAGACCCGCACCGATCGAAGTGCGCGCTACCCGCCTGTTGGTCGCTCTGCGCCGGGTAGAGCGCACTTCGATCGGAGGGCTGAGCGTGGCTGCGCCGGGTAGAGCGCACTTCGATCGGAGGGCTGAGCGAGGGGTCGATCGGCGAGGGCGCAGAGGCCGGGAGAGCGTCGAGCTGGCGTCCCGGTCAGACGATGGCGCCGTCGTCGGGCCCGTCGCTGCCGCGGTCCTCCTTCAACCGCCAGACCAGCAGCCCGGCACCACAGATGATCGCGATGACCCCGAGCGCGAACACGCCGCTGGAGTCTGACAGCCCGGCCAGACCCGGTACGAAGAGCAGCACAACGCCGCCGGCCATCATCGCCAGCGCCAGGGCGGCGTACTTCGACAAGCGGGGGATCGGCGGCGGTGGCGGCGGCTCGAAATGCCCCTCGTCGTCGTCGCCGAGACCGTCCAGCGCGTCGATGGCGTCCAGGAGGTCCCGACCGCGCGGCTCATCGGCCGGCGGTGGCTGGCGCGGCCGGTCCGGCGCCCGGGTCGGAACGTCGAGGTCCTCCGCCGCCGGCCAGGGGTGCACCGCGTCGTCCGGCGCGTCCGGCCCGTCGGAGAATTGCGTGACCAGCTCGTCCCAGGCGGCCAACTCGTCGGCACCCAGCGAGTCGATGTCGTCGGGGTATCCGACGTCGGCCGGAGCCGGCTCGCTGACGCGCTCCGTCGGGAGCTGCGCGGCCTCCGCCTCGACCAGGCTGCGTGCGTCGACCCGCCGGTCGCCGTCGACCCACAGCCGGTCCACCGGCTGGGTCGGAGCGGTGAGTTGGCGGAGCGCGTCGGTGTCCGGCGGCGGCTCCAGATACGCCGGAATCCCGGCCGCCCAGAGGATGTCGAGGAGATGGTCGCCGATCCGCGGGTCGACGTCGGCGAGCGGTACGTACGCGAGGGCAGCCAGCCCGTTGTCCCGCCGGCCGCGCCGGCTCGGCTCGCTCACGACGCACCGCTCATGACGCGCCGCGCACGATTGCGCTGTTCACGATTGCGCTGTTCACGGTGCACCCGCCGGAACGTCGGCGTGCTCGGCGATCCAACGGGCCGACTCGGTGAAGATCAGCTCGGCGTCGTTGTCCAGGGTCGCAACGTGGTAGCTGTCCTCCAAGACGCGGTCGGTGACGTCCGTGCTACTGATCCCCTCGAGCAGGATCTGGGCGTTGACCGGCTCGACGACATGATCGATCCGGCTACGGAAGAGCAGCACCGGCTGCCGGACCCGGGCCAGGTCGGTCCGCGCGATCCGCCACAGCTGGGCCAGCGAGGCCGCGGCCCGCAGCGGGGTCCGGTCGTAGGACGCCTCGTGTTCGGTCGGTTTCTTGATGTCCCCACCGATGGCCTTGAACGCCGGCACGACGCGGCTGATCACCGGCAACAGCGCAGCGCCGCGGCGCTGGGTCAGCAGCGACGGGTTGACCACCATCAGACCGGCGACCTCCGAGCCGCGCTCCTCGGCGAGCCGGATGGTCAGCGTCCCGCCCATCGACAGGCCGGCCAGGAAAACCAGCCGGCAGTGCTGGGCGAGGTCGTCGAAGGACCGCTCCAGCTCGCCGTACCAGTCCGGCCAGCGGGTCGCGTTCAGATCCTGCCAGCGGGTGCCGTGCCCGGGTAGGCGCGGCAGCGCGACCGACATCCCGGCCGCCGCCAGATGCTCGGCCCACGGCCGCATGCTCGACGGCGTTCCGGTGAAGCCGTGGCAGCACACCACACCGATATCCCCGCCGTGGTGCAGCCAAGGCTCGGCATCCGGCAACAAGGGCACGGCGACCTCCCTGGCAACTCCGACAATGCAACCCGACTCTGCTGGCCGGCCGGGGGCTGTCCTCTTCCAATCGTCGCACGCGATCCGGCCGGATACGAGGCGATCGTAGGGCTTGTGGCGCACCTCCCGGCACCCGCGGGTGACTCACCGGCGGCCGGTCCGGCGAGGACACCCACTCTGCCGTTAGGGTAGCGATCGGCCGCACAGCCGTGCGTTGTGCCGACCGGCCCGCGACCGTAGGCTCGGTGGCGCTGGCCGATGCGGGCTGACGACCGGCCGATGACGGACCGATAACGGACTCTGGGGAGGCATACCCGTGCTGTACTGGCTCCTCAAGACGACGATGGTCAGCCCGATCGCGCGACTGGTCTGGCGCTGCTGGACCAAGGGCGTGGAGAACGTGCCGACCGAGGGCCCGGCGATCCTGGCCAGCAACCACCTCGCGGTAACCGACTCGGTCTTCCTGCCGGCGATGGTGCCGCGCCGGCTGACCTTCCCGGCCAAGAAGGAATACTTCACCGGCCGCGGGTTCAAGGGCTGGGTGAAGAAGACCTTCCTTGCCGGCGTTGGCCAGGTGCCGATCGACCGGGCCAGCGGCGCCGCGGCGCTCACCGCTCTGGACGCCCTGGAGCAGGTGCTGATCAAGGGCGAGCTGGTCGGCTACTACCCGGAGGGCAGCCGTTCCCCCGATGGCCGGCTCTACCGCGGCAAGACCGGAGTCGCCCGTCTTGCCCTGGCGACCGGCGCGCAGGTCATTCCGGTGGTCATGGTCAACACCGACAAGATCCAGCCGCTCGGCCGGGTCTTTCCCCGGCTGCGGCCCCGCCCCGGCGTGATCTTCGGCAAGCCGCTGGACTTCTCCCGGTACGAGGGGATGGCCGGCGATCGATTCGTCGAGCGGTCCATGACCGACGAGATCATGTACGAGCTGATGCAACTGTCCGGCCAGGAGTACGTCGACGTGTACGCGGCGCGGGTCCGGGCCGAACTCGACCGCAGCCGCCGGGCCGGTCCGGCCGCGAGCCGGGCCGCCGCGCTGTCCGTCTCGCACCAGGTCGACCCGGAGGCCGGCGACCGCAAGCCGGCCGAGAAAGCCGGCTGAGTCAAACCCGGCCGAGTCAAACTGGCTGGCCAAACGCCGTACCGCTTCCCCACTAGTGTGTCCCGGTGCGCTACTTCTATGACTGCGAGTTCATCGAGGACGGGCTGACGATCGAGCTGGTCTCGATCGGGGTCGTGGCCGAGGACGGGCGCGAGTATTACGCGGTCTCCACCGAGTTCGACCCGGATCGGGCGATCGGTTGGGTACGGGACAACGTGCTGGACAAGCTGCCGTCGCCGGCCGACCGGGTCTGGCGCTCCCGGGCCACCATCCGGGACGAACTGCTGGAGTTCCTGACCGACGGGCCGGGCCCGGTGGAGCTGTGGGCCTGGTACGCCGGTTACGACCATGTCGCGCTGTGTCAGCTGTGGGGCAACATGCCGGCCCTGCCGCGGAAGATCCCGCGGTTCACCCATGAGCTCCGGCAGCGCTGGGAAGAGCTCGGCAAGCCCACTCTGCCTGCCCCACCGGCGGACCAGCACAGCGCGCTGGCTGATGCCCGGCACAACCTGGGCCGGTGGCAGGCCATGCAGTCGGTGCCGGGACACTAGACCGGCCCGCGCAGCGCCGAGCGGGTGCACCTTACCGACCAAAGCACGATTTTGACGATGAAGGAGATAGACGGATGCGTATCGGTGTGCTCACCGGGGGCGGTGACTGTCCGGGCCTGAACGCGGTCATACGGGCGGTCGTGCGAAAGGGAATCGGGACCTACGGACACGAGTTCGTCGGTTTCCGGGACGGCTGGCGCGGCCCGATCGAGGGCAACACGACCCCGCTGGATGTCGCCGCGGTACGCGGCATCCTGCCGCGCGGCGGGACCATCCTCGGGACTTCCCGGACCAACCCGTACAAGGTGGACGGTGCCGTCGACGCGATCCGCGCGACGATCGCCGAGCTCGGCGTGGACGCCCTGGTCGCGATCGGCGGCGAGGACACCCTGGGCGTCGCGAAGCGGCTCACCGACGACGGCATCCCGGTGGTCGGCGTCCCGAAGACCATCGACAACGACCTCGGCGCCACCGACTACACCTTCGGCTTCGACACCGCGGTCAACATCGCGATGGAGGCGATCGACCGGCTGCACACCACCGCCGAGTCGCATCACCGCGCACTGATCGTCGAGGTCATGGGTCGGCACGCCGGTTGGATCGCGCTGCACGCCGGCCTCGCCGGCGGCGCCAACGTCATCCTGATCCCGGAGCGGCCGTTCGACATCGCCGAGGTCTGCGCGTACATCGAGCACCGGTTCCAGGACCACTACGCGCCGATCGTGGTCGTCGCCGAGGGCGCCGTCCCGGCCGAGGGAACGATGGCTCTGGCCACCGGCGAGATTGACGCGTTCGGGCACGTGCGACTCGGCGGTATCGGGCAGCAGATCGCGGACGAGATCGAGAAGCGCACGGGTAAAGAGGCCCGGACCGCCGTTCTCGGCCACATCCAGCGGGGCGGCACCCCGACGGCATACGACCGGGTATTGGCGACTCGGTTCGGGTTGCATGCGATTGATGCCGCGCACGAAGGCGATTTCGGGAAAATGGTCGCGTTGCGCGGCACCGACATCATTCGGGTGCCGCTTTCGGACGCCACCGACGAGCTCAAGACCGTGCCGGTCGAGCGCTACGCCGAGGCCGAGGTCTTCTTCGGCTGATCCACCCGCACCACTGGAGACAGCAGGGCCGTTCCCCCTTGGGGAGCGGCCCTGCTCCATGTTTTACGCCGAATGGGCGTATCCAAGAGAGCGATCTCACTTTGTTACTTAACCGGTTACGGGTTCTGCTTGACCTGAGCCGGGACGGGGTCCAGGATTACGCCAACGTTAATCCAGCAGGGCACCTAAGTCCTGGGCCGGAAGTCATCTGGCCACGCATTTCACTGTGATCTGGGGGTGGCATACCGCTGATGTCTGATCTTTCTCGTCGCCAGTTCTTCGCTGGTGCAGCAATTATCGGTGCCGGCGCGGCGGGCAGTGGCCTGCTCAGCGCCTGCGGTACGAGCGTCAAGAAAACGTCTGGCCGCAGCGGTGCCGCGGCCAAGACGCTGTTCATTGCCGGGTTTCAGTGGGGTATCCCCACAAACTTCAACCCGCTGAGCCCCACCTCCGGGTGGCCGTGCGGGGAAAATAACGCGCAGTACGTCTACGAGACATTGGTTCGTTTCAATTCTCTCAACGGCAAGCTCGAGGCGGGCCTGTCCACCGGCCTGCAGGAGTCGGGAACAACCGGCATCGTGGTGCCGCTGCAGCAGAAAGCGCACTTCCAGGACGGAAAGCCGATCACGGCCGACGATGTCGTGTTCACCTTCGAGCTCGCCAAGCGGCACAGTGAGCTCTCATACGCGACATTCTGGGATTACGTCAAGTCGATCACCAAGAAGGATGACCACACGGTGCTGGTCACCTACGATAAGGCGCGCCTGAATCCCGGCATGGTGAAGAATTATCTCGCCACGACGTACATACTCCCCATGCACATCTGGGAAGGCGTCGAGAAGCAGAATTCCTCGCTCGGCAAGTACGCGAATCTGACGCCGGTCGGCTCCGGACCGTACACGCTGACCAAGCACGATTCCCAGCAGATCGGCCTGACCAGGGACGACAAGTACTGGGGCACGGTCCTGTACGGATCCCTGCCGAAGCCGCAGGAAATCAACCACCCGATCTTCAAGAGCAACGACGACGGCGACCTGGCGTTCCAGAACGGCGATGTCGACATCTCGCAGCAGTTCACACCGCAGGTGTGGAAGATGTGGGAGGACAAGAAGAAGCCGATCTCGACCTGGTTCCACGAGAAGCCGTACGACGTGCCCGGCAGTATTCCGATGCTCGTCGTCAACACCACCAAGAAGGGTCTGAGTAACCCGCTGGTGCGGCGGGCTCTCGCGCACGGGATCAACTACGCACTGATCGCCAAGACCGCGATGTCGAGCTATTCGGTGCCGGCCAACTCCAGCGTCATCCTGCCGACCGGGTCGGAGGCGAAATACTTCAGCAAGGAAAATGTCGCCACGAACGGGTGGAAGTACGACGTCACCGAGGCAAAGCGCATTCTCGAGCAGGATCTGCATGCCAAGAAGGGGTCGGATGGGATTTACCGGATGCCCGACGGCACCCGTCTTGGCCCGTACGTCGCGCAGACCCCGACCGGCTGGACCGACTGGCAGGGCGCGTTGCAGATCGTCGCCTCCAGTGCGAAAGAAATCGGAATTGACATCAAGACCCAGTTCCCGCAGGCGCCCCAGGTAACCGAGGCCGTGCAGAACGGCGACTTCGACCTGGCCTGTTGGAGTGTTGCCGGCGCCAGCCCGGCAACACCCTGGCAACGGTTCCGTGACGTCCTCGACAATCGTGGGGTCGCACCGCTCGGCAAGTCGGCGTTCTACAACTACGGCCGGTTCAAGGACCCCGGGGTGCCGGCGCTGCTGGACAAGGTCGCGACGACGCCCGACGACGGTCTGAAGGACCTGTACGCCGAGCTCGACAAGATCTTCATGAAGAACGCGCCGATGATTCCGCTGATGTACCGGCCGAGCGAATTCTTCGAGTACAACGAGTCGACCTGGACCGGCTTCCCGAACGCGAAGAGTCCGCGTGGTGGCAGTCCACAGTTCGCCGGAGCGGGCAACCAGTGGCTGTACATGATCAAGCCGGTTGCCAAGTCCTGACTGACAGGCCAGTCACCTGCCCACGAAGGCGAGGCGCCGATGAGGCTGCGGAAATATCTGCTACGTAAGCTTTTCTGGTATCTCGGAGCGCTGGTCGCGGCCCTCATCCTGAATTTCCTGCTGCCGCGACTGGTGCCGGGAAACCCGGTCGATTCGATCGTGGCCACTCTTGCGCGCGGCGGTGGCGCGCAGGGGGAACAGCTGAAGAACATTCAGCAGCACTATGTCCATGAATTCGGCCTGGACAAGTCGATGCTGCAACAGTTCTTCATCTATCTGGGCAATCTGGCCCACGGCGACCTCGGCAGTTCGTTCGCGCAGTATCCGGCGAGCGTGCGCGGTCTCATCGACCAGTCGCTGCCGTGGAGCATCGCGCTGCAGGTGCCGGCCATTCTGATCGGCTGGATCGTCGGCAACGTGCTCGGCGCGGTCGCCGCATTCAAGGCGGGCTGGTTCGACCGGAGCGCGTTCCTCGGATCGCTCTTCATGTCGAGCATGCCGTACTACTGCCTGGCGATCCTGCTGCTCTACCTGCTGGCGGTGGCCTACCCGATCCTCCCGATCGGCGGTGGTTATGACTACGGGACATCGCCGGAGTTGACCATCGCATTCGTCATGAACGCGTTGCACCATTACTGGTTGCCGTTCCTGTCCCTGGTGGTGGTTTTCATCGGCGGGCAGGCCGTCGGTATGCGCTCGATGGCGATCTACGAACTCGGCTCGGACTATGTCAATTTCGGTCGCGGTCTGGGCCTGCCGGACAAGCGGATCGTGCGGTACATCTTCCGCAATGCGATGCTGCCGCAGGTGACCGGACTCGCGCTCTCGGTCGGCACTCTCGTCGGCGGCGCCCTGCTGACCGAGCTCGTCTTCTCCTATCCGGGCATCGGGACCCTGCTGTTCAATGCGATCAGTCAGAACGACTATCCGGTGATCCAGGGGATCACGCTGATCATCGCGATCGCCGTGCTGGGCGCCAACTTCCTGGTCGACGTGGTCTACGGCTTCATCGACCCGCGGATCCGGGCGGCACAGGAGGGTGAGCGCTGATGCGGGCGATGCGGTTCACACCGCGGTTCTACGTCGGCGCCGTTCTGTTTCTCGCCGTGGTGGTGCTGGGATTCCTCGGCCCGCTGGTGTTCAGCGGGCACCACCCCGGCCAGGTGGTCGGCGGGCTGTATGACCCGCCGACCGGCTCGACCTGGCTCGGCACCGACAACCTCGGCCATGACGTCTTCGCCAACCTGATGTACGGCGCGCGGACATCCCTCATCATCGGCCTGGTCGCGGGTGCCGGCGCGACATTAATCGGTGTCGTGCTCGGCGCCGCGGCCGGTTACAAGGGCGGATTCCTCGATGAAACGTTGATGGGATTCACCAATGTCATGCTCGCGATCCCGGTGATCGTGGTGTTGATCCTGGTGTCCGACGCGCTGCCGTCGCGCGGCACGCTGATTCTCGCCCTGATTATCGGGGCGACGAGTTGGCCGTGGACGGCGCGTGCGGTGCGGGCCCAGACCGCCAGCGTCCGGACCCGCGAACACATCGACGTGGCCCGGCTTTCCGGGGCGCGGACGATCAGCATCATCGCCTGGGACGTGCTGCCCTATCTGATGTCCTACATCGCGATGGCCTTCGTACTGCAGGTTTCCAGCGCCGTGCTGGCTGAGGCCGGCCTGTCGCTGCTGGGCCTCGGCCCGAGCACCGGCGTCTCGCTGGGCATCATGCTGCACTGGTCGCTGGCCTGGGAATCGGTCCGGACCGGAGCGTGGTGGGCATTCGTGCCGCCGACCGTGCTGTTGACATTGATCGCGTTCAGCCTGTTGATGCTGCAGTCCAGCCTCGATGAGGTGTTCAACCCGAGACTGCGGCGCGGAAAGGTGCGGCGGGTGGCAGCATTCATCGCCGGTCCGGCGAGCGGTGGCGGGTCGTCCGTCGCCGACAGCGTCGCCATCGGGCCGACGGGCATGGCCAGCCCGGATACCACCGCGGAACAGGTGGTGAGCGACCGATGACCCAGATCATCGGCACGGACCTGCTGCTGCGGGCCACCGGGCTGCGCGCCGCCTACACCGGTGGCCGGTCGGACGTGCTCGCCGTGGACGGAGTCTCGGTGGACGTCCACGACGGCGAGGTGGTGGGCATCGCCGGCGAGTCCGGCTGCGGGAAATCAACCCTGGCCGCGACGCTGTCGCTGACCGCCCGGCCGCCGCTGCACGTGGTGGGTGGACGATTGGAGATCGGCGGTCAGGCAATCGACCTGGAGCAGGGAAAGGAGCCGCCGCGGTCCTGGCGGGGCAAGGTCGTGGCGCTGCTGCCGCAGGGCGCGATGAACTCGCTGAGCCCGACGCTGCGGATCCGGGACTTCGTCTTCGACGTGATCCGGGCGCACGAGCCGAGGGTGAAGCGCAACGAGGCGCTGGACCGGGCCCGGCAGCGGTTGGTGGCGCTGGACCTGCCGCCGCGCGTGCTCGACCAGTATCCGCACCAGCTGTCCGGCGGCATGAAACAGCGCGTGGTCACCGTCGTGTCGACACTGCTGGATCCGTCCCTGCTGATCGCCGACGAGCCGACCTCGGCGCTGGATGTGTCGTCCCAGCGGATGTTGATCGAAATGCTCCAGCAATTGGTACGGGAGAAGATCATCGGCGGCGTCATTTTTGTGACGCACGATTTGCCGGTGCTGCGGTCGATCGCAGACCGGATCGCGGTGATGTATGCCGGCCGGCTGGTCGAGGTCGGGGACACCGACGAGCTGATCAACCGGCCGCGGCATCCCTACAGCGGTGCGCTGTTGCGCTCGGTGCTGGTGCCCGAGCCGCATATCCGCACCCGCCGGGTGCCGGGAATTCCGGGCTCGCCACCGAATCTGGTGAATCCGCCGGCCGGGTGCCGATTTCATCCGAGGTGTGATTACGCGATGGATATCTGCAAGACCGAGGAGCCGCCGATCGTGGGCACCGGCGACCGGTTCTCGGCCTGCTGGTGGGCGGACCGCAATCCCGGCAAGTCGGTGGAGACGTGATGTCGGAAGCAACGGGCGACCAGGCAGTCCACGGCGGCGACAAGGTCGACCCGCTGCTGGAGATCCGCAATGTCAGCCGGGTCTTCGGCCGGGGCGAGAACGCGTTGCGGGCCGTGGACGACGTGTCCTGCACCATTGGGCGGCGGGAGATCGTCACGATCGTTGGGGAGAGCGGCAGCGGAAAAACCACGCTGGCCCGGCTGATCCTCCGGCTGCTGGATCCGACGTCGGGCTCGATCATGCTCGACGGCCGGGATATCGCGGGAATCAAGGGCAAGCAGTTGCGGGAATACTGGCGCGACGTGCAGGCCGTCTTCCAGGATCCGTTCAGCTCGTTCAACCAGTTCTTCACCGTACGGCGACTGTTGCACCGTTCGGCGATGCTGCGCGGCTCGGAGCACGATTCCGAAGCGGCGATGAAGCAGGCATTGGAGCACGTCGGCATGGATGGCGCCGACGTGCTCGGTAAATGGCCGCACCAGCTTTCCGGTGGCCAGCGTCAGCGGGTGATGGTGGCCCGGGCACTCATGCTGCAGCCACGCATTCTGGTGGCCGACGAGGCGACGTCCATGCTCGACGCGTCCCTTCGGGTCAATATCCTGAACGTGCTTTCCGATCTGCGCGACGAATACGACCTGACGATTCTTTTCATCACGCACGACATCGGTCAGGCGTGTTACGTCAGCGACCGGATTTTCGTGATGAGCGACGGGAAGCTCGTCGAATCGGGTCCGACCGAAGAGGTGATCTTCGCGCCGAAGCACGAATACACGCGCCATCTGCTCGCTGACGTCCCGCGGCTGCACGAGAGCATGCTCGACTGATCGGGCTATTACCCGCCCTCCCGTTCCTTGTTGATCATGCGAAAACTGTTTGCGACACGCCGTTGCGAGCAACAGTTTCCGCATGATCAACACGGGAGGCGGGCGGGGACCGGTGATGCGCGGGACAGGTTGAGCTGGCGGGGTCACCGTCCTCGTAGGCCGCTGGCTAGGCTTGGGCCATGACCGATTGTCCCCGCGGGCTGCTGCCCGTTCCCGTTGCGGCGCCGACCGACGCGGAGCGCGCGTCATGACGGCCGGCGGTCTCGACACCTGGCGTGACCTGCCTGCCGCGCAGCAGCCGGAGTGGCCCGACCCGTCCGTCGTGCGCGAGGTCGCCGGCACCCTGAAGGAGGTGCCGCCGGTCGTCGTGCCGTACGAGGTCGAACTGCTGCGGGACCGACTGGGCGCGGTGGCGCGAGGCGAGGCGTTCCTGCTGCAGGGCGGCGACTGCGCCGAGACGTTCGATGCCAACACCGAGCCGCACCTGCACGCCACCACCAAGACGCTGCTGCAGATGGCCGTCGTGCTCACCTACGGCGCCAGCGTGCCGGTGGTGAAGCTCGGCCGGGTCGCCGGCCAGTACGCCAAACCGCGGTCGTCCAATGTGGACGCGCTGGGGCTGCCGTCCTATCGCGGTGACATGGTCAACGCGATCGAGGCGACGCTCGAAGCCCGTACCCCCGACCCGACCCGGATGGTCCGCGCCTACGCCAACGCGGCGGCCGCGATGAACATGCTGCGCGCCTTCACGCACGGCGGTCTGGCCGACCTGCACGCGGTGCACGACTGGAACAAGGACTTCGTCCGCACCTCCCGGGCGGGGCAGCGGTACGAGGCGTTGGCCCGCGAGATCGAGCGGGCGCTGGGCTTCATGCGCGCCTGCGGGGTCAAGGACGACGCGCTGCGCAGTGTCGAGCTGTACGCCAGCCACGAGGCGCTCATCCTGGAGTACGAGCGGGCCTTCACCCGCGTCAGCGACGGCATGGCCTACGACCTGTCCGGCCACATGGTCTGGGTGGGGGAGCGGACCCGCGCGCTGGACGGCGCGCACATCGACTTCGTGAGCCGGATCGCCAACCCGGTCGGGCTGAAGCTCGGCCCGACGACGACTCCGGAGTTCGCGGCCGAGGCGGTGCACCGGCTCAACCCGGACGGGATCGCCGGCCGGCTCACCCTGATCGCCCGGATGGGCAACGGGCAGGTGCGGGACGCGCTGCCGCGCATCGTGGAGAAGGTCACCGCCACCGGCCTTCCGGTGGTGTGGTGTTGCGATCCGATGCACGGCAACACCGAGGAGTCGCCCAGCGGCTACAAGACCCGGCACTTCGACCGGGTCGTCGATGAGGTGCTCGGTTTCTTCGAGGTGCACCGTTCGCTCGGCACCCATCCCGGCGGCGTGCACGTGGAGCTCTCCGGCGAGGACGTCACCGAATGTCTCGGCGGGGCCCAGGAAATCGCCGACGCGGACCTGGCCGGCCGGTACGAGACGGCCTGCGATCCGCGGCTGAACACCCAGCAGTCCCTCGAGTTGGCGTTCCTGGTCGCCGAAATGCTGCGCGGCTGACCGGCGGCGATCTCCGCCAAGAGCACTCCTTTAGGGACCGGAATTGCAGTCCGTAAACGGCATAAGGGCCGTTGTTCCAGCCGTTATCCTTGTTCGTTCAGGCCGGGCGAAGGGCCTTCAGCGTCGCGATGTCGTCCGCGGCGCCTTCCTCAGGCGTCTCGACCAGCACCGGCACGCCCCGTACGGCCGGGTGGTTCAGCAGCTGCGCGAACGGCTCGGTGCCGATGCAGCCGGAGCCGATCGTGGTGTGCCGGTCCCGGGTCGAGCCGGCCGGGTCCTTGGAGTCGTTGGCGTGCACCAGGCCGAGCCGGCCCTGGCCGACCGCCTTCGTCAGCGCCGTCATGAGCCGGCGCACCCCACCGGTTTCGGTCAGGTCGTGCCCGGCCGCGAAGACATGGCAGGTGTCCAGGCAGACGCCCAGCCGCGGATGCCGGTCGAGCGCGTCGAAATACTCCTCGAGCTGTTCCACCCGGGCCGCGAGCGCCTGCCCGCCGCCGGCCGTCGGCTCGATCAGCAGCCGGGGCGCGCCCTCGGGTAGGTCGTCCAGCAGCGGCAGCACGTGTTCGCGCAGCTGTTTCAGCGCCTCGTCGCGGTGTGCCCCGGCCACCGCCGAGCCGGCATGCACCACGACTCCGGTCGCCCCGATGTCGGCGCCGCGCAGCAGCGAATGCGCGGTCGCGGCCACCGACTTCCGCAGTGTCTCCGGAGTCGGCGAGCCGAAATTGATCAGGTACGGGGAATGTATGAACGCGGTGATGCCGCGGTCCGCGCAACCGGCCCGGAACGCCTCGTCCTCGGCCGGCTTCCCCGCCGCCGGCGCCCAACCGCGCGGATTGGAGACGAACACCTGCACCGTCTCCGCGCCGACAGTGTCCGCATAGGACAGTCCGCGGCGCGCCAGCCCGCCACCGACCGGTACGTGCGCGCCGATGGGGCACACCTTCCTACGGGCCGCCATCAGACGCCGATGACCTGGATCGTCGAGCCCTTGGGCACCATCGTGCCGGCGGCCGGCTTGGTCTGCACGACCTGGTTGAGCACGGCGAAGAAATCCTGCACCTGGACCTTGAATCCCTTGGCCCGCAGCTCTCTGGTGGCCTGCTTAACCGACATCCGCGTCACGTCGGGGACCTGGATCAGCTCCGGTCCCTTGGAGACGGTGAGCCGGACCGTGTCGCCGCGGCCGACCTGCCCGGAGGACGGCTCCTGGCTGATCACCAGGCCCTGCTGGACCGTGTCGCTGAACTCCTGGGTCACGGCGACCTTGAGCCCGGCGTTCTGCAGGGTCGTGGTGGCGTCACCCTGGCTGGCGCCGCCGACCTCCGGCACGTCGAACGGTGCCGGGCCGTTGCTCACCACGACGCTCACCGACTGGCCGCGGCGCATCGACGTACCGGCGCCGGGGGAGACCCGGACGACCCGGCCGTCCTGGACCGTGGAGCTGTAGGACTCGGAGAACTGCACGCTCAGCGGCAGCGAGCCGAGCTTCTGCTGGACCACGCCCTTGCTGTGACCCACCAGCCCGCGCGGGATCACGTACCGTTCCGGCCCGCTGGAGAGCTGCAGTTCGATGTCGGAGCCGCGCAACACCTTGGCGCCGTTGCCGGGTTTGGAGGTGATGACCGCGCCCGCCGGGACGTCCTCGCTGTGTTGCCGGTCGGGCAGCAGGTCGATTTTGATGTGAGCGGACCTGGCGGTGGCGCGGGCCTCGGTCACGGTGAGCATCGAGAGCTTCGGCACCGAGGTGTACCGGCCGCTGCCGAACCACCATCCGGCGACCGCGACAGCGGCGCCGAGCAGCACCACTAGCAGTACGGCGAGCAGGAACCGGCGGCGGTGCTGGCGTTGCTCGGGATCGCGGCGTGGCGGCTGCGGCGGCCGGTACTCCGGCTCCGGTGGCAGCCGGCGGACCGGTGGCGGTGGTACGGGCAGGGGCTGACCGGCCGGACCGGCATCGCGGCCGGTCGGCTGGTCGTCGAGGAACAGCGTGCCGGTGGCGTTGCGTCGGCCCTGATCGGCGACCCGCCGGATCCCGGTCGGCAGCGGCATCATCCGCAGCCCGAGGTCGTCCCGTACGTCCCGCAGCTCGGCGAGGAACGCGCCGGCGTCGACCGGCCGGGCCGCGGGCTCGCGCCGGGTCGCCCGCACCGTGATTGCGTCGAGCTCCTCGGGCAGCCCGGGAAGTCGTTCGGACGGGGGCGGCACATCGTCGTGCACGTGCCGGTAGGCCACCGAAATGGCGTTCTCGGCGACGTACGGCGGGGAGCCGGTGAGCATCTCGTACAGCACGATGCCGGCAGAGTAGACGTCCGTACGCGGGTCGGTGGTGCCGTTGCTGACCTGCTCCGGCGCCGCGTACGAGACGGTGCCCAGCGCCGCGGCCGAGGTGGTCGAGGCGGACGCGATCGCCCGGGCCAGGCCGAAGTCGGCGACCTTCACCGCGGCCGTGTCGGCGTCCGCGTTCTCGGCCAGCAGGATGTTCTCCGGCTTGATGTCGCGGTGCACCAGGCCGGCCCGGTGCGCCGCGGACAGCGCGGCGAGGACCGGCACCAGGATCGAAGTGGCGAGCTCCGGGGGGAGTCGGCCCCGCTCGCGGAGCAGGTCACGCAGGGTGTGCCCGACGACCAGCTCCATGACGAGGTAGGCGTGCCCGCCGTCGGAGCCCTGGTCGTAGACGGCGACGACGTTCGGGTGGGACAGGCGGGCCGCGGCGCGCGCCTCCTGGCTGAACCGCCGGACGAACACCGGGTCGTCGATGAGGCTGTCGGCCATCACCTTGATCGCCACCGTGCGATCCAGCCGCAGGTCGGTGCCGGTGTAGACAGTGGACATTCCACCGCGGGCGAGCACCCCGTCCAGACGGTAGCGGCCGTCGAAGACCGTACCGTCCAGCGGGTTGTTCAGAGCCGCACGCACGTCGGAGAGTCTAGGACGTGACCGCCCGTGCACCGGGCAACCTCCCGTCCACTCGGGACACGGGTGCAACATCGGTGGGCGGGCGAGCGATCACTGTTTGTAAGCGCCGTAGGGTGACTACCTGCCAGAAGTCGAGGAGGAACGGATGCGTCGGGCTCTGATCGGCACGACCCTGGCCATCGGCCTGCTCGTTCTCGCCGCCTGCAAGCCGTTCGGCGGCGGGGTGTCCTCCAGCGCCACGACCCCACCTCCGCTGTCCGGCAGCGACGTAGAGAAGACGATCAACGACAAGCTGCCCGCACAGCTGCACGGTGTGCAGAACGCGGGCAACGCCAGCTGCCCGGACAAGGTCGCGCTGGGCCAGAACAAGACCGTCGAGTGCTCGATGGTGGCCGACGGGCAGAAGGTCAAGATCAAGGTGCAGCAGGACGGCTCGGGCTACAAGGTCAGCCTCGACCAGGCCGTCGTCAGCTCGACCGTGCTCGAGCAGAACCTGGCCAGCACGTACCACCAGAAGTTCACCTTCTACTGCGGCCACGCCAGCGTCCGGATCGTCAATCCAGGCGACAAGATCCAGTGCCAGGGCACCCCGGCCCACGGCGGCAAGGCGACGCAGTTCGACGTGACGATCCAGGACACGTCCGGCCGTTATTCGGCGGAAGTGCACAACTCCTGACTCCCGATGGAGTCCGGTGCGGGTCTCTCGTGGCCGCATGGCACGCTGGTCGGGTGACTGAACTGCAGGAATGGCTCACTCTCAGCCAGGCCGGTGAACTCCTGAATGTCTCGCCCAACCGGGTGCGGCAGTTCATCCGGGAAGGCCAGCTCGTCGGCATCCGCCGCGACCGCGAACAGCAGGTCCCGGCCGCCTTCATCGACGACAGCGGCATCGTCAAGGGGCTGCCCGGGACGATCACGCTGCTGCGCGACGCCGGCTACTCCGACGAGGAGGTGCTGGCCTGGCTCACCACCGCCGACGACTCGCTGCCCGGCACACCGATCCAGGCGCTGCGGGAGAACCGTGGCACCGAGGTGAAGCGCCGGGCCCAGGCCGCCGGCTTCTAGCCGCCCCGATGCATCTGGTCTACCTCGGGCTGCTCGTCGGGTGTCTGCTCGTCACGCTGCCGCTGGAGATCGTGCTTCGGGTCCGGGTATACGCCCGCTGGCGTCGCTGGCTGTGGTCCGTCGTACCGGTGGCGCTGGTCTTCCTCGGCTGGGACCTGTACGCGATCGGCGCCGGTCAGTGGTGGTACGACCCGCGCCAGATCCTCGGACTGCGGTTGGGTGGGCGGCTGCCGATCGAGGAGTTGCTGTTCTTCCTGGTGGTGCCGACCTGCGCCATCCTGGGGTTCGAGGCGGTGCGTACGGTGACCGGCTGGCGGGTTGGCGACGAGCCTGACCGGACCGGCGCGGACTGTCCTGACCGGACCGGCGCGTGAGCTACACCGCGCTGGCCGTGGTGGCCGTGCTCGCGACGCTGCTGTGCGACCTGGCCGTGCTGCGTACCCGGTTGCTGTTTCGCCGTGTCTACTGGGTTTCCTACGTGATTGTGCTTTTCTTCCAACTGCTGGTGAACGGGGTGCTCACCGGTCGTCGGGTGGTGCGGTACGACCCGGGCACGATCACCGGCGTGCGGATCGCCTATGCGCCGGTCGAGGACCTGATGTTCGGCTTCGCGCTGGTCACGATCACCCTGTCGGTCTGGGTCTGGCTGGGACGGCGGGAGACTCGCTGAGCGGCGTGGTTGGCGTATCCAACCGTCGGGCAATGGTTGGCTAAAGGGACCGACGACAGCGAGGTGGGGGATGATCTTCCGAAGGCGCCGCCCGCCGGCCCTCGAGCCGGCCGGACCGATCCCGCCCGCCGAGCGCTCGGCGGCCACTGATGTGGTGCCGCTGAGTCTGCAGTCCGTAGCGGCGGTGGCCTGGCGGGTGCTGCTCGTCGGTGCGGCGATCTACGTCCTGGTCCGGTTGCTGCGCATGGTGTGGGTGCCGTTCCTCGCGCTGGCCGCCGCGTTGTTTCTGGCCGCGCTGCTGCAGCGGTACGCCGAGTTTCTGCGCGAGCGGTTGCGTTTTGGCCGCGGGCTGGCCGCGATCAGCTCGGTGCTGACCCTGATGGTCGTGGTCGCCGCGCTGGGATATTTCGTCGAGACCAGGTTTGCCGGATCGCTCACGACGCTGGGGAACGACCTGCGCCGGGCCGGCGACGACTTTGTCCGCTGGTTGCACAACGGGCCGTTGAATCTGAGCAGTAAACAGATCGACCGGTACCAGGACCAGCTGGTCAGCACGATGAAGAAACAGCAGGGTCACCTCACCTCGATCGGGGTGGCCGGGCTGTCCTCGGTGGCCGAACTGCTCACCGGTGCGTTGATCGCACTGTTCACCTGTTTCTTCCTGCTCTACGACGGGGCCCGAATGTGGTCCTGGGTGCGCGGGCTGTTCCCGCAGCGGGCCCGGTCGGCGGTGGATGTCGCCGGACACGCGGCGTGGGGCGCGTTGACCGGTTATGTGCGCGGGACCGTCATCGTGGCCGGGATCGACGCGGTGTGCATCGGGCTCGGGCTGGTCATCCTGCAGGTCCCGCTGGCCGTGCCGCTGGCCGTGATCATCTTTGTCGGCGCCTTCGTACCGCTGGTCGGCGCGATCACCACCGGCATCATCGCCGTACTTGTCGCGCTGGTCACCAAGGGCTGGGTCGTGGCCCTGATCGCATTGGCGATTCTTGTTGCGGTGCAGCAGATCGAGGGGCATCTGCTGCAGCCGCTGGTGCTCGGCCGCAGCGTGCGACTGCACCCGGTGGCCATCATTTTCGCGGTCGCCATCGGTACGACCCTGGCCGGGATCGGGGGCGCAGTGCTCTCGGTGCCCATCATGGCGGTGCTCAACGCGTCGATCGGCGCGCTCTACCGGGCTCGACGCGGCGCCGATCCGGAACCGGAACCCGAACCCATGCCGCCGACCGGTGAACCGTCGGGGATCTGACCGACCCCTCGCCGGTTAGGCGCCAACCTCGCCTGCCCTCCCGCCCCGTCTGCCCCCCACCCGCTTCGTCTGCCCAACCCGCCCGTCTGCCCACCCCGTCTGCCCACCCCCACTCGTCTGCCCACCCCGTCTGCCCGCTGCCCGCCGTCCGCCCCGCCATTTGTTCGCCGATCTTGAAGTTGTCGCCCGTTGATGTCCGTTATGCGGGGCTTTATCTTCAAGATCGACGATCGAGGCCAGCTCCGACCGCCGCTGTGTCGTCGATCTTGACGTTATGGCTGGACAAATCGGGCAGCGGCCAGCCGCAAGGTCAAGATCGGCGGCAGAGAACGGTTTCTCGGTCGGCAGCTGGCGGCTCGCCCGAGTCGGGCGCATCGCAGTCCGATCGGAGTGCGCTTTACCCGGATCGGGCGCGTCGCAGTCTGATCGGAGTGCGCTTTACCCGGAGGCGGGTGCGCCGGCTCGATCGGAGTGCGCTCTACCCGGCCGAAAGCGCCTCAGCAACGGGTAAAGCGCACTTAGATCGGAGCAGCCAGATGCATGGGACCAACGGCGGCCTAGCGAGGGCGCGCGCGGAGATATCAGGCTCGGAGTTCGTCCAGAGCGCGGGCGGCGAGGGCCGGTGCGGCGACGGCGGCCCGGCGCCAACCGGGGACCCGGACCCGACGGTCCAGGACCCGGTAGTCGGCCCGTTCGATCTCGTCCAGAATCCCGGCGTACAGCCGGTACGCGGCCAGCACGCACGGCCGACTCGCCGGGTGCAGCAGCCGGATCCCAGGTCGGGCGCTGCGGTAGATCTCCCGGGCCCGCGCGATCTCGTACGCCAGCAGCCGCCGCACCGGGCCGTCCACCACGCCGCGCCGCAGCCGCTCGCAGTCCACCCCGAACACGGCCAGATCTTCGGCGGGCAGATAGATCCGGCCGCGGCGCAGATCCTCACCGACGTCCCGGATGAAATTGGTGAGCTGGAACGCGACGCCCAGATCGGCGGCGTACGGTGCCGCCACCCCGGGTTCAGCCGTCCCCAGGATCGGCAGCAGCAGCAACCCGATGACCGCGCCGGAGCCCCACATGTAGCGCTCAAGATCGGCGTACGTGGCATATTCGGCGACGGTCAGATCGGCGCGCATCGAGCCGAGGAAATCCGCGACATGCCGAGCCGGCAGGTCGAACCGCCGCATCGTCTCGCGTACCGCCGCCACCACCGGCAGACCGCTCGCGCCACCGTCGACGACACTGGCCTGCAGCTCGTCCAGCCGGCGCGCGGCCACCCGTACCGCCGGATCGCCCGGCCGGGTCGGGCCGAGCCGGTCGACCAGATCGTCGGCGTACCGGGCGAATCCGTAGAGCGCATGGATGTGCGGCCGCTTCGCCGCCGGCAAGAGGCGGGTCGCCAGGAAATAGCTGCGACCGTGGCGGGCGTGCGTGGATCGGGCAGCGGCGAATGCCTGGCGCAGCGCCGGATCCTCGATCGCGGCGGCATCGAGCTCCCGCGAGCTCACCGCCCGCTCACGTCTTCGTCGTCGCCAACGGGGTGCTCGACCGCCCGGAACGGGGCCCGGTCTGCGTCCAGTCGTGCGGCCCGAGGACGACCACCGCGCCCACCACCGCGGCGACCGCGGCCGCCAGCACCGCGATCGGACGGTCGAAGAGGGTCGCGCCCTGCGGCGTGACCAGCAGCGAGGCCCAGACGGTCACGCCGCCGATGACCGTCTGCCAGCGCGGGGTCAGGCCGACGATGGCCAGGACCGTGATCGGCCACAGCAGGTACCAGGGCTGCACGATCGGGCCGAGCAGCACGAGCATGGTCAGCGAGATGCCCAGCGCGCGGGCGGCCCGCCGCAGGTTGATCGGCTGCTGCCGGCATACCCCGATCCAGAGCAGCACAGCCAGCGTGCCGGCAACCACCTCGCCGGCGACCCGGAACGCCGCCACCAGCGCGTCGGTCAGGTCGCCGAAGCCGAGCAGATGCCCCACGTGCGCTCCGAGCAGCGCCAGCCCGGTCGACACCGACACCCAGCTCACCAGGTCGCCGGCCGTGTTGAGATGGCTGACCCAGCCCAATCCGAAGCCGCTGGCCACGGTCACGACCGCGAACGTCCCGATCGACACCGCCCCGATCCGCAGCATTGACCGCCACCAGGCCCGCGGCCCGTCCAGGCCCGCGGCATAGACGGGTACGCAGAACGCCAGGATCAGCGCGACCGGCGCCTTCACCGCGATACCCAGTGTCACCAGCACCACGCCCAGCGCCCACCGGCGCCGCTCCACCACCAGTGTCAGACCGGCGATGCCCAGGCCGAGCATGAGCGCGTCGTTGTGCCCGCCGGAGATGAAATGCAGCAGCAGCAGCGGATTGGCGAGCACCAGCCAGGTCGCCATTCGCGGGTCCGCGCCGAACGCCTGGGCCAGCCGCGGCAGGTAGACCGCGAGCAGGACGACGCCCACGCAGGACAGCAGCCGCATGCTGAAAGCCGTGACGTAGACGTGGTTTCCGGCGGCCATGCCGATCAGCCGTCCGGCGGTGAGCCAGAGCGGGCCGTACGGGGCGGGGGAGTCGACCCAGACCCGCTGCACCTCGTCCAGGTACGGGCCGGGCATCTGGTCGGGGCCGGCCTTGTAGGGATCCAGCCCGCTGGCAGTGAGGTGGGCCTGCGCGGCGTAGCTCCACATGTCCCGGCTGAACAGCGGGATCGACAGCAGCAGCGGAATGCCCCACCAGGCGCAGGTGGTGAGCAGCTCGCGCTGTCTCGGCGCGGTCGCCGGGGAGCGGATCACCCGGCCGAGGAACAGCCAGGAGACCAGCACGACGGCGACGCCGATATAAACGAAGGTCAGCGCCACCTGCGGACCGGCGCCGTGCCGCAGCCGGCCCAGCAACGGCCAGTGTGCCGTCGGATCGTGCACCGAGAGGCCGCCGGCGCCGTACGACCCGACCACGCAGAAAAGCACCCCGACGAAGCCGATCCATCGTGCGCGCCACGCTCCGACCATACGGTGGGAGGTCGACGCTGTATCGGGCACCGAGACATCTTCCCAGACGCCGCGCGACAACGCCTGGAAAGCTCCCGGTAGCGACCGGCCGACGTCCCGGTGAACAGCCCTCAACGCGGTCCGGTGATCCGCTCGGCGGCCAATCGGCCGGACAGCAGCACCATCGGCACACCGACCCCTGGATGGGTCCACGCGCCGGCCAGCACCACATTGTCCAGCCCCGCCACCAGATTTCCCGGCCGGAACGGCCCGGTCTGGCGCATCGTGTGGGCGGCCGCGAACGGCGTTCCGGCCGAGAGCCCAGCCGCCTGCCAGTCCGCCGGGGTGACCACCCGCACGACTTCGGCTGCATCGGCGAAACCGCCGTAACCCCGAGCGTGCAGTGTCGTCAGCAGCTCATCGGCGTAGCGCGGTCCGACGACGGACCAGTCGATCGGCGCGTCGGTGTTCGGGGCCGGCGCCAGGACGTAGTAGGTCTGCCGGCCGGCCGGCGCGAGCGACGGGTCGGTCCGGGTCGGGTTGGTGACCAGCAGCGACGGGTCGCTCATCAGCTCGCCGGTCCGGGTCAGTTCCCGGAAGGTGCGTCGCCAGGCCCGGCCGAAGTGGATGTTGTGGTGCGCGATCTTCGAATAGCGGGCGCTGCTGCCGACATGCACCAGCACGCAGGACGGAGCGGTACGCAGCGTCGGCGGCCGCCGGTTCAGCAGGTCCCGGAACACGTGCGGCAGATCGGCGGCCAGCACCACCGCGTCGGCCGGGATCCGTTCGCCGTCGGTGGTCCGTACCGCCCGGGCCCGACCGGCGGCGGTCTCGACCGACTCGACCATCGTCCCGTACCGGAAGGTCACCCCGTGTTTGGCCGCCGCGCCGGCCAGCGCCTGCGGCACGGTGTGGATGCCGCCGCGCGGGAAGACCACTCCGGCGACGGTGTCCAGATAGGCGATCATCGCGTAGAGCGCCAGCGCCTCGTGCGGGGACAGCCCGACGTACAGCGACTGGAAGGTGAAGGCGCGGCGGACCCGGGGATCGCGCAGGAACCGCCGCACTGCCGGCTCCAGCCGGCCGAATCCGCCCAGCGCCGCCAGCCGGGCCAACTCGGGTCCGACCAGTCCGAGCGGGGAGTCGATGTTGCGGTCGACGAAATGCCGCATCTGGGTGCGGTGCAGCGCCCGCAGCCACTCGACGAACCTCCGGTAGCCGGCGGCCTCGTCCGGGCCGGCGAACGCCTCGATGCCGGCCTCGGTGGCTTCCGGGTCGGCGCGGATGTCGAGGTGCTCGCCGCCGGGATAGAACGCGCGGTAGATCGGATCCAGCGGCACCAGGTCGAGCCAGTCGTCGAGCTCCTCGCCGACGCTGCCAAGAGTGTCGGCGATGACTTCCGGGAGGGTCAGCACGGTCGGGCCGGTGTCGAACGAGTAGCCGTCGATGTTCAGCTGTCCGGCGACCCCGCCGGGACCCTCGCGCTGCTCAAGCACGGTCACCGCACGGCCGGCGCCGGCGAGCCGCAGGGCCGCGGCCAGGCCGCCCAGACCGGCGCCCACGACGACGATCCGGTCGGTGGGGCCGGGGACGGTACGCACGGTGTCCGAGCGTACGGGTGGGGTCGGTTGGCGCAGGGCACTACCCTTTACCCATGAATCGCACCGTGCGTGACTGCCTGCAGGCCGGACAGCCGACCTTCTCGTTCGAATTCTTCCCGCCGAAGGACGATGCGGGCGAGCGTCAGCTCTGGCAGTCGATCCGTCAGCTCGAGCCGCTGCACCCCTCGTTCGTGTCCGTCACGTACGGCGCCGGTGGGTCGACCCGGGCCGGCACGGTGCGGATGACCGAGCGCATCGCCACCGAGACGACGCTATTGCCCCTGGCGCACCTCACCGCGGTCAATCACTCGCTGGCCGACCTGCGCCGGATCGTCGGGCAGTACGCCGACGCCGGGGTGCACAACGTGCTGGCGCTGCGTGGCGACCCGCCGGGCGACCCGCGGGCGACGTGGGTGCCGCACCCGGAGGGCATTGAGTACGCCGAGGAGTTGGTGCGGTTGGTCAAGGCGCACGGCGATTTCTGCGTCGGCGTGGCCGCCCATCCGGCCGGGCATCCGCATTCGGCCGACCTGGAATCCGATGCCCGCGCATTCGTCTCGAAATGCCGGGCCGGCGCCGATTTCGCGATCACCCAGATGTTCTTCTATGTCGAGGACTACCTGCGGTTCCGGGACCGGGTCACCGCGTTGGGGTGCGACACCCCGATCATTCCGGAGATCATGCCGGTGACGAATATCCGGCAGATCGAGAAGTTCGGCATCCTGTCGGGTGAGGTCTTCCCGCCCGATCTGGCCGAGAAGATCATGGCGGTGAAGGACGATGCGGCGGCCGTGCGGCAGATCGGCATCGAGGCGGCCGCGAAACTGTGCGACGGGCTGCTGACCGCCGGTGCTCCAGGGCTGCACTTCATCACCCTCAACCGCTCGACCGCGACCCGGGACGTCTGGGCCAATCTGAATCTAGGGGCCCGTGTCTGACAGCGCGACCGGACCTGCCACCGTGACTGACAGCGTCACCGTCATCGGGCACGGGATCGCGTCCGGCACGCCGGACATCGTCGTGCTGCGCTTCGGCGCCGAGGCGACGGACGACAACCCGTCCGACGCGTTCACCGCGGCCGGGCGGGCGATTACCGCGATGGTGGCGGCATTGCGGGCCGCCGAGGTGGCCGATGCCGACCTGCAGACCGCAGGCGCCTCGGTCAACGAATGGCACGAGCACGGAACGACACCGCGCTATCACGCCAGTCAGCAATTGACGGCCGTGGTCCGGGATCTCGCCGCGGCCGGGGCATTCGTCGGCCAGGTGATCGAGGCGGGTGGTGCTGCGGCCCGGCTGCAGGGAATGTCGTTCTCCGTCGCGGATATGGCGCCGCTGACCCGGGCCGCGCGCGAGGCGGCGTGGCACGACGCGGTCGACAAGGGCGGTCAGTTCTCCGAACTCGCCGGGCGCAATCTGGGCGCCGTGCGCAGGATCGTGGAACAGCAGGAGACGGGTTACGTGCCGCAGATGGCCAGGCGGGCACTCGCCATGGAGTCGAGTGCCGGGATGCCCGTCGAAGCCGGCGAAAACAAGGTCGCCGCGACCGTCGAGGTCGAGTGGGCGCTGGCCGACTGATCCCGGATCGCGACGAGTATCTGCGCCGCTGGTCGGCGCTGCATTCCGGGTTGCCGCCGTCGAAATTGGTGCGGCGTTGGCTGGTCGTGTGTTATTTCTGCGCGCGCCCCCTGGTGGTGCTGCGCGTCGCGCCGTTGGCCGTGACCGTGACCGGTCTGCTGCTGTCCGGCGCCGCACCGGCATTGTGTGTTCCGGCCGGTGGCTGGGTATTTCTGGCGACGGCGCTGACCGTACTGTCCGGCGTGCTGGACAATCTCGACGGCGCGCTCGCGGCGTTGCTCGACCGGGCGACCGGTTTCGGTGCGGTCGCGGATTCGCTGGCGGACCGGTTGGCCGACACCGCGTATCTGCTGGCGTTGTGGCTGCTCGGTGCACCGGGTTGGCTGGTCGGGCTGGCGGCTGGTTTGACGTTTCTGCAGGAATACCTGCGAGCTCGCGGCGCCGGACTCGGTGCGGCAGAGACCGCAGTGATCACCGTGTGGGAACGACCGACCCGGGTCATTCTGGTGGCCGGTCTGCTGCTCGGCTGCGGGCTGAATCCGGCCCAGGCAGGGGGGATCGCGACGACCGGCGCGGCTGTCGCCGTCGGTTTCGCAGTGGTCGCTCTGGCGCAACTCGTCCATTCTCTGCGCCGACTCCTCGCCCCCAAAGCTCCATGAGCATGAGGCAATAAAGCCGCGAATCGCCGACGAAATTGCCTCATGATCATGGAACGGGCGGCGGGTGTGGGTGTGGGGGTCAGGTGACGGTGACGGTGGCCGTCGTCTGTTCCGGCTGATCTGGCTGCGCACCCGGACCACTGCGGTGCCTGCCCTGAGCCCGGTCACGACGCCGGTCTGATCGACCGTCACCACCTCCTGTCCGGCGTCAATAGTCCACAGTAGATACTCGGGCTTGCTGTAATAGGGCTCCATGTCGAGATAGCCGACCGCCAGCGTGAGCTGTGGTCCGACCACGGTTATCGCGGGGCTGGCACCGGGATCGGCGACGGGCGAGGTCGTCCCGCTCGCACTGCGGTACGCCGTCTCTGCCTCGAACTGTTGCTGGGGCAGGGTCGCGGTAGGGGTGATCTTGAGGTAGTCGACGCCGACCTGGTAACTCGTCCCGGAGGTGCCGGTCGAGGTGAAGGTCAACGTGTGTTTCCCGGCGGTCAATTGCCGGTTGCCGAGATAGCGCTCGCGGAATTCGACGTCCTTGTACATGTTTGCCGGGTAGTAATGGTTGATCTCCGGCCCGCGTCACCACCACGGTCGAGGGAGTTACCGCGTACGGCAGCAGTTCGGTCTCGAAATAGGTCGGCTCGGGAAAGATCGTCGGGGCCGGGACCGGCGCGGTCAGCTCGGAGACCGATCCGGACGACGTCGTTCTCCAGCGTCCAGCCGTCGCCCGACCGCCGGATGGTCGCTCGCCGGACGGTGGTCGACGGTGCGGCCGATTCGGCCGCCAGAGCGGTCGTCCGGGGCCCGGTAACCGCCGCGGTGACCGTGCCGGCGGTGATTGCCACCGCGCCGGCCGTACCGAGAAAATGCCGCCTGTTGATCTCGCTCACCGGAGGCCCCTCGCCTGAAATGTGTTTTCCCAAGCGCACGTGGATCGACTACCGTCGCTTGCCTGGGGCGGTATCGTTTCGGGCGGTTCGTGACTGGCCGTTGACATCGTTATCAGATAACGTTGTCAAGCGACATTAAACCGACGCTGCAGCGGCGTCAAGAGCGGAAAAGCCCTAGTGGCTTGTACGATCGAACCGTTTCGAACATCGGTGTGCGGGCGGGAGTCGGATGAATGCACCTGGAGTGACGATGCATCACGTCGCCAAGGCGGCGGGTGTCAGCGTGTCCACCGTGTCCCGTGTCTTGAGCAATGGCAAGTATGTCCGCGAGGACACCAAGCTCAAGGTGCAAAAGGTGATCAGCGAGTTGGGTTTCCAGCCCAACCGGTTGGCCCAGGGCCTGCGTCCCGGTCAGACGACCGCCGCTATCGCACTGGTGATCGAGGACATCGCCAACCCATTCTCCTCGGCTATCGCACACGGTGTGGAGGAGGCGACCCGGCAGCACAAGCACCTGCTCGTGGTCGGTGCCACCGAACGCAGCTTCGAGCTGCAGAGCGAGCTGATGCGGGAAATGGTCCGTCGCCGGGTCGACGGCATGCTGGTGATGCCCGCCGCCGGAGACCACAGCGCGCTGCACGCGGAGCTGATTCAGTGGGCACCGATGGTGTTCATCGACCGCCCGCCGCGCGGGATCGATGCGGACGTTGTCCTACTGGACAACAGGGGCGGCGCACGGCAGGCCGTCCGACACCTTTTCGACAGTGGACATCACCGGATCGGCTATGTCGGCGGCGCGACGTCGGTGCCGACAGGCAGCCGGCGACTCTCCGGATACCGCCAGGCATTCAAGGACCAGGGCCGCACGGTCGATCCGACCCTGATCACGCTCGACCACCACGATGCGGAGTCCGCCCGGGACGCCGCGGTGGCGCTGCTCGCGTCCGCATCGCCGCCGACCGCGATATTCGCCGACAACAACCGGATGAGCGTCGGTGTGCTGAAGGCGGCCCACGAATCGGAACAGGCCATCGATGTCGCCGGTTTCGACGATCTCGAGCTGGCCGAGCTGCTGTCGGTGCCGGTCGCCCTGGTCACCTATGACGCGGTCGATCTCGGCCGGCGCGCCGCCGAGCTGTTGTTTGCCCGGATCGGTGGGGACAGCGCCCAGCCGCGCCGGATCACGCTGCCCACCTCGTTGGTGGTGCACCCGGGAATGCGTTAGGCGGTCCCTTTGGGTTGTCGGTGGTCAGCCCCGGATGCCCGTGGTGGAGATGCCATCCAGCAACAGGCGCTGGAATGCGACGAAGAATCCGATGATGGGCAGCAGTGACAGCAGCGACATCGCCAGCAGCTGACCCCAGGAGGACTGACTGGTGTTGTCGATGAAGGCTCGCAGGGCCACTGGGATCGTGTAGGACTGCACCTTTCCGCCGAGATACAGCAGCTGTGAGAAGAAGTCGTTCCAGGTCCAGAGGAACGTGAAGATCGCCGTCGTGGCGAGTGCCGGCACCATCAGCGGCAGGACGACCCGGAAGAACAGTCGGTACGGCCCGCAGCCGTCGATCTTGGCAGCGTCGTCGAGGTCAACCGGGATCGTCCGGATGAATTGCACGAGCAGGAATACGAAGAAGGCGTCGACCGCCAGGAATTTCGGCGCCACGACCGGCAGCATCGTGCCGACCCAGCCGATTTTCTTGAAGAGAATGTACTGCGGCACGATGGTGACGTGGAACGGCAGCATGATTGTCGCCAGCATCAGTCCGAACAGGATCTTCCGGAGCGGGAATTTGAGCCGGGCGAAGGCGAAGGCGGCCAGACTGCAGGAGAAGAGGTTGCCCAGGACGGAAAGCACGCACAGGATGACCGAATTTAGGAAGAACCCGGTGAACGGTGTGCCGAGAGCGTTCCAACCGGCAGAGTAGTTCGACAGGTTCGGGTGCGTGGGGAACAGGTTGAGCCCGGTGAAGATCTGGCTCTCCGGTTTGAACGATGAGGAGATCATCCACAGCAGCGGATAGAGCATCAGCAGCGCGCCGGCGGTCAACAGCACATGCAGCAGACCGCGCGGCCAGTTCCGGAGACGTTCGACCAGACCGGCCTTCTCCATGCCAGAGGTAGTCATCGCAGCTCACCTGGCCTGATCCATATAGAAAACCCAGTACCGCGAACTGAAGAACACACCGCCGGTGAAGATCGCTATCACCACAAGCAGGATCCAGGCCATCGCGGCGCCGTAACCCATGTGCAGATTGCCGAACGATTCCTGGTAGAGGTAGAGCGTGTAGAACAGCGTGCTGTCCACCGGCCCGCCGGTGCCGCCACTCACCACGTAGGCCGGGGTGAAGGCCTGGAACGAGCCGATGATCTGCAGCACCAGGTTGAACAGCACCAACGGGGTCAGCAGGGGCAGCGTGATGCGGAAGAACTGCGGGATCAGCCCAGCCCCGTCGACCCGTGCCGCCTCGTAGTATTCCTTCGGAATCTGCCGCAGTCCGGCGAGGAAAATGATCATCGGTGAGCCGAATTCCCAGATCGCCAGGAGGATCAGGGTGGACAGGGCGAAATGCGGATCGGTCAGCCAGTCTGGTGGATGGTGCCAACCCAGACCAGACAGCACCTTGTTGACGACGCCATTGCCGCTGAACAGCTGCCGCCACAGGATCGCGATCGCGACGCTGGCGCCGAGCAGGGACGGCACGTAATACGCAGCCCGGTAGATGTTGAGGCCGCGGAGTCCGCGATTGAGCAGCATGGCCAGTAACAGCGCGAAGGCGAGTTTGAGCGGCACCGAGACACCAACGTAGATCAGCGTCACCTGCACCGATTTCAAATAGCGGTCGTCGGAGAACAGGTCCACGTAATTCTGTACGCCGATCCAGCGCGGCGCGGAGAGCAGGTCGTACTTGGTGAACGACAGCCAGAGGGACGCGGCCATCGGTCCGAGCGTCAGGCCGATGGCGCCGAGCAACCAGGGCAGGATGAACACATAACCGGCGATCGCCTCGCGCCGACTCTGGGTCAGCCCTTTCCGGGGCGGCCGCTCGGCCGCCGGCGCGGCCCGTTGCCGGGTCAACTGGGTGGTCATGCCGAGAGGGCCTTCTCCGCATCCTGCATGAATTTCGAGGACGCGTCGGCGACTGATTTCTTCGACAGCGGAATCGACTGCGCCGCACGGGTCAGTGCCTCTCCGACCGCGCCGGCGCCGGGCGGGTCGAGCACGGTCTTGGCTCGGGTCTTGGCGCTGTAGGTGTCGAAGAAGTCGATCTGCGCGGCATCGTACGGCTTGAGCGTCGGCTTGATCGCCGCTCTGGTGGCGGCCGATCCGGGCACGCCGCGCTCGACCCCGAGAATCTTCACCGCGTCGGTGTCGTGCAGGAAGAAGTCGATGAATGCGGCCGTCTGTTCGGCGTGCTCGGTCTTGCCCGACAGGCTCCACAGCTGCGATGCCTTGACGTAGTCGCCGGCCACCGTGCCGTGGATCGGGTTGCGCATCATTCCCACGCTGTCCTTCATCAGGATCTGGTACTGGCCGAGGAAATTTGACCAGGTCGTGGTGAAGGCGGCCTGGCCGCGGACGATCGGGGTCCCCTGGCTGGTCCCGTCCTGAGCCGCCGCGGCGGCCATACTGCCCGGGATGATGAGCTTCGCGGCGCGCAGATCGGCCCAGTACTGGAACCATTTGCTCACGTCGTCGGCGGTGAACGCCAGCTTCCCGTCGCTGGTCCACAGGTCCCTGTTCTGCTGCCTGATCCACGATTCGAACGGCGGGATCGATCCGCTCGGATCGTCGGACGGGTAGACGCCGGACGGCAGTTTCTTGGCCAGTTTGGCGCAGTACGAGGCGAACTGGTCCCAGGTCACGTCTTCCGGTGGCGGCTGCAGACCGGCCTTCTGTAGGACGGTCTTGTTATAGAGCGTGGCGGCGATATTGCCGCCGAGGGACACGCCGAACAGCTTGCCACCGACCGTGCCCTGCGCCAGTTGATTTTTGTCGAAATCGCTCAGTTCGATGGCGCCTTTCCCGTACTTCGTCATATCGAGTATCTGGTCCCGATGCGTGTACTGGCCGATATAGCCCATGTCCATCTGCAGCAGGTCGGGCAGGCCACCGCCCGCAGCCTGCGTGTCAAGCTTCTGCCAGTAGCCCGCCCAGGCGGAGAACTGACCGCTGATCTTCCAGCTCTTGTGTTTCTTCTCGAACAGCGAGATCACCTGTTGGGTCCGTTTTGCCCGGTCGCTGCCGCCCCACCAGGCCGCCTGGAGGCTGACCTTTCCGCCGCCGCCGCCACCACCTCCTCCGCCACCGCTGCCGCCGGCCACGCCGCTACAGGCATCCAGCACCGGACTGATGGCGGCTACCGCGGTGACTCCTGCGCCGGCTCGAAGTAAATCGCGACGTGACAGCATGGTGATGGAGCCCCTTTCTCGGCAGGCCACACGGGCCTGATTAACCGTGGGACGGGCTGGCCACGAAACGCCGATCAGACGGCGCATGCACAGCGTTCACGTCCGCTAGAGGATCTGTAGTTGTCGAACACATGTGGGAAAGCGCTTGCCGCATCCCTGATGGACAAGAATCAACCACCGAGTTCCAGGTGTCAACCGGACCGGCATTACGGCGTGATATTCGTTCGACCGGTCGGACGAGGTTTCTGCTATTGCGGCGGAATCGTGGAGTTAAGGATCCTGGGCAAGCCCATCGAAGATCGCCGCGACAGCAACTTTCCGTCCCGCAACGGCCGTTCGTACTCCCGGCGGAATGCGTGGTTCGATGGTTATTCGACGATGTGCTCAGCGGGCACGTGATCGAGCGGGCTGTGAATCCGGGACCGCTGAGCGGTAGCGGGTCGGCCGTCTCGGCGACGTCCACCGCGAACAGCCCGGTGACCGCGATGCGTCGCCGACGTATCGATGTCCTCAGTGGACGAATTAGATCGCGTCGTCGGCAATATCCGTCCGGGCGGGTCCGGCGAAGTCCATTGTGACTGCGTTATGCCGGTCAGGGCCGGTTCAACGCAGACATCATCGGGTGCGGGTGCGGGTGCGGGTGCGGGTGCGGGTGCGGGTGCGGGTGCAGGTGCAGGTGCAGGTGCAGGTGCAGGTGCAGGTGCAGGTGCAGGTGCAGGTGCAGGTGCAGGTGCAGGTGCAGGTGCGGGTGCGGGTGCGGGTGCGGGTGCGGGTGCGGCTGAACATCATGGTTGCGTCAGGCGGGGCCGATGAGGCCGGCGACGATCTGGCCGGACAGGGCCGCGAGTGGGAGGCCGCCGCCGGGATGGGTGGACCCGCCGACGTGGAAGAGCCCGGGAACGGCTGTGCGGTTGGGTGGCCGCAGGAACGCCGCGCGGGTGCCGTTGGAGGACGGGCCGTAGATCGCGCCGCCGGGGGAGCGGGTCGAGCGGGCCAGGTCGGCCGGCGTGATCACCTCGCGCAGCAGCGTACGGCCCGAGGTTTGCAGCCCGCGTGCCCCGAGCGCGCCGGCTATCCGGTCGGCGTAGGAGGCCCGCAGGGTCTGGCTGTCCCAGTCGACGGCGCCGTGCACCGGCGCATTCACCAGTACCGTCCACGCCTCGTGGTACGGCGGGCACACCAACGGGTCGCGGACCACATTCACGTAGATGGTCGGATCGGTGACCGGCCGCGGCGACTCACCGAAAATGGCGTCGAATTCGGCGTCGTAATCGCGCGGGAAGATCACGTTGTGTTGCGCCACATCGGCGGTCTCGCCGCGCAGCGCGAAGAGCATGGTGAATCCGGCCAGCGACGGGGGGACCCGCTCGATCCGGCGTTGCATGGACTTCGACGGCAACAGATCGGTGTAGAGGTGGCGGGCGTCGACGCCGGCGACGACCACGTCAGCGGCCAGCCGTTCACCGTCGGTCAGCCGCACCCCGGCGACCCGGTTGCCGGCCACCTCGATGGCCGCCACGTCGGTCTCGGTCCGCACCTCGCCGCCGAGTTCGGTGACCCGGTCCACCAGGCTGTCGGCGAGCTGAGCCAATCCGCCGCGGATGTACCAGGCCCCGAATGCCTGCTCTATATAGGGAATGACGAGGAACGCCGCCGGTGCCCGCCGTGGATCGGAGCCGGCATAGGTCGCGTACCGCTCGACCAGCATCTGCAGCCGCGGGTCGTGCACGTAGCGCGCCGCGGCCTGTCGCAGGGTGCGGCCGGGTGCGATGCTGGCGAGGTCACTGACCCGGACACCGCGTTTCAACAGGGAAAGCGGTCCATCCACAGTGGCGGAGAGAATCGGTGAGTAGGTGGCCTCCCAGATGCGCTGGGCCCGGGTCATCAGCGCCCGCCAATCCGCGCCGGCGCCCGGCTCCAGGGCCCGTTCGAGGTTGTCGCACATCGTGTCCAGGTCCGAGCTGGCGTCCAGTCGGGTGCCGTCGGCGAACCGGTAACGGATCGTCGGCTCGACCCGCTCCAGCTTGAGCACCCGGTCCATCGGCTCGCCGGTCTCGGCGAAGAGGTCGGCGAAAACCTGGGGCAGGGTCAGCAGGGACGGCCCGGTGTCGAAGCGGAACGTCCCGGCCGGGGTGACCCGCTCGGCCACGCCGAGTTTCCCGCCGATCGACGCGGCCCGCTCGCAGACGACCACCTTGTGGCCGGCCGCGGAGAGCCGGGCCGCGGTGGCCAGACCGCCGACGCCGGCCCCGATGACGACGACCCGGCTCATACGAACCGGCCCTTCCAGCGCAGCTCGCCGCGGCGGTGCCCCAGGATCGAGCGGGCGGTCAGCCAGCCGGCGAGCAGGATCGACACCGGGTGCGCCAGCGCGTCGGGGCAGACCCGGCCGCCGGTGCGTCTCGCCGAGATGGCGCGGCCGGCGACCGCGGCCAGGTAGCCGATCTGGCCGGCCCGAGAGCCGCGGAGGGCTGCCGCCGGCGGCGCCAGGTACGCGACACTGAGCAGGGTGAAGACCGCGGCCGCACCGGCGCCGGAGCCGAACGCGTGCCAGAGCGACTTTCCGTAGCCGTCGCGCAGGGCCGGCCAGCTGTCGTACATCCGGCAGGAGGCCAGCGCGGTGCCATCGACGACGCCGCCGCGGGCACCGGACCGCTTCGCCTGACGGGCCAGGGCCAGATCCTCCAGCACATCCGAGCGGACGGCCTGGTGACCGCCGCAGCGGTCGTACATCGTGCGGGTCATAGCCAGCAACTGCCCGCCGGCGGCCGTGAGCGACGGTCGCCGCGACCGTTCCGCTTGGCGCAGCGGGAGAAAGGTCAGCCAGGACCACGGCAGCAGCGGCTGGATCAACCGTTCCGCCACGCCCGAGGCGTCGAGTCGCGGGTAGGGGGAGACGAAGTCGAGCCGCCCGACCCGCATTAAGTCCACAGTGGACAGTATGGCATCAGGTTCGAGCCGAACGTCGGCATCAAGGAAGATCAAAACGGTCGCGTCGCGATCCGCGTGCCCGGCCAATTGCCAGCAGGCGTACGGCTTTCCCAGCCAGCCGGGCAGAGTGGACCCGCCGGACACGATCCGGACCCGCGGGTCCGCGCCGACGACCCGGCGCGCCACCTCCGCCGTACCATCGCTGGACTCGTCGTCCAGTACCACGATCTCCAGCCCCGGAACGCCCCGTTGGGCCAGCAGCGACTCCAGACACGGCCCGATCCGGTCGGCCTCGTCGCGAACCGGGAGCAGTACGGAAACCCGGTCGCCGATCGGTGTCGCGGAGTCGGCCGGCCGGCGCAGCAGGACGGAGTTGACGGCGGCGTGCGCGGCACCGGCGACGGCCAGTGTGGCACCGACCCGGGTGAGCGGGCCCGACCGCGTCACGATTGCCGCCCGGCCCGGAGTGCGCGGGCATAGGGGATCGCGAACGCGCCCATCACGACACCACCGACGACAGCGACCGACGGCCGATGGAAGAACGCGATCCCGGCCAGTACCTCGGATCCGTAGGTCCACAGATAGACCGTGGCAGCGACCCCGTCGGCTGTCGACCCGCCGAATGGCCGGGATCTGCCGCACACCGGCTGATTTGCCGGTAGCACCCGGTCCAGGATGCCGATCAGGAGCACCGCGACGACCAGCCAGCCGGCGAAATTGCTGACCGGTATCCCCGGCACGCCCGGAATTGTCCACTGTGGACTGTGCCAGCGCCAGTGCCCGTCGGCCACCATCTGCGGATCGAGGAACAGATCCCAGGAGGCGAGCGCGCCCCCGCCGACCAATGCGACGGTCAGGCGCCCCCGGACCAGGCGCCGGCCGAGGCTCAGCGACGCCAGCCCCAGCGCGGTCCACGCCAGCGGCACGATCGCCGGCACGCCGCCGAGCGTCGGCCGCAGCGAACCGGTGTAGCTGTACCGACCGAACGGCAGACCGGTCCGCAAACCGACCAGCTCGACCCCCCAGGCGAGTCCGCAACCGACGGCGGCCGCGGCCAATCCCCGGCGTACCCCGACGGAGGAACATGCCGCGGCCACCATGGCCACGAAGAAGGCGGTGACCGTGCCGCCGGTCAACACGGTCCGGGTCGCCGCATCGCCGAGCGGATACGCTATCTGGCCGACGATTCCGGCGACGGCGGCGATCCAGCCGATTGTCGGGCAGGCGGAGCGGACCGGCGCGACCACCGCGCGACGAGCATTGATTCCGGCCACCACGGGGTAAAGCATGCCTCAACCCCGCGAGCTGGATTTCCGCAGCCCGGTCCTGCCGCTGATTGCCTTACGCCGGCGGCGCTTTCGATCGGCGAGGGCTACGCCGGCCGCGGTACGGCCGCTGGCACCGAAGACTCCGCCACCGGGATGCATGCCGGCGCTCGCCAGATACAGCCCCGCCACTCCGGGCACCTTGTATCCGGCCAGTTCCGGCAGCGGCCGCATGCCGAACATCGAGGCCAGACTCATGTCCACATGCATGACGTTCGCCCGCGGCAGCGCCAGCTCCCGTTCGAGCTCGGCCGGATGCTGCACGTGCACGTGCTCGACCGTGCCGGCGAATCCCGGCGCCGCGGCGTCCACTTCGGCGATCAGCCGGTCGGCCTCGCGCCGTCCGATATCGGTCCAGCGTTCCCCGGTCGACAACTCGTACGGATGCCACTGGCCCCAGATGCTGATGTTGTGCCGCCCGGCCGGGGCGATCGTCTCGTCGAAGGCGGAGAACGTCATCGCCAGCGCGGCCGGCCGGGTCGGCGGCCGGCCGGCGAGGAAGTCGCCGTACGCCGCGCGCAGGAACTGCCGGCTGGGCGCCAGTAACTGCATGGACCGGTGCGTGTCCGGCCCGGCGGCGGGATAGCGGGGGAGGTCGGTCGTGCCGAGCCGCACGATCATCCCGATGCCGTTGCCGAGGTTGATCTGCCCGCGCCGGCGGGTCAGCGCGTCCGGCAGCGCGTCGCCGACCAGGCCGAGCGCGGCGTCGACATGGCAGCCGGCGACCACGATCGGGGCGGTCAACACATCACCGGACTCGGTGCGTACGCCGGCCACCTGGTCCGCGCCGGCCAGGATCGCGGTCGCCCCGTCGCCGGTACGGACGGTCCCGCCGTACGAGCGCAGCCGTTCGGCGAGGGCGCGGGTGAGCTCACCGCTGCCGCCGCGCGGATGGCCCGGCGGCTGCCGGTGCAGCATCGCCAGCCAGCCCACCAGGTCGGCGGTGGCCGGCTCGTGGGTCGGCGGCCCGGACTGGGCTCCCATCCAGGCCAGCGCGGTCTTCAGCCGCTCGTCGGTGAACAGCGCGTCGAGCAGCGCGTCGCCGCTGCCGAGAAACTGCCGGGCCAGCTCGAGCCCGTTGGCTCCGCTGCCGCGCCCGGCGCCCCAGATTGCCCGGCCGAGCCGGCCGGGCGTGGGGCGGTCGTTGAAGGCGGTGAAGATGCGTTCGTTGCGCTGGCCCCAGTCGGTGACGAAGTCGCGGTAGGCGGCGGCGTCGCGTTCCCCGCACACCGCGGCGATCGAGGCGCAGGTGCGGTCGAGATCGGTCCAGAAGGTGATCGCGACCTGCTCGCCGTCGTCGGTCCAGAATGGCGCGAACCCCCACGGGTCGAGGTCGTCGTACCGCAATCCAACCTCGGCCAGCCGCAATTCCTCGATGATCCCGCTCTGCCGGATCATGATGTGCGCGCTCGAACCGCGGTCCATCAGATATCCGGGAAATCGCTCCACTGTGGACACTGCGCCGCCGATGACAGTGTCGCGCTCGACCACCTCGACGGACAATCCGGCGCGGGCCAGATAACACGCGGCGACCAGCCCGTTGTGGCCGGCGCCGACCACAACTGCATCAGGCATTCGGCGCCAACGGAACGGTCGCGCCGAGAATGCCGAACGCCCTTGAATCACCGGGAAAGAAGTAATGCCGGGCCACGTCGACGAACCCCATCGAGCGGTAGAGCCGCCACGCGCGGGTGTCACCCTCCGGAGTGGACAGTAGGACCCGGCTCTCCGGCAGATCTTCCAGCAGCAGAGACAGCAACTCGCGGCCGATGCCGCGACCTTGCCAGCGGGGCAGCACATGCAGCTCGCAGAGCTCGAAACAGTCGGTCAGCCAGTCGCCGGCGTCGGTCCGGGCGGTCGCGCGCAGCACCTGGTCGTGCCACCACTGGCCCGGCTCGGTCCGGTAGCCGTACCCGAATCCGGCCAGGTCGTCGCCGGCCAACGCCGCGGTGGCCCGGAAGCCGCGCCGCGAGGTGTGAGTCGCGGTGAAGCCGGCATGGGCCCGGCCCGTCTCGGCCGGATAGTCCATCGCCTTGGCGTAGAGGTCCATCGCCTCGTCGAGGTGGCTCAGCAGGTCGCTGGATTCCCAGCGCTGCACATCCACCGAATGCCGGCGCAGTCTCACGGGAACACCACTCGCCCGTCCACCGTGCCGCTGGCCCGCAACACCGAGAAGCGGGTGAACAGCTCCTCGGCGTACCAGCCCTCACGGGGTGTGCGCCCCACGACCTCGCGGTGTGCGCCATCGTGGGCGAAGGCACGCAGCGACGCCGTCGAGTCCCAGACGCTGAACGTGCCCTGCAGACCGATCGGCCATTCGCCGACGCCGATCGCCAGCCGCAGCCCGTCCCGGCCCTGCAGGTCGGCCGCGACAGCTGGCACGGCCCGGCGAAAACGCCTGGTACGCAAGGGATTGAGTCGAGCTCTGGTGAGCGCGGCGACGGGGCCGGCAGTGGGTTCGGAGACGATGCCGAACGGGTCGCGGCCCGACCAGCGGCCCCGGGTGGAGACCGGCGTCAGCCGGGCCCGCCAGCGTTCGGCCGACAGCGCGTCCCAGCGCCGTACCAGTGATCCTGTCTCGAACGCGCGGGCCGCCCCATCGTCGGCCCAGGTCGCCACCACCGCCCACCGGGTCGGGTCGGCGTCGCCCGGCCGGAAGCCCGAGGCCGTTCCGAGCAGCCGGGCGAACCGCAGACCGGGCTGACGGCGCAGTGACCAGCGGTCCACGGCGACGTGCCACAGGGCTCGGGGCAGCGCCGTTCGCCGCACCCGCCACAGGTGAAAGGTCACGACCTGTTCGTCAGTCACATTTGCCCGGCTCGGGACTCGCTTCGCATCATGATCAGCCGACCTCGGTCGGGGTGCCGCCGGTGAGCCGGACCAGCTCCTCGAAGCTGGTGGAGAAGACGGTGTGCGCCGTGCCGGCCGCGGCCCAGACGACGTCGTAGCCACGCAGCGCGATGTCCACCAGGGTGCGGATCGGGGCGGGGTGGCCGATCGGGGCGACGCCACCGATGACCTGGCCGGTGTGTTCCCGGACGAATTCCGGGCTGGCCCGGCGCACCTTGGCCGCGCCGACGACGGCGGCGACGTGGGCGGTGTCGACCCGGTGAGCGCCGCTGGTGAGGACGAGCAGCGGTGCGCCGTCCGCGTCGAAGATCAGGCTGTTGGCGATGGCGCCGACCTCGACGTCGAGCTGTTGCGCGGCGAGCGGGGCGGTCCGGGCGGAGTCGGAGAGGGTGCGCACCTCGCCGGTCGCACCGGCGGCCTCGAGCACCTCGGTGACCCGCAGAGTGTTGGCATGCATCCACACATACTGCCGCGCCACTCCAACACGCCAGCGTTGAGGGCGCTCAACGACTCGCTCAGACGTGCAGCCCGCACTCCGTCTTCGACCGGCCGGCCCACCGACCGGCGCGCGCGTCCTCGCCCGCCGCGACCGGGCGGGTGCAGGGGGCGCAGCCGATCGAGGCGTAGCCGGCATCGACGAGCGGGTTGATCAGGACCCCGTGCTCGGCCGCGTAGGCGTCGACGTCGTCCTGGGTCCAGGTGGCGAGCGGGCTGATCTTCACCAGGCCGCGGCGCGCGTCCCAGGCCACCACCCTGGTGTCGCGGCGGCTCTCGGACTCGTCGCGCCGGATGCCGGAAATCCAGGCATGGTACGGCTCCAGGGCGCGCTTGAGTGGCTCGACCTTACGCATCGCGCAGCACCGGTCGGGGTCGCGGTCATGCAGTTGGGCGCCGAACTCGGTGTCCTGCTCGGCCACCGTCTGCCGCGGGTGGACGGTGACCAGGTTGATCGGGAGAGTTGCGGCGATCGCGTCGCGGGTGCCGATCGTCTCGGCGAAGTGATATCCGGTATCGAGAAAGATGACCGGAATTCCCGGTCGCACGCTGGATACAAGGTCGGCCACGACGGCGTCGGCCATCGAGGAGGTGACGCAGAGCGTGTCGCCGAATTCGTCGGCGGCCCACTGAAGGATCTCCTGCGGCGTCGCGTCTTCCAGTCGCTCGCCCGCATCCCGGGCGAGCGCCTCGAGCCGCTCATGTTCGCTGGCCGGCGCACTCACACGCTGTCCCTCTCCGCCGTCGACTGTCCCGTCACAATTCCGCGGAACTTCAGCGTAAAGCCCCGCCGGCACGCGCCACATTCCCACGTACCGGCGGTTTCGTCGGCCGGTCGCAGGTCCTCCTCGCCGCAATAGGGGCAGAAGAACGGCGGGGCGTGCCGGACGGGTTCACTCACGTGAGCCGGTCCTCGTCCGACCGGGGTCACTCATGTCAGCCAGTCCTCGTCCGCCCGGGCGACGTAGTCGGCGAACGATTCCTCGCCCTTGCGGCGGTCGACATAACCCCGCAGCACGCGCTCCACGTAGTCCGCGGCGTCCTCGGCGGAGACGCGCAGGCCGCGGAACTTCCGGCCGAACGACGTGTCGGCGCCGAGCTGCCCACCGAGATGGACCTGGAATCCTTCGACGTCGCCGCCGCCCTGACCGCGCATCATCATGCCCTTGAAGCCGATGTCGGCCACCTGGAACCGGGCGCAGGAGTTAGGGCAGCCGTTGAGGTTCACGGTGATCGGGGTGTCGAAGTCGGGCAGCCGCCGCTCCAACTCGGCGATCAGCCAGTTGGACCGGGCCTTGGTTTCCACGATCGCCAGCTTGCAGAACTCCAGACCGGTGCAGGCCATGGTGCCGCGGCGGAACGCGCTGGGCCGCACGATCAGGTCGTCGGCCTCCAACTCGGCCACCAGCTGCTCGACGGACTCGTCCGGGACGCCGAGAATGACCAGCTGCTGCTGGGCGGTGGCGTGCGCCTGCCCGGAGCCGTACCGCTCGGCGAGGTCGGCCACTCGGGACAGCTGCGCGCCACTGGTCCGGCCGGACCGCAGGGCGAATCCGACCGAGTTCTTGCCGTCCTTCTGGCGTTGTACGCCGAGGTGATCGCGCGGGCCGGTGGGCTTGTCCGGCTCGGGGCCGTCCGGCAATGGTGCTGAGAGGTACTTCGTCTCCAATACCTCGCGGAACTTCTCCGGGCCCCAGTCGGCGACGAGGAACTTCAGCCGGGCCCGGTTGCGTACCTTCCGGTAGCCGTAGTCGCGGAACACCGCGGTGACGCCGCGCCACGTTTCGAGCAGCCGGTCGGGCGAGACGAAGGCGCCCAACCGGACCCCGAACCGCGGGTTGGTCGACAGGCCGCCGCCGACCCACAGGTCGTAGCCGAACTCGCCGTCCTTCTCCACAGCGACGAAGGACACGTCGTTGATTTCGTGATTGGTGCAGTGCCGGCCACAAGCGGACACCGAGGTCTTGAACTTGCGGGGGAGGTTGGAGAACTCCGGGTCGCCGACGACCGCGTCGGCCAGATCGGCGAGGTGGGTGGAGGAGTCGAACAGCTCGTCGCCGGCGACGCCGGCGAGCGGGCAGCCGAGCATGACGCGTGGGGTGTCGCCGCAGGCCTCGGTGGTGGACAGACCGACCGACTCGAGGCGCCGCCAGATCTCCGGCACGTCCTCGATCCGAATCCAGTGCAGCTGGATGTTCTGCCGGTCGGTGACATCGGCCACGTCGCGGCCGAACTCGGTGGAGATGCCGGCGATGGTCTGCAGTTGCTCGGTGCTCATCCGGCCACCGTCGACGCGGACCCGCAGCATGAAATACCTGTCCTCGAGCTCTTCGGGCTCCAGGACGGCGGTCCGGCCGCCCGGGATGCCGGGCGCGCGCTGGGTGTAGAGGCCGTACCACCGGAACCGGTTACGCAGATCGGCCGGGTCGATGCTGTCGAAGCCCCGGTGGGCGTAGATGTCGATGATTCGTTGCCGGACGGCCAGCCCGTCGCTATCGCGCTTGGCGCGTTCGGCGGCGTTCAACGGTTCGCGGTAACCCAGAGCCCACTGGCCCTGCGCTGTTGGCGGCATGCGGTGTCACCTCGGGTGCGGAAGTTGTGTGCGCGGAAGATGTGTCGGCGCTGTCAGGCAGCATCCGGTGCGTCGGTCGGGCAGCTACACGACCGGACAGGCAGCGCTGGCCACCCGGCGCAAATCTAGATAAAGCCGGGCAACGAGGAGGCAATCGATGGCCCCTCGTTCCGCGAAGGCCCGACCGCTGTTGGTCAGCAGATCGGTGTCCCCGGCGTTGCACATAGTACCCAGGGTCGCACATCAGACCGCGGAGTTACACCCGATGAGTCGTGATCAGACACATTGTGTGCGATCCTTGGTCCGATGTCTCCGATCTTGATCCTCGTAGCGCGCCTGCATGTCGATCTGCAGCGCGTTGCCAGCGCGGTCTGTTAAGCGGCGGATAGCCCGGTTGGTTCGCGCCCGGAAATATTCGGCGGCGGCCCCGGTTGACCCAATTCCCCCCTCCCTATGGCCTGCCCTTCGGAGCGAAGATGACGACATCTGCCCTGTCCGAACTTGACACCATCACCGCCGACGCCGCGGTGCGGGCGCTGGAAGACGAGGCGCTGCACATCCTGCGCGAGGTCGCGGGTTCGTTCGAGCGTCCGGCGTTGCTGTTCTCTGGCGGCAAGGACTCGATGTTGCTGCTTCACCTGGCCAGTAAGGCTTTCTGGCCGGGTCGTATCCCGTTCCCGGTGATGCATGTGGACACCGGGCACAATTTCCCGGAGCTGCTGGAATTCCGCGACGACATGGTCGAGCGGTACGGGGTGAGGCTGGTGGTGGCGTCCGTGCAGGAGGCCATCGACTCCGGCCGGATCCGGGAGATCCCCGGCCAGTCCCGGAATCGGCTGCAGATCGTCCCGTTGCTGGACGGAATTGTGAACAATCGTTTTGATGCCGTGCTCGGTGGCGCGCGGCGCGATGAGGAGAAGGCGCGGGCGAAGGAGCGGATCTTCTCGGTGCGCGACGAGCACGGGCAGTGGGATCCGCGTAACCAGCGTCCCGAGCTCTGGGACATCTACAACGGACGGCACCGGCCGGGCGAGAGCGTGCGGGTATTCCCGTTGTCGAACTGGACCGAATTGGACGTCTGGAACTACATCGTGGCCGAGGGCGTGGCGCTGCCGCCGGTCTACTTCGCGCACGAACGTCCGGTGGTGGAGCGGGACGGCATGTTGATCGCCGTGACCGAACACACCCCGGTGCGGCCCGGCGAGGAGGTGCGGACCGAGAGCGTCCGCTACCGGACGGTCGGTGATGCCACCTGTACGGCGGCGGTCCGGTCGATCGCCGCGACGCCGGAGGCCGTGGTGACCGAGATCGCGGCGACCCGGATCACCGAGCGTGGGCAGACCCGGGCGGATGACCGGACGAGCGACTCGGCGATGGAAGACCGCAAGCGAGAGGGCTACTTCTAATGCCGGCAGGTCCACACACCGCGACCGATCCGCAGACGCGAGGTCTGCTGCGGGTGGTCACGGCGGGTTCGGTCGACGACGGCAAGAGCACGCTGGTCGGGCGGTTGCTCTATGACAGCCGCGCGGTGATGGTCGACCAGATGAGCGCGCTGGAGGAGGCGAGCGAACGGCTCGGCTACGACGGCGCGGAGTTGGCGCTGCTCACTGACGGGCTGCGGTCCGAGCGCGAGCAGGGCATCACGATCGACGTGGCGTACCGCTATTTCGCCACCGCACACCGGTCTTTCGTACTGGCGGACACTCCGGGGCACGTGCAGTACACCCGCAACATGGTGACCGGTGCGTCGACCGCCGACGTCGCGGTGGTGCTGGTGGATGCGCGGGCCGGGGTGCTGGAGCAGACCCGGCGGCATCTCGCCGTGGCAGCCCTGCTGCGGGTCGGGCAGATCGTGCTCGCGGTGAACAAGATGGACCTGGTGGACTTCGCCGAGGAGCGGTTCGACGAGGTGGCCGAGACCGCGGCCGAGGTGCTGGCCGCGCTGGCCGTGCCACCGCCCTCGATCTGCGACACCCGGCACGAGTCCAGTCATCTGGTCGCGGTGCCGGTGGTGGCGACGGCCGGGGACAACGTGGTGACCCGTTCGGAGCGGATGCCCTGGTATGCCGGGGTTCCGCTGCTGGAGCTGTTGGAGTCGCTACCGGCTTCGCAGCCGGCGACCCCGGGGGCGCGGTTCCCGGTGCAGCTGGTGATCCGGCCCCGGACCGCCGAGTTCCGCGACTTCCGCGGGTACGCCGGGCGGGCGGTGTCCGGGACGTTGCACGTGGGCGATCCGGTGACGGTGCTGCCGTCCGGGCGGACGAGTTCGGTGACGTCGGTGGAGACGGCGGACGGGCCGTTGACCGAGGCCGGCCTGGACCGATCGGTGGTGTTGCGGTTGGCGGACGATCTCGACATATCGCGGGGCGACCTGATCGTCGGGGCGGGCGCGGAGCCGGCGGTAACGCGGACCGCGACGGCGACGCTGTGTTGGTTGGCCGAGGAGCCGCTGTCGGCGGACCGGTCGTACCGGGTGCGGCACGGGACCAGGGACGTACGCGGCACGGTGGCGGTGCGGGATCGGTTGGATGTGTCGACGCTGCAGTCGTCGCCGGCCGACGAACTCGGGCTCAACGACCTCGGTCGGGTGACCCTGACCACCACCGAACCGCTGGTGATCGACCGGTACGCAGACAGTCCGCGGACCGGCAGCCTGGTGTTGGTTGACGAGTTGACCGGCGCCACGGTCGCGGCCGGCATGGTTGAGTCGACGTCATGACCAGGGCGGGCGCATTGTCTTCGAATCCCGCGGCACTCGTCTCGCCGGCTGATCTCGCGGTGCCGGGTTACACGTGGTTTCACGTATCTTCGCCTGGTCCCGCTTCGTCTGGTCCCGCTTCGTCTGGTCCCGCGCCATCCGGTTGGGCGGCGGCCGGATGAGTTATCCGATCTCGCTGGAGCTCACCGGTCGCCGGGTGGTGGTCGTGGGGGCTGGCGCGGTGGCGGCGAGGCGTGCGCGCGGTCTGCTCGAGGCGGGGGCCGAGGTGCAGGTCATCGCGCCGGAAATCGGGTCGGAGATGGCTCGGCTCGAGGTTGCCGTGACTCAACGGTCTTATGTGGATGGCGATGTAGTCGGGGCGTGGCTGGTGCAGGCGTGCACCAACGATCCGGACGTTAACGCGCTTGTCGCCGCCGAGGCCGAGCGACTTCAGATCCCTTGCGTACGGGCGGATTTCGCGGCCGGTGGGTCGGCCCGTACTCCGGCGGTGGCGCGATCTGGACCGGTGACACTGGCGGTGACGGCCGGCGATCCGGCGGCTTCGCGGGAGATCAGCGCCGCGATGGGGGCGTTGCTGGAC
>DATAVB010000066.1:0-43491 GCA_036267955.1 Mycobacteriales bacterium | reverse complement strand
CTACCCAGCGGATTGGCGGCTCAGCGCAGTGGGATCACCGGGATGCTCGGCTGCAGTTCGGCTTCCATGCTGCCGAGCTGCTCAACCTCCAGTTTCACCCGATCGCCGGGCCGCAACCACGGATAGGCAGCCAGGCCGTGCACCCGGGACAGTTCCAGAATGCAGCCGGTGCCGACGGTGCCGCTGCCGATCACATCTCCGGGCACCAGCCGGGTCCCCCGCGACGCGTACGCCAGCAGCTGACCGTAGGTCCAGTAGATATCGGCGAAAGTGCCTGCGCTGTACGGCTTCCCGTTCACGGTCGCGGTCATGCGCAGGTTGTACGCGTTGCCGCCTCGGGCCGGCTCGAGCTCGTCGGGCGTCACCAGATACGGGCCGATGCTGGTCGCGGTGTCCTTGCCCTTCACCGGGCCGAGATTCTGCCGCATCTCCCGCGCCTGCAGGTCCCGGGCACTCCAGTCACAGAAGATCGTGTAGCCGGCAATATGCGCCTCTGCCTCATCCGGCCGCAGATCGCTGCCACCGCGGCCAATCACCGCACCGATCTCCAGCTCGTAGTCGAACTGCTCCGACCCGGGCGAGATCCGCACCGCATCCCGCGGGCCGATGATCGCCGCCGGATTGCTGAAATAGAAAACCGGCAGGTCATACCACTCCGGATCGATATCCCCGCCGAGCGCCCGGTTTGAGGTGACGACATGCTCCTCGAACGCGAAGAAATCCCGCACCGACGGCGGTGCCGGCACCGGCGCCCGCAACACCGCATCGCCTTCCGCCACCACCTCGAGCGGATCGGCGACCGCACGCTGGCCCGCCTCGGCCAACGTTCCACCGTCGTCACCCAGCAGGTCGATCAACCGCTCCGTCCCGCGCAGCCCGTGAATCGCCCCGTTGTGCAGCACACCCGGACGCGCGGTCTGATCGGTCGGCGAAACGTACGTGGCCCAGCGCATGCTGATCTCCCTTTTAGGCGTCGGTTCGGAGTTTGCCGCCGTTGAACGCCACCATGTCCGCCAATGCAGCGAACAGGTCGACGGAGGCGCCGTCCAGGTCGGCATAAGCCCGGTGCAGATTTCCCACGAGACGCTCGGAATCCAACAATTCGGAATACGGCCCGAGATCGATCTGCCGGGCCGCTTCGAGGGGACTCAGACCCGCCTCCCGCGCTGCCACCGCGTGTCCCTGCACGAAGCGAACATAACCGAGAACCGCGTCGAAGACCTCCGGTCCGCAGATCTGTCCGTGTCCGGGCACCACGGTCCGCGGCCCGAGCTCCCGTAACGACTCCACCGCCCGGATCGCACCGGAAATCGACCCCATCAGCAGAAATGGCGTGCCGCCATTGAAGACCAGGTCGCCGGCGAACAACACCGACTGCTCCGGCAGCCACACGTACGAATCGTTGTTCGTATGCGCCGCTCCCCCGGCGTACCGGATGTCGCACTGCAGACCGTCGAGATACAGCGTCATCCGTTCGGCGAAGGTCACGAACGGCGGCGCCAGCTCGATGTCACCCCAGTCGACCTCGGTCCAGTACCAGTCCACCTGCGGCAACCCGAAATTGAGAATCTGGTCCCGGATATTGTCCTGGCCGATAATCGTGGCCTCGGTGAACAGGTAATTGCCGAAGGTGTGGTCGCCGTGGTGGTGGGTGTTGATCAGGGTCCGCACCGGGGCGCGGCTGACCGACGAGATGGCATCCAGATAGGCGCGGGTACGCCGTTCGGTGCCGCATGCGTCAATGCTGACGACGCCGCCGTGGTCGACCAGGAAACCGGTGTTGTTGACCCACCAGCCACCCGGCGGCTGCAGGTAGGCATAGACCCCGGCCGCCACTTCCTCGATCTGCGTCATCGCGACGCCCACTCGGCCACCACCGTCACGGTGCCCGGCTCGACTTCGGTGAAGCCGGCGTCCCGGACACAGACCCGGCCGTCCGCCTCATAACGCTGCAGCGGATCGGTCGGCCCGGCGATCAGCCGCGCCCACCGGGCCGCGTCCGCGTCCCGGACGGTCACCGGCAACCCCGCGGCCAACCACCCGGCCAATTCACCGGCCGACGCGAACGCCGCCAGCAACATGCCGGCGTGCCCGACCTGTGCCATCGCCTTGCCGGCGGACATCCGCGCACCGGAATTGAGCCAGAAAACCGGCGCCCCCGGAGCCCCGACCGGAGCAGCGGCCAGATCGGGCAGCTCGGTGCCGCTGACCTGCAGCCGGCGCAACTCGTACGGCGTCTCGGCCACCGGGTACGGCGGAAAGGCCCGGACCTGCGCGTCCCCCACCGCCACCGTCACACCGGGCAGGTCGGCCGCCGCCTGCCAGTGTGCCCCGCGGGCCCGCCGCGCCACCTTGCGGATGCGGCCGGCGATCCAGGTCCGGCAGGCGACGTCCCATTCGGCCGACGCGCGCGGATCCGCCAACACCGACAACGACGCCGTGGCCGCCGCCGACAGCGCGGCGAGCCGATCCGGCGGTGTCGCCCGTTCCAGCCGGACCACCAACGGCTGCGCCCAGACCTGCGCCGGATCCTCCGGCTCGTCGTCGAGCTCGCCGGCCGCCCAGCGGGTCTGCCGTTCACGCAGCGGCGCCAACAGCCCGGCCAACGCCGCCGCCCGGTCCGCGAGCAGCGGCCCGCCACCGGTCAACTGTTGGTCGATCATGCCTCGGCGGTCAGGCCCATCGGCCCGTACTCGACCCGATCCTCCTCGAACAGGCTGACCTGCCAGACACCCTGATCCAGCAGGCCGCGCCACTCCTCGCCGAGCCAGGACTCGGCATCGGACTTGTTGCCGAACTCCACCGACGCGGGGCCGGACACTTCCGCGCCGGCCTCATCCTCGTACCGCCAGGTCCAACTCATCGGCACCTCCGGACCGCCATCTTACGGAGATCCGGCGACGGCACCGCGAGCCGCGCTCAGCCCAACGCCGAGTGACCAGCCAGGCTCGCGAATACGCCGGATTCAGGCCGATGCGCCGATCAACCTGCCGATCAGGTACGTCACGGCCACCGCCAACGCACCCAGCGCCAGCTGGCGCAGACCGGATTTCGCCGCCGAACGGCCGGTGAGCCGGCCCACCCCGATACCCCCGGCGAGCAGCGCGACTCCGGCAATCATCAGCGAGAGCAGCAAAGCCCGAAGCCCCAACAGGTACGGAAGCAGTGGCAGCACCGCGCCGCAGGAGAACGCCAGCAGTGACGCGCCTCCGGCGAGCATCGGTGACGGCAGTTCGTGTGGATCCACCCCGAGCTCGTCGCGGGCGTGCAGCCGCAGCGCCATCTCCGGGTCGGCCGAGACGGCCGCTGCCATCCGTTCCGCCGTCTCCGGATCGGCGCCGTAGCCGCGGAACCGCTCGGTCAGCTCGCGTTGCTCGGCGTCCGGGAAGCGCGCGTGCATGTCCCGCTCGATCGCCACCTCGGCGTGCACGAGTTCGTTCTGATTGGTCACCGATACGTATTCGCCGGTGCCCATCGAGAACGCGCCAGCCACCAGCCCGGCCAGACCGGTCAGGACGATCGCGTGAGTGGTGCCACCACCGCCGCCCACGCCCGCGATGAGTGCCGCATTGGTGACGAGGCCATCAACCGCCCCGAAGACCGTCGGACGCAGCCAGCCTCCGGAGACGTCGCGGTGCCGGTGGTGCGCCCAACTTCCGTGTCCGTCGGTTCTACTCACGTCCTCGATCATCACCCGGCCATTGTGGGCCACCGTCCTCGGCGCCGCGGACCCGGACTATCAGGCCCCGGCGACCACCGATCCATCGGCAACGTGCACCGGGATCTTCGGCAGCGGCTTGGGTGCCGGGCCGTGCAGCACCTTGCCGGTGCTCGCGTCGTAACGCGATCCGTGGCAGGGGCAGTGCAGCTCCTTGCCCGCCGGCTTGACGGTGCACCCCATGTGCGTGCATTTGGCACTGAAACAGGCCGCCGTGCCGGCGCTTGGCTGGGCCACGATCACCGGCTTTCCACCTGAGGTGGCCGAGACCGCCTGACCGACCGGAATATCCGAGAGCTTGGCCAGCGTCGTGCCGCTGGCCACCTTCGGGGCGGCATCATTTCCGGCCGAGTCACCGGAGCCGCTGGAACCGCAGGCGGCCAGGACGATGGCACCGGTTCCCGCGGCACCAACGCCAAGTACGGCTCGTCGAGTCAGCCGGTCGCGGGCGGGACGGTCGAGTTCACGTAGTTCGCGAGTCGGTGGTTCCTGGTTCGTCGGTGGTTCCTGGTTAGTCGGTGGTTCCTGGTTAGTTGATGGTTCCTGGGCCACAGCGTCTCCTGGCGAGATCGAGAATTTGCTCGGTCACCAATCGGTCACGAAACCGGACACCGGGCGGTTCAATCCGCCTCCGATCAGCCGCACACTGAACCGGAACCAGCACCGGTCCGTGCTAGTGGACGACGGGCAACGGGTGAGGGGAACTGCCATGAGCACCGAAGTGAATGCCAAGACAGGCACAACGACACACACTGGAGGGCACGCTGTGGCCTCGACAGATATCGGCACCGGACTACTGCGCGGGCTGACCGCAGCGGGCGTGCTGCTCTCCGCCGTCGTACACCTGCAGCTGTACACCGAAGGATTCAAGGACATCGCCACCATCGGACCGCTGTTCATGCTGAACGCGATCGCCGGCCTGCTCATCGGCACCGCGCTGCTGATCTGGCCGCACTGGCTGACGTCGTTCGTGGCGGCCGGCTTCGGCGCCGCGACCCTCGCCGCCTTCTACATCTCCGTGACCGTAGGGCTTTTCGGACTCAACGAGACCGCCAGTGGCACGCCGCAGGTGCTCGCCGAAGTCGCCGAATGGGTCGCTCTGGTATTCGGGGCCGCGCTGCTGGCCACCCAGATCCGACCCGCCCTGGCCAAACGCCGGTGACCTGTCAGTCCACAATGCTCAGAACCAACACAATGTTAAGAGCCAACAGCGGAAACGGCGTGATGTCCGACTCGGAGAACGATCTGCTCAAGGCGCTGCACGACGAGTACGCCGCGCCGCTGTGGTCGTTCGCCCTGCGCCTGACCGGCGGAGACCGGGGGCGTGCCGAGGACGTCGTGCAGGAGACGCTGCTGCGGGCCTGGCGGCATCCGGAGGTGGTCAACTCCGAACACGGTTCGGCCCGGTCGTGGCTGTTCACCGTCGCGCGGCGCATCGTCATCGACGAGTGGCGCGCCCGGCAGTCCCGGCCGGAGGTGTCGATGGCGGCGCCGCCGGAACGCGGTGTGTCCGACGACACCGACCAGGTGCTGCAGGGCTGGCTGGTCGCCGATGCGCTCGCCGCGCTGTCGCCGTCGCATCGGCAGGTCATCGTCGAATGCTTCTATCGTGGACATTCGGTGGCGGAGGCCGCGGCCCGACTCGGCGTACCGGAGGGCACCATCAAGTCACGTACGCACTACGCACTACGGGCGCTGCGGTTGGCGTTCCAGGAAATGGGGGTGAGCGACTAATGGAGGACAAGTTCGCCACCTACGACGCTGCCTACGTGCTCGGCGCGCTCTCGCCGGCCGACCGGCGCGCCTTCGAGGAACATCTCGCCACCTGCCCGGCCTGCGCAGAATCGGTGGCCGAACTGGCCGGGATGCCCGGGCTGCTGGCCCGGGTGCCGATCAGCGAGGCGCTGGATGAGACCCCCGAGGAGCCGATGCCGGCGACCCTGTTGCCCAGCCTGTTTGACGAGGTGGCACGGAAGCGCCGCCAGCGCCGCTGGTACGCCGGCGGTGCGATCCTCGCCGCGGCCGCCGCGCTGACCGTCCTGCTCGTTATGACGATCGTGCCCGGGACCACGACCGGTTCCGGGACCCGGGTGGAGGCCGGAGCCAAGATGTCGGCGGTCATCCCGGTGCCGATCCACGCGACGGCGAGCATCCAGAACGTCGGCTGGGGCAGCAAGATCACCGTGCACTGCGGCTACGACCCCGGCAACTACGGGGCCCGGAAGTACGCCCTGACCGTGACGCCCAAGGACACCTCGAAGCCCGATCAGGTCGCGACCTGGATGATCCAGCCGGGCAAGGACGCGACCGTGCAGGGCTCCAGTTCGCTGCACAGCGCCGACATCGCCTCGATCGCGATCACCAGCGAATCCGGTAAACCGCTGCTGCGACTCAATCCCTGACAGCCGTACCACCTGAGCGGACATCGTGGTCCATACTCGATACCGCAACGCGGAGCGGCGGGGGAAGCCGGTCGAAGTCCGGCACTGACCCGCAACCGTAGGCCCGGCGAACCCGGGCGAGTCGGAACGCCCACCGTCCCGCGTGGCTCCATCGACACCGTCGTGGTCTGCGGGGCGGAGCCCGGGTGAGCACCCTTACCCGTACGCCGCCCCGGCCGCCTGTTCGAAGGCGACCGGGGCGGTCTCGGTTGTGGGTGCCTCCGGCTGCCCGGGACCACAGAGAGGACCACCGTGCGCACCACGCTGGCTCGGATCGGCGGCGCCATCGCCGTCCTGCTCGGCTTTCTCGTCCCCACCCTGACCGCGGCGACCGCCTCCGCGGCCCCAGCCGTTGAGTCGACCTGTGTGGGAGTGGTGGTCGACCCGGGTCACGGCAAACCCAGCACCGACTGCATCCCGTACACGGCCGGGCTGACCGGCGCGAAGGTGCTGGAGAAGGCCGGCCACAAACTGGCCTTCGCCAGCAGCGGCCTGCTCTGCCAGATCGACGGCTACCCGGCGGCCTGCAAGTCTGACGCCAAGCACTACTGGTCCTATTACCTGCGCAAGCCGAACGCCGCCGCCAGTGCGTGGGGCTACGCGACCCAGGGTCCGGCCACCCAGAAGGTGGCGTCCCGCGAGACCGACGCCTTCGTCTACGTCAACGGCGCGGACCGCAGGCCGACGGCCGTGACCTACGACTCGATCGCCGCCGCGGCTGCGCCCTCCTCTGCGCCCTCCTCTGCGGCCCCGTCGAACTCGGCGGCCCCGTCCTCGGCCGCCCCGTCCAGCACCCACGCAAAGACCCTCAGCACGTCGGAGGCCCCGGACAAGGGCAGCTCGCACACCGGGCTGATCATCGCCATCGTCGTGGTCGTCGTCCTCGTGGTCGCCGCCGGTCTGCAGCTGATGCTGCGCCGCCGCCGGGCGTCCTAAACCGACCCGCACCCGCCTGATGCCAGCGCCCACCGCCACCCGCCAGCTGCACGCCGGCGCCTGGTGGCTGTGGGCGCTCGGGCTCGGCACCGCGGCCAGCCGCACCACCAATCCCCTGTTGCTGGCGATTCTCGGCGTTGTCGCCGGCTACGTGGTGGCAGTCCGGCGCAGCGCCGCGCCGTGGACCCGGACGTACGGGATGTTCGTCAAGATCGGCCTGGTCGTGCTCGGCCTGCGGCTGATCGTCTCGGTCGGCATCGCGCCGGCGATCCCCGGGCGGGTGCTGTTCACCCTGCCCGCCGCGCAGCTGCCCGGCTGGGCGGCGGGGGTCCGGCTCGGCGGCGCGGTGACCCTGGAGGGGCTGCTCGCCGCCGGGTACGACGGGCTGCAGCTGGCCGTACTGCTCGGCTGCATCGGCGCAGCCAACGCACTGGCCCACCCGGCCCGGCTGCTCGGCTCGCTGCCCGGCGCGCTGTACGAAATGGGCATCGTCCTGGTGGTGGCGTTGTCGTTCGCACCGGGCGCGATCGCTGCCATATCGCGGATCCGGACCGCCCGGCGGTTGCGTGGTCGGCCGGTCCGGGGGATCGCCGGGCTGCTCGGGCTGATCATCCCGGTGCTCGAATCGGCGGTCACCCGGTCGATCGAGCTGGCCGCTTCGATGGACTCCCGCGGGTACGGCCGGCGGGCCGGTGTCAGCCCGGCGGCCCGCCGGCTCACCGCGTGGTTGCTGGCCGCCGCGATGTGCGGTGTGTGCGTCGGCCTGTACGGACTGCTGGACGCCTCCACCCCGCGCTGGCTGGGCGGGCCGGCGCTCGCCCTCGGCGCCGTCCTCGCGGTGGCCGGGCTGACCGTCGGCGGCCGGCGTACCACCCGCAGCCGCTACCGTCCGGACCGCTGGCTGAGCACCGAATGGCTGGTCGCCGGCTGCGGAATCGCCGTGGCAGTGGCGTTTCTGGCCTTCGGATCGGCCGCCGCACTGCGTCCGCCGGCGTCGCCGGTGCAGGTCCCACAGCTGCCGATCGGTCCGCTGGTCGGCGCGCTGCTCGGGTTGCTGCCCGCCTGGTTGGCGCCGGCCCCGGCCGTGCGGGCACCGGTGCCGGCATGATCGACTTCGACCGGGTCACCGTCACCTACGCCGGCGCGGCCGAGCCGACGCTGCGCGACGTCACCCTGCACATCCCCGAAGGCGAACTGGCCCTCGTCATCGGTGCCACCGGCAGCGGCAAATCGACGCTGCTGCGCGCGGTCAACGGCCTCGTGCCGCACTTCACCGGCGGTCACCTCGCCGGCCGGGTCACCGTCGACGGCCGGGACACCCGCACCCACCCGCCGCGCGAACTGGCCGACGTCGTCGGAGTCGTCGGCCAGGACCCACAGGCCGGCTTCGTCACCGACGTGGTCGAGGACGAACTCGCCTACACGATGGAATCGCTTGGCCTGCCCGGCGACGTGATGCGCCGCCGGGTCGAGGACGTGCTCGACCTGCTCGGTCTGGAGAAACTCCGCGACCGTCCACTGTCGACACTCTCCGGCGGGGAACGGCAGCGGGTCGCGATCGGGTCGGTGTTGACCGCCCAGCCCAAGGTGCTGGTCCTCGACGAACCCACCAGCGCGCTGGACCCGCCCGCCGCGGAGGAGGTGCTGGCCGCGCTGCAGCGGCTGGTGCACGACCTGGGGCTGACGATCCTGCTGGCCGAGCACCGGCTGGAACGGGTCGCGCAGTACGCGGACTCCGTGCTGCACCTGCCCGGTGGCGGCCGGGCGCCGGAGATGGGCACGCCGGTCGACATCTTCACCACCTCAGCGGTGGCGCCGCCGGTCGTCCAGTTGGCCCGGCTGGCCGGTTGGAGCCCGCCGCCGCTGTCGGTCCGGGACGCCCGCCGCCGTGCCGCCCCGCTCCGGGACCGACTCGCCGGCAGTCGGGTCGGTCCGCGCACCACCCCGCCCGGCGCCGAGGTTGCCGTACTGCGCCGGCTCACCACCGGGTACGGCCGCGAGCCGGTGTTGTGGTCGGTCGACTTCGCGGTGCGGGCCGGCGAGGTGGTCGCGCTGATGGGCCGCAACGGCGCGGGAAAGTCGACTCTGCTCGGCACGCTGGTCGGGCTGCTCCGGCCGACCTCGGGTACGGCGACCGTGGCCGGGCGGGATCCGGCCGCACGCCGGCCGCGCGACCTGGTCCGCGACGTCGGACTGGTACCGCAGCAGCCGGCCGACCTGCTCTACGCCGACACGGTCGCGGGCGAATGCCGGCAGGCCGACCGGGACTGCTCGGCGCCGGCCGGGACCGCCGCGGCGCTGCTGGCCCGGATCGCCCCGGACGTTCCGACGGACGCCCATCCGCACGACCTGTCCGAGGGGCAACGGCTGGCGTTGGCCCTGGCCGTCGTACTGGCCGGCACGCCTCCGCTGCTGCTGCTCGACGAGCCGACCCGCGGCCTGGACTACGCAGCGAAGGCGCGACTGGTGACGTTGCTGCGGGAACTCGCGGCGGCCGGACAGGCGATCGTGCTCGCCACCCACGACGTGGAGTTGGCCGCCGACGTCTCGCACCGGACGGTGGTGCTGGCCGGCGGCGAGGTGATCGCGGACGGACCCAGCCGGGAGGTGGTCGGGCACTCCCCCGCTTTCGCGCCGCAGGTGGCGAAGATCCTGGCCCCGCAGGCCTGGCTCACCGTGGCCGAGGTCGCCACGGCACTCGAGTCATGAGCCACTCGTGACCGATCGACCCGTCACCGCACGCCTTGCCGTACTGCGGTTGCGGCCGCGTTCGACCATCGCAATCGCCGGCACCAGTCTCGCCGGACTGGTCGGATTCTGCTGGCCGCTGTTCGTCAACGCCGGCGCCGGGATCGGGCACGGCCGGGACGCGCCGTGGCTCTTCGCCGCACTGCTGCCGTTGCTGTTGGCGGTGGTGCTGGCCGAACTGGCCGAGGGCGGCATGGACGCCAAGGCGGTGGCCCTGTTGGGCGTGTTGGCCGCGATCGGTGCGGTGCTGCGGCCGCTGTCGACCGGGCTCACCGGCTTTACCTTCATCTTCGTGCTGCTGATCCCGGCCGGTCGGGTGCTCGGCGCCGGATTCGGCTTTGTGCTGGGGGCGCTGTCGATGTTCGCCTCGGCCGTCCTGACCGGTGGCATCGGCCCGTGGCTCCCGTTCGAGATGTTGGGTGTGGCCTGGACCGGGCTCTGTGCCGGACTGCTGCCGCGGCGGGTCGGTGGCCGGGCCGAGGTGGCGATGCTGGCCGGGTACGGGGCGGTGGCCGGGCTGTTCTACGGGCTGCTGCTGAACATGTGGTCGTGGCCGTTCACCCTCGGCCAGGGCACCGCGCCGTCGATCACGTACCACCCGGGCGCCTCGGTGCTGAGCAACCTGCACCGGTTCGTGGCCTACGATCTGGCGTCCTCACTGGGTTTCGACATTCCGCGGGCCGTCGGGAACGCGATTCTGCTGGTCGCGTTGAGCCGGCCGATCATGCTGGTGCTGCGGCGGGCGGCCCGCCGGGCGGCGTTCGACGCACCGGTCCAGTTCGACCCCAAACCGGCATCTGACAGGCTGGAGTCGTGACGGACGAATCAACACCCGAGACCGGCGAGTCCGTGGCCGAGTCCGCGCCCGAGGCGCCGGCCGCTCCGGACACCGCCGAGCCGACGACCGACCCCGAACCGACGACCGACGCGGAACCGCAGATCAACGCGGAGCCGCAGATCAACCCCGTACCCGACGCGGAGCCGGAGGCCGAGCCGGAGCCGGTCGAGACAGCGGTCGACGAGGTCGAAGAAGACGAATACGTGCCGCCCGAGCCGACCCAGCTGGAGCTCATCCGGGATCGGATCGAGATCCCGGACGACACCTTCACCGAAGCGGCCGAGGCGCGGCAGGCGACCCTGATCAGGCCGGCCGGCTCGCTCGGTCAGCTCGAGGAGGTGGCCGGCTGGTTCGCCGCCGTCCAGGGCGTCAACCCGCCGCATGACTTCCAGCGGGCGCGGGTGATTGTCTTCGCCGGTGACCACGGGGTGGCCGAGGCCGGCGTCTCGGCCTATCCGCCGGTGGCGACCGCCCAGCTGCTCGCGGCGATGCAGGCCGGCGGGTCAACGCTGAACGTCCTGGCCGATGCCGCGGGGGCTTCCGTCCGGTTGGTCGACATGGCCATCGACACCGACCCGGATTCCGACACCGACGCCGAAATCAGTGCGTACAAGGTGCGGCGCGGCAGCAACCGGATCGACCGCGCGGACGCGCTTACCGTCGAGGAGGCCCAGCAGGCCTTCGATGCCGGCCTCGCCATCGCCGACGAGGAGGTCGACGGCGGCGCCGACCTGCTCGTCGTCGCCGACCTCGGTGTCGGCAACACGACTCCCGCGGCGGTGCTGACCGCGGTCTGTCTCGGTTCCGAGCCGACCGTGGTCACCGGGCGCGGCAGCGGGATCGACGACGCCACCTGGATGCGCAAGGTGGTCGTCGTCCGCGACGCGCTGCGCCGCGGCCGCAAGTACCGGTACGAGACGATCGAGCTGCTGGCGGCGTCCGGTGGCGCCGACATCGCCGCCATGACGGGCTTTCTGCTGCAGGCCGCAGTGCGCCGTACCCCGGTTGTGCTCGACGGCGTGGTGTCCGCGGCGGCGGCGCTGGTGGCCCGGGACACCGCGTACGACGCGTCGTCCTGGTGGTTCGCCAGCCACCGGTCGACCGAGCCGGCGCACCGCGCCGCCCTGGAATCACTCGGCCTGGAACCGTTGCTGGATCTCGGCCTGACCTACGGGCAGGGCACCGGCGGGCTCATCGCGCTGCCGCTGCTCCGGGCCGCGGTACGGACCCTCGGCGAGACGTCGACGCTCACCGAGGCGGGTGTCGACAACACGCCGGTCGCGCCCGCTCCGGCCGCCCGGCGCCGCCCGCGCCCCGCGGCGCCGGTTGCCGACCCCGAGCCCGAGCCCGCCGAACCGGTTGCCGAGCCCGATCCAGTACCGAACGCTGACGTCGCCGAGCCCGAGCCCGAGCCCGTACCGGACGCCGAGTCCGTGCCGGCCGCCGAAGCCGTCGAACCGACCCCCGAGGTGACCGATAGCGCAGTGATGGGCACCGACCAGCCACCGCCACAGGAGGACCAGTGACCCGCGCCCCGCTCACCCCGGGCCGCCCCACCCCCAGCCGCCCCGTACCGGACCAGATCCCCCGCCCGGAGTACGTCGGCAAGCCGGGCCCGACCGTGACCAGCGAACCGCTGGTGAAGGACGCCGAGACGGTCGACCGGATGCGGATCGCCAGCCGGATCGCCGCGGACGCGCTGGTGGCGGTGGGCAATGCCGTACGGCCCGGTGTCACCACCGATGAACTGGACGCGGTCGGCCACGAGTACCTCGTCGCGCACGACGCGTACCCCTCGACGCTGGGCTACCGCGGCTACCCGAAATCGTTGTGCAGCTCGCTGAATGAGGTGATCTGCCACGGCATCCCCGATTCGACCCGGCTCGAGGACGGGGACATCGTCAACATCGACATCACCGCGTTCATCGGCGGCGTGCACGGCGACACCAACGCGACGTTCCTCTGCGGCAATGTCACCGAGGAGGCGAAGCTGCTGGTCGACCGCACCCGCGAGGCGACGATGCGGGCCATCCGCGCGGTGAAGCCGGGCCGGCCGTTCAACGTGATCGGCCGGGTCATCGAGAGCTACGCGCGGCGCTTCGGGTACGGCGTGGTCCGCGACTTCACCGGGCATGGCGTCGGCACGATCTTCCACAACGGCCTGGTGATCCCGCACTACGACGCCCCGGACCACGAGGGCATCATCGAGACCGGCATGACCTTCACCATCGAGCCGATGATCACGCTCGGCGCGATCGCGCCCCGGGTGTGGCCGGACGGCTGGACCGCGGTGACCGTCGACGGGTCGTGGACGGCGCAGTTCGAGCACACCCTGGTCGTCACCGACGACGGCACCGAGATCCTCACCCTGCCGACCGCCTGACGCCGTCCGGCCCCGACCGATGGGCCCACGCCGCCCACCCAGATGACGGCCAGCCCACCCCGGCCACCCAGATTTCCATGATCATGAGGCAAATTCGTCGGCGATTCACGGCTCTACTGCCTCATGATCATGGACCGGAGCGCTGGCGACTGTCCCGACGGCCTATTTCGATGATCCAGATGGTGTTTGGCCGGCTATCACCGGCATAACGCAATCACGATCATTGTCCGCGGCCCAGCGAGACCTACATCCCGACTGGATGCCCGGGTCTGACTTCCGGGACAGCGCCCGGCCCGCCTCGGCCCCAATTCCCGACTGAGTCCCGGATCCCGAGAGAGCTCTCCCATGATCATGAGTGGATTTAGTACCTCCACGGGTATCAAATCCACTCACGATCATGGTTGGGGAATCAGTGACGGCCAGCCCACCCCGGCCACCCAGATTTCCATGATCGTGATCGGATTTTGGGGCTATAGCAACGAAAAACCGATCACGATCATGAAAATGTGAGGGCGCGGCAAGCGCTGGAGATCCGGGTCAGCCCAGCGTGAACGGGTCCCGGGTCTCGCCGGTCAGCTCCACCCAGATCGCCTTGGTCTCGGTGTATTCGCCGATCGCCTCGACGCCGTTCTCCCGGCCGATGCCGCTGGCGCCGAACCCACCGAACGGCACCTGCGGCGCGACCACGCGGTAGGCGTTGATCCAGACCGAGCCGGCCCGCAACCGTGCGGCGACCCGGTGCGCCCGGTGCACGTCCTTGGTCCAGACCGAGCCGGCCAGGCCGAACCGGGTACCGTTGGCGATGGCCACCGCGTCGTCCTCGTCGGTGAACGTGCTCACCGCGACGACCGGACCGAAGATCTCCTCCCGTACCGCCCGCATCGCCGGCGTCGCGCCGGTCAACACCGTCGGTCGTACGAAGAATCCGCCGAGTTCCTCGACGCTCTCGCCCCCGCAGGCGATCGTCGCACCGTCCTCCCGCGCCGACGCGAAATGGCTCAACACCGTCTGGAACTGCCGCTCGTTGGCCAGCGGGCCCATCTCGGTCTCCGGGTCGCTCGGGTCGCCGATCCGGATCGCCTCCGCCCGCGCAACGATCCGGTCGACCAGCGCGGCGGCGGCGTCCTCGTGCACCACCAGCCGCGAACCGGCCATGCAGGTCTGCCCGGTGGCGGCGAAAACGCCTGCTACGACGCCGTTCGCGGCCGCGTCCAGGTCGGCATCGGGAAACACCACCTGCGCCGACTTGCCGCCCAACTCCAGCGTCACCCGGGTGAAGTTCTCGGCCGCCGCGTGCGCGACGGCCCGGCCGACCTCGGTCGAGCCGGTGAACGCGATCTTGTCGATGCCCGGATGGCCGGCCAGTGCCCGGCCCACCGCCGGCCCCCAACCGGTCACGACGTTCACCACGCCGGGCGGGAAACCGGCCTCCTGTATGAGCTTCGCGAGCTCCAGGGTGCTGACCGGGGTGTGATCGCTGGGTTTGACCACCATCGTGCACCCAGCGGCCAGCGCCGGGGCGAGCTTCCAGATGAGCAGCAGCAGCGGCGAATTCCACGGCACGATCGCGCCGACCACCCCGACCGGCTCATTCCGGGTGTAGACGAGGTAGTTCGGCTTGTCCGTCGGAATGACGCTGCCGCCCACCTTGTCGGCGAGACCGGCGTAGTAGTAGCACCACTGCGGCAGATAGGCCGTCTGACCGGCCATCTCGCGCAGCAGCTTGCCGTTGTCGCGCGTCTCGATCCGGCCGAGCCGGTCGGCGTCGCGGGCGATGAGGTCGCCGAGCCGGCGTAACAGCGCCCCGCGCTGGGTCGCCGTCAACCCGCCCCACGATCCGTTCAACGCCGCGCGCGCGGCGCTGACGGCCCGGTCGACGTCAGCGGCGTCCGCATCCGGCACCCGGGCCCAGGCCGCGCCGGTGTACGGGTCAATCGAGTCGTAGGTCCGGCCGGTATGCGACGGCACCCGCCCGCCGGCGATGAACATGGCGAACTGGTCAAGGTCAGGCAGACTGGTCATGGAGACCCCTCATCGCCGAGGCGGCGGCCCTTCCCGCGCGGAAAGCCGATCCTGTCGGGATTCTCTGCCGGGACTGTAGGGAGCGCAACGCCATGGACGTCACCATCGTCGAGGTCAGTCCGCGGGACGGGCTGCAGAACGAGAGCACGATCCTGCCGACCGACGCCAAGGTCGAGCTGATCCGGCGGGTCGTGGCGGCCGGTGCCCGGCGGGTGGAGACGGTGTCGTTCGCGCATCCGAAGCTGGTGCCGGCAATGGCCGACGCGGAGGCCGTAATGGCCGCGGTGCCGCGGATCGAGGGCGTTTCGTACGCCGGACTGGTGCTCAACCGGCGCGGACTGGACCGGGCCCTGTCCACCGGGGTGGACGAGATCAACGTCGTCGTCGGGGTCAGCGACACCTTCAGCCGGCGCAACCAGAACGTCGGCACTGACGAGGCGATGGCGGCCGCCGCCGAGGTGATCGCCGCGGCCCGCGAACACGGCCTGTTCACCACGCTGACCCTGTCGACCGCGTTCGGCTGCCCGTTCGAGGGCGAGGTGCCGGCCGACCGGGTGGTGCGGCTCGCGCTGGCCGGGGCTCGTGCCGGCGCGCAGGAGCTGTGCTTCGGGGACACGATCGGGGTCGGGGTGCCGAGCCAGGTACGGCAGCTGACCGCCGAGGTCCGGTCGGCCGTCGGGCCGCAACTGCCGCTGCGATTCCATTTCCACAACACCCGCAATACCGGGTACGCCAACGCGGCGGCCGCGGTCGAATGCGGGATCTCGATCCTGGATTCCAGTGCCGGCGGGGTCGGCGGTTGTCCGTTCGCACCCGCCGCGACCGGCAACATCGCGACCGAGGATCTGGTCTACCTGCTGGAGCGGATGGGCCTGCGTACCGGAATCGACCTGCCCACTCTGTTGCCGACCGCGGAATTCCTCGGCCGGCAACTGGGCCACGAGGTGCCCGCCCTGCTCCGCCGGGCCGGCATCTTCCCCTGAGCCGGCGGTCGCCCTGAGCCGGCGGTCCTCGAGCCGGCGGTCGCCCCGAGTCGGCGGTCCCAGAGCCGGATACCCCGCCGGCGCTTTTTCATGATCGTGATCGGTTTTTGGTTGCTATAGCCCCAAAATCCGATCACGATCATGAAAATTGCAGCGGACCGGCTGGCGGGTACGGGCAGTCGGCAATCGGAAAGCTGGACCGAGCTAGCGGACGTGCAGCGGGACCATCGGCGGCTTGACGACCCGCATCGTCGAGGTGCGGCCGCGCACGTCGACGGTCACCTCCGTGCCCGGCTCGATGCCGCTGGCGGTGTCGATCAGGGCCAGGCCGATCCCGTGCCGCAACGACGGTGAGAACGTCCCGCTGGTGATCTCGCCGACCGGCGCACCGTCCAGTTGCACCGTCATGCCGGGTCGCGGAATGCCGCGGTCGGTGGATTCCAGCCCCCACAGCCGGCGGGCCGGTCCGGCGGCCCGCTCGGCGGTCAGCACCTCGCGGCCCCAGAATTCCGGCTTCTTCCAGCCGACGGCCCAGCCGGCCCGCGCCTGCACCGGGGAGATGGACAGCGACAGCTCGTGACCGTGCAGCGGATAGCCCGCCTCGGTCCGCAGGGTGTCGCGGGCACCGAGGCCGCACGGCCGGATTCCGAAATCGGCGCCGGCCGCCAGCAGCGTGTCCCACACCGCGCCGGCCTCGTCCCACGCCGGCAGCAGTTCGTACCCGTGCTCGCCGGTGTAGCCGGTGCGGCAGACGATCAGGTCGTGGCCGCCGAGCGTGGAGACCGTGAAGCTCATGTAGTCGTGGTCGGTCGGCACGCCGAGTGAGCCCAGCAGTTTCGCCGAATCGGGCCCCTGCACCGCCAGCACGCCGTACGACCGGTGTGCATTCTCGACCGTGATCTCCGGCGGCGCCGCCTGCTTCAGCCGTCGTACGACCTCGGCCGTGTTGGCGGCATTGGGCACCAGCAGTACGTCATCGTCGGAGCGCAGGTAGGCGATCAGGTCGTCGACCACGCCGCCGGACGCGTCGTCGCAGCAGAGCGTGTACTGCGCCTGCCCCGGGCCGATCCGGCTGAGGTCGTTGGTGAGCGTGGCGTTGACGACGGCCGCCGCGCCCGGACCCTGGACGGTGGCCTTGCCCAGGTGCGAGACGTCGAAGAGCCCGACCGCCGTACGGACCGCGGTGTGCTCGGCGATGACGCCGCCGCCGGCGTACTCGATCGGCATCTCCCAACCGGAGAAGTCCGCGAGTTTGGCGTCCAGCGCCACATGCCGATCGTGCAGGGGGGATCGGGTCAAAGACATGCCCGGCACGCTACCGGCCCGACCGAGTTGTCGAGCGACAGCATCCCGGCGACGCCTTCCGTGACGCCCTTCGCGGTGATCATGAAGTTTCCGACGCGATGGCCGGCGAGTCGTCGGCGAGTCGCGCAACTTTCTTCATGATCAACAAGAGCGGCGTGAGAACGCCGGCGAAGCCACTGTGGGACTCGAATCGCAACGGAATAGGCTCGCGGAGACCCGCCACTCACAGAACAGATCGGAGCCGTCGTGGCCCTCTCCCTGACCGACAAGGCAGCCGACACGCTCAAGGTCGACGCGATCGTGATCGGCGTGGCGGCCGGACCGAACGGACTGGCGCTGCCCGCGGGTACCGGCGCGGTCGATTCGGCGCTCGGCGGCCGGCTCGGTGAGGCGCTCGCGGCCGTCGGGGCCACCGGCGCCGAGGGTGAGGTGACGACAATCGCCACACTGGGCGGGATGCAGGCCCCGGTCGTGGCCGCGGCCGGACTCGGCCCGGTGCCCGCGGACGGGCACTATCCGGTCGATTCGGTACGCCAGGCCGCCGGGGCCGCGAGCCGGGCGCTGTTCGGCCGGACCACGGTCGCTTCGACGCTGGCCCTGGTCGGCGGCCGGTCGACCCCGGAGCTGGTTCGTGCGGTGGCCGAGGGTTCGCTGCTCGGGGCGTACGAGTTCACCGCCTTCAAGGCGCCGAGCGAGGAGCACAAGGCCGCCCCGGCGGCGTTCCAGCTCGTGGTGTCCTCGGCCAAGGAGAAGGACAGCCAGCGGGCGATCAAGGATGCGGCGGCGGTCGTCGAGGCCGTCACGCTGGCCCGCGACCTGGTCAACACCCCGGCCGGCGACCTGCCGCCGGCCGAGCTGGCCGCCCGGGCCCAGGCGGCCGGACGCAAGGCCGGGATCGACGTGGAGATCCTGGACGAGAAGGCGCTGGCCAAGAACGGTTTCGGCGGGGTGCTCGGGGTCGGCGGCGGGTCGAGCCGGCCGCCGCGACTGGTCCGGCTGCACTACAAGCCCGCCCATCCGAAGGCCAAGGTTGCCCTGGTGGGTAAGGGAATCACCTTCGACTCCGGCGGCATCTCGATCAAGCCCGCCGACAGCATGCACGAGATGAAGGGCGACATGGGCGGCGCCGCGGCGGTCATCGCGACCGTCTGCGCCGCCGCCGCGCTCGACCTGCCGCTCGAGGTCATCGCCACCGTTCCGATGGCCGAGAACCTGGTCTCCGGCACCTCCTACCGGCCGGGAGACGTGCTCACCCAGTACGGCGGCAAGCGGGTCGAGGTGCTCAACACCGACGCCGAGGGCCGGCTGGTGCTGGCCGACGCGATCGTCCGGGCCTGCGAGGACGAGCCGGCGTACCTGCTGGAGACCTCGACCCTCACCGGCGCGCAACGGATCGCGCTGGGCACCCGGACGGCGGGCGTGATGGGCAGCGACGAATTGCGCGACCGGGTGGCCGAGGCCGGGCGGGGCGTCGGCGAGCCGGGCTGGGCGATGCCGCTGCCGAAGGAACTGCGGTCCGGACTCGACTCGCTCGTCGCCGATCTGGCCAATGTCGCGGGCAACCGGTACGGCGGCATGCTGGTCGCCGGGCATTTCCTGGCGGAGTTCGTCAAGGACGGCGTGCAGTGGGCGCACATCGATGTCGCCGGCCCGGCGTACAACGTCGGCGACGCCTGGGGATACACGCCGCGCGGCGGCACCGGAGCCCCGGTCCGCACCCTGCTCGCGACCCTGCAGGACATCGCCGACAACGGCTGACCGGCCGGGCCAAACCGACCCGGTAAATCGGAAGTTCCTGCCGGCATGTCGGAATTCCCCGCCAGCAAGGCGTTGTAGGCGCCCATTCGCGCGGCGCGTCTGCGCCATACCGTACGGCGGCGGTCGTTGAATGGGCACCGCGTGTGTTGTCGGGGTGGCGGTCTCGCGCTGTCCCGGCTTTGTGCCGACCGCAGAGACCGACAAAAGAGAGCCGCGACAAATCCGATGAGTACGCAGCTACTCGCCCGGGCATCCGGCGGCGCGACGCGCCGCCGGAATCGCTATGCGCCCGGAATCGACGGCCTGCGGGCACTCGCGGTATTGGCCGTGTTCGGTTACCACGCCGGCATTCCCGGATTTCGCGGTGGATTTCTCGGCGTCGATATTTTCTTCGTGATCAGCGGTTACCTGATCACCGATCTGCTGGTCGCCGAAAGGCAACGCACCGGGACCATCGACCTACGGGAATTCTGGCTGCGCCGGGCCCGCCGACTCCTGCCGGCGCTGGCCGTGATGCTGGTCGTGATCACGGCGGCCGCGGTGCTCATTGACCGGGCCCAGCTGGCCGGCCTGCGCGGCGACCTCATCGCCGCCGCCACCTATACAAGCAACTGGCACCAGATCAGCGCCCACACCTCCTATTTCGCACAGTTCGGCCCGCAGCCGTTGTTGCTGCACCTCTGGTCGCTCGCGGTGGAGGAACAGTTCTACCTGCTCTGGCCGCTGATATTGCTGGTGTTGCCGCGGTTCCTCCGGCTGCACGGCCGGCAGGCAATGCTGCTGTTGGCTGGCGCCGTCGCCTCGACCGTCGCGATGGGCATCGCGTACACCCCGGGCACCGACCCGTCCCGGCTCTACTACGGCACCGACACGCACGCCGCCGGGCTGCTCATCGGCGCCACGTTGGCGCTGCTGTTGGCGGGTCGCCGGCCCGCCATCGACGCGGCCGGCGGCTGCTGCCTCGGCGGTCTGCTGCTCATCGTCGTGCTGGCCGGCGATTCCGGCTCATTCGTCTACCGGGGTGGGTTTCTGCTCGTCGCCGTACTCGCCGCGGGCGCGGTGGCCGCCACGGCCGCACCCGGCGGGCTGCTCGGCCAACTCCTCGGCGTCGCGCCACTGCGCTGGCTGGGCACCCGGTCGTACGCGATCTATCTGTGGCACTGGCCGTTGCTCTGCCTGCTGCGCGCGCCCGGTCACCATCCGCTCCGCATCGCCGCCGCACTCGGCCTGTCCCTGCTGCTCGCCGAATTGTCCTGGCGGCTCGTCGAGGACCCGATCCGGCGGCAGGGTCTGCTCGCCACATTGACTTCGGTACGGGACGTGCTGCCGCTGCGGTCGGCGCCGATCCCTCGTCTGGTGGCCGGTGGCAGCGCCGTCGCCGTTGCGCTCGTCGCCTGCGTCGGGGTGGCGCTGCCGGCGCCAACCGATGGCGCGAAGGCGCAGATCGAGGCCGGCGAAAAGGTGGTTACCGCACAACGGCCGCCGCCACCCCGGCCGACCCGTACGGCGCCCGCGTTGCCCGGCACCGGGGTTACCGCGGTCGGCGACTCGGTCATGCTGGCGTCGGCCTCCGCGCTGCGGGCCCGGCTTCCCGGCATCGCCATCAGCGCCCAGATCGGCCGGCAGATGAGCACCGCCACCCAGATCGTCGCGACACTGCGCAGCAACGGCCGGCTCGGATCCGTCGTGGTGATCGACCTCGGCACCAACGGCGAGTTCACCCAGAGCACGCTGGCCCGGCTGATGGACACGATCGGACCGACCCGCAAGGTCGTACTGCTGACGGTCTACGAACCGCGCGGCTGGCAGGACGCGGTGAACGGCGCCATCGAATCTGCGCCGAGCCACTGGTCGAATGTCACCGTCGTCGACTGGCACGCCGCCATCGCACACCGCCAGCAACTGCTCTGGACCGACCACATCCACCCGCGACCGGCCGGCGCGAAGCTGTACGCCCAACTGGTCACCGCCGCGCTGCCCCGCTCGGTGCGATGAGCCGACCGGCGTTACCGGCTGACGTCAGCCGACATCCCGGGTGGTGGGCACGCCCGTGTCGCCGGCGGCCTTGCGGCGGGCCGTCCACTCCCGCATCCGCCTCGGATAGCCGGTCGCGGCGACGTCGTAGACCGGGATACTGAGCCGACCGGCCAGGTCCCGGGCCGCCTTGGCGCTGGGCACCCGTCGTCGCGTCCACTCGCCGGTGGTCGCCACCAGCACTACGGTGTCGGGCGTGACATTGGTGGGTGGCTCGAGATACGCCTCGACACCGGCCCGGCTGCCGGCGAACTGCTCCAGATGCGCGACATCAGCCGCATGGTCCGCTCGGTCGGCCCGGCGCAGACCCGCGGCCCGATGCGGCCGGTGCCGTCTCAGCAGCCCCATCGTCGCCCCCGTATTTTGGCCAATTTCCGCTTGTTTTTTTCCCGCTCCGCACTCTGACGACGAACGGCAGCGACCGCGGAGTTCCCGGCCCATGATCAACTTCTGCGCGAATGGCCCAACCCGCATCGCGGGCACACCACACCGAGTGACAGGATGGGGAACATACCCCCGGCCCGATCCGGTTGAGGGGTCAACACCGGCGCGGCCGGAGTATCAGCGAGAACGAGGAGAAACTCTGTGACCCAGACTGCCGACCTCGTCATCCTCGGTGGCGGAAGCGGCGGGTACGCCGCAGCCTTCCGCGCCGCGGATCTCGGAAAGTCCGTCATTCTGATCGAGAAGGACAAGCTCGGCGGGACGTGCCTGCACTACGGCTGCATCCCCACCAAGGCGCTGCTGCACGCCGCCGAGATCGCCGACAATTCGCGCGAGAGCGAGCAGTTCGGCGTCAAGACCACCTTCGCCGGCATCGACATCGCCGGCGTGCACAAGTACAAGGACGGCGTCGTCAACCGGCTCTACCGCGGGGTCCAGGGCATCTTCAAGGCCCGGAAGATCACCACGGTCGAGGGCGAGGGACGACTCGTCTCCCCCACCGCGGTCGAGTGCAACGGCGAGCGGTACGAGGGCAGCCACGTCATCCTCGCCACCGGCTCGGTGCCGAAGTCGCTGCCCGGCCTGGAGATCGACGGCAACCGGGTCATCTCCTCCAACCACGCGCTGACCCTCGACCGGGTCCCGTCCTCGGTCGTGATCCTCGGCGGCGGCGTGATCGGAGTCGAGTTCGCCAGCGTCTGGAAGTCCTTCGGCGCCGACGTGACCATCGTCGAGGCGCTGCCCCACCTGCTGCCGCTCGAGGACGAGGCCAGCTCCAAACTGCTGGAGCGCCAGTTCCGCCGCCGTGGGATCAAGTACGAGTTGGGTTCCCGGTTCTCCGGCGTCCAGTACACCGACTCCGGGGTGCAGGTTTCGCTGGAGAGCGGCAAGCAGCTGGACGCCGAGCTGCTGCTCGTCGCCGTCGGCCGCGGGCCGGTGTCGTCCGGGCTCGGCTTCGAAGAGGCCGGCGTGCAGGTGGACCGCGGATACGTCGTCGTCGACGAGTACTGCCAGACGGCCGTGCCCACCATCTCCGCCGTCGGCGACCTCATCGCCACCCCGCAGCTCGCACATGTCGGCTTCGCCGAGGGCATCCTCGTCGCCGAGCGGCTCGCCGGCCTGCCGGTCGTGCCGATCAACTACCCCGCCGTACCGCGGATCACGTACTCCGAGCCAGAGGTCGGCTCGGTCGGCCTCACCGAGGCCCAGGCGATCGAGCAGTACGGCCAGGACAAGATCGTGACGCTGACCTACGATCTGGCTGGAAACGGCAAGAGCCAGATTCTCAAGACGCAGGGCGCGGCCAAGCTGGTCGCGGAGAAGGACGGTCCCGTGCTGGGCGTGCACATGGTCGGCAGCCGTGTCGGCGAGCTCATGGCGGAGGCTCAGCTCATCACGAACTGGGAGGCGCTGCCCAGCGAGGTCGCCCAGTTGATCCACCCACACCCCACCCAGTCCGAGGCTCTTGGCGAGGCCCACCTGGCCCTCGCCGGTAAGCCGTTGCACGTGCACGGCTGAGGTCAACCACCCCCCGACCAACTCGGTCGATCCACGCACCCGAGAGATCAGAAGGAGTCGCCACACCATGCCGACCTCCGTCACCATGCCCGCGCTCGGAGAGAGCGTGACCGAGGGCACCGTCACCCGGTGGCTCAAGCAGGAGGGCGAGCGCGTCGAGACCGACGAGCCGCTGCTCGAGGTGTCAACCGACAAGGTGGACACCGAAATCCCCTCTCCCGCCGCGGGCGTGCTGAGCTCGATCAAGGTCGGCGAGGACGAGACCGTGGAGGTCGGCGTCGAGCTGGCCACCATCGATGACGGCGCACAGGCGAGCGGCGACTCCGCCGGCGCCCCGGCCGAGTCCGGGCCGCAGCACGCCGCCGATGAGCCAGCCGCTTCCGCCGAGCCGCAGGCCGCCGCGGAGCCCGCGCCGGCCGCCGCCGAAGAGGCACCCGCACCGCAGGCACCCGCACCGCAGGCACCCGCCGCGCAGGCTCCGGCCCCGCAGCAGACCCAGGCGCCCGCACCGCAGGCACCCGCCGCGCAGCAGGCGCCTCCGGCGCAGCAGGCTCCGGCCCCGCAGCCGACCCAGGCACCCGCAGCCCCAGCACCCGCAGCCCCGGCACCGGCTCCGCAGGCACCGGCCGCCCAGGCACCGGCGGCTGACGCCGCGGGCGCGTACGTGACGCCGCTGGTCCGCAAGCTCGCTTCCGAACACAACGTTGACCTCGGCGGCCTCACCGGCAGCGGTGTCGGCGGCCGAATCCGCAAGCAGGACGTAATCGAGGCCGCGGAGAGCAGCGCCAAGGCTGCGGCGGCCGCTCCGAGCCAGGCAGCGGCGCCGGCGACCAGCGCGCCCAAGCCCAGCCCGGCCGCGCAGGCACTGCGCGGACGTACCGAGAAGCTGCCCCGGACCCGTCGGGTGATCGCCGCCCGGATGATGGAGTCGCTGCAGACCTCGGCCCAGCTCACCACCGTGGTCGAGGCCGATGTCACGGCGATCGCGCGGCTGCGGCAGCGAGCCAAGGCCGACTTCGAGGCACGCGAGGGCGTAAAGCTGTCCTTCCTGCCGTTCTTCGCGCTCGCCGCTGTCGAGGCGCTGAAGGTGCACCCGAAGCTCAACGCCTCCATCGACACCGACGCGGGGACGATCACGTACCACGACGCCGAGCATCTGGGCATTGCGGTAGATGTCGAGCGCGGCCTGACCGTGCCGGTGATCGCGAACGCCGGGGACCTCAACATCGGCGGGCTGGCCCGGAAGATCGCCGACCTGGCCGAGCGGACCCGGTCGAACAAGGTCAGCCCGGACGAGTTGGGCGGCGGCACCTTCACGCTCACCAACACCGGTAGCCGGGGCGCCCTGTTCGACACCCCGATCATCAACCAGCCGCAGGTCGCCATCCTCGGCACCGGCACCGTCGTCAAGCGGCCGGTCGTCGTCGACGACGCGCAACTCGGCGAGGTCATCTCGGTCCGGTCGATGGTCTATCTCGCGCTGACCTACGACCACCGCCTGGTCGACGGCGCGGACGCGGCCCGGTTCCTGGTCACCATCAAGGAACGGCTCGAGGGTGGCGCCTTCGACGCCGAGCTCGGCCTTGGCTGACAGACCGATACGGGGGTCCCGCCGCGACGGTGGGGCCCTCGTCCTGTCGGATCCCGCCGTTTCGGACTCCTGCCGTTTCGTCCGGCATTGCCCGGGCACGATGACGCCATGAGGGTCGCGATAACCGGGTCGTCCGGGCTGATGGGTACGGCGCTGCGCAAGCGCCTGGCCGCGGACGGGCACGAGATCCGGCGCATCGTGCGGCACCGGCCGCAGGGTCCGGCGGAGATCGGCTGGGATCCGGAGGCGCACAAGTTCGATCCGACCGCGCTGGACGGTGTCGACGCCGTCGTCCATCTCGCTGGCGTCGGCATCGGTGATCATCGCTGGACCGCCGAACGCAAGAAGCTCATCCGGGACAGCCGGGTGGACGGCACCACCACGATCAGCACGGCGTTCACCGCGATTGCCGACCCGCCCAAGGTTCTCATCTCAGCCTCGGCGGTCGGCTGGTACGGCGACACCGGTGACCGGCAGGTGGACGAGACCGCCCCGCCCGGGCGGGGATTCCTGGCCGAGCTCTGTGAGACCTGGGAAGCCGCGACCGAGCCGGCCCGGGCCGCCGGCGCCCGGGTCGTCACCATCCGCAGTGGACTCGTGCTGGCTCCGAACGGCGGGATCATGTCACGGCTCAAGCCGCTGTTCTCCTTCGGTCTGGGCGGCAAGATCGGCTCCGGGAAGCAGTACTGGCCGTGGATCTCGCTGGCTGACCAGATCGACGCGATCTGCTTCCTGCTCGACCACGACGTCGCTGGTCCGGTCAACATGACCGGACCCGTGCCCGTCACCAACGCGGAGTTCACCCGTGTACTCGGGTCGATCGTGCATCGGCCCGCGCTGATTCCGGTGCCACCCTTCGCGCTCCGCGCCGCCATCGGCGAATTCGCCGACGAGGGCGTGCTGATCGGCCAGCGCGCCGTCCCGGCCGCACTGTCGAAGGCTGGATTCACCCACACGCATTCGACCCTCGAGCAGGCTCTGCGCTGGGCTACGTCGGGTTGAGGGTCAACTCCGAGATCAACCAGCCTCCTTTGCGCGCCACCAGCGTTACCCGGTAGCTCTTGGCGGGCACGGCCGGCTGCCGGGTCAGCCCGTCACTCTTGCTGAGCTGGTAGGCGGCCAGTGACTGCCGTACGGCCAGCACCGCCCGGCTCCGTTCGGCTCGCACCACCCGGACCGACGTGAGGACGTGATGCACGTCGAGGGCCCGTTCTCCGGCCCGGGAAATGGTGCCGAGCTGCTGTTTGTCTGCCGTCAATGCCGTGCTGCCCGGCGCGTAGACGGCGGTCAGCCGGGAGGTGTCGGCATCGGCGAACGCCTGCTGTCGCACCGCATCGAGCTGCTGCAACACCGCCGCCCACCGCGCCGCTGATCCGGTGACCGTCGGCACGGCGGTGGCGGATGCTGCGGCCAGCGGTGACGCCGAGCCAACGGACGGCAGCTCGGTGGCCGAATTCGTCAACGATCCTCCGTCCGGTGGCAGCTGCGCGGCTCCCGCTCCGGCCCACGCGATCCCCAATCGAACCGCCAGCGCGACACTCACGATGCCGAGCACCGCGGCCCGCAGTCCCTTGCTGGACAGTGCCCGCCCCAGCCCCGCGAACGGGCGTCGAATGCGACCCGCGGCAGGTCGACCGTGTCGTCCGCGACGGGCCGGCTCGACCTGTGCTCGGCGCGACCGCACCTCATGCGTGAGCGGCGCCGGCTTCGCCGCCGCAGGCACGGTGGTCGGGCCGACGCCCAACTCCACCGGCTCCGGTGTGCAGGCATGCCGCAGATCCAGCGCCAACTCGGCCGCGCTCCCCCGGCTGGCCGGCTCCGCGCACAGGCCCCGCTGCAGCACTCGCACCAATTGATCCGGAGCATCCGGCGCGAGCTCGCGCAGGTCGGGCACCTCACCGGTCGCGGCGGCGAAGAGCGTCTCCTCTGCCGTGGCGCCGACCCATGGCGGTCGCCCGGTCAGGGCATGGAACGCCACCGCGGCCACGGCGAAGACATCGCTGGCCGGCCCCGGAGCCGAACCGCCCGCAACGGCCGGGTCGACGTACTCCGGAGTGGCCCGGACCGGATCCTCGTCACACACCACGCGGGCGATGCCGAGATCGGCGAGCAGCGGCCGGCCCTCCGCGGTGAAGAGCACATTGGCCGGTGTCACGTCGCCGTGCACCAGACCCTCGCTGTGCGCGTATGCCAGGGCGGCCGCCAACGGCGCCAGCGCGGTGACCACCTCGCCCGGCCGCAGCCGTTCCCGGTCGCGCAGCAGCGCGGCAAGGCTGCCACCGGCGGCGTAGTCGACGACGAGGACCCACTCCTCGCCGGTCCGGATCGTGTCCCGCAGGCGCAACAGGTGCGGGTGGTCCAATGCGGCCTGCAGCGCGGCCTCACGTTTCAGCCGCGCGCTGCCCTCGGCGTCGGGCAGCCGCAGCCGTTTGAGCGCCACCGTCTCGTCGGTGACCGTGTCCCGGCCGCGCCACACGTCGCCGGACGCGCCGAACCCGATCAACTCCTCGGCCTCGTAGCCGGGCACCTGCCAGTCCGTGGCGGTCACGGGCGATCGCCTGCCGCGATGGGGAAATCGGTCATGCCGTGCAGCGTAGGTAAATCAGCTCGCCGGCCGCCGACGTTATCCACAGGCCCGGGAACTGTCCACAGACCCTGATTTCCGCTTGCGCGGAGCGATCGGAGAGGATCTGATCATGCCTGCCGACGCACCCACCATCCTCGGAACCTCCATGGGGTTCTTCGCAACCGGCCGCAATCCGTCGGATCTGCGGCCGAGCCCGTTATTCGACTTTGCCTTCGAGCTGGCCGGCAAGCCGGAACGGCCGCGGCTCTGCCACATCCCGACCGCGGTCGGCGACAACCTCACGGTGATCAACAGTTTCTACGGCGCCTTCGCCGGCACCGATGTACGGACGTCCCACCTGACGCTGTTCGCGATGCCCAACGTCGAGGACATGCGGGCCCACCTGCTGGCCCAGGACGTGATCTGGGTGAACGGCGGCTCGACCGCCAACCTGCTCGCAGTCTGGCGGGTGCACGGGCTGGATGAGATCCTGCGCGAATGCTGGGAGGCCGGGGTGGTCCTCGGCGGCGTGTCGGCCGGTTCGATCTGTTGGCATTCCAGCGGTACGACCGACTCATTCGGCCCGGAGTTGAAGCCGATCACCAACGGACTGGGCTTCCTACCGTATTCGAACGGGGTGCATTACGACGCCGAGGCGCAGCGTCGCCCGCTGTTCCACCAGTTGATCGGCAACGGCACGCTGCCGGCCGGATACGCCACGGACAACGGGGTCGGCATCTATTACCGGGGCACCGAGTTCGTCGAGGCGGTCTCCGATCGGGACGATGTGGCCGCGTACTGGGTGGAACGCAACACCGACGGCGAGGCCACCGAGACCCGGATCCAACCCCGCCGCCTGTCCGCCTGACACACCTCGCCCAGGTATCTCTCGCCAGACCTTCGTCCGACATTTCTCACCGATCTTGAAGATAAAGCCCCCTATACCGGACATTCACGGGCGATAACTTCAAGATCGGCGAGAGACAAAGACCGGTCGTGCGCCCACCCGCACGGGGACGCACGACCGGTTGTCCAGAACGGGTCAGCTGCTACTCGTCACCAACTCCGGCTCGGGCTCAGACTCTTCGGTGGCGATCACCTTCGGCACGTTGCGCAGGGTGTAGAGCGCGGAAACCGCTACCACAGCGGCGAATCCGGCGCTGCACAGCAGGGCGACGTGCATGCCGTCGACGAACGCGTGCCTGGCGGTGTCGGCGACCTGACCGGCGAGCCGGGCCGGCAACGTCGCGGTGCTCTCCAGCGCCGATCCGAGCGAGTCCCGGACCTTGCCCGAGGCATCGTGCGGCAGCCCGGCCGGCAGATCGATCCGGGACCGGTACGTGGCATTGAGGATGCTGCCGAGGATCGCCAGGCCGAGTGCGCCACCCAACTCGGTGCCGGTCTCGGAGATCGCCGACGCCGCGCCGGAACGCTCCTTGGGCACCGAGGCCAGGATCGTGTCGGAGGTTACGGTCAGCGCCATGCCGACGCCCAGCGCGCCGGGCAGCATCGCGGCCAGCATGACCGGGTAATTACCGGCGGTGCCACTGAAGTAGTAGAGCCCGAAACCCACGGCCGCCAGGCCCAGGCCGAGGCCGATGACGCGGGACCGGCCCAGCGCCGTGATCAGCGGAGCAGCGATGGTGCCGCCGATCATCGCGGCGCCGGCGGCCGGCAGACCGGCCAGGCCGGACTTGAGCGGCGACCAGCCCAGGACCAGCTGGAAGTACTCGGAGAAGATCAGCGACTGGGCGACCAGGGCGAACATCGCGAACAGGTTGGTGCCGATCGAGCCGGAGAAGGCGGCCCGGCGGAACAACCGGACGTCGATGAGCGGCTCGGCCAGCCGGGTCTGCCGCCGTACGAACAGGACCAGCGAGGCCAGCCCAACCACCGCGGCCGCGAGGTTGCGCGGCTCGCCGCCGGCGCCGAGTGCGGCTTCCTTGATCTCGTACACGATGCCCAGCACGCCCACGATGGACAACGGAACGCTGACCAGGTCGATCCGATGCGGGTTGGAGTTACGCGACTCCGGCAGCACGACGAGCCCGACGATCGCCAGCAGCGCCATGATCGGCACGTTGATCAGGAAGACCGAACCCCACCAGAAGTGGTCGAGCAAGACGCCGCCGACGATCGGGCCGAGACCGACGCCCAGGGCGCCGATGCCGCTGAAGATTCCGATCGCGGTGGTCCGCTGCTTCGGATCGGTGAAGACCTTGCGGATGAGCGACAGGGCCGATGGCATGATCGTGGCGCCGGCGATGCCGAGCAGCGCGCGAGCGCCGATCAGGACGGCGGCGCTGGTGGCGTACGCGGTCAGGGCCGAGGCGGCGGCGAACGCGCCGGCTCCGATCAGCAACATCCGCTTGTGGCCGATCCGGTCGCCGATGCTGCCCATGGTGACCAGCAGCCCCGCCAGCGCGAAGCCGTACATGTCGGCGATCCACAGGATCTGCGAGGCCGAGGGATGCAGGTCGGCGGTGAGGTGCGGGATCGCCAGATTCAGCGCGGTCATGTCGATGGCGGGCACCAGCGCGGCCAGGCAACCGATGGCCAGCGTGCCCCATGTGCGGGATGAGGAAGTAGTCATGGCACGAGCTTGGCGGCCGGCGCTGACCGTCCCCGCACCAAAACCTGACCGGTCACGCACCGGCCAGTGCCAGGGCCTCCTCGCGGCTCAGCGCGGCACCGCGGCTCAGCGCCGCCTCGTACGCCTCGGCTCCGATCAGCGCCCGCGCCGCGGTGGCGGCTCGGGTGGCGTCGGGGTCACCCGGAATCGAGACGCCGCGTAGCGCCCGGCCGGCCCCGAGCAGCGTGGCGGACCGTTCACCGTCGCCCTCCAGTGCCGCCAGCCCGGCCATGCCCTCGATCGCGGTCGCCGCAACCGGCAGGTTCAGCGGGCTCAGCATGAGGTCGAGCGCGGCGCGGTACGAGTCGCGGGCGCGGGCCGGGTCGCCCTCGATCACCGCGAGGTGTCCCAGCGCGGTCAGGATCCGGGACCGGGTTTCGGCGGCCGCCCAGTCCGACGCGGAAGTTCGCAGCGTCTCCTCGTGCATCCGGCGCGCCTCGGTCAGCTCGCCCCGCAGCCGGGCCAGCTCGCCGAGGCCGCGGCGGGCCGCGGTCAGCGCCATCACCGCACCGGCCCGGGACGCCAGCTCGCCGGAGTGCCGGTAGTCGGCTTCGGCGCCGTTTAGATCTCCGTCCCGGATCAACAGGTCGGCCCGCCGGGCGAACAGGTCGGACTCGTCCTCGCTGGCGCCGAGTTGACCGATCAGCCCGATTGCCTCGTCGATCGAAGTCAACGCCTGTGGCCGGTCGCCGCGCCAATCGGCCAGCATCGCCAACTGGTCGAGCGCCTGCGACATGCCCCACCGGTCGCCCGCCTCCCGGAAGCCGACCAGGGAGGCGGCGAAACTCTGCTCGCCACCCACCCGGTCACCGGTGAAGAGCCGCTGAAATCCGCGCCCCAGATGGGTCAGGGCCCGCGACCAGGTATCCGGACCGATCTCGATGTTCTCGATCTCCGCGGCCCGGTTGTCCGGCGGCGGCCCGACCGTCACCGCCCACAACACCGTGAGGAATGGATATCTGGGCGGCCAGCCGAGCGCGTTCACGATCGCGCCGGCCCGTTCCAGCTCGGCCCGATAGGTCTCGGTGCGACCGCCGCCGGCCAGCGCCGCGAGCACACACAGCACGTACTCCTCGGCCATGCCGTCCGGCGGCCGCCGGCCCAGTGCCACCAGCAGCTCCGCCGCGATCGGCACCCCCTCGCTGCGCAGCCCGCGCAGCCACCACGACGGCGACAGCAGCGCGAGCAGCCGCAGCGCCGCCGCGGTGTCGGTCTGCACGGCCCACCGCAGCGCCGCCATCAGGTTGCCGTGCTCGACGGTGAGTACGGCAAGCCAGTCCAGCTGTTCGGCCGACCGCAGGTGGCTCTCGGCGACGCTGGCCAACTCGGTGAAGTACCCGACGTGCGCCGCCCGGAGCCGTTCCGCGTCACCGGTCTCGGCCAGCCGCTCGGCGCAGTAGACCCGGATGGTGTCGAGCATCCGGTAGCGACCGTCGCCGGTCTCGACCAGCGACTTGTCCACGAGATCGGCGAGCAGCTCTACGGCCTCGCCCTCCGACAGCACACAGACCGTCGCCACCGCCGCGGCCGTCGCTCCACCGGCGAACACGGTGAGCCGGGCGGCCAACTGCCGTTCGGGTTCGCTCAGCAGGCTCCAGCTCCACGCCACCACCGCGCGCAGGGTCTGGTGCCTCGGCGCCTTCGTACGGTCGCCCCGGGACAGCAGCCCGAAGCGGTCGTCCAGCCGGGCCGCGACCTGCTCGACGGTCAGCGAACGCAGCCGGGCCGCCGCAAGCTCGATCGCCAACGGCAGCCCGTCCAGGGCCGCACAGATCCGGAGTACGGTCGCCAGATTGCCGTCGTCCAGGGCAAAGTCGGGGGCGACCGCGGCGGCCCGGTCGACGAAGAGCCGGACGGCGGGGTAGCTCGACGCCGCAACGGCGGCAGTCTCCGGCGGCGGGCTGGCCAGCGGCTGCAGCGGGCGCAGTGCCTCGCCGGTAATGCCGAGCGGCTCGCGGCTGGTTGCCAGCACCCGCAGCCGCGGGCAGGCCCCGAGCAGTTGCCCGGCCAGCGCTGCCACCTCGCCGATGACGTGCTCGCAGTTGTCGATGACGAGCAGCAGGAGCCGGTCGGTGAGCGCCGCGATCAGCCGGGCGGCGGCGTCGGCCGGCGCGCTCGCAGTCGGCAGCAGGCCGCTCTCCCGCAGCCCGAGCGCACCGAGCATCGCCTGAGCCACGGCGTCCCCAGTCCCCGGCGCACCGCCCTCGATCGGCGCCAGATCGACGAAACAGAGCTCGTCGGGCAGCTGCCGGCTCGCCTCGATCGCCAATCGGGTCTTGCCGGCGCCGCCGGGCCCGAGCAGGGTCACCAGCCGGGCCCGGCCGAGCGCCTTCTCGATCTCGCGCAGTTCCTCGGCCCGACCGACGAAACTGGTGAGCTGTGCCGGCGGCCGGGCGAGCGCTGGCGTCGCCGGTGCCGTTTCGGCCGGACCCGCGGCCGGACCCGCGGCCGGACCCAGCTCCGGATCGGCCCGGAGCACGGCCAGCTGCGTCTCGGTCAGCTCGGCCGACGGGTCGGCGCCGAGCTCGTCGGCAAGCGTCCGCCGCGCGTCCTCGAACACCGCGAGCGCCTCGGCCTGCCGGCCCGACCCGTAAAGCGCGCGCATCAACTGGGCCCGTGGACGTTCCCGCAACGGGTACGCGCCCACCAGCTCCTGCAGCTCCGGTACGACCTCGCGGTGCCGGCCCAGTTCCACCAGCGCCTCGGCATGGTCCTCCACCGTCGCGGCCCGCAACTCCTCCAGGCGCGCGGCCGGCGCCGAAACCCCCGGCACGTCGGCCAGTGCCGGTCCGCGCCACAGGGCGAGCGCCGCGCCGAGCCGATCGGCCGCCCGCTGCCGTTCCCCGGCGGCGAGCGCCAGCCGGCCCTCCTCGCGCAGCTCCTGGAACCGGCCCGCATCGACGTCGCCCGGCTCGACGTCGAGCCGGTAACCGCCGGGGTGACGCTGCACCACGGCGCCGGCGTCGCCGAGCCCGCGGCGCAGCCGGGAAACCTGGGACTGCAGGGCGTTCGCGGCGTCCGCCGGCGGGCGCTGGCCGTAGAGGCTGTCGATCAACCGCTCGGTGCCGACGACCCGACCGGCGTCCAGCAGCAGGACGGCAAGGAGGGCGCGCACCCGAGGGCCGCCGACGGCCACCACCGTACCGTCGGGGCGCCACGCCTCGACCGCACCCAGGATGCCAAAGAACACGGGGACGATTGTCGCCCACGCAGGGCTCGGACCGCGCGCTTACGACCACGAGTCGCCGGTCCGATCCGGCACGGACGTAGGGTGGATTACGTGAGCGATCTCGACATCATTTCCGCCGGACTGGTGCCCTACGAGGAAGCCTGGGACCGGCAACGTCAACTGCACGCGGCCCGGGTCGCCGGCGACATCCCGGACACCGTGCTGCTGCTGGAACACCCGCCCGTCTACACCGCGACCCGGCGTACCCAACCCTGGGCGCTGCCCAACGACGGCACCCCGGTGGTGCAGACCGACCGCGGCGGGGACATCACCTGGCACGGCCCGGGTCAGCTGGTCGGCTACCCGATCGTGGCACTGCCCGGCCGGCGCGACGTGGTGGCCTACGTACGCAGGGTCGAGGCGATGCTGATCAGCGTCTGCGCCGACCTGGGCCTGCCCGGTCAACGGATCAAGGGCCGCAGCGGCGTCTGGGTCATCGGCGGCGGACCGGACCGCAAGGTCGCGGCGCTCGGGTTGCGGGTCAGCCAGGGCGTCGCGATGCACGGGTTCGCGCTCAACTGCGATCCCGACCTGCGGGCGTTCGACCTGATCGCGCCGTGCGGCTACACCGACGTCGGCGCGACCTCGCTGAGCAGAGAGCTGGGCCGGGACGTCACTGTGGCCGAGGCGCTGCCGGTGGTGCAGCGACACCTCAGTGAGCTGGTCACCATCGCGGCCGACCCGATCGCCGTCTGACCGGCTGATTCTCGCCGGACCGCCGCGCCCGGCCGATCGAAGCGCGCTTTACCCCGGTTCTGGCGCTCGCCCCGCCGATCGAAGCGCGCTTTAGCCGGACACGATGCGTTGTGGCACGGGTAAAGCACGCTTGGATCGATACGCGGCATCCCGATTCACGCGGCCTACCTGCTGTCCATCGAGGGAAGTCGTTCTCTCCCGCCGATCTTGACTTTGCGGCTGACCGGCGCCCGTTTTGTCCAGCCGTAAGGTCAAGATCGACGGGAGATTCGGACAGAACACCCGCGTTCTTCGCCGATCTTGAAGATAAAGCCCCCCATAACAGACATCGGTGGGCGATAACTTCAAGATCGGCGAACAACTCGGGGGAGATCGGGCAGTTTCGCCGCCGCCAGGTCATGCCGCGCTATCCGGACCGCCGCGATCCCCGGCAGCAGCACCACGTCATGCGACCCGCCGGCGACAAGCGTCGCCGCAGCCAGATCGGCGCCCGGCAACAGGTGTCCGGCAACAGGTGCCCGGCAACAGGTGCCCGGCAACAGGTGTCCGGCAATATCCAGCAGACCGGGCGGAACTGGATCGGACACCGAGTTAGACCGCCGGGGCGGCCATCACGATGGGCAGCCGAATCTGGAACCGGGTGTCCCCCGGCTGCGACTGGACCTGGATGTCGCCGTGGTGCTTCTTCACGACGATCCGCCAGGAGATGTCCAGTCCGAGACCGGTGCCGTGCCCGACCTCCTTGGTGGAGAAGAACGGCTCAAAGATCCGGCCCTGGATGTCGGCCGGAATTCCCGGCCCGGTGTCGGCGATCTCGATCAGCGCGCTGCCGTTCTCCCGTGCGGTGCGGATCGTGATCGTGCCCTTGCCGTCCATCGCGTCCACCGCATTGTCGATCAGGTTGGTCCAGACCTGGTTGAGCTCGGCGGCGTAGACCTCCAACTCCGGCAAAGAACGGTCGTAGTCGGTGACCACCTTCACCCCGTCACCGAGCTTGTGCCCGAGCATCGCCACAGTCGCGTCGAGCAGGGTGTGCACATCGACCCGCTGCTGCGGGGCCCGATCCATCTGGGAGTACTGCCGGGCCGAGGTGAGCAGCCCGCTGATCCTCGTGGCGGCGTCGCTGACCTCACCAAGCAGGGTCTCGGTCTCGACGGTGTAGCCGAGCCACGCCATCGCGGAGGGCAGGTTGCCCTCGCCGACCGCGTCGGCCACCTCGTCGGCCCACTCCACATCCAGTCCGCCCGCGACCAGCACCGAGGCGAGCTCGCTGGCCTGCAGGATCCGGTGGTCCTCGAGCCAATCGGCCAACTCGTCCTCGGCGTCGTTGACCTCCAGTGGCGAGCGCTTCGGCACGTTCTTCATCCGCACCACCGCGGCATCCTGCACTCCGACCAGCGCCTGCAACTGCTCCCCACGCAGCTTGCCAGCCGACAGCGCAGCCAGCTTTGCGCGCATCCGGCTGAGCCGTTCGGACAGCGCGTCAGTGGCCCGTACGACCGCGGCCGCCGGGTTGTTCAGCTCGTGCGTCAGCCCGGCGGTCAGCGAGCCCAGCGCCACCAGGCGTTCCCGTTCGGCGACCGCCGCATTGGAGGTGCGCATCGTGGTGAAGACGGCCGCGACGAGGTGCATCCCCATCGGAAACCACTCCTGCACCGCGGCGCTGAACTCGTCGGCGGGGACCATGAACAGCCGGCACTCGGTGACCGCGCGCAGGGTGTTCGGATAGGTCGTCGAGGTCCCGTCAGGGTTGAACATCGCCCGGATCTCACCGGCGAAGGTGCCCCGGTGATCGGTCCGGTTGACGACGACCTCGCCACCGCCGCGGACCTGCCGGCTCATCACCACGGTGCCTTCGAGCAGTACGAAGAAGCAGGTGCCGAGCTCGCCCTCGCTGTAGATCGTCTCGTCGGCGCCGAACCGCTGCGCATAGCCGGTGCCGGCCAGCCATTCCAGCTTTTCCTGGCTGAGCGATTCGAAGAGGAAAAGCGACCGCAATTCCTCAGTATCCACAGTGGACATATCCTGTATCGACATGAGAAAGCCCTTCTACAAGGCCAGATAGCGGTGCGCCAGCGCGACGGCCATCGCCCCGTCGCCGACGGCGGAGGCCACCCGCTTGATCGATTCGGCGCGGGCGTCGCCGGCCACGAATACGCCCGGGATATTGGTTTCCAGATGGTACGGAGCCCGCTCGAGGTTCCAGCCGCGCGGACATCTCCCGTCGGTCGCCAGGTCTGGACCGGCCAACACGAAACCGTTCGCGTCCCGCTCGATGACCCCGTCCAGCCATTCGGTCCGGGGCGCCGCGCCGATGAAGACGAACAGATGCTGAGTCTCGACCGATCTGATCTCGCCGGTCGCGGAATCCAGCAACCGCAGGCGTTCCAGGTGACCGTCGCCCTCGGCTCCGACCACCTGCGTCTGCGCGTGCACGGTGATCGTGTCAATGGCGGCGATCTGCTCGATCAGGTAATGCGACATGGAATGTTCCAGGCTCTTGCCGCGCACCAGGATGTGCACCTGACGGGCGCGCCCGGAGAAGAACACCGCGGCCTGACCGGCCGAATTGGCGCCGCCGACGATGTAGATGTCCTCACCGGAGCAGCTGTCCGCCTCGGTCGACGCCGCGCCGTAGTAGACCCCGGAGCCGACGAAGCCGTCCAGCCCCGGCACGTCCAATCTGCTGTAGGAGACTCCGGTGGCGAGAATGACGGTATGCGCGGCGATCTCGGCCGAGTCGCCGAACCGGACGACCCGCGCTGAGCCGCGCGCCTCGATGCCGGTCACCTCACGGGCGGTCAGCAGTTCGGCGCCGAACCGGACCGCCTGACGCCGGGCCCGCTCGGCCAGCTGACCGCCGGAGACGCCGTCCGGAAAGCCCAGATAGTTCTCGATCCGGGAGCTCTGGCCGGCCTGGCCGCCGGTGACCTGCCGTTCCACCAGCACGGTCCGCAGCCCCTCGGAGGCTCCGTACACCGCCGCGCCGAGCCCGGCCGGGCCGCCACCGATGACGACCAGATCGTAGAAGTCCTCGGTCGGCGTGGTGGACAGGCCGACCGCCGCGGCGAGGGTGGCGTCGTCGGGTGCGGCCAGCGTGGCCCCGTCCGACAGCACGACCAGCGGCAGCGCCTCGGGGTCGGCGCCCGCGGCGCTGACCAGGGCGGCGCCTTCCGGTTCGTCCACGAGATACCAGCGGTACGGCAGCTGGTTGCGGGCCAGGAAGTCCCGGACCTCGTACGACCGCGCCGACCAGCGGTGCCCGACGATCCGCAGTGCGGTGACCTCGCGCCGTTCGGTGTGCTGCCAGGCATCCAACTGCGCGTCGAGCACCGGATAGAGCTTCTCCTCCGGGGGCTCCCACGGCTTGAGCAGGTAGTGGTCCAGATCGACCACGTTGATGGCGGCGATCGCGGCATCGGTGTCGGCGTACGCGGTCAACAGCAGCCGGCGCGCGTACGGGTAGACGTCCATCGCCGCTTCGAGGAATTCGGTCCCCGACATCTCCGGCATGCGCTGGTCGGCCAGCAGGACTGCCACGTCGTCGCCGCGCAGCCGCATCTCGCGTAGCGCGTCGAGCGCCTGCGCGCCGGACTCGGCCCGCACGATCCGGTATTCGTCGCTGTACTGCCGACGCAGGTCCCGCGCCACCGCCCGGGACACCCCCGGATCGTCGTCGACGCTCAGAATCGCCGGTTTGCTCACGCCCACCCCACTGTCAACCCTCGCGGCGTGTGGCGGCCGATGCCCGCCACACCCTCTGCCCTGATGGACTCATGCAAGCACCAGTCTGACAGCGGCGCGCCGATTGTGCCGACAGAAGAAATATCAGCCGGCCAGCTGCGGCAGGACCTCCTTGGCCAGCAGCTCGACATGGTCCAGATCGTCCATGTTCATCACCTGCAGGTAGGCCCGCTGCGCGCCGACCGCGCCGAACGAGCCCAGGATGTCGACGATCTGGGCTGGTGTGCCGGCGATGCCGATTGAGTCGAGATCGTCCGGGTCGCGGCCGATCGACTCGGCCCGGCGCCGCAGCTCGGCGTCATCCCGGCCGCAGCAGATTGTGTGCGCGACGGACCAGTCCAGCGTTTCCGGGTCGCGCCCGATCTCGGCGCACGCCGCCCGGACCCGACCGTACTGCTCGGCGGTGCGCTCGGGCGTGGAGAAGCCCATGTTGAATTCGGTGGCGAACTGCGCGGTCAACGCCGGCGTCCGCCGGGCGCCACCGCCGCCGATGATCAGCGGCGGCCGCGGCTGCTGCACCGGCTTGGGCAGGGCCGGCGAATCGGTCACCGGGTAGTGCTTTCCGGCAAACGAGAAGGTCTCCCCGACCGGGGTCTCCCAGAGTCCGGTGATGACCGCCAATTGCTCAGCGAATCGGTCGAACCGCTCGCCGAGCGGCGGAAACGGAATGCCGTAGGCGGTGTGCTCCGCCTCGTACCAACCGGTCCCGATGCCCAGCTCGACCCGACCGCCGCTCATCGCGTCGACCTGCGCCACCGAGATCGCCAGCGGACCGGGCAGCCGGAAGGTCGCAGCGGTCACCATCGTGCCGAGCCGGATCCGCTTGGTGTCGCGGGCCAGCCCGGCCAGCGTGATCCAGGAATCCGTCGGGCCGGGAAGGCCGTCGCCGCCCATGGTCAGGTAATGGTCGGAGCGGAAGAACGCGCTGAACCCGCCGTCCTCGGCAGCTCGCGCGATCCGCAGCTGCTGGTCGTAGGTCGCGCCGTTCTGGGGTTCGGTGAAGATCCGGAGGTCCATGATCGAAACGCTACAACTTCTCCGTACGGCATAGACTCCCGGCTGCATCCTGCCTGCCGAGGAGGTCGCCGTGAGCGAGCCGACCAAGATCATGCTGGACGAGTCCGAAATGCCGCGGCGCTGGTACAACCTGCTCGCCGATCTCCCGTCCCCGCCCGCGCCGCCGCTGCACCCGGGCACCGGCCAGCCGGTCGGGCCGGACGACCTCGCCCCGCTGTTCCCGATGGACCTGATCGCCCAGGAGGTCAGCGCCGAGCGGTACATCGACATCCCCGAGGAGGTGCTGGACGTCTACCGGCTCTGGCGCCCCTCGCCGCTCTTCCGGGCACACCGGCTCGAGCGCGCGCTCGGCACCCCGGCCAAGATCTACTACAAGTACGAGGGCGGCTCGCCGGCCGGGTCACACAAGCCCAATACCGCTGTGCCACAGGCGTTCTACAACGCGAAGGCCGGAATCCGCCGGCTCACCACCGAGACCGGCGCCGGGCAGTGGGGCACCGCGTTGGCCTTCGCGTGCGCCCAGTTCGGGCTGGAGTCGGAGATCTGGCAGGTGCGGGCCTCGTACGACCAGAAGCCGTACCGCAAGATCATGATCGAGACCTTCGGCGGCACGATCCACCCGAGCCCGTCCGACCTGACCGCCGCGGGCCGGGCGATCCTGGCCGAGCATCCGGATTCACCCGGCAGCCTGGGCATCGCGATCAGCGAGGCAGTCGAGGTGGCGGCGCAGAACCCCGACACCAACTACGCGCTCGGCAGCGTGCTCAATCACGTCCTGCTGCACCAGACAATCATCGGCGAGGAGGCGGTCGCCCAGTTCGCCAAGGTCGGCGTCACGCCGGACGTCATCGTCGGCTGCACCGGCGGCGGCTCCAATTTCGGCGGGCTGGCTTTCCCGTTCCTGCGGGAGAAGCTCGCCGGCCGGATGGCCCCGGTGATCCGGGCGGTCGAGCCGGCGGCCTGCCCCTCCCTGACCAAGGGCGTTTTCGCGTACGACTTCGGCGACGTGGCCGGAATGACGCCACTGCTGAAAATGCACACGCTCGGGCACGAATTCGTACCGGATCCCATTCATGCCGGCGGATTGCGCTATCACGGAATGTCGCCGCTTATTTCACACATCGTGGATCTCGGACTGGTCGAGGCTGTGGCGAAGACCCAGCTCGAATGCTTCACCGCGGGCGTGCAGTTCGCCCGGACCGAGGGCATCGTGCCGGCGCCCGAGCCGACCCACGCCCTTGCCGCCTGTATCGAGGAAGCCCTGGCCTGCAAGGAAAGCGGCGAGCCGAAGGTCATTCTCACCGCCCTGTGTGGACACGGGCACCTGGATCTGCCGGCGTACGGGGCATTTCTGGCCGGCGAGATGGTCGATCACGAACTGTCGACGGCCGACGTCGAGGCGGCGCTCGCCCATCTCCCGCAGGTCTAGGACCCTCTCCGGATCCCTGACGCTCGCCGATCTCCTGACTCGCTCCGATCCCTGGCCCCTCGCCCGTTCCATGATCATGATCGGTTTTTGGTTGCTATAGCCCCAACCACCGATCACGATCATGAAAAATTGGCGGCCGTCATGACCACGAAGTGCCGGTGATCCGAGCCCGGGTAGAGCGCGCTCCGATCGGAGAGGACACCTGACCGGAACCGGCGATCGACTGAGGCGAAGTTCCACGCACAGGTTGCTGCCGTAAGGTGCCGGCCATGTCTGAGGAGATCCACCGCAGCCTTCGTGAAGCCGCGGACACCAAGGCGGTCACCGACGCCGCGCTCCGGGAGTTCCGCTCCCGCTATCCCGATATCCGGTGGCAGCCACTCGTCATCGTGATCGCGGCGTACAACGAGGAAGACGGCGTCGGCGAGGTGCTCGAGGAGATCCCGTCCGACATCGCCGGTGTCGGTGTCACGACGCTCGTCGTCGACGACGGCAGCCGGGACGCCACCGGCGTGGTCTCCTCGGCGCATGGCGCGCTGGTCTGCCGGTTGCCGGTCAACCGCGGACACGGCGTCGCGCTGCGGGTCGGATACCAGACCGCCCGCGAGGCCGGCGCCCGCTACATCGCCACCCTGGATGCCGACGGTCAATGGGACCCGGCCGACCTGCCGGCGATGATCAAGCTGCTCGAGGACGACCAGGCCGATTTCGTGATTGGCTCCCGGCAACTCGGCCAGACCCACAACACCGACAAGGTGCGCAACACGGGAGTGACGTTCTTCGCCTGGCTGATCAGCCGGCTCACCGGCACCACGATCACCGACAGCTCCAGCGGGCTCCGGGCGATGCGGGCCGAGATCACCGGAACGGTCCGCCAGACCCAGCCGCAGTACCAGACCTCCGAGCTGCTGATCGGCTCGATCTACGCGGGTTACCGGATCGCCGAGGTGCCGACCACGATGCGGGAGCGCAGCTTCGGGGAGAGCCGCAAGGGCCGCAATGCCTCGTACGCGTTGCGCTATGCCAGCGTTATCGCGCGTACCTGGCTTCGGGAGCGGCGGAGTCATCCGAGCGACTGACCGAATCCCCAGCATCCGCTGAATCCCCGGCATCCGCTGAATCCCCGGCATCCGCGAAGAGCCGGTTGAAGAGCAGGAACTTGAGTACGAAGAACACCCCGTAGACGGCCAGGTAGGTGGTCGCATTGAAGACCGTGCGAACCGGTCGGGACAGGTCGGCCACCGCACTGTTGACCGCACCGATCGCCAGCGCCGCCGCGACTGCGCTGACCACGACACTCACCCAGTACGGCACCACCTCGCGCCAGAAATCCGACCGGCCGCGCCGACCCCAGGCCCAGTTGCGGTTGAGGAAGTAGCCCGGGATGAGCCCGGCCACCGAGGCCACCAGGGACGCCCCGCGGGCACCGAGCAGGTGCGGGGCGAACAGCACGATCAGGGTGAGCTCGCTGACCCCGAAGGACACCACCGAGCCGAGCGCGTAGCGAATGAGCTTGCCACTCACTGCGCCGTGGCTGGCCGTCCTGATCCGCTCCCGCACGTCAGTCATCGCCCTCATCCTACTTTCCACACCGCGACCCCACCTGTCGTGAGGTCCGGTTGGTGACCGACGAGCTTGCTGGCCTTGGCCACCGTGTCGGCCGGGAAGTACGCCAACACCACCAGGACGTAGCGCACCCCGTGAGCCCGGGCCCAGGTGATCGTGTCGTCCCGCTGATGCGGGCCCGGCGTACGGCCGTTGGTCACGTCCTTGGCCCAGTGCGTCACCGGCGTGGTCGGCGGTGGGGCGACGCCCAGACCACCCGGGCCGGGATGCTTCGCCGCTCCCCCGACCAACCGGAACCGGGTCCCGGACTCGGCGATCCACAGCAACGGCCGGGCCCGGTCGGTCTCGGCGTACGGCAGGATCACCACCGCCGATCCGGCCGGGATCTGTTTCACCGCGTCGCTGGTGAAGAACGGCGGCACGTCGGTGTGGTAGCCGGACGCGAAGCCGGCCGGCAGCACCGGTACGAGGCTGGCGCCGACCGCGAGCAGCGCCAGCGCGCGGGTCCGGCCGGCCAGGTGCCGCAGCGCTGCATCGATGGCCAACGCAACCACGAATGCGGTGGCGAGCCACGCGGCCATCGACAACCGGACCGGCAGCACGTTGCGGAAGACCGGCAGCCCGCTCAACAGCCGGCCCGGCAGCGGTGGACCGACCAGGTCGGCACCCAGCCGCAGCCGTGGTCCGAGGCTGAGCACGGTGATCAGAATCAGCGACAGCAGGGCGATCCACAGATCCAGCCGTCGCCGCAGCAGCACGCCGACCACGACGAGGACCACCAGCAATGGCACGCCGAAATAGCCGCCGACCTCGTGCTCGCCGAGGCCGCGGACCACCAACTCGTGGGCCCGATGACCCCAGTTCAGCAGCAGGTGCGGCGTCGGCTCCACCCAGTCCCGCGGCTCGGCCACGTACATCGCGGTGGTCAGCGAGTGGAACCGGTGCGGGCCGCGGAACTGCTGCCACAGCGGACCGCCGGCGACGACCAGGAACGCGACCGCCGCGCCGAGCCAGCCGATCACCGTGCCGCGCAGCATCCGTACCGATTGGCGCGGCCGCAGCACCAGCGCCACGATCGCCACGACCGCGATCCCGATCAGCGCGATCAGGGCAGTCTCGGAGTTGATCAGCATCTGGCCGGCGAGCGCCCCGCCGAGCAGCAGGCCGGAGATCCACTGCCGCCGCGGCCGGCGCCAGAGCAGATCCTCCAGCAGCATCAGCATCAGCGGGATGAACGGCAGTACCGCCTGGCCGACGTGGTAGACCGCCTGCCCGGTCGAGTACGGCGAGAATGCGAACAGCAGGCCGCCGACGATCGCGGCCGGCGCGCCGACGTGCCGGCCGAGCCACAGCCGGGCGGTCCACGCGGTCAGCGCCATCCCGCCGGCCAGCAACAGGTGGTAGCTGACCACCGGGCCGAGGGTGAAGGTGACCGGCGCGGCGATGACACCGAGCAGCGGCATCGCCGCGTTCCACATCAGGTTGATGCCGCTCGGATACTGCAGGTAGTTGGTGACCAACGGATTGCGCCCGCTGAACAGGGCGTGCGCGACCGAGGAGAAGAACCAGGTCGTCTGGGACGGGTCCGTCCACGGGTCGAAGAGTCGGTGCGCCGGATCCGGCAGCGCCCGGTAGTCCAGCAGCACGGCGACCGCCACGAAGAGCAGCAGGCTCCGCCAACCGGGCAGCGCCCGCCGATGACCGGCCGTGGACGTCATGACTCCAGACTCCGCCTCTGTGACCGGCTCCTGGGCGGCCCCCAACACCGTTTCGCGCCAACGTGGCATTGGGGCAATCTAGCCACCCCGGTCTCACATTCGCGGGGCAGGTTGCTCCGCCGTATCTCCGGGCTCCGCTCCAAAGTCGCTCCGCCGCCACACAGGGCTCCGCTCC
>DATAVB010000065.1:0-4237 GCA_036267955.1 Mycobacteriales bacterium | reverse complement strand
CCAACAACTCCCGGCGTCGGCCGGCCGGCGGCCAGTGCCCGGAGTCCGGCCACCACCTCGTCACGGTCGCGCGCGGACACCGTGGCGATCTTGTTGTGGCGACTGCGGTAAAGGTTGACGGTGTGGGCGATGTCGGCCAGCGGCACGTCGGCACCCTGACCTGCCATCCAATCAGCCAGTGCGGTAGCCCAGGATGCGATCCGCTGTTCGGTCTTGCCGGAGATCGTCAGACTCGTCACCGCTGACGCCGAGTCGCCGTGGGAAACCGGCACCGGTTCGGGGCCCTGTTCGATCACCACGTGTGCATTCGTTCCGCCGATGCCGAACGACGAGATCGCGGCCCGGCGTGGGCCTTCCTCTGCCGGCCACGGGCTGAGCTCGGTGGGGACGAACAACCGGGTCGACTTGTGGTCGATCGCCGGATTCCATTGCGCGAAGTTGAGATTCGGCGGAATCTGCGACCGCTGCACCGACAGGGCGGCCTTGATGAAGCCGGCGATGCCCGCCGCGGCCTCGAGGTGGCCGAAGTTGGACTTCACCGCGCCGAGCGCACATTGCGCCTCGCCGCGACCGTACTGGTCGGCCAGCGCCTCGAACTCGATCGGGTCACCCAGCCCGGTGCCGGTGCCGTGCGCCTCGATGTAGTTCACCGAGCCCGCGGTCACATCGGCGCTGCGCAGTGCGCTGCGGATGACGTCTTGCTGCGCAATGGTGTTGGGCGCGGTCAGCCCGTTGGACCGGCCGTCCTGGTTGACCGCCGATCCCCGCACGACGGCAAGCACTCGGTCACCGTCGCGCACAGCGTCAGTGAGGCGCTTGAGCACGATCACGCCGCAGCCTTCGCCGCGGACGAATCCGTCGGCACGGGAGTCGAAGGAATAGCAGCGGCCGTTCGGCGACAGCATTCCCCACTTGGCCATCGCGATCTGGGTTTCCGGGCGCAGGATCAGGCTGACCCCGCCGGCCAGGGCGAGGTCGCTTTCGCGTAGCCGCAGGCTCTGGCAGGCCAGGTGAATCGTTACCAGCGACGACGAGCACGCGGAGTCGATGGCGACCGCCGGACCGCGCAGCCCCAGCAGATAGGCGATGCGCCCGACGGCGACGGCGTGGGCGTTGCCGGTCGCGGAGTAGGCGTCGATGGCGTCCGGGTTGGCCGCCGAAATCGTCTGGTATTCCCCGTAATACACGCCCATCAGCACGGCGGCGCGCACACCGGAGAGATCCTCGGTCGCGATCCCGGCATGCTCGAGCGCTTCATAGGCGACCTCGAGCATCAACCGCTGCTGCGGGTCCATCGCCTCGGCTTCACGCGGCGAGATGCCGAAGTAGTCGGCGTCGAAGCCGGACACGTCGGACAGGAAGCCGCCCCACTTCGACGACATCCGGCCTGGCGCAAACTGATCCGGGTCGTAGAACTCGTCGGCGTTCCAGCGGTCCGCCGGGATCTCGCTGATCCCGTTGCCGCCGTTGGCCAGGAAGTTCCAGTAGCCCTCGGGGCCGTCCGCGCCGCCGGGGAAACGGCACCCCATACCCACGACCGCAATCGGCTCGGCGGCGGCGATCCGCGACGCCTTGTCGAACTGCTGCGTCAGCGCGTCCCGCTTGTCGCCGGGCATCGCCGAAACTCTGTCGTAAATCGTCCCCATCAGAAGATACCGCTCTCACTGCCCGCCGAAGCCGACTCCACGCTGTCAAACAATTCATCCAACACGCTGCTCGCCGAGTCGGCCGCTAGCTCGGCGGTATTTTCCTCCGGCACGTCGGGAGGTGCAAGCAGACCGGCCACGTAGGTGCCCAGCGAGGCGATCGTCGGATGGTTGAACAACATATTCGCGGACACGTCGAGGCCGACCAGCTTCTTGGTCTCCTTGAGCACCGTCATCGCCATCATCGAGTCCAGACCCAGCTCCGGGAACGGCGCATCGAGACTGATCGCCGACGGCGACATCCTCAGTTCGCGGCCCAGGATGGCTTGCAGCCTGGTCTGCAGTTCGGTGAGCCGCTGCTCAGCAGACAGCGTGGACCAGTCCGGGGCCTCGGCTACCGCGGCGGCCGCGTCCTCGCCGGCGGCCCGGTGCTCGACGGTCGCGACGGCGGCCTCGAGTTCCGAGGCGATCCTGTCGAAGTAGTCGAGTTCGCGGAACTCCGGGGTCGCCGCCACCGCCCGGTCCAGTCGCAGCCGTCCGACACCGACCCGGGCGAGCGGGCCGCCGACCAGGGTCTGAAGCGCCTCGATACCTTCGTCGGGGGTGATCGGGTCGAGCACGCTGTAGGTCAGCGCGCGGCTCATGCCGACGTCGGACCACTGTCCCCAGTTGATCGCGGTGGCGGGCCGCCCGGATGCGCGTCGCCACGTCATCAGCGCGTCGAGCCACGCGTTGCCGGTCGCGTAGGCCAGCTGACCGGGCAGCCCCAGCAGCGTGGCCATCGACGAGAAGCCCACCCACCAGTCCATCTCGCGGTCGGCGGTCGCCGCGTTCAACCGCAGCGCGCCGGCGACCTTGGGCGCCCAGACCCGTTCCAGACCCTCGCGGGTCAGAGCACTCACCAGGCCGTCGCCGGTGACGCCGGCGCCGTGCACCAGTCCGCGAAGCGGCCGCCCGGTTTCTTCGGCCGCGGCCACCAGTCGCTCGGCCACGCCCGCGGTGGCGATGTCGCCGGCCACAAAGACGACCTCGGTGCCCTCGCCGAGGCCGGCCAGGTATTCGCGCTGCGCGTCGGAGGGTTCGCTGCGCCCGTTGAGCACGATCCGTCCCGCGCCACGCTCGACCAGCCAGCGGGTGACGACGGTGCCCAGCCCACCCAGACCACCGGTGATGATGTAGGAGCCGTCGGCGCGGATGACCGCGTCGTGCGGGCCGCCGTCCAAGGTGGCACGCACCAGGCGTTCCACGAAGCGGCCGTCTTCGCGCAGGGCAACCACGTCGTCGCCGGTGGCGGCGGAGAGTTCATCGGTCAGCGCGGCCACGACATCAGCGCTGCCCACGTCGAGCAGCGTCGCGCCGAGATCCGGTTCGCCGGCCAGCACGCGGGCCGCCTCGCCGGGGAACCGCCAGTTGCGGATGAGTCCCTTGAGTGCGCCGATAGCCGGATCGCCGGGCTCGTCGTCGTGCACCGACAGCCCGTCGCGGGTGACCAGCCACAGTCGCGGCGAGGTTCCCTTCCAGCCCTCGACGGCCGCGTGCGCCGCCGCCGAGATGTCCACCACCAAGTCGTGGGCCCGCTTCAAGGCGGCATCGGTGGCATCGATGTCGAGGCCGTCGAACGGCCGTTTGGCCAGCAGCACGATGATGCCGACCGGCGGGAACTGCGGGTTGGCAGCGGTCTTGGCGAACGCCTGCGCGACCGCGGACTCGTCGGACAGCGTGGCACTGACCGCGCGCCGGGACGACGACGTGAGCTTGTCCGTGACTTCGGCTGCGAGAGCCTCGGCGGCCGTGTCGGCTTCGGCCAGCACCACCCAGGTGCCGTCGGCAACGGCACCGCCGTGCGCCGCCGGGCTCGGCACCCAGGCGGCGTCGAAGATCTTCTGCTCCAACGACAGCGGCACGCTGGCCAGGTCGACCGGCTTCAGCTCGATACCGGTCAGCTCCGCGAGCACGGCGCCCGCTTCGTCGGTCAGGACGAGGTGGCCGCGGTGGCCGCGGTCCCCTTCCGCGCCCGGTTCCAACAGCTCGGCGTGGCTGCGGGCCCGGCCGCGAATCGGGGCGTAAACCCGGATCGTCTCCACCGAAACTGCTTGGTAGGAAGCGTCTTCCGATTCGTCCGGGATGGCGGCGGCAAGTTGCTGCAATGCCGCGTCCAGCAGCACCGGGTGGATGCGGTACTCGGGGTGATCGGCAACCTCGTCGGGCAGCGCGATCTCGGTGCCCTGCCCGGCGTGGCGGCCGGCCGGCCCGCTCTGCTGCAACACGTCGATGTCGGCCACCGCGTGGCGGATCCAGTTGCCACCGGCCGAACGGGCTTGGATCTCAACCCGATTCACTCCTCCGCTCAGCGAAAGCTGTGTGGTGACCCGGGTCTGGGCGTCCAGGATCAGCGGTCGCTCGACGGCGAGTGCGCTGACCTGTACACCATCGCCGAGCGCCTGGGCGGCGGCGGCCAACGCCATCTCGGCGAAACCGGCTGCCGAGACGACGGCCTGACCACCGATGGTGTGGTCGGCCAGCCACGGCAGCATCGCGACACCGATGTCGGTCTGCCAGACGTGCTCGTGGCCGGACGGCAGTTCGACGTG
>DATAVB010000064.1:0-23868 GCA_036267955.1 Mycobacteriales bacterium | reverse complement strand
GCAGAATTTCGTCGCGTGTCTGTTCGGGTGTCTTGCCGTCGGTGTAGACCGTGCGGGTGGCAAGCTCGCTGTTGGGGGACTGGCTGACCCAGCGGGCGATGTGATCGTGCCCGTCGCGAACCCAGTCATGTCCGCGTGTGTGCAAGGACCTCATCTTGAGGATCCGGATTGAGACTTCTGGATCCGGTGCCGGGAGCAACAGCACGACATTCGGGCATCCTGCCAGCGCCCGGCGCAGTCGCGCCCGCAGGGTGGCGTCGGTCAGATGGGTGTGGCCAGCTCCCAGATCGATCACCTTTCCCGGGTGTTCACGGACAATGCGTTCAACGCCATTGGCGAATAGGGCGGGTAGGGGGCGACGCGCCAGGCTGGCGCCATTTGTGGTGCGGGTTCGTTCGAAGTCAGTACGGCTGTAACCGGCGTCGGCGCAGTACTGCCAGATCAGATCGTCAAGTGATGCTCGGGGCCAGCCGAGCGCCACAGCCAATAGTCCGGCCTGTGTCGACTTCCCCGCGCACGCGGGACCGATCAGCACGATCGGCGCTCGGGATTCATCACACCTGCGCTTCATGACTCACCCGCACCATGACCGTTCGATGGAGTCTCGGCGACTGCCGAAACGGCCCAAGAGTAGCTAGCCTTGCAGCACCTTCCCGATGGTGTGCTTGGTCAAGCGTGCCGATGTCGGTTCGTGCTGGACGATCTCATCGGTCTGATCGAGGGCATCACGTTATATGAGCTCCGTTGAGCGGTATTCGTCGTGCTTGGACGATGCGATGGCTGATTTTCCAGCGACCGTCGTCCCGCCGAAGTGAATCGACGTAGGTTGCACTGCCGGAGCGACCGTCCGCTAGCACGACGATCGCCTTGCAGCGGGTGCTGACGTGGTCGGCTGTTACTTCGGTAATCGTAATGTTCGTGACGTGATGCGCGAGTGGATTGCCGTCACCGAGTTCCAGAGTTGCCCGGAGGATTTCGGAAATCCCGTGCAAGGCACGCATGCCGACGTCGGTAACGTCGTAAATGACGTCCGGGGTGAACAACTCCTCCAGGCGGTCAAGCTCGCCGTTGTCGAACAGGTGACCATGCAGGGCGAGCGTCTCAGCAATGGCCCAGCGGTCTTCGTCGGCTAGTCTCACGTTGCTCCGTTCCAGGGACATCCCCGTTTAAGCCCTCTGGACGTTAACGGGGATGTCCCCGGAACGCAAACCAACGCGACGCTCAGCTCCCGCCCATCGCCCAGGGGCGGAGTTTCTCCGGGTTACGTATCACCCAGATGTGCCGGATCCGGTCGCCTGCGATGTCGAACGCGAACACCGTCACGGTGACGCCGTCCTGCTGGGCGACCAGGCCGGGCTGACCGTTGACCGTACGTTCCAGGACCGTCATGTCGCTGGTCGACCGTTTGGCGAGTTCGACCCAGGCGCGCGCGACCTGCTTGCCGCCTTCGATGGGGCGCAGGAACGTCAGAGCCAGGCCGCCACCGTCGGCGATCGCGGTGGCATCGGGGTCGAGCAGACCGATGAGCGCGTCGATGTCCTTGGCTTCCCAGGCCTGCTTGAAGTCCCGAACGATGTCGGCCTGCCGGGCGGATGGGGTTGCGGGAGCGTTCCCGGCCCGGATGCGGCGACGGGCTGAGGTGGCCAGCTGGCGGCAGGCGGCCGGCGTGCGGCCGACGATCTCGGCCACATCGGCAAATGCGTAGCGGAAAACGTCGTGCAGGATGAATGCGACGCGCTCGGCCGGTGTCATCGATTCGAGCACGACGAGAAAGGCCATGTTGATCGACTCGTCGAGGGTGACCCGGTCGGCCGGGTCGACCGTGGTGCCGCCTGAGCGTCCGGTGATCCACTCCGTGCGGTCGGGCAGCGGCTCGGGGATCCACTCGCCCACGTAGGTTTCTCGCCGGGCCCGGGCCGAGCCGAGCAGGTTGAGGCAGATGCGGCTGGCGACCCTGCTCAGCCAGGCGCCGGGAGATTCGATCCCTTCCTGCTGTTGCGCGGACATGGCGTACCAGCGGGCGTAGGTCTCCTGGACGACATCCTCGGCCTCGGCCATCGAACCGAGCAGCCGGTACGCGAGATTTATCAGCGAGCGCCGCTCACTGATGATCGCACTCAGACCCCGGCCGTGTCCTGGCTCGGATCGGCTGGACGTTGGAGTCATCGGTGTCGCCGGCCCTTCGTAGTCGCAGCTGCCCTCACCAGTTCGACCAGACAGCTCACCGGAATGTGAGGTTGGCGGCTCGCCTCACATTCCGCGGTGCTGTCTTGTCGAACCACTGAGACGAACACATCATCCAGCGATCAGGCCAGGAGACACCAATGAGCACGCCGATTCCAACCACATCGTTCGCCGACGCGGCGCCCGCGCAGCGCCTGGAGCGGGCGGCCGCTGCGCTGAGGGCAAACAATTTCGCCGCCGAAATCCTCGATGACGCCGCCGCCGCCCGGGCCCGGGTCAAGGACCTGATTCCCGAGGGGGCCAGCGTGTTCACCGGGGCCAGCGAGACCCTCCGCCTCTCCGGCATCGATGCGGACATCAACAGCAGCGGACGGTACGACTCCGTCAAATCACACGGCACGACCATGGATCGCGCCACCCAGATGCGCGAGATCTGGAAGCTGCTCTCCTGCCCCGACGTCATCATCGGCAGTGTCGCCGCGGTCACCGAAACCGGCTCGCTCGTGGTCGCCTCGGCCAGCGGCAGCCAGCTGCCTGGCTACGCGGGCGCCGCTGGCAGCGCGATCTGGGTCGTCGGGGCGCAGAAGGTGGTGCCCGATCTGGACGCCGCGCTGCGTCGCGTCGAAGAGCACTGCCTCCCGCTGGAAAGCGAGCGGGCCCAGGCGGCTTACGGGGTGCCCAGTGCCGCCAACCGGGTTCTGATCCTCAACGCCGAACCGCATCCCGGGCGCGGCACCGTCCTCCTGCTCCGCGAAGCGATCGGATTCTGAACCAGAAATGCCTTGTGGCCGGGTGGTGGTCGGTCGAGACTGTGCCAGGTGCCGACGCCACAGGATCCGCAAACCGCTGTTGAACGGCTGACCGATCTGGACCTCCTGCGCATCGAGATGGGCGTGCTCTGGGGCCTGGACGCTCAACATCGGGTCGGTGGGCCGGTCGAATTAGCGGTGGGCGTGGCGCCCGCCGGCATCATTGCCGCGGTCGGACAACGGATTTCCGATGACGTAACGAATCGAGTGCTGGAGCTGGTTGCGGACGGCGTGCCACCCCGGCCGGGCGCGATTCCATCCTTTGTGGACTCTTGTCGGGAACTGCTCACCGCCGAAGGGCCTGGCGAACTCGTCCTTTCTGGCGGCCCCAGCTATCACGTAGCGCCGCCGGTCCACTTTGCCGGCCAGGTAAGCGTTCTACGATCTGACAGCGCACACGCAGACCAGCTATTGAACAGGCGGCCCGACAACTGGGAGCCCGATGAATGGATCGAGCTCATTGGTGGTGGCACCGGAGCGCCATGGGCAATGGTGCTGGATCGGGACCGCGTGGTCTCCATTTGTCACACGCCGGCCAGGACTGCCGCGGCGGCCGAGGCTGGCACCTGGACGGCGCCGGAATTCCGCAAACGCGGTTATGCCGCAGCGACAACGGCTGCCTGGGCCGACCTGCTTTCGCCGTACTGTCCGCACCTCTTTTACAGCACCAGCGCGGATAACCACTCGTCCCAACACGTCGCGGGCCGCCTCGAACTCCGTCCGATCGGCTGGACCTGGAAACTCACCGCACCGAAACTCACCCGCACCGAAACTCAGCCGACGCCGACGGTCTGACGCTCGGGTTCGATCACGATCACCACGCGCTCCTGCTCCCGCGAGTAGGGCGAACCGGTGTACTTCGTGGCGAGCCGGTCGATGATTTCCCACGCGGCATCGCCCTCGATCCATTCCACGACCCGGCCGCGGATGACGACGGGGTTGTACGGGTTGTCGACGGGTGTGATGGACAGCGCCAGCCGGGGATCGCGCCGCAGATTGCGGGCTTTGCGCATGCCCGGACCGGTGAAGAAGACGATCCGATCGCCGTGGGCGCCGACATAAACCGGAGTGTTGTGCGGCGAGCCGTCGGGCAGGACGGTGGCGAGGTGCGCGAACGAGGCGCCGTCGAGAACGCGGCGTACATCGGGATCAAGCATGATGTGCTCCTTCATCGGGGATTGTGGGCGCGCCAGGCGACATAATCGGCGACGGCCGCGCTGACGTCGAAGTTCGGCTTGAAGCCGGTGTCCTCGGTGAGCCGGGTGATATCGAGATACGGGTCGTTGCCGGTGTCGTGCTGCGGTTCGGGCGGGAGCTCGGCTTGCCGGGCGGGAGCGCTTACCTGCAGGGCCTCCGCGAATTCGCGGCTGGTGCCTGGTCGGCCGCTGGAGACGTTGTACGTGTCGTGCCGCAGGGTTTCCGCGGTCGTCAGCAAGGCGATCGCGCGCCCGGCGTCGGGTGCATAGCAACTGTCGCCGCCGTGGTCCGCGGGCAGCGGCTTCGGTTCCTCACCGCGCAGGACGGCGCTGACGTAGGGCGGGATGGGGCTGAACACTGATTCCGGGTCCATCAGCGGTCCCCAGATGCTCCCGATCCGCAGGCACACCGGCTGGACGCCGCTGCCGCGCAGGCTGTGCGTGGTGAAGGGTTCGACGGCTTTCTTGAACGCGATGATCAGGTGCGGCAGGTCCGCGGTGGGCAGGTCGAGCTCCTCGTGCCAGGGGATCTCGGTCCGACCGATGTATACGCCGATGCTGCTGGCGACAGCGAACCGGCGGACGCCCCAGGTGCGGGCGGCGTCCAGCGCGTTGAGCAGGCCGGTCGTGTCCGTACGGAAGAAATCGACTGGATCGTCGCCGGGGATGGTGCCGGCGAGATGGACGATGTCGCTGATGTCGTAGCGATCGCCGAGGGCGAGAAACGCGTCCCGGTCGGTGACGTCGAGCGATTCCACAGTGGCCCGGCCGGCGAGGAATGACGGGACATCGGTTTGGCGGTACGAGGTGAGGACGACCTCGTGGCTGAGGTCCAGCAATGCGCGGGCGGTGTGGGCACCGATCATGCCCAGCCCGCCGGTGACCAGGATCTTGCTCATGTGTCTCCTTCGCGGTTGATCAGATGGCTTGCGGGAAATTGAAGAATCGGTTCGGGTCGTAGGCGTTCTTGATCGCTACCAGCCGGGGGTAATTGCCCGCGTGGTACGCCGTGGCCCAGTCATTGAGCGCCGGGTCGGGGAAGTTGGGGTAGACCCGCCCCGACCCGTCGGCATGGGCGGTCGTCCAGGAAGCGTCGACCCACGGATCGCCCACCACGCTGATGTGCTCGACCAGAAAGCGTTCGCTGCGATGGGCGAACGCCGTGGCGTCCTCGGCGACCCTGTTGTAGGCGCCGCCCATCGCGGTGAAGGCGATCGTCCGCCGGCCCAGGGTCCGTGGCTCGCCCAATTGGGTCAGCAGCGATGCAACGGTGCCGTGGGCCATCGAGTGGGAGAAGAACTCCGACCTCGTCCGTAGGGCGGGTAGCTCCCGCGGGTCGGCGAAGGTGTTCTTCAGCCGGCTGTAGGGCAGGCCGGTCCGCACCTCGAATGCAGAAGGCACACCTGCCCGATCGGCGAACTCCTGCAGCAGTCCCCGAATCGGCCCCTCCTCGAGGGTGCCGGCGCCGAACAGGGTGGCCCGGGCCGGTGTGCCGGGCTCGGACTCGAGGGTGAGGTTGGCGGTGAGTTCGTCCGGGGCGTCCGGTGCCCAGCTTTGCCAGCCGGCCACCAGCTCGTCGAGAGGGAGGTCCGACCAGTGCGCCTCGATCCGGGTGGTCATCGGCTCGGAGACGGTGTCGAACCGCAGCGAGGTGACCACGCCGAACTGGCCGCCACCCGCACCGCGTAGAGCCCAGAACAGGTCCGGCTCGTGGGCGTGGTCGCAGTCCACGACGCTGCCGGTGGGGAGCACGACCTGCGCGCCGAGGAGACGGTCGCAGGTCAGCCCGTGCCTGCGCCCGAGCAACCCGATTCCCCCGCCGAGGGTGAGGCCGGTGATGCCGACCGTGGGACCGCACCCGGCCGGCAGGGTCCGGCGGTGCGCGTGCAACTCCGCGTACACCTGGCCCAGGCGGGCGCCCGCTCCGATCGTGGCGACCCCGTCGGCGGCCACGGAAATGCCGTCGAGCCCGGACAGGTCGAGCACGATGCCGTCCGTCGACGATCGGCCGGCGAAGCAGTGCCCACCGCCACGCGGGACGACGTGGTCGCCCGTGCCGGTCGCGTACCCCAGGGCGCCAACGACATCGGAGACCGAGCGGCACCGCACCACGAGCCGGGGACGCACCCCGCGGTAGGTGACGTTGACCGGTCGGCGGATCGCCTCGTAGCCCGACGAGTCAGGGCTGAACAACTCACCGTCGAGTGCGGCGCGGAACTCGGTCAGGTCGGGCACAAGGTCGAAGCTATGCGCCGCGGGACGATGGGTCTTGAACAAATCGAGCAGACTCAGGCCCGCGGCGGAGGCCTGCTTCGGGACGCCAGGAAAGGCTTGTAGGACACGGAGTGCTCATGACCGCAGGTGCAGCGGTCGAGGTCGCCGCCGAGAAGTTGGCGCGGGGTGAGACCGGTCAGGCGCAGGCATTCTCGGCTGAGGTGGGCCTGGTCGGCGTACCCCACGTCGACCGCCAGTCCCGCCATGCCGTCCGCGCCACGGCGCCCGGTGGCCACGGCGCCGGCTTGCGCCAGCGCGAGAAATCCCTGAAATCGCAGCGTTCGCTGCAGCACCTTGGGACTTACCCCGACCACCTGCAGGCAGCGGCGGCGCAGTTGACTGGCGGAAAGCGCCAGGTGCGTGGCCAGAACGCCGATGTCGACCGGGTGCCAGGGCATCAGCACCCGCACGGCCTCGCCCACCAGCGGATCCACCCGGACCGAGGTTCGAAACTGGTGCAGGAGATGGACCTGCAACAACGTGAGTGCCTGCTCGGGCGTCCCGACCTGGGCCATCGCGTCCACGAGGCGGTCCACTTCCCACAGCTCGGCCAGACCCAGACGCTGGTCCACCAGGTCGTCGAGCACCGTCGGAAGTAGCGGTGGGGTCCCTGGTTGGAAGCGCACGCCAACGATGGTGGTGTGCGCCGGAATGATCTCAATTGCAGGACCGGTCAGCGGACCAACCAGCTGAGGATGGCCACCGATCGGAAAATGGATCTCGACCCCGCCGGTGGGCAGGTGCCGTTGCACGTACGCCGAATCACCGGTGCGCTGGATCCAGACGGTTCGTACCACCGCTGCCAACCCCGGCAGCGGCGGACGCTCAACGTATGACTCCATCACCCAATCAACATCGTGCTGCCGGATTTGCCAAGGAATTGCTGTCCACATCGGACGATAAGGGAAAAGAGGAGTAACCACTCCTTGCCACTTCTAACTTATAGCGCACTGGGGGGCTTGCGGCAAGACCCGGGTAGTGCCGCAGAATCGTCGGCCGATGCCGGATTTCGGGGAAAAGGGAGTAACGAAGTGCCTGTGATTGAACATGCGGTGGTGATCGCCGGCGGCGGTCCGACCGGGATGATGTTGGCGGCCGAGTTGGCGTTGGCGGGCGTGGACGTCGCGATTGTCGAGCGGCGGGCCAGCCAGGACCTTTCCGGTCCGCGCGCAGGTGGCCTGCACTCACGCAGCATCGAGATCCTTGATCAGCGGGGAATCGCCGATCGGTTCATAGCGGAGGGACAGGTGGCCCAGGTCGGGTCGTTCGCCGGGGTCCATCTGGACATCAGCGACTTTCCCACCCGGCATCCGTACTCGCTCGGGCTCTGGCAGAACCACCTCGAGCGCATCCTGGCCGGCTGGGTCGGCGAGCTGGCGGTGACGATCTATCGCGGACGTGAGGTGACGAGTTTCGCGCAGGACGACGCCGGCGTCGACGTCGAGCTGTCCGACGGTCAGTCGCTGCGGGCGGAGTATCTGGCCGGGTGCGACGGCGGACGCAGCCGCATCCGCAAGACCGCCGGCATCGAGTTCCCGGGGTGCGATCCGACAACGAGCAGCCTGATCGCCGAGGTCGAGTTTGCCGAAGAGGCGGAATGGGGGACCCGCCACGATGCCATCGGAGTTCATGGCCTCGGCCGGGTGGAGTACGAGATCCGCGACGGCGAAATCATCTACGCGGACAGCGGGCCGGTCCGGGTCATGGTGACCGAACGGCATATCGGACCCAACAGCGAACCCACTTTGGGCGATCTCAGCGAGGCTCTCGTCGCCGTTTACGGGACCGACTACGGGGTGCACAGTCCCACCTGGATCTCCAGGTTCACCGACATGGCCCGGCAGGCCACGGCCTACCGCGACGGACGGGTCCTGCTGGCCGGCGACGCCGCACACGTGCATTCCCCGGACGGTGCACAGGGCCTCCAGATCGGCGTGCAGGACGCGATGAATCTGGGCTGGAAGCTGGCCGAGGTGGTCCACGGGACGGCACCGGAGAGCCTCCTGGACACCTACCACGCCGAGCGGCACCCGGTGGGTGTCCGTTTGTTGCGTACGACGATGGCGCTCGTCGCGCTCCGCCGCCAGGATCCGCGCACGAAGGCCCTGCAGGACACCATTGCCGAGTTGCTCATGGGGGAGGAGTCGCGCAGACGCTTCGCGGCGATGATGTTCAATCTGGATGTCCATTACGACCTCGGCGAGGGGCACCCGCTGCTCGGGCGCCGCATGCCCGATCTCGACCTGGTTACCGCCGACGGCGCGGTGCGGGTCTTCACCCTGTTGCACAAGGCCCGCCCGGTATTGCTCAACCTCGATGCGGCCGGTGCCTTCGACATCACTCCATGGGACGAGCGGGTTCAGCTGGTCGACGCCAAATACTCTGGTACGTGGGAACTTCCGGCTTTCGGCGAGGTCATCGCTCCGACGGCCGTGTTGATTCGACCCGACGGACATGTCGCCTGGGTCGGGGAAAGCAGCCAGCGGGGGCTCCCTGAGGCGCTGACCACCTGGTTCGGGCCGCCTACCGCTGCCTAGTGATCATCGAGGTCACGCGGGTAGGCATGGTGAGCCGCGCGCTGGGCTGCCCTACCCCCTCGCCGATCTTGAAGATAATGCCCCCTATAACGGACATTGATGGGCGATAGCTTCAAGATCGGCGAGCAACATGCCGTCTACTGGGGGCGGGTAATGGTGGGTGCGGGCCGCCTAGGTGTCGGTGTCGTATTCGTCGGGGAGGCGCATTCCGGGCCCGCCGACCTGCCGACCGAGAGGGACTGCGCGACCCTTGGGTTCCTCCCACTCCTCCTGCCGCCCGAGAGCGGTGAGGTCGAGGTAGGGGATGCCGTTGTGAAACTGCTCGATGCCGCGGCCATACGTGGAATAGGTGTGGAAGACGTCCTCGCCGACCCGCAGGAATGCGCTGATTCCCGGCCAGTCGCCGCGCATTGTCTCGTTGTACGGCGCGTCGAGCCAAGCAATGTCGGCGGCGTCGGTGACGTCGAGCGGGTTGAGATCCAGGCCAGCCCGCCACTCCACTTCCGGTAATTTCGACGGTGGCGCCATTCCGGTCGCGGCGCACTCGAGGATCGGTTCGCCGGTGCCGACCGCGCGGTCGGAATACCGATACCCGTAACGCTCGGGGTAAAGGCACAAGCCAGCGGATACGCCGACCTCCAGCAATGCGAGCGGTCACGGCAAGGCGGCGAGCACCGGCAGCAGTAAGGCACACCGTCCGACTTCGTTCGTCTGTGTGGCCCGAATACGCATTTCTGCCTCGACCACGGACCAATTTGTGACGGTGAAGTCATGGAATGCGGTTGGGGCTCGACCGGGCCGCCGAGGAACCGAACGACACCGAACAGCAGGTTGGGCTGGCGTTTGGCCGGCGGAAGCATCTCGAGCAGTGCGATCAGGTCGGCGGCGCGGGAGATCTGAAGCCGGGTTGGGGCTGGATCGCTGCGACTTAGCGTCGCGGACTCCGTCGCTGCGTCGCACCTGCTCAGAGACGAACGTCAATGCCGGCGGGCCGCGCGGGATCGGCACGGCCCGATCCGTTCTCCTAGAATCCGGATATGTGGCTCAATGAGAATTATGCCCGAACGGAGCGGGTCGATGGCTGATCCGCCCGAGGTCCCCGGCCTCGAGGAGGCCTGTCTCGCCTTGGACGAAGGGCGAGCGGTCGTCGTACCCAATCCCAGCCCGATGACGTACGGCATCGTCGCCACCAATCCGTACGCGGTCAACGCCCTCAAGCATCGCCCGCCGGACCATAACGTCGCGGTCTCGCTGCACAACGCCCGGGAATGGCGCGATGTCGCGCCGAGCCTCGACCTGCCCGCCGAGTTGTTGCCGCGGGTCGGAGCACTGCTGCGGCTGCGCCTCTCGCTGCTCGTCCCGCTGCGCGCCTCGGTGCCGCATCCGGACTGGATCAATCCGGCGGTACGCGATGGCTACCTGGCGATGTTCAGCGGCTGGTGGGCCCCGCTGGCGCGCCTGTGGGACGAGTTCCCACGCCTGTACGGCAGCAGCGCCAATCGCACCGGACAGTCGCCCGCGGCCTCCGCCGCCGAGGCCGTCGCGATGGTCGGCACCGCGGCTCCGGTCGTCAATGCCGATGCGCTCCGCGATCTTGGGCGCGCACACGCGGCGAGCAGCATGGTGCGGGTCGCTCCGGACGGCGAGCTCGGTCTGTACCGGCGCGGCGCCAATGACGCGACATCCGGACTCGACCCGGAGGCGTACCTGCGGCACCTGGCCGCCACACCGGTCGACTGAGTGTTCCGGGCCAACCAGGCCACGGGTTGCGCTCGGCTATTCGCATGCGTATATTCGTACGCGAATAGTCGAGAGGAGGACAGGGTGGCAGGTAAGCAGCGGCGGTCGAACCTGCTGGCGTTGGCGACGTTGTCCACGTTGTCGCAGCGACCCATGCACCGCTACGAGATGGCCTCGATCATGCGGGCCAGGGGCAAGGAGCAGGACCTGGCGGTGAAGTTCGCCTCGCTCTACACGGTCGTGCAGAGCCTGGAGAAGCAGGGACTGGTGGAGACGATCGGCACCAGCCGTGACGGTGCGCGCCCCGAGCGCACTGTGTATCGGATCACCGCGGCCGGCCGCGACGAATTCATGCAGTGGACGCGGGAGTTGCTGGCCGACCCGCGGCCCGAGGCCACCCGGTTCGTGGCCGGCCTGTCGGTGCTCGGCGGCCTGCCGCCGGGTGAGGTGATCGAGGCACTGCAGACTCGGTCACAACGCCTGCAGGAGTCAATCAAGACCAGACGAGCCGCGCTCGCCGAACACAAAACGCAGGTCCCCGCCCTGTTTCTGCTGGAGGACGAATTCGGCATTTCGATGCTGGAGGCCGAAGTGACCTGGGTGCAAAACCTGCTCAAGGAATTGACGTCGGCGAAATTTCCCGGCCTGGACCAGTGGCAGAACTGGCATGACACCGGTCAACTCCCGGCCGAGCTGGCCGAACTCGCGGAGAGGGGATCCGAGCGATCCACCGACGCAGATCAGCAATGACCTAAAGGAACCGAGTCAGATCCCGGGGGCAGTGCGGCAACACCGCCCCCGGCATCAACAACCCCGTAACCGATCCTCGAACAGACAGCCCGGTAACGAAGCGGCACTTCACCATAACGGGTTGCGGTGCGAGGTCGGTCCACCTGGGGACCGCAGCGGTCGGCGTGCGCCGGCCGCGACCTCACAGGAGATCATCATGCCTTCAATCCACTCCGCCCTGATCATCGGCGGCGGAATCGCCGGCCCGGTTGCCGGCGCCGCGCTCCGCAAAGCTGGAATCGATGCCACCGTGTACGAGGCGTATCCGGCCCCGTCGGACGGGATCGGTGGCGCCCTCGCCCTCGAGCCGAACGGGCTCGCCGCTCTCGACCTCATCGGCGCCGCCGATGCAGTGCGCGCAGCGGCGATTCCGATTGCTCGATCGGTCATGTCGATCGCGGGCACGCCTCGTGGCAAAATGCCGAGCCTGCCTGGCCTGGAACCGCGGCGGGCCATCGATCGCGGGTCGCTGCACCGCATTCTGCAAGAAAACGCGGCGGCCGCTGGTGTTCGGTTCGAATACGGCAAGCGACTCGTCGCCGTTGACGAGAGCAGCAACGGCGTCACGGCTCGATTCGCCGATGGCTCCGAAGCAAGCGCCGATATTCTCATCGGCGCCGACGGTGTCCGTTCCACCGTGCGGCGGCTGATCGATCCGCAGGCCCCCGGGGCCGATTACACCGGAATGCTCGGCTTCGAGGGGCTCGTCGATGTCGACCTGAATCTGCCGCCGGAAACCATGACCTTCGCCTTCGGCAGGCGCGCGTATTACCTCTACTGGGTCCGGCCGGACGGCCGGATCTCCTGGGGCGCCAATCTGCCCTCGCCGCAGTACCGCAGCCTGACCGACGCCCGCGCCGTACCCAAGGAGCAGTGGCTGAGCACCCTGCGCGAGACATACCGCGAGGACACTCCGGGCGGTCTGCTCGCCGAACGCACCACCGCGGAGAACCTGCAGGTGACCGGCGCACTGCACATCATGCCGCCCGTTCCGCACTGGTACCGCGACCGGCTGGTGCTGGTCGGCGACGCCGTGCACGCGCCGTCCAACAGCACCGGCCAGGGCGCCTCGCAGGCGATCGAGTCAGCAATTCAACTCGCTCGCTGCCTGCGCGATCTCCCGGACCCGTCATCCGCGTTCCGTACGTACGAGCACCTGCGTCGGGACCGGGTCGAGCGCATCACCCGCCGCGGCGCCAAAATCAATAAGAGCAAGACCCCAGGGCCGCTGGCCCAGAAGATCATGCCGGCGCTGATGCCCCTGATGTTCAAGATGATGAACCTGGAAAAGATCATGGCAACTGAGCTTCGCTACACCATCGACTGGAATGCGCCCGTGGGCTAGGTGCAGATATGTCTAGGTCCACAGATCGTCGAGCGTGGGCAGTGCAATACGCGCTGTGGTGGGCCTTTCGCGTACCAGCGGCGTCGGCCGGCGGCTTTCCTGGATATCGAGGGTGGCCAGGGCCTGGTCGGTGAGAAACCGGCTGGCCGGTGCGATGCTGTGCCGATCGCTGCCGGTATGTCGTTGGTGTGGCATTCGCAATGGCGTGTAGAGGGTGAGCTGGTCACGGGCGCGGGTGAGCGCGACGTAGAAGAGCCGTTGCTCCTCCACCAGCCCGTTGTCGGTATTCAACGCCATGTCGGACGGAAAGGCTCCGTCGACCAGACCGATGACGTGCACCGATTCCCATTCCAGTCCCTTGGCGGAATGCACGGTACTCAAGGTGAGGTAGTCCTCGTCCAGGTGCGGCGGCCCGGCCAGGTCGGTCGTCGAGACCGGCGGATCGAGGGTCAGCTGGGCGACGTACTCGGCCAGCGTCGGCGCCTCGGCGGCGGCCGCCACGAGCCGGTCCAGATCGTCCAACCGGACCGGATGGTCGGGATAGCGGCGGATCAGCACCGGCCGCAGCATCGTGACGACCGCCGCGGCCCGGTCGGCGGTGCCGCGTTCATGGCGGGCGGCGCTGAGCCCGCTGAGGGTGGAAGTGAGTTTGACGCGGGCGGCGGCCGGCGCGGTGGCGATGGTGTCGGCGTGCCGGTCATCCGACCCGCCCTCGCCCGGTCGCAATACGGCCAGCAGGTCGCGGGCCCGGGCCGGGCCGATGCCGTCATGTAAGCGCAACAGCCGGTACCAGGCGATTTCATCGGCCGGATTGTCGAGCAGCCGCAGGCCGGCGAGGAAATCCTTGATATGTGCGGCCTCGAGGAATTTAAGCCCGCCGTATTTCACGAACGGCACCCGGCGGGCGGTCAGTTCCACCTCCAGTAGGTCGCTGTGGTGCCCGGCTCGCATGAGCACGGCCTGATCGGCCAACCGCCCTCCCGCCTCGACCGCCTCCAGGACCGAGTCGGCCACCAGGCGCGCCTCTTCCGCCGGGTCGTAGCAACGCATCAGCCGCGGCTGCGGGCCGTCCGGGCGATCCGAGGTCAGCCGCAGCGCCAGGCCGCCATTGGTGGGTCGTACGACATTGGCCAGGTCCAGCAATGGCTGCCGGGACCGGAAGTTGCGCTCCAGCCGGATCACCGACGCGCCGGGCAGGCTGGTGGCGAGATCGGTCAGATGTGCGGCGTCGGCTCCGCGAAAGCCGTAGATGGCCTGCGCGTCGTCTCCGACCACCGTCAGGCCGGCACCCTCGGGGCGCAGCAGCCGAACGATGTCGACCTGGATCTGATTGACGTCCTGGTATTCGTCGACGAGCACGTGATCCCAGCGGTCGGTCATGGCGGGGCCGACGATCGGGTCGGTGAGCAGGCTGCGCCAGGCGATGAGCAGGTCGTCGAAGTCCAGCATTCCTCCTGCGCGTTTGCGGGTCGTGTAGGCGCGGAAAAGGTCCAGAATCTTGTCCGTATGCGGGTCGCACCACGGGAACTGTTCGGCGATCACCTTCCGGGCCGGGCGTCCCGTATTGACCGCGCGGGAGTAGATGTCGACCAGGCTGTCGGCCCGCGGAAACCGCTCTTCCGTACCGGCCAGGTCGTGGTCGTGCCGGAGCAGGTCCATCAGGTCGCGCGCGTCGGCCGGGTCGAGCACGGACAGCTCGGCGGGCAGACCCAAGGCCTCGGCGTGCCGACTGACCAACCGGTGCGCCACCGCGTGAAAAGTGCCGCCCCACAAGCGATTGGCGGCCCGCCGATCCCCGCACAGGACCGCCGCGCGGGCCAGCATGTCGGCCGCCGCCCGCCGGGTGAAGGTCAACAACAACACCCGCGACGGATCAGCGCCATGCGCCAGCAACCGCGCCACCCGCGAGGTCAGCGTCCGGGTCTTGCCCGTTCCGGCTCCGGCCAGCACGACCAGCGGACCACCGGTGTGTGCGGCGGCCGCGAGCTGAGCGTCATCGAGCCCGGCGTCCCACTCCGATTCGAACATACAGTCGACCGTAGGTCACATGCCTCCGGTGGCCTCGGCACCACGCCGCGCGGCGAGCGCGAATTCGGTGACTCGGTACAACGCTCGCTGCGACCGCCGGTCAGGGGGTGATGACGATGCGTTCTTCGCTGGCGGTGTCATTCCAGGCCGTCTCGATATCGCTGAGCGGGACGGTGCGCGCGTTGATCCGGAAGGCTCCGTTGGTGATTTCGGTGGCAAGTGCGGGAAGCTCGGCCAGGATGTCGCGGGTCGGGACCGAGCCCTGGCCGCTGCCGACGATCTGCAGTCGTGCGGCGCGCAACGCGGCGGACGGGATGGCGGCGGTCGGCCCGGCCACCGAGCCGATCTCGATCCAGGTAAGGGCCTGCCCCCGGTCCGTACGGTTCATGACCACGCTGAGCATCGCCTCCGCGGTGGGCGGTCCCCACAGGTAGTCCAGGACGACGTCTACCTCGCGGGCCGCCTGCCCCAGATCGCGGGTCGGATCCGTTTCGAGGGATACCGTCACGTCGGCGCCCAACTCGGCCAGGCCGGCGAGTCGATCGGGCCGGCGTCCGGCGGCGATGACCTGGCCGGCGCCGAGGTGTTTGGCGACCTGGACGGCCAGTTGGCCGGCGCTGCCGGTCGCGCCCAGGACCAGGACGTTGTGCCCGGATTGAAAGCTGGTACGGCGACGGAGCGCGATCCAGGACGACATGGCCGGGTTCATCGCCGCGGCGACGAGCACCGGGTCGGCGCCGTCGGCGAGGACGATGCTGCGGCGCAGATCGACGATGGTCTGTTCGGCCAGCGCTCCGATTGCCGTGTCGGGCAGGACGAAGTAGCGCAGGGTGCCGTCGGGGGCACGCCCGACGCCGTCGATGCCGGGAACGAGGGGCAGCTCATCGGAACTGGTGTAGTGCGAGCCGTCGGCCTGCGATCGCACCCGGGGATGCAGGCCGACGGCGAGGACGTCGACGAGCGCCTCGTCGGGTGTCTGCGGCGTGGGTGTGGGGATGCTCTGGTAGGTCGGTGGTCTATCGAAAGAGTTCACGACTGCTGCGTGCATGTTGCATCTCCAAAATGGTTCCGGGCCCAGATCTCGCGCCCATAGATATTGATTGGGATTACAAACTAGATTAGCTGGCACTACGAACTAGTGCAAGGTAGCCTGGCGACATGACCACACGCTCCGATCGGGACGACGACACCGATGTGCTGGACGGCCTGGTGCGGGTCTCCTTCACGGTGATCGCGCTGTTGAGCCAGACGGCGGCCGCGCATGAGCTGTCGCTGACCCAGTTGCGGGTCCTGGCGATCCTGCGGGATCGGGAACCGAAAATGGCCGAGCTGGCGACACACCTGGGGTTGGACCGGTCGTCGGTGAGTGGATTGATCGACCGCGCGGCCGGGCGGGGGTTGGTGCGGCGGGGCACCAGCAGTGACGACGGCCGAGCTGTCCGGGTCAGCCTCACCGCGGAGGGGCGACGGCTTACCCGAGTGCTAACGGCCGAGATCGCTGATCTCATCGGGCCGTTGACCCGCAATCTCAGCGCGGCCGATCGGAGACGGCTCGGCATTCTGCTGAACAAGGCGCTCGACTGATCTGGTCACTGCCGGGCCGGGCGACCGTCCACACAGATCACATCCACGGCGCTTACGGGCAGATGTGGGCTATGCTGCGATCGCGTCCGTTCGGACGCGGAAAAGACGTGCGATGCGCCGCGGGGCGCGTGGCGCGAGCCGATGGCCCAGTCCGACCTGTCTGGCGGCTCGCTAACCCGTTCGCACGGGAAGGTTTCGGTTTCCCATGCCACGCCAACGTGGCGACACAGGTTTGTTTCGTCATTTCAGCGGTGGACTGACGCGGTATCGCGTGGTGCTGTGCCTCCCTGGAGCGACGGCATTCTTCGCCGCCGCTGCCGTCGCACGACTCGGCGTCGCGATGACGAGTCTGGCGGTGCTGTGGACGGTCCGCGGCGCCACCGGATCGTTCACCGCGGCAGGCGCGGCGACGGCACTGTTCGCGATTGCCGAAGCGACGGTCGGTCCGCAATTGGCGCGAATGGTGGACGAACGGGGTCAACGGCGCATCCTGCCGTGGTCAGTGGGGGTCTTTGTACTCGCCACCTCGGCGCTGGTCGCGGGCGCGCTTCTCCATATATCGCTGGCATTGCTCGCGGTGCTGGCGACGGTGGCCGGCGGCAGCATTCCCCAGGTGGGCGCGCTGTCGGCGGCCCGCTGGCGGCACGCAACCAACGCGCCGGATCAGTTTGCCGCTGCGCTTTCCTTGGAGGCTGCGCTCAATGACGTGACTTTCCTCTGCGGCCCAATTCTCGTCAGCACACTGAGCACGGTGGTTTATCCGGCGGCCGGGCTGACCCTCGCCGGTTGTCTCATCATCGTCGGCATGACGGCATTCATTTGGCAACGTCATTCCGAACCGCCATCGCACGGGCCCAGTGAACGTCGGCTCGTCGATCGTCGCCTGCTCACCCCGGCGGTGGTGACCTTATTCGGCATCAATATGTCGATGGGATTCTTCTTCGGCGCGATTCCGGTGACCATCATGGCTTTCGCGTTCGCGCATCACACCGCCGTATTGGCCGGGCCGATATCTGCGGTCAGCAGCGTGACCAGCCTGCTGGCCGGGCTGGTGTACGGCGTGCGGGCCCATCGTTTCCAGCCGATGGCGGTCATACTCACCGTGTCGAGCTTTCTCATACTCGGGACGGCCGCGTTGAGCGCGGTGCCGAATATCGTCGTCATGTTCCTCGGTTATGCCGTGGTTGGCGCCGCCATCGCACCGATCCTCATTCCGGCGGCTGTCCTGCTGCAACAGACAACCGATCCGCGCGTCTACACCCAGGCGATGACCTGGATGAATTCGGCGAGCGCCGCGGGTATCGCCGTCGCGGCTCCGCTCGCCGGTCTGGCGATTCAGATCGGCGACTGGCGAATCGGCTTTCTCGTGACCGCCGGCCTCACCGCGGCCCTGCCGGTCGGCACGGCGTTGGCCCGGCGCCGGTCGTTCCTGGTGCCGGCCGGCGTTGATGTTTCAGCGGGTGTGGCGGACTGAGACCGGTCGGGCGATGTGTTGTCTGGGTTGACATGGAACGCGCTTCCGCGTGACGGTACGCAGGGGACTTACCGCCAAACCCGGACTTGATGGGACCGTACCGCGAATCGGAGACATCAAAATGAGCGCCAACCAGGTAACACGGTCGGCTGTCCGTGACGTCGAGCTGGCCCGACGCTATCGAGCCGACGGGTACGTCAAGGTTCCGGTGCTCTTCGGCCGGGCCCGGATCGACCAGATCGCCCGGCGCATCGACATCGCCAGCGCGCGGGCGGCCGAGACCATGCGGCCGGGCGACTACGTGCTGGAGCCCGACGGGGCGGTCCGAAACCTGTGGCGGTTGGAGGCGTACGACGAATTCTTCAACGAACTCGGAAACGATCCCGATGTGGTGGCGATCGTCGAGCGGCTGCTGGGCGCGCCGGCGAGCCTGATGGCGGTCGAAACGTTCAACAAGCCGGCCCGACAGGGCACCGCGGTGCCGCCGCATCAGGACAATGCGTACTTCTGTCAGGAGCCGCCCGACGTTCTGACCGTCTGGGTCGCCATCGACGCGACGACCGAGCTCAACGGGCCCGTCCGCTATGTTCGGGAAAGCTCGGAAGTACTGCTCCCCCATAAGGGGTCGGGTATTCCGGGTAATTCCATGCTCCTGGTCGACCCGCCCCGATATGACAACGATCGGGTGCAGGTCGGGCTCCTCGAGCCGGGCGACGCGATGGTGCACCATTGCCAGACAATTCATTGGAGCGAGCCCAACCGCACCGGGTCGCCGCGGTGCGGGATGTTGCTGGTCTACCGGGCCCGGCACACCGCGACGGCGCCTGAGCTGCGGGCCGCCTATGAGCGGGCGGCCGCGGAATATGCCGGTAGCTGACGGCTCAGCTCTGGCCGTTGGATCCGGCGACGATGCTGGCCACGCTCAGCTGCGGATCCGGCGTGGTGCCGGCGCAACCCTGCACGCCGCTGGGGAGCGGTACGAACATCGCGGCGGTGTCATCCGGCGCGTAGACCCGGTAACCCCGGACCGGGGTCGGCTTGCACACGGCGGCGTCGAACACGCCGATGTCGACGGAGTGGACGGTCGTCGAGGCGACTCCACCCGGCTGAAGGGTCAGTTGCATACCAATCCTGCCGTCCCTGGTCGCGGCCGCCCCGACCTGCCGACCGCTGTCGCCGGTCACGTACGACACTCCCGGGAATCCGACGATGACGCACGCCGTGCTGCCGGTGTTGGTGAAGCGCAGTGCCTGATACTGCTGGCTCATCCCGGCATCGCCCTGCCCGAGGCTCAACGAGAGCGAGCCGGCCTTGCACTCCGGGGTCACGGCCTTGCTGGTGATCGGATCGGCGACGGTTGAACGGGTGGGATCCACAGTGGTCGGTACGTTCTTCACGGGGTTGTGGTGCTGGCTGGTGGCTGCTGACGTGCCGGACACCGGCCCTACGTTCGATGCCTGCCCGGAGGCGCTGGACGCACTTGACGCGCCGGCCGTGCTTGACGCGCCGGCCGCGCCGGAGCAAGCCGATGCGCCGGCGGCGAGCAGCCCGGCCGTTGCCAGCAACAGGCCACGGCTGAGTCGGGACTCGATGTTTCGGATGCCGCGCATGACTACCTCCAGGTTGCCGAACAGTTGCGGACACAGGAGTAGATGCCGCCGGAGCCGGGAGAGTTGTGGATTGAGGCCGACTGTGAACCAGCCGACACCGCGATCGGCTGCCGGGCCGATTTTTCGTCGATCTTGAAGTTATCGCCCACCGATGTCCGTTATAGGGGGCTTTATGTTCAAGATCGGCGGGGAAGGCGGCGGTTGGTGAACGCCGGAAGCTAGCGGAGGTGCTCGAAGGCGGCACGGGCGGCGGCGCCGATGGCCAGGTCGATGTCCTGGGCGATCGACGCCCGGCGGCTCGACCTGGTGAGCGCGGCGACGGCGATCCGGCTGCCGGTGTCGGACTCGATGATGCCGATCTCGTGTCGCAGATGCAGGAACGCGCCGGTCTTGGCGCTGACCGTGAGAGTGTCGGCGCGCAGGTCGCTCGACAGCCGGTGGGTGAACACCTGCTGGCTCATCAGCCGCCGCATTTCCGCTGTCGCCGCGGGACTGGCGATCTCGTCGAGCCAGATTCGTTGCAGCAGGTCGGTCAGGGCGAGCGCCGTGCCGATATTGCCGTGCGCGATATCCAGAGTTTCGATTTTGTGCTGGCCGTCGAAATGGTCGTCCTGGATCGCCAATTCGAGGGCCAGGCCGAAATCGTTGCCGACCGCACCGACGGCGCAGTCGTGCATGCGCTGCAGCCGGTGCCGCACCGAGATGCCCGGGCATTTCCAGGCCCGCAGCCTTTTACCGAGGGCGTCGAGACCGATCAGGTCGAGCAGCGTATCGCCGCTGGCATTGTCGCTGACGGCGAGCATCTGGTAGACGAGATCACCGATGGCGAGTGTCGCTGGATAGCGGAATGCGGCAATTCCGGTCGGCCCCAGGCTGCTGGTCGCCGGGTCGACGGTCAGCGGTTGCGCCGGGTCCAGGGAGCCATCGGCAGTCCGTTCCAGTACGGCGAGGGCGATCGGCACCTTGACCACCGAGGCGAGCGGCACTGGAATTTCGATGTCGAAACCGAGTTGTTCGTCGGTGTCGATGTTGCGGGCCAGGAAATGCCCGGTCACATCGAGAGAATTCCAGTCGTGGAATATCGATTCGGCGAGTACGGCTCCCTCCGGAGAGCTGCTGACGAACGCGGTCTGGGTTGGTGTCATCCGCTTGTCGCCAATCGCAGCTCGACGTCCTGCTCGTGCTCGGTCCTGGTTTTTACGCCGACGGCGGCCGCCAGCAGCGGAGTCAACCATTTCCGCAGTCCCGCCGGCGATGTACCAGGAAGGGACTGTTTCCCGGTGAGCTCGTAGCCGCGGCAGATCGACGAATCCGCCAGCGGTGCCCAGGCGACGCCGTGCCGCCGGGCGAAATGTTCGGTGCAGAGCAGGAAGCCGTTGCCCGCCAGCGTTTCGGCGAGCGCCGATACCGTCGAGGTCGCGGACCGCATCCTGTTCTTCGGCAAACCGGCTCGGGCCGCGGCTTTCTGCAATGCCGGTGACAGCAGCGGAATGTCGTCCTCAACGGTGACGAGAATGGCCGCCTCGATCGGCGCGGCGCCGCGTCGGCCGCGGAGCGCGTCCAGATGCACCGGGCCGGCCAGTGACTCGGTCGAGGCGAGTCCGAGCTGGACCCGGATCTGCGCCGTGGCGGGCGAGACGCGAACAAGAGCCAGCGCGACGGCGCCTCCGGCGAGCGCCTCCGCCCGCTCGGCCGCCGGCATTTCCTGCACCCGGAGCACGAGGCCACGGTCGGCCGCCGCCCGGATCGCCCGGGCCAACAACCGTGGATCGCAGTCGGGCGGGACGGCCAGCGAAATCCCGGTCGTTCCGCGGGCCGTCCGTACCACCTCGAGCAGATGGTCGCTTCTGGCCAGCAGATCCTTGGCGTGCGGCAGCAGGAGAGTGCCGAGATCGGTGATGCGGATCTGCCGCCGTCCGCGGTCGAAAAGCTGACCGCCGAGATGTTCTTCGAGCGACTTGATCCGCCGGCTCAGCAGCGGCTGCGCGATGCCCAATTCGTCCGCGGCGTGGGAGAAGCTCAGCACCTCCGCGACGGCGACGAAGGTCTTGAGATGCACGAGCAGGTCCACATACCAACTCATATCAAAGATGCATGACTAGTTCAACATCGCCTCTTGGACATGAGTCGGGTCCGGCTGCTTGGCTTCGCCCGTACCGATCCGGACAGGAGAACCCATGTTGCCGCGCACGTCCCGTCGTTCCTTGCTCAAAGCCGGCGGAAGCCTGGCCATCGCCGGTGTGCTCGTGCCCAGTGGCACTTCAGCCACGGCCGATGCTCGCCTGCGGGCGCTCGAGCGGACCCATCAGGCGCGGCTCGGGGTGTACGCGCGCAACCTCCGGACCGGCCACACAGTCAGCTATCGGGCCGGCGAACGATTTCCGATGTGTTCGGTCTTCAAGGGACTCGCGGTCGGCCACGTGCTGCGCGACTACGACCGGTGCGGCGCCTTTCTCGACCGGGTCGTGCACTACGCCGCGGACGACCTCGTCGACCACTCACCGGTCACCAGCCAGCACGTCGCCACCGGCATGCCCGTACGCGACCTGTCCGCGGCCGCGTTGATCTACAGCGACAACACCGCCGCCAACCTGATCCTGCAGATCACTGACGGCCCGCGCGGCGTGACCCGGTTCTGTCGTTCCATCGGCGACCCGTACACCCGGCTCGACCGAAACGAGCCCGACGTCAACACCGCCATCCCCGGCGACCCGAGGGACACCACGACACCGGCGGCCATCGGCCGTACCTATGGCCGGCTGCTCGTCGGGCACGCGCTGCCGGCGCCCGACCGGCGGCAACTCGTCAACTGGATGAAGGCGAACACCACGAGTGCCGAACAATTCCGCGCCGGTCTGCCCGGAGATTGGGTCATCGCCGACAAGACCGGCAGCGGCGATTACGGCTGCACCAATGACGTCGGCGTCGCCTGGACTTCCACCGCAGTGCCCATCGTTTTCGCCGTCCTTTCGGTCAAACGCGCCCAGGCGGCCGCCGTGGACTATCCGCTGATCGCCGACACCGCCCGGATACTCGCTCGCGAGCTCGCTCCCGGTCAGTAGATGGGCGTCTACCGGGTAGCGAAATGGGGGACCGTGATCCGGATGCCGTCCCGGCGCCGCGTCGGCGCGCTGGTCGCGACGGCGAGTCTTGGCATCGTTACTTTGGGCGCCATCCTGGGGTTGACCGTCTTCCGGCGCGGCCCCGCGGTTGGCCCGCGGCAGGCCCCGACGGAGGGACAGACCGCGATCGGGTGGGCCGGCGGCCAATTGACGACCTACGGTGCCCAGCGGGCGGTGCCGATTGGGAGCGTCGCCAAGGTGATGACCGCGTACCTCGTGTTGCGACACCATCCGTTGGCGGTCGGGCAGGACGGCCCGTCGATCACCGTCGATGAGACCGCCGAGAATGATTTCCGGTCCCGCAGCGGCTCCGACCAGTCGCTGTTGCCGGTGCGGGCCGGCGACCGGCTCACCGAATGGCAGGCGCTGGAAGCGTTGATGGTGCCGTCGGCCAATAACATCGCCGATCTGCTCGGCACCTGGGACGACGGATCGACCACGGCGTTCGTGGCCGACATGAATGCCACCGCCCGTCAATTGGGACTGCGGCACACCCATTACGCCGACGCGAGCGGCTACAGCCCGGGCACCGTCAGCATCGCCGTCGATCAGACCCGGCTGGTGGAGAAGGCCATGGCCGTCCCGGCGCTCGCGGCCGCCGCGAACCTGCGCCAGGCTGAATTGCCGCGGGCGGGCACGGTGCGGAATTACAACGCACTGTTGGGAACGGATGGCGTCATCGGGCTGAAGACGGGCAGCACCGAGCAGGCCGGCGGCGCCTTCGTCTTCGCCGCCCGCCGGGACGGCCGATTGGTCGTCGGAGCGGTGCTCGGTCAGCGAATCGGCGCCTCCACGCCGGCATCGCTGGCCCGCGCTTTCGGCGTGACGAAGCAGCTGATCGAAACGCTGGCCCCGGGCTGACCGAGGTGGACAATGGCCCGATGGGTGACATCGAGATCGGTGAGCGGCTGGCCGGGGGAGGCGATTCGGGATCGATTGTTCGGATCGGCGACACGATACGCCGGCCGATCCGACCGCAGAGCGCGTCCGTTCATGCGCTGCTGCTGCATCTGGAAGCGGTTGAGTTCAAGGGCGCGCCCCGGGTATCGGGCATTGATGAGTGCGGTCGGGAAATCCTGACGTTCATTCCCGGCGTCGACGGCCGAATGGCTCGCTCCTACGACGACGATGCTTTGGCGGCGGTCGCGGCAATGGTCCGGCAATATCACGATGCTG
>DATAVB010000063.1:0-44246 GCA_036267955.1 Mycobacteriales bacterium | reverse complement strand
GACCACCTACGACGGCTGGACGGTCGAGGGGACGGCGTTCGGCGCCGGGCCGGTCACGGTCGACGAGGTGCCGGACGGCATGAAGCGCTTCGGCGGGTTCAACGCGCTCGGCCAGCGCTTTGTCACCTCGTACAACTACCGGGGCAATGCGACCAACCCCGACGGCGACACCGGAAAGCTGACCAGCACGCCGTTCACGCTCAACCGGCACTACCTGCTGGCCCGCGTCGGCGGCGGCAACCACGTCGGGGAGACCTGCCTCAACGTCATCGTGGACGGGACGACCATCGCCTCCCTGATCGGGACGGACGTGGAGCCGCTGAGCCCGCAGGGCGTCGATGTCTCCGCCTACCAGGGGAAGCAGGCGACGATCCAGATCGTCGACAACAACACCACCGGCTGGGGGCACGTCAACGTCGACACGATCATCCTGTCCGACCGGGGCCTGGACGAGACGACGCTCGCCGACTCCCCCGAGTTCGGCACCTTCGCCCTCGCCAGCACCGACCGCCGGGCCCAGGTCCGTCCGTCGGTCGGCACGGTGAGTTCGCCGGAGAAGCTCTTCGACGCGCCGGACGGGTCATCCGCCACCGCGACGGTGACCGTCCCGCTGACCCTGCGGCCCGGCCAGTCTGAGCAGGCCCGGTTCGTCTTCGGCTGGTACTTCCCGACCCCTGACCGGGCCTCGCTGTCCTTCCTCACCGACATCGAGAAGCTGAACCGGCAGTACGCGGCCCGGTACGACTCCGCCCAGGACGTCGCCCGGCAGGTCACCGCCGACCTGCCGCGGCTGGAGAGCCAGACCCGGCTGTGGGTCAAGACCTGGTACGCCGACTCGACCTTGCCGCACTGGTTCCTGGAGCGGACCTTCGCCACCGCCTCGACGCTGGCGACCTCGACCTGCTACCGGTTCGACTCCGGCCGGTTCTACGGCTGGGAGGGCGTCTACTGCTGCGCCGGCACCTGCGAGCACGTCTGGAACTACGCCCAGTCGGTCGCCCGGCTCTTCCCCGAGCTGGAACGCGACACCCGGGAACGGGTCGACCTCGGCGTCGGCTTCCACGCCGACACCGGCGAGATGGGTTTCCGGGCCGAGGCCGACCCGACCTGGGCCGCCGACGGCGAGTGCGGCACCGTGCTGCGGATCTACCGTGAGCATCAGCTGGCGCCGGACCCGACCTTCCTGCGGCACAACTGGCCGCGGATCAAGCTGGCCCTGCAGTTCCTGATCAGCCACGATGCCGGTGCGGACGGGACCATCGACGGCGCGCAACCGAACACGCTGGACGCGATCTGGTACGGCGAGATCGCCTGGATCTCCGGCATGTACGTGGCAGCCCTGCACGCCGGCGCCGCGATGTCCGACGAGGTGGGCGACACCGCCTTCGCCCGGACCTGCCGGCGGCTGGCCGCCCGCGGCGCGCAGATCCTGTCGACCACCCTGTGGACCGGCGAGTACTTCGTCCAGAAGATCGACCCGGACCACGCAAAGGTGGTGAATTCCGGGACCGGCTGCCACATCGACCAGATGTTCGGCCAGAGCCTGGCCGCCCAACTCGGGCTGCCCCGGGTCTTCGCCGCCGACCAGTCCCGTACCGCGCTGCAGAACATCTACCGTTTCAACTTCGCCCCCGACCCGGCCGACTACCGGGCCCGCAACACCGACATCCCCGGCGCCCGGATCTACGCCGAGGCGCACGAGCCGGCGGTCATCATGACCACCTGGCCGCACTGCGGCGCCGACACCGCCGCCGGCGACCCGCCTTCGGGCGTGGCGATCTACTTCAACGAATGCTGGACCGGGCAGGAGTACCAGCTCGCCAGCCAGATGCTGTACGAGGGCGTCGTGGACGAGGGCCTGGTCGTCACCCGCGCGGTGCACGACCGGTACGCACCGGAGAAGCGCAATCCGTACAACGAGATCGAATGCGGCGAACACTATGCCCGGGCGATGGCCGGCTACGGCGTCTTCCTCGGCGCCTGCGGGTTCGAGCACCACGGACCGGCCGGGCACCTCGGCTTCGCGCCGAGTTTCGCGGCGGACGATTTCGCGGCCGCCTTCACCGCGGCCGAGGGTTGGGGGCTGTTCCGGCAGCGGCGACACGGCGCCGAGCAGACCGGCGACATCGAGGTCCGCTATGGCCAGGTCAGTCTGTGGACCTTGGCTTTCCGGACCGCGAAGGCGCCGCGCCGGGCTGTCGTACGGGTCGGCGCGCGGTTGTTGCCGGCCACTCTGCACACCGCCGGAGACCGGGTCGAGCTCACCCTGTCCCACTCGGTGACCGTGACGGCCGGGCAGACGCTCTCGGTGCTGTTCGCCCTCTGATCCCGACCGCCGCTTCCGCGCAACCGGCAATTTCCATGATCGTGATCGGCGGTTGGGGCTATACCAACCGAAAACCGATCACGATCATGGAAATTTGCCATACTGCGCGGCCTGGACTTCGCTGCCCTTCGATGTCGGCGGCGAGGTGGTCGTCCCGCAGGCACTGGTCCCGGTGCACTGCAGCCTCGCCCAACGACCGCGCGGTCTACGTCGAGCCGAACGTCTGGGTCCGGCACGAGCTGCACTCCGACTGATCCGTCCACCAGACCACCGGCCACACCACCCCATGATCATGAGACAATTCAGCCGCGAATCGCCGATGAAACTGCCCCATGATCACGTAAAAGTGCGGCGGGCGCCGGAGTCAGGAGACGCTGACCGGCGCCGGTTCTGGAGCCGCCGGCTCCGCGGCGGCGGGCCCGGAACCGGGCGCGGCGCCCGACTCGGCCAGCTCCAGCAGCCGGCGGACCGCGCGGGCCTCCCGGGCGAAGGCCGACCGGCCGTGCCCGGTCACCGCGATCTGGGTCCGTGGCCGCCGGTTCTCGAAGGCCTTGTCGATGACGACATAACCGGCCTCCTCGAGCATCCGCAGATGCTGCCCCAGGTTGCCCTTCGTGACGTCCAGACCACGGCACAGCGTGGAGAAGTCGGTCCGGCCCGTCCCGATGAGCGTCGCGAGGATGCCCAACCGGACGCGCTGGTGCACGACATCGTCGAGATCGTGAATGGGATGGTTCATGGCGTGCTCGTTCATGGTGTCCGTCGAGTCCCCTGCATTTCTCGAGCGCCCCGGCCGTCCCGATCGGAGACGCGGTCAGCGCGGATTATCGGTCTGTTCTGCTGCCTTCGCGGTCACTCAGCGCCAGTCGCATGGACTCGAGCGGCGCGGCCTGGCCGGTCATCAACTCGACCTGCCGCAATGCCTGGTGCAGCAGCAGATCGAGCCCGCTGACCACGGTGCGGCCAGCCTCCGTGGCCGAGCGCGCGAACGCGGTCGGCCACGGGTCGTACAGCACGTCGAAAAGCACCCCGTGCGGCGACCAGCGCTCCGCCCGGGCCAGCGAATCGGCCGCGCCCCGGGGCAGTGTCGCGATCACCAGCGGCGCCTCGTACAGCACCGGATCGTCCAACCCGGCCCGGATGTCGGGCTGGACCTGCAACCGGTCGGCGGTGTCCCGCAGGTCGTCGGCGCGGGCCGGGTTCCGGACCAGCACGACCGGGGCCGGCTCGCCGAGTTCGCGCAGCGCCGCCAGCGCCGCCTGGGCCGTACCGCCCGCACCGAGGATGACCGCGCCGACGCCGCTGGTCACTCCCGCCTCGGCCAGCGCGCCGATGATGCCGCCCACGTCCGTGTTGTCCGCGTACCAGCAGTCGCCGCGGCGGACGACCGTGTTGGCGGCGCCGACATCCCGGGCCAATGAACTCGCCCGATCGGCGCCGGCCAGGGCGGCCCGTTTGCACGGCATCGTCACCGACAGCCCGGCCCAGTCACCACGCAACAGATCGGGGAAGCCGGTCTCGTCGCATTCCACCGCCGTGTAGCTCCAGTCGTCCAACGACAGGGCGGCGTAGGCGGCGCGATGCAGGACCGGTGAGAGTGAGTGCGAGATGGGTTGCCCGACGACAGCGGCCTGCGGCATGGCTCAGTACACGCCCTCGGCCTGCGATTTCGCCTTCTGGCGGGCGAACGCGTCGGCGTCGGCGGTGAAGAACGAGTGCCCCGCCCGATCGGCCTTGATGAAGAAGATCCAATCGCCATCGGCCGGGTGCAGCGCCGCGTTGATCGCGTCCAGTCCGGGATTTGCAATCGGCCCGGGCGGCAGTCCCTTGTGCAGATAGGTGTTGTACGGCGACTTCGTCTGGGTCAGCTGCTCGGAGACCCGCGCCCGGTTGCGACCCAGCGCGTAGTTGATGGTCGAGTCCAGCTGCAGCGGCATGCCCTGCCCGAGCCGGTTGTAGATGACCCGCGCGATCTTGGCGAAGTCGGAGGTGATGCCCTCCTTCTCCAGCAGCGAGGCGACGACGATGACCCGTTCCGGGGTCAGCTCGACCCCTGGTACCTGGCCGGCGAGCGTGGCCGGACTGACCTGCTTCTTCTGCTGGTCCACCATCAGCTTCAACACCGCGGTGGCACTTGCGCCCTGCGGAACGTCGTACGTGGACGGGAACAGGCAGCCCTCCAGCTGACCGCCGGCGTAGTCGGGCAGCCCCAGCGCGGCCGGCTTCGCGGCGGCCGCCTTCAGCGAGGCGGTGCTCAGCTTGGCGTCCTTCGCCAGCAACGCGATCGTCTGCGAGACGGTGAGGCCTTCCGGCACGGTCACCCGCCCGACCCGGGACAGCGGGTCGAGCACCACGGCCAGCGCCGCGGCGCCGCTCATGTGCTGGTGCAACCGGTACGTGCCGGGCTGGATCGCCCGGGAGCGCTGGTCCTTCTCCGCGGCGTTGCGGAACGCGCGGGTGCTCTTCACGACCTTCGCATTGAGCATCGTCTGGCCGATGTCGGCGGCGGTGTCGCCGTCGTGGACCTCGACGTAGACCGTCCCGGTGCCCGCCCCGGCGTAATCCGGGACCCGGCTGGCCCGCCGCCAGATGGCCTCGGCGCCGAAGACGACCCCCACCGCGAGTGCCACGACCACGGCGAGGGACAGCACCGGACCGACAGCGCGGCGCTTCTTGCGGCGCCGGTGATGGCGGCGGCGCGACTGCTGCCGACCATGGGTGTCACGGGGATCGTCATCCTCGATCCCGAGGATGGACAGGTCATTCATGCCGACCACCGGCCCGGCCCGGCTGCGAAGGCGGGTCGGCGACTCATCGTCGCTGCTTCCGTTGGTCGAGCCATCCCTGAAGTATGAGGGTGGCCGCAAGTTGGTCGATCACGGGGCGTTGCTTGCGGGTCGACACACCGTGTCTGGACAGGTCTTTGCTGGCCGCCGCGGTGGTCATCCGTTCGTCCACGGTGCGCACCGGAACGGGCGCGATCCGGTCCGCGAGGGCGCGCGCGTACTCCCCCGCGGCCCTGGCTGCCGGACCGATCTCGCCGGACAGCCGGCGCGGCAGCCCGACCACCACCTCGATCGCGTCCCGCTCCCGGACCAGGTCGGCGATGGCATCCAGATCACCGGCATCGCGGGCCAGCGTGGTCACCGGTGTGGCAAGCAGACCGTCCGGATCGCTCGCCGCGACCCCGACCCGGACCGAGCCGACGTCGATCCCCAGCCGGACCCCCCGCGTCCGTTGGAGTGGTCGGCCGGCTCCATCGTCGCCGCTCACGCCGACCCGGCACCTCGTTGCTGGACGAACGCCGCGGCCGCCGTGATCGCGTCCGGCACCCCGGCCGGATCGGTGCCGCCACCCTGGGCCAGATCGGGTTTGCCGCCGCCGCGACCGCTGACCGCCGGCGCGAGCGCCCGGACGACCTCGCCGGCCGCGATGCCGCGGTCCCGGGCCCGGTCGTTGGTCGCCGCCACGAAGGACACCTTGCCCTCATCCGTGGCGAGCAGCACCACCACGGCCGGTCGGGTCGAGCCGAGTCGGCCCCGTACCTCAGTCGCCAACGAGCGCAGATCGCCGGCTGAGACCGCGGCACCGACCGCGGCACCGACGAAGGTCACGTCGCCGAGGGCCCGTCCGGAACCGGCCAGCTCACCGGCCGAGGAAAGCGCCGCCTGCGATCGCAGGCCGGCCAACTCCTTCTCCGCAACCCGCAGTCGGTCCAGCAGTGAACCGACCCGGTCGGGGACCTCCTCGGGCCGGGACTTCAACGTGTTGGCAAGCTGCGCGACCAGCAGATGTTCGGCCGAGAGGTAGTCGAACGCGTCCTGCCCGACGAGCGCCTCGACCCGGTGCACGCCGGCGCCGATGGAGGAGTCGGCGACCAGCTTGACCATGCCGAGCTGGGTCGAGCGCAGCACATGCGTGCCGGCGCAGAGCTCGAGCGAGTATCCGTCGCCGATATCGACGACCCGCACCTCATTGCCGTACTTCTCGCCGAACAGCGCCATCGCGCCCAGCTTGCGGGCCTCGTCGAGGTTCGTGATGTACGCCTGCACATCCAGGTCCTGGGCCAGTGACGCGTTCACCTCGGCCTCGACGTCGGCCATCACCCCGGCCGCCACCGAACCGGGCGTGGTGAAGTCGAACCGCATCCGGCCCGGGGCATTCAGCGAACCGGCCTGGTGCGCGGACTCGCCGAGCGCGCCGCGGACGGCCCGGTGCACCAGATGGGTCGCGGTGTGCGCCCGCGATACCGCACGGCGGCGGTCGACGTCGACCTGGGCCCGGACGGTGTCCCCGACCCGGATCTCGCCGCTGGTGACCCGGGCGCTGTGCCGGATCAACCCGGGCAACGGCTTCTGGACGTCGGTCACGGTCAACTCGCCGCCGTCGACGCTCAGCCTGCCGTGGTCGGCCTGCTGGCCACCGGATTCGGCGTAGAACGGCGTCTCGTCCAGCACCACGTCGATCTCGTCGCCCGCGCTCGCGACCGGCACGCTCTCCACCCCACGCAGCAACGCCAGCACCCGGCCCTGGCCGCCCACCTCGGAATAGCCGGTGAACTCCGACGGACCGTTGGTGTCCAGCAGGCCGCGGTAGACCGACAGGTCGGCGGCCCCGGTCTTGCGTTCCTTGGCTATGCCGCGTCCCCGCTCCTGCTGCTCCCGCATCAGCCGGCGGAACTCGTTCTCGTCGACCGAGACGCCCTGCTCCGCGGCCATCTCGAGGGTCAGCTCGATCGGAAAGCCGTAGGTATCGTGCAGCACGAAGGCCCGTTCGCCGGACAGCGTCGTACTGCCCGCGTCCCGGGTCCGGCTCACCGCTGTGTCCAGGATCGTGGTGCCGGTCTGCAGGGTCCGCAGGAAGGTGTCCTCTTCGGCATAGGCGTAGTCGGAGATCCGCCGGTAGTCGGTCTCCACCTCCGGATAGGAGGCCTTCATGCAATCCCGCGACACCGGCAGCAGCTCGGGCAGCACCGGCTCCTGGACACCGAGCAGCCGGATCGCCCGGATCGCGCGGCGGATGATCCGGCGCAGCACGTACCCCTGCGCCTCGTTCGACGGCGTGACGCCGTCGCTGATCAGCATCAGCGCAGCCCGTACGTGGTCGCCAACGATGCGGAACCGCACGTCGTCCGCGTGGTTGGCGCCGTACCGCTTTCCGGTCAGCTGCGCGGCGCGGTCGATGACCGGATAGACCTCGTCGATCTCGTACAGGTTGTCCACGCCCTGCAGCAGGTACGCGACCCGCTCCAACCCCATGCCGGTGTCGATGTTCTTCTGCGGCAGCTCGCCGAGGATCTCGAAGTTGTCCTTGCCGGTGCCCTCGCCCCGCAGGTTCTGCATGAAGACGAGGTTCCAGAATTCCAGGTACCGGTCGCCGGTCGGGTCGCTGCCCGGGTCACCGTCCGGGCCGTATTCCGGGCCGCGGTCGATGAAGATCTCCGAGTCCGGGCCACACGGCCCGGGAATTCCCATGGACCAGTAATTGTCGGCCATGCCGAGGCGCACGATCCGGTCCGGCGAGACGCCGATCTTGTTGCGCCACAGGTCATCGGCCTCGTCGTCGTCGAGGTAGATCGAGACCCACAGCTTCGACTCGTCGAAGCCGTAACCGCCGTCGCTCTGCGAGCGGGTGATCAGATCCCAGGCCAGGCGCATCGCGCCTTCCTTGAAATAGTCACCGAACGAGAAATTGCCGTTCATCTGGAAGAACGTGCCGTGCCGGGTGGTCTTGCCGACCTCGTCGATGTCGTTCGTCCGGATGCATTTCTGCACGCTGGTGGCCCGCTTGTACGGCGGGGTCTGCTGGCCGAGATAGAACGGCGCGAAGGGCACCATTCCCGCCGTCACGAACAGCAGGTTGGGGTCGTCGACGATCAGGCTGGCGCTCGGGACGAAGGTGTGCCCGTTGTTCTGGAAATGCTGGAGAAATCGCTGACGTATTTCGGAAGTTTTCATGACTTTCGGAGTTCCTCGGATGATTCGGGAGCGGAACCGTCGTGGGCCCTGATGCCGGTGGTGCCAGGGGTGCTCGCGGCGCCGGCCGTGCTGCTGTCGAGTCCGGCGCTCTCCTTGAGCTCGACCTCGCGCTCCTTGGCTCCGGCGCGCGCGTCGTCGACGAAGTCGCGGACACTGTCGACCAGCCGACCGGCCGACTCCGACAGCGACTGGGTGATCCCGGTCGGGGTCAGGCGCTCCGCGGTACGGGTGAGTTTCCGGACGATCAGGGCGCCGATCGTCGCGCCCATCGCCAGCCAGAATGCTCGTCTGATCATCGTCGACCTCCCGCTACTCCCCGACCACACAAACCCGTCATCTCTGGATACCTCATCGGCTCGGGCTCCGCTGCTCGATATTTTCCGCTCGACTCGCTGAGCCGGTGGTCAGCCGGCCTTGCGGGCGGCCCGTCGCTCGGCCCGGGACACCTTCTTTGCCGCCCGCTTCGTCTCGGCAACCCTGCGATTCTTCGCGGCGCTGCGGATACCGTGCGAGAACGCCGCGATCTTGACCACCGGACCGCCGACGGTCGAGGCGAACAGCGACGTCAGCGCGGCCGCGTTCGAGGAGACCGACTGGGCGTTGGCCGTGATGTCCTCGACCCGCTCCAGCTGACTGTTGACCGCCTCGACGGTGCTCGCCGCGTTGGTCAGGATCGGCCCGGCCCCCTCGTGCGCCTTGCGGATGGCCAGGGTCGTCTCGTCAAGAGTCCGCCCGAGCTTGAGGATCGGCACCGCCAACAGGCCGACGAGCAGCACGAATGCGATGGCCGCGATCAACGCGGCGATCTCACCTACGGACACTTGCTGCTCCTCATGGACTGGCACCGGCATTCAGGTCGCCCGCGACCTTATCCCTATGTCGCGCGGACCGGCCGACGGCGTTACCCCTGGGCGCGCCGCAGCGGTCGTTCCGGGATCGGCTGTCATTCCCCGTCAACGGCGGATCGGATGATCTCTCGCAGCCGCTGCACCCGCTCGCCCAACGTCCGCTCCGCGCCGTACGCCGTGGGTTGGTAGTAGTTGCGACCGAGCAGGGCGTCCGGCGCATACTGCTGGCTGGCCACCGCACCGGGAGCGTCGTGGCTGTAGACGTAGCCGTCGCCGTGCTCGAGTCGGGCGGCGCCCGGATAGTGCGCATCGCGCATCGGCGGCGGCACCGGACCGGCGAGGCCACGCCGGATATCGCCGACGGCGGCGTCGATCGCGATCACCGCGGCGTTGGACTTGGGGGCGAGCGCGAGGTGGATCACCGCGTGGGACAGGGTGATTCGCCCCTCCGGCATCCCGATCAGCGCGACGATCTGGGCCGCCGCGGCCGCAACCTGGATCGAGGTCGGGTCGGCCATGCCGATGTCCTCGCTGGCCGAGATCACCAGTCGGCGGGCGATAAAACGCGGATCCTCACCGGCCTCGATCATCCGGGCCAGATAGTGCAGGGCGGCGTCCACATCGGAGCCGCGGATCGACTTGATGAAGGCGCTGATGACGTCGTAGTGCTGGTCGCCGTCCCGGTCGTAGCGCACCGCCGCCTTGTCGACCGCGGCCTCGAGGGTCGGCAGGTCGATCGACTTCGCGCCCTTCGCCTGCGCCGAACCGGCCGCCGCCTCCAGCGCGGTCAACGCCTTGCGGGCATCTCCGCCGGCGATGCGCAGCAGGTGTTCGGCCGCGTCGTCGTCCAGACCGAGCTCGCCACCCAGGCCGCGTTCCTCGGCCAGGGCCCGATCCACCAGCAGCCGAATGTCCTCATTGGACAGTGGCTCCAGGGTGAGCAGCAGGGAACGGGACAGCAGCGGCGAGACGATGGAGAAGAAGGGGTTCTCGGTCGTGGCGGCGACCAGGGTGACGAGCCGGTCCTCGACGGCGCCGAGCAGCGAGTCCTGCTGGGTCTTGGAGAAGCGGTGCACCTCGTCGATGAACAACACTGTCTGCCGGCCGGAGAAGCCGAGCGCCCGGCGCGCCTCCTCGATCACCGCCCGGACGTCCTTGACCCCGGCGTTGAGGGCGGAGAGTTGGACGAACTTCCGTTTCGTCGCCTGCGATACGACGTGCGCGATCGTGGTCTTGCCGGTGCCCGGCGGACCCCACAGGATCAGCGACATCGGGGCGTCGCCCTCGACCAGCCGCCGCAGTGGCGTGCCCGGACCGAGCAGGTGGCGCTGGCCGACCACCTCATCCAGGGTGCGCGGCCGCATCCGTACCGCCAGCGGCGCGTACTCGGCCGTCTGCTGATCCGCCGCGTCGTCGAACAGGCTGGCGTCGGTCATACCGGCTCCGCTCCCCAGTCGCTGCGCGTCGTGCTCGCCACCGTCGCGTCTCTGACTACCTGGCACGTCGGTCGACATTACCCGCAGCCCCGGACCGGCCCCGCCACTCCGCCCCACTCCACCATGATCATGATCGGTTTCTGGTTGCTATAGCCCCAACCACCGATCACGATCATGGAAAGTGCGGCGGCGCAGGCTGAGGATCCAATGAGCGGTCAGGTGAGGGACCATGCCGGTTCGGGGCGGTGGACGCCGCGCGGGCGGTAGCCGAGGAAGTCGCTGCGGCCTACGTAGTCGGCGAGCAGCCAGGTCGTCGCCAGCCACATCTCGGTGCCCTGCAGCCCCGGGGTCCGGCCGCGCGAGGTGCCGCCGGTCTCCAACTCGAAGCTGAAACCGGCGCCGTCGACCCAGGACCGCAACACCCGGTCGAGCTGCCGGCCGGCCCACGCCTCGCCCTCGGGCTTGCGGTGCCCGGTCTGCTTCGCGCACAACCACAACGGGTGGATCACGTCCAGCACGTTGCAGGCGTTGCCCCGGTCGGCGGCGAAGTACGCCGGATCGACCGAGTGCGTCAGCAGCGTGTCGACGGCCCGTTCCGGGTACGGCAGCGGTACGCCGAACTGCGCGTACGTCCCGCGGGTCAGCCGGTAGAAGCCGTTCACCACCTGCATCCAGCGCACCTCGTCGTCCGGCTCACTCCACATTCCGTGCGAGCGGCGAGCCCGGGTGGTCAGCCAGCCGAAGAGCGTCTCGGCCTCGCCGCCGACCCCGAAATCCGCGGCATTGCGGTAGAGCCCGGTGCCGACGGCGTCGATCCAGGCCCCGGCACCCCAGGTGCGGCGCGCCCAGGGCAGCTGCTCCAGCTGCTTGATCAGCTCGCCGGAGGTCAGCTGCGCGATGGAGTGCACCGGGTGTTCGAAGCGCGAACCCAGCAACTGCAGGGCATATCCCACGCACAGCACATGATAGGCGGCCTGACCGTCGTCGAGCGAGAGCGGCCGGGAGTCGCCGAGCTCGGGAATGAGGCCGGTCACCGGGTCCTGGCCGGACCGCAACCGGTCGGTCAACTCGTCGGTCGTCGCCTGCTCGAGCCGACCGTCCTGCAACAGATCGGCGATCTCGACCGCGTCACACCAGGCCCGGACGGTGGGCCCGGCATCCGGCCGGTCGACGAAGACGCCGTCCACGAAACACCGGGCCAGGACGTCCGCCGCCTGCTCGCGGGCCCGCGCGGTCAACCCGGCGAGCCGGTCACCGAGATCGGTCGATCCCTTGGCGGTGGCTGTCTTGCTGACCCGCCGGTCGCGGATCGGCCGGGCCGGGTTGCCGGCCACGATCGTCCACTGTGGAATGTCCTTGGTGACGACCGCGCCGGCGCCGATGACAGCGTGCGCGCCAACCGTTACCCCGTCCAGAACGACCGCGTTGGAGCCGATCCAGACATCATCACCGATCGTGATGCCCTGGACCGTCACCGGCTGCTCGCGGACCGGCCGGTCCGGCTCGATCGAGTGGTTGAAGCCGAGCAGCGACGCGTGCGCGCCGATCCGGACCCCCTCGCCCAGCCGGATCTGCCCGCGGGCCACGGCGAACGGATTGAGCGTGCAGTGCGGACCGAACTCCACGTCGCCGGTGACATAGGTGTGGGCGGCGATGTAGGTGTGGTCGCCGATGCGGAGCCGGTTGGGATAGACCGCCGCAAACTCCGACACGAATACGTCGCCGGTGAATTCGACGTCGCCCCGTTTGGCGACGGTCGCCTGCCAGTCGCGTTGCGCGGCCCACTCGGCTGGCGTCGCGTCGCGCCAGAACGACCAGGGCGAGAAATCGAAGAAACCTGCGGAGACCTCGGACATACCGCGGCTGCAACCTTTCAGGAGTCGGCGACGCTCCGAACATCTCGCAGGATAGCGCTTTCCCGCACCGTCGAACGGGATCGCGACCGGATTGTCCGGGTGCGGCTGCCGCCGAAAGCGGTCGGCCGGACCCTGCCGGCCGGACCTCGCGGACCGCACCGCCCACGTATCCTCGACCGCGTGCTGCGTACCGTCCGTGACCCTGTCCAACTCGCCGAAGTCGCCGGCCACGAGGCGCTCAGCCGGGCCAGCCTCATCAACTCCGAATTCACCATCGGCTGGACCGATGCCGGCGCCACCGTCTGGGTCGGCCACCGCGACAGTGTGGAGGGAGACGGGCACCGGGTCATCGGCTCCGGCCCGTCCGAGGGCGTGGCGCGGATCCTCGACCGGCTCGCCGGCGAACTTCCGGTCGAGGCGAGCTTCAGCCTGCCCGCCGGCTCGGCCGACGGGTTGGGAAGGCACCGCACCGTGCTGCGCCGCGACGACTGGGAACTGCGCTGGCTCACCACCGCTCCCCCGCGCCTCGATCTGGAATCGCGGGTGGTCACACTTCCCGGCGACAGCGCCGAGGTGGCCGAGCTCGGCGACGAGGCGTATCCGACCGCCGAGGCCCGGCCCGGCGATCCGGCCGTACGGTCCTGGGCCGCGGTTCGGGACGGCTCCGGACGCCTGGTAGCGGCCGCCGCGGACACCTCGAGCCCGCACACCGGACGCATCTCGGCCGTGATGACGGCGCCGGCCGCCCGCGGCCACGGCTGGGGGGCGGCGGTCACCACCGCGTTGAGCCGGCGGATGCTCGAGGAGTTCGACCTCGTGGTGCTCGGGCTCTACATCGACAACGACCGGGCCCGCCGGCTCTACGACCGGAACGGATTTCACGGCAGACTGATCGTCACGTCCGGCGGCTGGGCGGCGCCGGCACCCCTGTCCAGCATGTCCAGCTCATCGGAAGGACACGAATGAAAACCCGCACCATCGGCAACCGCACGGTCAGCGCCCTAGGTCTCGGCGAGATGCCGATGTCCGTCACCGGGAGGCCGGATGAGGAGCGCTCGCTGCGCACCATCCACCAGGCACTCGAGCTGGGCATCACCTTCATCGACACCGCCGACGCCTACTGCCTGAACGAGGATGAGAAGGGGCACGGCGAACGGCTGGTGGCCAAGGCACTGGCCACGTACGGCGGCGACACCTCCGACGTGCTCGTCGCCACCAAGGGCGGGTCGCAGCGGCCGGACGGACGCTGGGAGCACGACGGCTCGCCGGCGTACATCCGCCGGGCCTGCGAGGCGAGCCTGCGAGCGCTCGGCGTCGACGCGATCGGCCTCTACCAGCATCACCGGCCGGACCCGAAGGTGCCGTACGCCGACACCATCGGCACCTTCAAGGAGCTGCACGACGAAGGCAAGGTGGAGCTCGTCGGCATCTCCAACACGAACGTCGACCAGATCGCGGAGGCCGGCAAGATCCTCGGCTCCGCGCTGGTGAGCGTGCAGAACCAGTACGGCCCGGATTTCCGGTCGTCGGAGGGCGAGCTGCGGTTCTGCGCCGACGCCGGCATCTCGTTCCTGCCGTGGCATCCGCTCGGCGGCATCAGCAACGCCGGCGACCTCGGCTCGGCGCACGCCGCGTTCGGCGAGGTGGCGAAGGCCCGCGGGGTCAGCCCGCAGCAGGTGGCCCTGGCCTGGGAGCTGGCCAAGTCACCGGTCGTCATCCCGATCCCCGGCTCCAGCCGGCCGGAGACGATCGCCGACTCGGCGCGGGCCGCCGACCTGGAGCTGACCGACGACGAGTTGGCCCGGCTCGACGCGGTCTGAGTTTTGCTGTGGTGGCGCCGCCGTCTGGGCGGCGCCACTACAAACGCCCGGCTACTAGCGCCCGAGGATCTCGCCGAGCGCACCCAGCAGCAGCGTCACGGCCTCGGGCCGGGCGTTGCGGCCCATCAGCCCGATCCGCCACACGGTGCTGGCGAATTCGCCCGCGCCGGCGCCGATCTCGATGTTGTAGCGGTCCAGAAGGGTGCCCCGGACCTGCGCCGAGTCGACCCCGTCGGGAACCCGTACGGTGGTCAGCTCGGGCAACCGGTGGCCCTCCGCGGCGAACAGCTCCAGCCCGAGATCGAGCAGCCCCTTCTGCAGCGAGGCGCCGGCCGACTCGTGCCGGGCATAGACGGCCGGCAGCCCCTCCTCCAGCACCCGGCCGAGGCCGGCATGCAGCGAGGCCACCATCGCCACGGGCGCCGTGTGATGGTACTTCCGGCTTGTTCCTCCGGCTCCGCTCCCGAGTCGCTGCGCGCCACCGCCGCCGGCTTTGCCGACGTAGTCGCCGAGCATCCCGAGATCCAGGTACCACGACTGCGGCCGGGCAATTCGCTGTTCCCAGGCTCGCTCGTTGATCGAGAACGGGGCAAGGCCCGGCGCAACGCCGATGCATTTCTGGGTGCCGCTGTAGGCCAGGTCGACGCCCCAGTCGTCCAGCGCCACCTCGATACCGGCCAGTGAGGTCACGCAGTCGGCCAGTACGAGCGCGTCGCCGCGGGCGTGTATAGCGGCCGCCAGCGCGGCCACGTCGTTGCGTACCCCGGTCGAGGTCTCGGCGTGCACCACCGCAACCAGCTTCGGCGCCGGATGGGCCGCGAGCACCGCGTCGACATCAACCGGCTGACCCCAGGGGGCGCGCACCGGAACGACCGTGGCGCCGCAGCGGTCCGCGACGTCGATCATCCGCTCGCCGAACAGTCCGTTGGCCGCCACCACGACAACGTCCCCCGGCCCTACGGTGTTGACGAAAGCCGCCTCCATTCCGGCGCTGCCGGTGCCGGAGAGCGGAAGGGTGCGCGCGTTGCCGGTCCCGAATACGGTCCGCAGTCGATCGCACGTCTCGTCCAGAACGGCCAGGAAGATCGGGTCGAGGTGCCCGAACAACGGGGCAGCGAGGGCCGCGGTGGCCTCTGGGTAGGGATTGGACGGGCCCGGCCCCAGCAGGGTGCGTTCGACAATCGACATGCATCGACCTTATGGCTTCCGCGAACGCCAGCCACCACCGCTACCCGCTACCGGCCACCGCCGGGACTACCCGCGATGTCGGGAGATACGTCGCTGGATCAACAGGGTGAGTGTCCCGGCCACAATGATGCCGGCCAGGTTGAGCCCGAGTTGCAGCGTCGAGCCGCCCGCCGCCCCGAGCTCGCCGAACGCGATCGCGACGGCCGCGTTTCCCGCCGCCGGCACCGTCGTCACCGAGATCAGCACGCCGATCAACGCGCCGGACTTCGACGCAGTCAGCGACAGGATGCCGGCCACGGCGGCGAGGAAGGCCACGATGAACGAGAACGCGTCCGGATGAGAGATGAAGTTGGTCAGCGGCCGGGTCCGGTCGAGCATGTCGCGATGGACAAGTCCGCTGGCCCGGCCGGCCAGGGTCAGCAGCAACGTGATCGCGACGGCCACGGGAAACCCGATGAGCAGTGCGCGCAGCGACCTGCGCAGCGCCTCGAGTCGGCGCGTCACCACCGCGACGCAGATCCCGGCCAACGGCCCGAACTCCGGCCCCACCACCATCGCGCCCACAATCAGCACCGGCTGGTCCAGCAGCACGCCGATCCCGGCGATCACGGTGGCGATGCTGAGAAACAGCAGGAACACCCACGACAACGTGGATTCCTCATGCGTGCGGTCCTGAATCTGCTCCCAGACGACGGCGTCCTGACCCTCGCCCGGCGCCTCGGCCTCGGCCCGCTCGGCGGCATCGGACAACGACGTGTCGATGTCCTCCAGGGTGATCACGCCACACTCACGCAGCCCCAGCGCCTCGAGTGAGTCCAGGATGCCGCTCGCCGCCTCGCGGGCGATATCGGCCGTGACGAGGTCACCGGCAGGTGAGCGGGCAACCCCGCGGTGCAACACGATCGCGGTCGCGCCCGGATTGTCGTCGAGCACCGGCACGACCCGGTCGGTCAGGTCCGCCGGGGCGATCACACGCAGATGCAGCACGGCAGCAGTCTCGCAGGTGCCGGGATTCCCGCAGTTACCATCGAGCCGACCGCCTCCGTCGGGGGCCGGATTCCGCAGGGGGTAGGCAGTGCAGGCGACGCGCGCGGTGAGCATCGACGGCTTCGAGTACGAGGTGGACACCTATTCCATCGTCGACGGGGAATTCACCGACAGCTTCGACCTCGCCGGCGGCAGCGTGGTGCTGCGCGGCCGGGTCGGCGACACCGCAGTGACCGTCACCGTCTCCTCGGCCAACCTGCAGCAGTCGCTCGGCCGGGCGTTGGCCGTGCTGCTGGAGTCCAGTCCCGCCCCCGGAGTCAGCGAGCTGGCCATCACCGGCTACATCGACAGCGAGGTCGGCACCTTCATGGAGGTCGACCGGCACGAGGTCGCGTGACCGGTCAGTTCCTCCCGCGATAGGCCAGGTCGAGGTCGTCGGACCGGCAGGACGCCGGCGCGTTGACCGGATTGCAGCGGGCTATCAGCCGGCCCGGCAGGGCGGCGTAATAGTCGGTGCCCCATCGCGCCGCCATTCCACGGACCGGATAGTCCGTGCTGACGACCTGGCCGCCGCTGGCAAATGCGGCGTCCCGCCGGGTCGTGTCACCGCTTTTCGCCTGCACCTCTGGGGTATCCGCCCGGGTGCGGATCAGCATTCCCTCTTTCACCAGACCCTGAATCACGGTCTCGAGCGAATCGGCCTCGTCGCGAATGGCGAAAGCGGCGTCCGGTTCATCCAGAGCGTCCTGGGAATTGGTGAAGAACAACCTGTTCTCCAGGTTGGGATTGCCCTGCACGTAAGCGTCCCGGTCATTGTCCATGCCGAACAGGACTTTCCCGCGCGACTGCGCCAAGGTCGGCCAGCCGTGTTGGGTGACGGACTGGTGCAACGTCAGACCCGGCTGGCGTACGTCGTCGGGCGTGATCAGCTGCCGTTGCGGAAAGACCGATAGGACCTCGTGTTCGGCCTCGACCATGGCGTCCTTAGTCCACGGCAGCAGCGGCTGGACCTTGTACGGGGGGAAATTCGGGCCGGCGCCGTCGTCGAACTGCAGCAGAATGGTGATCGGAATGGCGCCCGGATGATTGTCGGACCAGTATTTGATTTCACCGAGGCACTCGACGAAAGTCAGGCAGTTGCTGCGGTAGTCGACGTCCTCCTCGTGCAGGATCTTGATTCCCGGCCGATTCATGATCGCCGGAAACCACGGCCCGGAATGAGTGAGCTGGCGCAACAACGGATTGGCGAACCGGCCACCGTCCGGATCGCGCACCACATCCAACTCGACCTGCCGTACCTTCTGCTGGCTCAGTTGTTCGGGCAGTGGTACGTGGGTGTATTCCTCGCCGCCGCGGCCAGTCCCCGGCTTGACCAACTCCCGTACGTTTTTCTCCGCCTCGCTGTTCTCGACGTGATAGCTGTTGTGCGTACCGACGGTCTGGATCTGATTCAGCTGGACCTGGCCGTCCGGGTCATGTCCGTGACCGGCCGCGGTGGCGGCGCCCGCCGTGCCTGACCCCCACAACAGGCCGATCGCGATGGTAGCGGCAACCGCAAGCGTCGCGGCCATCCGTCGGCGGGGCTTCTGCCTGGGTGCTCTGTGCATGGCCACGGGCGAGAACTCCCCTTGCCGCCGAACCCGGCGTCGTCGGACGTTTCGGTCAGACGTATTTCTAGGGCATCGCTCACCGAGTGTCTACAGCCGGAGCGCAGAAAGTGACAGGAATTCATACGCCGGCACGCCAGCTGTGTCGGCGGCATGAGACCGCAGGTACGGATCAGCCGGTTGCCGCCGGCTTCTCGGCTGCGGGCTGCTTCACCGGCGGCGCGGCGTCGATCCCCGCCTCCTTGCGCTGCAGCGGGGTGATCGGGGTCGGCGCGCCCGTGAGCGGGTCCTGACCGCCGCGCGACTTCGGGAACGCGATGACGTCACGCAGCGAGTCGCCGCCGGCCAGCAGCATCGCGATCCGATCCCAGCCGAACGCGATGCCGCCGTGCGGCGGCGGACCGAAGGCGAACGCGTCGAGCAGGAAGCCGAACTTCTCCTGGGCCTGCTCCGGCGTGATGCCCATCAGGTTGAAGACCCGCTGCTGCACCTCGGCCGAATGGATACGGATCGACCCGCCGCCGATCTCGTTGCCGTTGCAGACGATGTCGTAGGCGTAGGCCAGCGCCTCGCCGGGCGACTCCTCGAACCGGTCGATCCACTCGGCATTCGGCGAGGTGAAGGCGTGGTGCACGGCCGTCCAGCGACCGGAACCGACCGCCACGTCGTCGGTCTTCGCGGCCAACTCGAACAGCGGCGCGTCGACGACCCAGACGAACTCCCACTGCGTCGGGTCGATCAGACCGCCGCGCTGGCCGATCTCCAGCCGGGCGGCGCCGAGCAGTGCCCGCGCCTCGGCCGGCTCGCCGGCGGCGAAGAAGACGCAGTCGCCCGGCTCGGCGCCGACCGCCTTGGCCAGGCCGTCCCGCTCGGTCTCCGACAGATTCTTGGCGACCGGGCCACCGAGCGTCCCGTCCTCGGTGACGAGCACGTACGCCAAACCTCGGGCGCCGCGCTGCTTGGCCCAGTCCTGCCAGCCGTCGAGTTGCTTGCGCGGCTGCGAGGCCCCACCGGGCTGCACTACGGCGCCGACGTACGGGGCCTGGAAGACCCGGAACGGGGTGTCGGCGAAATACGACGTCATTTCGGTGAGCTCGAGCCCGAACCGCAGGTCCGGCTTGTCCGAGCCGAAACGCGCCATGGCGTCGGCGTACGTCATCCGCGGAATGGGCCGTGGGATCTCGTGACCCAGCAATTCCTTCCACAGCGCCGAAACAACGGCCTCACCGACGTCGATGACATCATCTTGGTCCACAAAGGACATTTCGATGTCGAGCTGGGTGAATTCCGGCTGACGGTCGGCCCGGAAATCCTCGTCCCGGTAACACCGGGCGATCTGGTAATACCGCTCGAGGCCGGCCACCATCAGTAGCTGCTTGAACAGCTGCGGCGACTGCGGCAGGGCATACCAGGAGCCCGGCTGCAACCGGGCCGGGATCAGGAAGTCGCGGGCGCCCTCCGGCGTCGAGCGGGTCATCGTCGGCGTCTCCACCTCGACGAAATCCCGCTGGGCCAGCACATCGCGGGCGACCCGGTTGACCTCGCTGCGCAGCCGGATCGCGTGCGCCGGGCCGGCGCGGCGCAGGTCGAGGTAGCGGTAACGCAGCCGCACCTCCTCGCCCACATCGACATGCTCATCGAGCGGGAACGGCAGCGCCGCGGACTCCGAAAGGACCTCCAGCGACTCCGCGGTCACCTCGATCTCGCCGGTGGGCAGGTTCGGGTTCTCGTTGCCGGCCGGGCGGGCTCCCACCGTGCCGACCACCTTGATGCAGTACTCGGCCCGGAGGTGGTGCGCGTCCTCCTCGCGGAAGACGACCTGGCAGACGCCACTCGCGTCCCGCAGGTCCACGAAGATGACGCCGCCGTGGTCGCGGCGGCGGGCCACCCATCCGGCGAGCGTCACGGTCTGACCGGTGTGCGACTTACGCAGCGAGCCGGCGGTATGGGTGCGGATCACGATGTCTCTCCTCGGAAACAGCTTCAGGGATGGAGCTTTGTTCTGGCGGGTTGCAGTTCTGTCGGTTGCGCGTCAGTCCGCCGCGGACACGGTCGGCAGCACGGCGTCCGCGGCCGGCATCCACGTTGCCGGATCGGCCGGCACCTGCTCGCCGGACCGGATATCCCGCACACTGGCCAAACTGGCTTCGCTCCCAAGTCGCTGCGCTTCGACTTCGGCTTCGCTCCCAAGTCGCTGCGCTTCGACTTCGGCTTCACTCCCACGTCGCTGTGCGGGCGGAAACCAGACGTACGGAATGCCGCGCCGATCGGCGTACCGGATCTGCTTGCCGTACTTCACCGGCTCCGGGGCGACCTCGCTGGCGATCCCGCGGCCACGCAGGGCCGCCGCGATCGCGTTGCACGCCGGCCGGGACTCCTCGTCGGGCAGCGCCACCAGCACGCAGGTGGGCACGCTGCGGCTGATCCGCAGCAGATCCCGACCGAAGAGCCGGGACAGCAGCCGGGTGACGCCGATCGACATGCCGACGCCGGGGTAGGTCGTGTCCCCCGCGGTCGCCAACGTGTCGTACCGGCCGCCGGAGCAGACCGAGCCGAGCCCCTCATGGCCAAGCAGGAAGCTCTCGTAGACCGTGCCGGTGTAGTAGTCCAGACCGCGCGCGATCCGCAGATCCGCAACCAGGAACCCGGGCTGCTGCGCGCGGGCGGTCTCCACCACCCGGGTCAGCTGCTCGATGCCCTCGTCCAGCAGCTCGTGCTTCACGCCGAGGGCCCGGACCCGGTCGGCGAACGAGCCGTCCTCGGTGACGATCTCGGCCAGGGCCAGACAGGCGCCGGCCTGCTTGTCGGTCAACCCGTCGGCGAGCAACAGCTTGTGTACGCCCGCGGCGCCGACCTTGTCGAGCTTGTCAACGGTACGCAGCACCACGTCCGGCTCGTCCAGGCCGAGCCCGCGGTAGAAGCCCTCGGCCAGTTTGCGGTTGTTGGCGTGCACCTGCAGCGGCGGGATCGGCAACCCGGACAGCGCCTCCTGCACGACCAGCGGCAACTCGGCCTCGTGGTGAAAGGGCAGCGTGTCCAGGCCGACCACGTCGATGTCGGCCTGGGTGAATTCGCGGTACCGACCCTCCTGCGGCCGCTCGCCGCGCCACGCCTTCTGGATCTGGTACCGGCGCAGCGGGAACTGCAGCTTGCCGGCGTTCTCCAGCACGTACCGGGCGAACGGGACGGTCAGGTCAAAGTGCAGCCCCAGCCCTGGGCCGGTGGCGTCGTCCGCGCCGTCCGGCGTCGCCTCGGCCTGCAGCCGATGCAGGGTGTAGACCTCCTTGCTCGTTTCCCCCTTGCGCAGCAGCTGATCCAGCGGCTCGACCGACCGGGTCTCGATCGGCGCGAAGCCGTGCAGCTCGAAGGTCGAGCGCAGCGAGTCGATCACCCGCTGCTCGATCATCCGCTGGGCCGGCAGCCATTCGGGAAATCCGCTCATCGGGCGGGGGCGGGTCATCGGGCGGTCCTCAGCATCTGCAGCAGGTACGGGTTGGTGGTGCGCTCGGCACCGATGGTGCTCGACGGTCCATGGCCGGGATGCACGACCGTCTCGTCGGCCAACGGCAGCACGACCTCGGCGAGGGTCCGCTGCATCGTCGGCTCGCTACCGCCGGGCAGGTCCATCCGCCCGATCGAGCCGGCAAAGAGCGTGTCGCCGGAGAAGCAGACCGGACCGTCCGGTGTGGACAGCTCGAGCAGCACCGACCCCGGCGTGTGGCCTGGCGAGCCGGCGACGATGAACTCCAGACCAGCCACGGCGAGGCGCTGCCCGTCGGCGAGCTCACGCACCTCGGCCGGCTCGGCGAACGTGGTCTGGCCGAACAGCGGCATGCCGGCCGGCGCGCCGAAGCCGCTCCACGGATCGGCCAGCTGGTGCCGGTCGGCCGGATGGACGTACGCGGGGATGCCGTAGGTCCGGCAGATCGGCTCCACGCTGAACGTGTGGTCCAGATGCCCGTGGGTCAGCAGCACCGCCGCCGGCCGGAGTCCGTGCGCGTCCAGCACGGCCTGCAGCCGGTCGAGCACCCCGGCTCCCGGATCGATCACGACGGACTGCCGTCCGTCATCCGGCGCGACCACCCAGCAGTTGGTGTCGAGCTGGCGGGCCGGAAAACCTTCGATCAGCACCGCCCACCTCACCTCAGTCCCGGTCTCGAATATCGGTCCATCGCCCGAATGGGCGTGTCTCGAGGTTACCGGCCGCCGGTCGTCGCTCTAGCCACCGCCCACGGCCCGCCGGCTCTGCAGCTCGGCGGCGTCCGCCGCGGCCCGGCCGGCCTCCCACCCGGCGCTGTTTCCGGCCGTGAATGTGCGGGGGGCGGCGCTCGGAAAGAGGCGGGCCACCAGCTCCTCGACCGCGGCCTCACGGCTGGCCAACACCGGGCGCAGGTCGCCGCCGAACCCGGCCGCCGCACTGGCCGTGGCCGTGGCGAGCCGCTCCCGGATCCGCCCGGCGTAGGCGAGCAGGAACGAGCTTCGGTAGGAACGGGTGCGTGACTGGCCGGCCCGGGTGACCTGGCGCCCGGTGCCGAGCATCGCTTTGGTCGCCTGCAGCAGCAACGATGTCGTCAACAGGTCGACGATGTCCAGATCGACCTCGGCGCCCAGCACGGTGACCAGCCCCAGCTGTTCGTACAAGACCGTGCGACAACGGTTGGCCCGGGCCACGGCCGAAACCAGCGTCGATTTGGCGCCGACATATGGGCGGTCCAGCCACATCCGGCGCACCGTCGGCGGGGTCGAGCCAGGTTGCTGCGCGTCGAGCACGACCCGTTCGATGGCGTGCCGGCTCACCAATTCCTGCGCCTTGGCCGACAGCGCCTCCGCCTCCTCGGGGAACGTGGTGGACTCCGCCTTGGCCAGCAACGCACGAACCCGAGCCAGCACCTTCTCATCCAATTTGTCATCCAGCGGCATCGCCTGCGCTGTCCCGGTCGCGGCGGCCGCGCCCGGCGGCGGCAGCAGTTGCGGCAACGGCACCAGTGTGTACAACAGCGCCAGCAGCTCCAACGCCGTGGTCAGCGCGGCATTGCGGTCACGTCCGTGGCGCTGCGCCCACTGCGGCAGTCGCGGCCGGTCGGGCTCCCACCAGATTTCCGCACCCAGCGCAGCCAACTGGGCCTGCCAGCGGGGATGCAGCGATCCGGCGGGATATCGACGGGTCTGCGCGGCGATCGCGTCACACAGACAGGTGATGGCCGTTCCGTCCCGACTACGCCGGGTGATCTGCTCCAGATCGGCCGGCAGCCAGCCGTTCTCCCATGCCTTGCCGATCGCCTCGTCCAGCAACGATTCGGCGGCCCGATCGATCACCCGGTGTCGCGCCGCGCCGTCGGCGACGCATCTGCGCACCGCTGATCGATCGCCGCAGGCGTAGGCCAGCGCCGCATTGTTCAACTGCCAGCGCACCGGATCGAACGACTCCGACCGGTTGTCCCGATTCCACATGCCAACCCTGACCTCACTGTCGATGGTTGTTGTCTGCCGGCAGCCTGCATCATGGGTCCGACAAGATCCGATGGCGTGATCGGGCCGGTCCGTCGGACCGCCGGAAAATGCCTGCGGACGTGTCCGGTCGCTCTGTTAGGGTCCCGGCATGTATTGATTCGCTGACCCTGCCTGCGCTGACCCTGCCTGCGCTGATCTGGCCTGCGTTGACCCTGCCTGCGCTGTCACCCGTTCGGCGCTCATCGAAGGCGGCGGATCATGAGTGACCCACCATCCGGTCGCCGTGCCGCGCGTCGAGCCGCGCTCCTCGTTCTGGTCCGGGCATTTCCCGGGCGCACGGCCGCGTTGGCCGGACTGGCAATTCTGTCCGGCGCCCTGCCGGCTGTCTTCGCCGCTCTCGTCGGCGTTCTGGTCGGTCAGCTCCCCCACGTGGTCCGGGACGGATTCGGCTCCCCCGCAGGGCATCGCGTCATCGAGGTCCTGATTGCGGTCGGTGCAGTGCTGTTCGGTCAGGAATTGGCCAGCGCGGGCCGGGAGATCGTGTCCACCGACCTCTACCGGCGTTACGACGCCTATCTCCTGGGCCGGGTCATGGCGGCGGCGCTGCGCCGCCAGGATCTTGAGGTCCAGGAGAATCCGGAGCTGGCCAGCCGGCTCGACCAGGCGGTCCGGGTCGCCCAGTACGGCCCCGGTGAGCTGATCTCCGGGCTTAGTGCACAGTGGACAGTCAAGGTGCAGGGGCTGGCCGCCGCCGTGCTGGTCGGCTATTACTGGCCAATCGCCGCGGTTGCGCTGGCCGGGCTCTGGCTCTTCGTCGGACGGGCACTGCAGAGCAGTTACTACCGAGCGAGTCCATTTTGGACAGATCCCTTGCGCAGGGCCCGATATATTCAGCAGATCGGCCTGATGCCGCACTGGGCCAAGGAAATCCGGATCTTCGGAATGGTCGACTGGCTGGTCGCGCAGTTCACCCGTGAATGGTCATCGGTCATCGCCGAGCTGTGGCGGGCCCGTCGAGCGGACTACCGGGTCATGGCCGGGCTCGGCGCAGTAGTGCTCGGCGCGCACCTGGCGGTTGCGGTGCTGCTGGCCCGTTCGGCCGGCTCCGGCGCGCTCTCGGTCGCGGCGCTGACCGTGATCCTGCAGGGCCTTTTCGGGATGGCGACCATTGCCAGCCAGGACGGCGATGTCTGGATAGAGAACGGCGCCGTACCGGTGCCGGACGTGCTGAGGCTGGAACGCGCCATCGAACCCGACTCGATTTCCGGAGCGCCCGCGGACGACCTGCCACGGCGCGACATCGCCTTCCGCGGGGTTGATTTCCGCTACCCGGGAAGGGATACACCCGTGCTGTCCAACCTGGACCTGCGCATCACTGCCGGCACGTCGCTCGCGGTTGTCGGGCTCAACGGAGCCGGAAAGACCACGTTGGTCAAGCTGCTCACCGGGCTCAATCACCCTACGGCCGGGCGGATCGAGGTGGACGGCGTCGACCTTGCGACGATCGACCTGGTCAGCTGGCGCCGGCAACTCGCGGTGATCTTCCAGGATTTCCTCCGGTACGAATTGTCGCTGCGCGACAACATCGGCTTTGGTGCGATCGAGCAGCTGGGCGGGCCAGCCATCGACTCGGGCATCGAAGGGGCGGTCGACCGGGCCGGCGCGCGCGACCTGCTGGAGGCCCTGCCGCAGGGCATCACGACGACGCTGTCGCCGCGGTTCACCGGCGGGGTCGACCTTTCCGGCGGTCAGTGGCAGCGGGTCGCGTTCGCGCGTGCCCTGCTGGCGGTACGCACCGGCGCCCGGGTGTTGGTGATGGACGAGCCGACCGCGCACCTGGACGTCCGGGCCGAGGCCGACCTCTACGACCGGTTCCTCGAACTCACAAAAGGCCTGACGACCGTCGTGATCAGTCACCGCTTCTCGACCGTACGGAAGGCGGACCGCATCGTGGTCCTGGACGGCGGCCGCATCGTGGAGGACGGCAGCCACGACGAATTGGTCGGCGGCGACGGGCAGTACGGCCGGCTCTTCCGCATGCAGGCCAGCAACTACACCACAGGACGCCATGACTGAGGTGATCCGCCCGCCGACCTCGCTGCGCGCCGCCCGCCGGATGCTCGCCTTCGCCTGGGCGGCCGACCGCAAGCGGTCCGTACTGATCCTGGTGCTGTTGACCGTCCAGACCCTCGGCGGCTCGCTGTTCGCCCTGTGGCTGGGACTTTTCGTCGACGGCGCGGTGGCCGGCCACCGGACGACCACGCTGCTGGCGGGCCTGGCGATCGCGGCCTCGATCGCGGCGGTGGCCGGGCTGGACTATGCGAGCGCCCGGGTCCGGATGGCGTTGTCCGACCGGACCCACCTCCTGCTGGAACGCCGATTGCTGGAAATGGTCGGGCGCACGCCGACGCTCGCGATCCAGGAGACCCCGGCCCATCTGCGGCAGCTGGAGCTGTTGCAGGACGAGGCGTGGCAGTTCGGCGAGGCGGTGCCGTCGCTGATCCAGTTGCTGAACACAGCCGTACGCGTCCTCATCACCGCGGTGCTGCTGGCCTCGATCAGCCCGTTGTTGCTGCTGCTCCCGCTGTTCGGCCTGCCCGCGCTGCTGCTCGCCCCACGCAGCACCGGTCTCTACAGCACCGGCAACGAGCTGGCCGCCGAACCGAGCCGGCGGGCCACCATGCTCTACGACCTGGTGGCCGATCGCGCCGCCGCCAAGGAGATCCGGCTCTTCCGACTGCAAAGCGAACTGCTGTCCCGGTTCGCCGCGGAGCACCGGACCATCCGGGACATCCATGTCAGCCTGCAGGTGCGCGGCCAGCTGGTCGGGCTGATGGCCCGCACGGTCTTCCTGGTCGGCTATCTCGGCTCGATCGTGCTGGTGGCGCACCGGGCGGCGACCGGGGCCGCGAGCGTGGGCGATGTGGTGCTGACCGCGGTGCTGGCCGGGCAGGTGCTCGGCCTGGTCACCGGCTCAGCCGAGCTGACCCAGTGGGTGTTGCGGACCCTCACCGCGGCCGGCCGGTTCGTCTATCTGGAGGACGCCACCGACGCGGCCGCCTCCGCCGCGGCAGCGGGCGCCGGTGTGCCGGACCGACTGAGTCGCGGTATCCGGCTCGCCGGCGTCAGCTTCGGTTACCCGGGTCGTTCCGAGCCGATTCTGCGGGACGTCGACCTCGAGCTGCCGGCCGGCGCCACCATCGCGATCGTCGGCGACAACGGCGCCGGCAAGAGCACGCTGGTCAAACTCCTCGCGGGACTGTGCACCCCCACCGCGGGGCGGATCGAGGTGGACGGCGTCGGTCTGTCCACAATCGACCTCAACGCCTGGCGGCTGCGGGTGTCCGCCGGTTTCCAGGACCACGCCCGCTTTGAGTTCTCGGTGCAGCGGACCGTCGGCATCGGAGACCTGCCCGCCGTCGACGATCCGGCGGCGGCCCGCGACGGGCTGGACCGCGCCGGAGCGACCGACCTGCTCGACGCGCTGCCCGCCGGATTGGCGACCCAGCTCGGTCCACGGTGGCCGGAGGGCATCGACCTGTCCGGCGGACAGTGGCAGAAGCTCGCCATCGGCCGCGCGATGATGCGCACCGATCCCCTGCTGTTGCTGCTGGATGAGCCGACGGCCGCCATCGACGCGGAGTCCGAGCACCACCTCTTCGCCCGCTGGACCGAGGCGGCGCAGGCGGTTCGCGCCCGTTCGGGCGCCATCACCGTGCTGGTGTCGCACCGGTTCTCGACCGTACGGATGGCCGACCTGATCGTGGTGCTGCGGGACGGTGGGGTGGCCGAGCAGGGCAGCCATGACGAACTCATCGCGGCCGACGGCCTCTACGCGGAGCTGTTCGAGTTGCAGGCCCGCGCCTACCGCTGACCCCACCTCTTGTTGATCATGCGGAAACTGTTCGCGGCACGCCGTGCCGGGCAACAGTTTCCGCATGATCAACACGAAAGGGAGGCGGCGGGGCAATCGCGGTGGGGCGACGCGCGTTCCTTAAACCTTCCTGAGATCGGCGGCCCGGGGCCGGCAGCCTCGTAGACTCACGGCCGAACCGCCCCTGCGCCATGAGGAGACCCATCCCGTGCCGACCGAGAAGCAGCGCCGCCAGGCCGCACAACGGAAGATCGCCCGGCAGCTGGAACGTCGACGCGAGATGGCCCGCAAGCGCCGGCAGCGCAATCTCGTGGCCGGCGGCGCCTTCGCCGCGGTGGTGGCGGTCATCCTGATCCTCGTCCTCGCGACGAACATCTTCAGTGGCAGCAACAAGAAGAGCGACGCATCGGCGCCGAGCGCCTCACCGTCCACATCGGTCTCAGCGTCTGGCACCCCGGCATCTCCGTTCCCGACGGCGACGTTCGTCAAGGCCGACCGCAAGCCAAAGGCCACCACCGGGCCGTGCAAGTACGCGGAGAGCACCACCGAGCTGCAATCCCCGTACAGCAAGGATGTCGGCCTGCCGCCCGACCCCAACCCGACGCCGGCGACCGGCACCGTCGCGGTATCCCTCAAAACCAGCCACGGCGCGCTGAAATTGACGCTCGACCGGGCCAGCGCGCCCTGCGCCGTGCAGAGTTTCGTCTACCTGGTGAAGAAGGGGTTGTACGACAATTCCAGCTGCCCGAGATTGACGACGTCGGGGATATACGTGCTGCAGTGCGGCGACCCGTCGAACTCGCAGAACGGCGGCCCCACCTACGCGTACAAGCAGGAAGCGACGTCGAAATCCAGCTACGGGGCGGGTGTGATCGCCATGGCGAACACCGGACAGGCGAAATCGACGGGCAGTCAGTTCTTCATCATTTACAAGGACAGCAACAGTGGACTGAAGAAGAGCTATTCGGTCGTCGGCAGGGTGTCCAGCGGGATGGACGTCGTGACCAAGGTGGCCGCCGGCAAGTCCGACAACTCCAACGCGGACGGTGACGGCAAACCCGTCCTCGGACTCACCATCGACAGCGCCAAACTGAGCTGACCGCCCAAACGCCCACCTCATCCGTCCCACTTTTTCATGATCATGAGGCAATTTCGTCGGCGATTCGCGGCTAAATTGCCTCATGATCATGGAAGAGGGCGGGCGGGATTGAGCGATGGCAGATGGAATAGAGCGGCGGGTCAGACCCCGGAGGTGACCCGGTAGACGTCGTAGACGCCCTCGACGCCGCGGACGGTACGCAGCAGGTGCCCCAGGTGCTTGGGATCGCCGAGCTCGAAGGTGAACCGGCTGACCGCCACCCGGTCGCGGGTCGTGGTCACCGACGCGGAAAGGATGTTGACCTTCTCATCGGACAACACCTTCGTGACGTCCGACAGCAGGTGATGCCGGTCGAGCGCCTCGACCTGCACCGCCACCAGGAACAGCGATCCGTTCGACGGCGCCCACTCCACCTCGACCAGCCGCTCGGGCTGGGCGAACAGGGTCGAGGCGTTGGTGCAGGTCTGCCGGTGCACCGAAACCCCGCCACCGCGAGTGACGAAACCGAGGATCTCATCGCCGGGCACCGGGGTGCAGCACTTGGCGAGCTTGACCCACACGTCGCCCATGTCGGTGCCCTTGACCACGATGCCGGGGTCACCGGGCAGCCGCCGCCGGATGTGCGTCGGGTTGGCGGTCTCGGCCAGATCCTCGGTGGCGCCCTCGGTGCCGCCGAGTGAGGTGACCAGTTTCTGGATCACCGACTGGGCCGAGAGGTGGTTCTCCCCGACCGCTGTGTAGAGCGCGGAGACATCCGGGTAACGCAGCTCGCGGGCCAGCGTCGTCAACGCCTCGCCGCCGAAGAGCCGCTGCAATGGCAGGCCCTGCTTGCGCATCGCCTTGCTGATCGCGTCCTTGCCGTTCTCGATTGCGTCCTCGCGACGCTCCTTCGCGTACCACTGGCGGATCTTGCTCTTCGCCCGCGGGCTCGCAACGAACGTCTGCCAGTCCCGGGACGGGCCGGCGGTGTCGGACTTGGACGTGAAAACCTCGACCACGTCGCCGTTGTCGAGCTTGCTCTCCAGCGCCACCAGGCGACCGTTGACCCGGGCGCCGATACACCGGTGGCCGACCTCGGAGTGCACGGCGTAGGCGAAGTCGACCGGCGTCGAGCCGACCGGCAGGGAGACGACGTCGCCCTTCGGTGTGAAGACGTACACCTCGCTGCTGGCCAGGTCGAAGCGCAGCGACTCGAGGAACTCGCCCGGCTCCTTGGTCTCCCGCTGCCAATCCAGCAACTGCCGGAGCCAGACCATGTCGTCGCTGCCGGTCGCCGCGATCTCCAGGCCCTTGGACTCTTTGTACTTGTAGTGCGCCGCGATGCCGTACTCGGCGGTGCGGTGCATCGCGTTGCTGCGGATCTGGAACTCCACCGGCTTGCCCTCAGGACCGATCACGGTGGTGTGCAGCGACTGGTACATGTTGAACTTGGGCATTGCGATGTAGTCCTTGAACCGGCCGGGGACCGGTTGCCAGGTGGCGTGGATGACGCCGAGCGTGCCGTAACAGTCGGGAACCGAGTCGACCAGGACCCGGATGCCGACCAGGTCGTAGATGTCGGCGAACTCGCGGCCGCGGACGATCATCTTCTGGTAGATCGAGTAGTAGTGCTTCGGCCGGCCGTACACGCTGGCCTTGACCTTGGCGGCGCGCAGGTCGGCGGTGATCCGCTCGGTGACGGCGGCCAGGTGCTGATCACGCGAGGGGGCGCGGTCGGCCACCAGCCGGACGATCTCGTCGTACCGCTTCGGGTAGAGGGTGGCGAAAGCCAGATCCTCCAGCTCCCACTTCACCGTGTTCATGCCGAGGCGGTGAGCCAGCGGGGCGAGCACGTCGAGGGTCTCGCGGGCGGTCCGCTCCTGGCTGCGCGGCGGCACGAACCGCAGGGTGCGCATGTTGTGCAGCCGGTCGGCCAGCTTGATCACCAGAACGCGGGGGTCACGGGCCATCGCCACGACCATCTTGCGGATCGTCTCGGCCTGCGCCGCGTCGCCGTACTGCACCTTCGACAGCTTCGTGACGCCGTCGACCAGGTGCGCCACCTCGCCGCCGAAGCCGTCGTGCAGCTCCTGCAGCGAGTACGCGGTGTCCTCGACCGTGTCGTGCAGCAGGGCGGCGACCAGCGTCGTGGTGTCCATGCCCAGCTCGGCCAGGATGGTCGAGACAGCGAGCGGGTGGGTGATGAACGGGTCGCCGCTCTTGCGCAGCTGACCGCGATGGTGCTGCTCGGCGATGTCGTACGCCCGCTGCAGGATCTTCAGATCGGCCTTGGGATGGGCCGCGCGGTGCGTCGCCACCAGGGGCTCGAGTACGGCCTTGACGCCGGACGGGCTCTGCCCCGCGGTGATCCGGCGGGTCAGCTTGGCCCGGACCCGGCGGCGCCGGTGGGTGCCGAGCGCGACCGTCGGCGCGGCGGGCAACATCTCGCCGCCGGGGCCCTGCGGCCCGGTCAGCGGCATGACGGGCGGCGTCGGGGTTGGCGCCAGCTGAGCGGGCTGCGCCTGGGCGGGCGGCGGCGGCACACTGCCGGCCGACGGCGGGTCCGGTACCAGATCGACGCGAGGCCCAGCGCTGATATGCGGTCCCGGCGCGCTCTCCGGTGCTGACGGCTGTGCGGTGGGGGCCCCCGCGTTGAATCCCAAGTCGGAGCTCAGGGCCCCTCCCCTCGGTTGGTGCTGATTCGCCACATCATACGTCGCTCTAAGCGACCGGAATCCCCCTCGGCGGCGGCACCGCCGATCGGGCGAGTCGTGACGCGACCGTTAGATCGACGAACCCCCACCGTGGTTCAGGTCGTTGTGGCCCGGGTCCTTGGCTTGGGCATCCATTCGATAATCACGGAGTCCGCGACCGATGTCTCTCTTGCCGCGAATCTGCTGACCGCGCCGCTTGGTGGAACGATCCAGGAGAGCGGCCCCCGCGAGGACAAGCACGACAACGCCGATGATGATCCAGAGTCCGAGCATGGCGACCTTCCCGGTCAGTGTCGCCAAGGTACCAAAATTGACCCGATGACCGCCGGTTTTCGGTCTGCTGTCCGATCTACACCGTAAGCACGGAGTGCTGATTACACCGTCAGCACGGAGTGCAGGGGCCAGCCGTCCAGCCGGGCCCGGCCGCCGAGACCGGCAAGCTCGAGGATCACCGAAACGCCGCAGACGTCGGCATCCATGTCGCGCAGCAGCCCGAGTGCGGCGAGCAGGGTGCCGCCGGTGGCCAGCACGTCGTCCACCACGAGGACGCGCTGCCCCGGCGCGATCGCGTCGGCATGCATCTCGATGGTGGCCGTGCCGTACTCCAACGTGTACGTGGCCGACACCGTCTTGGCCGGGAGCTTGCCGGCCTTGCGGATCGGCACCACCCCGACCCCGGCGGCGTACGCGAGCGGGGCCGCCACCAGGAAGCCGCGGGCCTCGATCCCGGCGACGACGTCGAACTCACCGTGTGCGGCCCGAATTCCGTCGATCACCGCCCGGAACGCGGCCCCGTCATCGAGCAGCGGCGTGATGTCCTTGAACAGGATGCCGGGCTCGGGGAAATCCGGAACGTCGCGCACGTGCGCGGTGACCAGGGCGGCCAATTCGGCCGTGGCCTGCTGATCCTGCTCGGTGGTCAACGGCTCAGCGCTTCCGTTTCGCCTGTGGCCGGCCAGAGCCGCCGCGACCGCGCGGCCGCGCCGGGCGCTGCGGTCGGGCACCCGGCCGGGGTGTGCTGCTCGGAATGGGCTCGTCCGGGACCACCTCGTCCTCGAGCACCGCGACAGCGACGCCCGAGCCTTCCAGCTGTCCCTCGGACCGGGCGCCGGACGTGTTCGCGGCGCTGCGGGCCCGCGCGGTGCGTCGATTGGCGACCTTCTTCGTCAGGGCCATGTACTCCGGCTGGCGCTCCTTGAGCGTGCAGGCGATCGGGGTGGCGAGGAAGAGCGAGGAGTACGCGCCGGTGGCCAGACCGACGAAGAGCACCAGGGCCAAGTCCTTCAGGTCGCCGACACCGAGCAGCCCGGCACCGACGAAGAGCAGTCCGGCCACCGGGAGCAGCGCGATCAGCGACGTGTTGATCGACCGGGCCAGCGTCTGGTTGACCGCGACGTTGGCGGCCTCGGAGTAGGTCTGCCTGCCGGCCGCGAGGAGGCCGCGGGTGTTCTCCCGGACCTTGTCGTAGACGACGATGTTGTCGTACAGCGAATAACCGAGAATGGTCAACAGACCGACCACCGTGTCCGGCGTGACCTCCCAGTGCACCAGCGAGTAGACACCGGCGGTGAGCACCAGGTCGTGCAGCAGTCCCGCGATCGCGCCGACCGACAGGCGCCACTCGAAGAAGAACGAGATGAAGATCGTGACCGCGATGATGAAGACGATGAGCGCGGTCACCGCCTTGCGGGTGATGTCCTTGCCCCAGGAGGCGCTGACCTGGTCCTGACTGATGTCCTGAGCGGTCAGCGGCTTGGACTTGACATTGATCTCGTTGGCCAGCTTCGAGGCCAGCGTCGACTTCAGTTTGTTGACGTCGGCCGTGTCCAGGATGCCGGTCTTGATGACGAAGTTGGCGTTGGAGCCGCTGCCGGCCTCCTGCACGCTCTCCGTGCTGACGCCCGAGGCGTCGGCCGCGGTGCGAACCTGCGCCACCGTCGCCTTGCCGGTCGGGAACTGGAACGAGTTGCCACCCTTGAAGTCGACGCCGAGGTTGAACCCCTGCAGCACGATCGAGAGTATGCAGACCAGCAGCGCGACACCGGATCCGATGTACCACCAGCGGCGATGCCGGACGAAGCCGAGATTGGTCTCACCGCGGTAAAGCGAACGGGCGAAGGACATGTCAGGACTCCTTCGCGACTCGGTCGCGCCGCGCGGCGGCTCGTTCCGCCGCCGAGCTGGCCGATGACGGTCCGGCGGCCGCTGTCGCGGCGACCGGACGCAGCGACCCGAGCCCGGAGATGCGCGGCGAGGCGAAGGCCTTGCTCCGCGACGCGACCGACACGATCGGGTGGGTGAACAGGAACACGACCACGAGGTCGAGAATCGTGGAAAGCCCCAGCGTGAAGGCGAATCCGCGCACGTCACCGGCCGCCAACTCGTAGAGGATCGCGGCAGCGAGGAACGACACCGCGTCTGCGGAGAGAATGGTGCGGCGAGCCCGAACCCAGGCTCTGGGCACCCCCGATCGCATCGATCTCCCGCCGTGGACTTCTTCCTTGAGTCGTTCGAAGAACACCACGAACGAGTCCGCGGTGATACCGACGGCCACGATGAAGCCGGCGATGCCGGCCAGGGTCAGGGTGAACCCGAGCTGCCGGCCGAGCAGTACGACGCTGGCGTAGACGAGCAGGCCGGAAATGACCAGACTCGCGATCGTGACGAAGCCGAGGACCCGGTAGTAGATCAGCGAGTAGAGGACGACCAGCGCCAGACCGATGCCGCCGGCGAGCAGACCCGCCTTGAGCTGGCTGGTGCCGAGGGTCGCGGAGATCGTCTGCGCGTTGGAGGTGGTGAAGTTCAGCGGGAGCGCGCCGTACTTGAAGTTGTTGGCGAGCGTCTTGGCCGAGTTGGCGTCGTAGTTGCCGGAGATCGAGGTGTCGCCCGGGATCGTGCCCTGGATCGCCGGCGGCGGGCCGAGCAGCCGGCCGTCCAGAACGAATCCCACCTGGTTGGCCAGTGCGCCCTGCGACAGCGACTCGTTGTGCTTGCTGGTGTAGTCGGTCCAGATCTTCTGCCCGGCGCTCTTGAGCTGCACCGAGATCGACCAGCCCACCGGGCCACCGTTGGTGGCGTCGGCGTTGTAGACCGCAGAGGCGCCCTTGACCTCGGTGCCCTTGATCAGCGGCTTGTCCATCACGTACTTGGCCTTGCCATCGGTGGTGCAGACGACGACCTGCTTGTCCTTGGCCTGCGGCTGGGCGGCGATCTTCGCCAACGCTGCGCAGGACTTGGTGAGGTCAGGGGCCAGTGCTGCCGGGACTCCCTGGGGCAGTTGGGCGGCCGAGGAATCGCTCGGGGTGGGCGTGGTGCTCGGCGCAGGTGTGGTGCTCGGCTTCGGCGAGGTCGCCGGCGCGGCGACCTCGTAGTCGGCCGGCTGGCCGACTACACGGTGGCCGGCGCCGTCGGTCGAGGTGCCGGCCGGGGTCTTCGTACCGTCCGGGCCCATCACGTTGCCCTGCGGCAGCGGTGCGGAGTTGTTGCTCGCCGATGAGGACGGCGTGTTCGACGGGGCGAGCGACCCGGATGCGCCGGTGGACGGGCTGCTGGAGCCCGACGGGCTCGACGAACTGGATGGACTCGACGAACTGGACGGGCTCGACGAGCCGGACGGGGTGGTGCTTGAGCTCGGCGGCGCGGGGGTCTGATTGACCGCGAGCGGGCCGGCGAGGGTGGCGCGGAAGTACAACTGGGCGGTGCTGCCGAGCGACTTGGCCTGATCACCGTTGTCGCCGGGGACCGAGATGACGATCTGGTCGCTGCCCTGCGTCACGACGTTGGAGTTGGCGACGCCCAGGCCGTTGACCCGGTTGTCGATGATCGTCTGGGCCGTGTTCAGATCGTCCTTGCTCGGCGCGTGACCCGACTCGGTGTGCGCGGTCAGCGTGACCGTCGTGCCACCCTGCAGGTCCAGGCCCAGCGCCGGTTTCGCCGACTTTCCGGTGAAGAAGACGAGCACGTACAGGATGACGAGCAGCCCTGCGAGCGTCGCGAAGTATCCTCCGGCACGCAGCTGCGATGACGGTGCTGCCACTGCTTCGTCGTCTCCCTGTCAGATTCTCAGCCACGTTCTCGGCTGACGGTTTCCTCCGTCACTGCCGCCGTGGTCCGTACGGACCGGCCAACAGCAGACGGCCAGTATGTCTCACGACGCGCAACTGCCCCCGGGGGTGTACTCCGGTCAGCTGCTGGCGCCGTCCGGTCCGCGGTTGCTGCCATTGTCGGCCTTCTTCTCATCTGCCGTCTTGTCGGCGTCGGCCGACCCGGCGTCGGACGGCGGTGTCACGTCCGCCGCCGCATCGTGGCCGCCGGACTCGCCGGCGCCGTCAGCCTCGGAGTTGCTGTGCTCGGAGTTGCTGTCCTCGGCGGCAGCGCCGTCCACAGTGTCGGCATCGGTGTCGGCATCAGTGCCTGCATCGGTGTCAGCATCGGTGTCCGAATCAGCGTCGGCGGCCGCATCGGAACTGATCACCCGTGCGACCGCCTGCGAGGCGAACCGGACGATCACCCCGTCGCTGACCTCCAGGTCCACGGTGCCCTGCTCGGTGTCGATCGAGTCGACCCGGCCGTAGACACCGGCCGTGGTGACCACGTCGACGCCGGGGGCCAACGTCGACCGCATCGTCTGGGCCTCCCGGGCCCGGCGCCGGCCGGGCGCCACCACCATGAAGATGAAGATGACGGCGATGATCAGCAGAGGCACCAGGGTTGCCACGAGCGGTATTCCTCCTCAGGTGCCGCGCGGGCACGTCAACGATGAAGCAGCGAAGGGGTCACCTGACCCCGCCCCGCGACCGCGGAGCAGAGTAACCGCCCGACTTCGCCACAAAACGCACAGGTCGGGTCCGGTCCGTACCCCAGCAAGGTAGCGCCTCACCCAGGTCAGGCGCACACCGGTCACAGCGACGCTGTCAAGCCGAACGGATGAGCGGGAGCGCTGGTTCCGCCGGCCGGTCGGTGTCCTGACCGTTATGGACCTTCGAAAAGGGTCGGCAGCTCCGGGTTGGTGCGCGGCGCGGACAGTCCCAGATGCGCCCAGGCGGCCGGAGTCGCGACCCGCCCGCGGGGAGTCCGGGCCAGCAGCCCGGCCCGGACCAGGAACGGCTCGGCCACCTCCTCGACGGTCTGGGCCTCCTCCCCCACGGCCACCGCCAGCGTGCTCACTCCGACCGGCCCACCGCCGAACCGGCGGACCAGGGCATCCAGCACGGCCTTGTCGAGCCGGTCCAACCCGATGTCGTCGACGTCGTAGACCGCCAGCGCGGCCTGCGCGATCGACCGGGTCACCCGGCCGTCGGCCCGCACCTCGGCGAAGTCGCGGACCCGACGCAGCAGCCGATGCGCGATCCGCGGTGTGCCGCGGGACCGGCCGGCTATCTCGTCCGCACCGTCGTCGTCGAGCTCGATCTGCTGCAACTCGGCGCCGCGCCGCAGCACGTCCATCAACTCGTCGGGCTCGTAGAAATCCATGTGCCCGGTGAAGCCGAACCGGTCCCGCAGCGGCCCGGTCAGCAGCCCGGCCCGGGTGGTCGCGCCGACCAGGGTGAACGGTGCAACTTCGAGCGGAATCGCCGTAGCCCCAGGGCCTTTGCCCACAACGACGTCGACCCGGAAGTCCTCCATCGCGACGTAGAGCAGCTCCTCGGCGGGCCGGGCGACCCGGTGGATCTCGTCGATGAACAGCACGTCGCCCTCGGCGAGGTTGGACAACATCGCGGCCAGGTCGCCGGCCCGTTCGATCGCCGGACCGCTGGTCACCCGGATGGTGGTTCCCAGTTCGTTGGCGATGATCATCGCGAGGCTGGTCTTGCCCAACCCGGGCGGGCCGGAGAGCAGGACGTGATCGGGCGGGTGGCCCCGCCGTACCGCCGACTCCAGCACCAGCGACAGCTGCTCGCGGACCCGCGGCTGCCCGACGAATTCGCTGAGCCGCTTCGGTCGCAGCGAATTCTCGACGTCCCGCTCACTCGCCTCCGGGAATGGCGAGACCACATCGCTGAGCTCGGGGCCCGGCTCGGTCACGACCGGCCCAGCAGCCGCAGCGCCGATTTGAGCAACGCCGGCACGTCGGCGCCGGCCTCGGCTTCCGGCCCGATCTCGGTGACCGCGGCATCGGCCTCCTTCGCCGACCAGCCGAGCCCGACCAGGGCATGGCCGACCTGGTCGCGCCACGGTGCGACCGGCGCCACCGCACCCGGCTCGCCGGCAATGTCCGAACCATCACCGATGGCGCCGATCTTGTCCCGCAATTCCAGTACGAGGCGCTCCGCGCCCTTTCTGCCGATTCCCGGAACCGCCGTCAGCGCGGTGATGTCCTTGGTCGCGATGGCCAGCCGTACGGCCCGCGGCGCATGCACCGCCAGCACCGCCTGGGCCAGCTTGGGCCCCACGCCACTGGAGGTCTGCAGCAGTTCGAACAGGGAGCGCTCATCGTCGTTGGAGAAGCCGAAGAGGGTGAGCGAGTCCTCCCGCACCACCAGGCTGGTCGACAGCCGCGCCTCGGAGCCGACCCGCAATCGGGCCAGCGTGCCCGGAGCGCACAGCACGGTGAGGCCGATTCCGCCCACTTCGACCACCGCGGCGTCCGGACCCAGTGCGACGACCTCGCCGCGCACGCTTGCGATCATGCTGTGCTCATTCCGTGCTCGTCATCTGGACCCGTCAGCCGGGCCTGGGCCGCTTTCAGCGCCTGCTTGGTGGTGGTGAGCTCGTCGTCGGGGAGCTCGTGTCGCCGGCGCAGGTACAACGCCTGTTCGAACTGCGACACGGCGTCGGCGTACCGGCCCTGGTCGTAGTCGTTCTTGCCGGCATGGTGATGGGTGATCGCGCAGATAGCCGGGCCGAACCCGGGGCCGGAGCCCAGCAGCTCGATGAAAAGCAGGTCCGCCTCGACGAACTCGCCGCGCCATTGATGCACGTGCGCGAGCCGGAGCCGGGCCATGTGCTGCTGAGCAGGCTTGCCGACGAATTCGGCGCGGTCGACGGCCAGGTTCGCCTGGACCAACGCTTCGTCCGGATCGCCGCTGCAGCGCACCAGATCGACCAGTTCAGCGCGGTGCATATATTCGAGCGTGGTGTCCGGGGCGGTGCCGATCGCCTTCTTGAGCTCGACTATCCGGCGCTGCACCGCGTCAGGGTCGGCGTAGACCTCGCGCAGCGTCTCCGGGTCGTAGGTCACCTTCAGCTCGTCCCTCATCGGCGGGCCGCCGCTGCCGCCGCGGCGAGGCGGGACTGCGCCGGTCCCCGCCAGATGTGACAGATCGCCAACGCCAGCGCGTCGGCGACGTCGGCCGGCGACGGGGCCTCGACCAATCGCAGCAACCGGACCACCATTCCTCCCACCTGTGCCTTGTCAGCCCGCCCGGAACCGGTGACGGCCGCCTTCACCTCGCTCGGGGTGTGCAGCGCGACCGGAATCCCGGCCCGGGTGGCGACCACGATCGCCATCGCCGAGGCCTGCGCCGTACCCATCACGGTCCGTACGTTGTGTTGGCTGAAGACCCGCTCCACCGCCACCACATCGGGCCGGTGCCGGGCCACCTGTTCGGCCAGCGCGTCGGCGACCAGGCACAACCGGGGCCCGATCTCGCTACTGGCCGGAGTCCGGATGACACCGAATTCAACCGCCCGCAGCGGGCGACCCGCCGCTCCGTCCACCACTCCCCAGCCGCACCGGGTCAGCCCCGGATCGACACCCAGCACGCGCACTCTCTCACCTCTTCACCGAACGCTCGTTCGACACCGTAACGTCGCGCGGCGGACGCTGCTGGGCGGCGCGCCGCTTCGTACCGGCGAAGGGCCGATCCCGGTCGGCTAACCGACGGCTTCCATCACTTCGTCGGAGACGTCGAAGTTGGCGTAGACGTTCTGCACGTCGTCGGAGTCCTCGAGCGCGTCGATCAGCCGGAACACCTTGCGCGCGCCCTCCTCGTCCAACGGCACCGACACGCTGGGCAGGAAGCTCGCCTCGGCCGACTCGTATTCGATGCCGGCATCCTGCAGAGCGGTGCGGACCGCGACCAGATCGCTGGCCTCGCTGACCACCTCGAACGATTCGCCGAGGTCGTTGACCTCCTCGGCGCCGGCGTCCAGCACGGCCCCCAGCACGTCATCCTCGCCGAGACCGACATTGGGGACGATGACGACGCCCTTGCGGTTGAACAGGTACGACACCGAGCCGGGGTCGCCCATCGAGCCGCCGTTGCGGGTGACGGCGGTGCGCACCTCGCTCGCGGCGCGGTTGCGGTTGTCGGTGAGGCACTCGATCAGGATCGCCACGCCGTTGGGGCCGTAGCCCTCGTACATGATCGTCTCCCAGGCCGCGCCGCCCGCTTCCAGACCGGCGCCGCGCTTCAGGGCGCGGTCGATGTTGTCGTTGGGGACCGAGGTCTTCTTCGCCTTCTGGATGGCGTCGTAGAGGGTCGGGTTGGCCGCCGGGTCACCGCCACCGGTGCGCGCCGCGACCTCGATGTTCTTGATCAGCTTGGCGAACATCTTGCCGCGCTTGGCGTCGACGACGGCCTTCTTGTGCTTGGTGGTTGCCCACTTGGAATGGCCGCTCATGAGGTTCCTTTCACCATTTCGACGAACAACGCGTGCACCCGCGCATCATGGGTGATCTCGGGGTGGAACGACGTGGCCAGACGGAGTTCGTCACGGACCGCGACGATCCTACCCGCGGCCGGGCCGGACTCGACGCGGCCGAGCGGCTCGACTCCCGGCCCCAGCTCCTCGACCCACGGGGCCCGGATGAAGACCGCGTGATAGCCCGGATCCAACCCATCGAGCGCCACATCGGCCTCGAAGGAGTCGATCTGGCGGCCGAAGGCGTTACGCCGCACCGTCATGTCCATGCCGCCGAACGTCTGCTGGTCGGCGGTGCCGTCCACTATCCGGTCGGCCAGCATGATCATTCCGGCGCAGGTGCCGAACGCCGGAAGCCCTTCGCCCAGACGCTTTCGCAGCGGCTCGCTGAGCTCGAAGGTGTCGGCCAGCTTGATGATCGTGGTCGATTCCCCGCCCGGGATGACTATCCCGTCGAGGTCGTCGAGTTCGTGCGGACGGCGCACCGAGACCGCCCGGGCCCCGCATTCCGCGAGCATCCGCACGTGCTCGCGCACGTCGCCCTGGAGCGCGAGCACGCCGATGACAGGAACAGAGGAAGACACGCCTTGCAGGGTAGTGTCCGCGCTCGGTAACACCGCCGGCGGCACAAAGCGCGGCCCCGCCGCAAGGGCGATAACGCATCGTGGGTCGTCGTTCCACGGCCTGCGCGCATCAAGCCATCGCCGCACGGCCCTGCTGCCGGCCGCACCCTTCGAACGTGCCGCCGCGCAGACCCGCCGCGAGCCGGACTCAATCGCCGGCGGGCGGTGAGGCGGCCGCCGGCTCCTCGTCCTCGCCCGTCACCACACCGGCGACGAAGTCGCGTACCCGCCGGCGCACGATTCCCCAGCCGACCAAGAGCGCTATCACGATGACCGGGATGGACGCGACCGTCCACCGGTCGTCGCTCTCCTTGCTGAATCCCATCGCCACCACGACCAGCACCAGGAAGGCGAGTGTCAGGTAGCCGGTGTACGGCGCGCCCGGCATCGGGAACTCCGGCTGGCGCAGCAGCCCGCGGCGAACCTGGTGTCGCATCCGCAACTGGCAGATCACAATCATCGACCACATGCCGAGAATGCCCAGCGCCGAATAGTTGAGCACGATCTCGAACGCCTTGCTGGGCCAGGCATAGTTGATGAGCACGCCGATGAGGTTGATGGCGACGGTGAGCATGATTCCGCCGAGTGGCACCTGCCGCCCGCTCATGTACGTGGTGAACTTCGGCGCCGAGCCGACCATCCCCATCGAACGCAGCGTCCGGCCGGTGCTGTAGAGCCCGGAGTTCAGGCTGGACAGCGCGGCGGTGAGGACCACGAAGTTCATCACGCCGCCGGCGCCGTGCAGCCCCAGCTTGGACAGGAACGTGACGAACGGGCTCTCCCCCGCGTGGTAGACCGACGAGGGCAGCAGCAGTACGAGCAGCAGGATCGAACCCACGTAAAAGATCGCGATCCGCCAGATCACCGAATTGATGGCGCGCGGCATGATCTTGCGCGGCTCGGCGGTCTCGCCGGCGGCGACACCGACCATCTCGATCGCGGCGTACGCGAAGACGATGCCCTGCAGAATGACGATCGCCGCGGAGAAGCCGTGCGGGAAGATTCCGCCGTGGCTGGTGATCAACTACGGACCGGTGGAATGACCGTCGACGTTGTGTCGGCTCCCGAGCACGACGAGACCGATGATGAGAAAAGCCGTCAGCGCGGCGACTTTCACCATCGAGAACCAGAATTCCATCTCGCCGAAAAGCCGGACCGAGATCAGATTGACGGTGAGTACGAGCGCCAATGCGATGAGGGCCAGCAGCCATTGCGGTGCGGCGTGGAATGCGCCCCAGTAATGCAGATAAAGCGCGGCCGCGGTGGAGTCGGCGATGCCGCTCATTCCCCAGTTGAGGAAATACATCCAGCCGGCGAAATAGGCCGCGCCCTCGCCGATGAATTCCCGTGAATAGGAGACAAAGGAGCCGGACGTCGGCCGGTGCATCACCAGTTCGCCCATCGCGCGGACGATCAGGAACGCGAAAATGCCGCAGAACGCGTAGACCAGCGCCAGCGACGGGCCGGCGTCATGTAGCCGCGCCGCCGAGCCGAGGAAGAGCCCCGACCCGATCGCCCCACCGAGCGCGATCATCCGCACCTGGCGGCGCTGCAGGCCCTGCGAATAGCCCCGGTCGAGCCAGGCGGCCACCGCCGATCTACGTTTCTGCGCGGTCTCCGCGGTGAGCTCGGTTGTCGGCAGCCCCATGCACCTCTCCTCGTGTCACTCGAGCATCACACCCGACAGAACAGTAGAGAGAGCACTTTACGGAGCGATCCGGACGTCACCCCCCACGGGTGACGCCCACCCCAAACCCGGCCCGCGGTGATCATGCAGAAAGGGTCCGCGACACGCCGTACGGACGCGCCCTTTCGGCGCTCGCGGGCGAGGGCCACCACCGAGGCACGTACTCGCGAGCGGCCAAGGCGCGGTGGTTGCCTCAGAACGCACAAAGGGTGTAGATAAAGCCGATCGCCGACTCGACCCGGATCCTGATGGCGTTCAGCTGAGTGATCGTGAAGCGTCCCGCGTGCCCGTGAGTCCCGTTGTTGAAGTCGCGAAACAGCGTCAGGACGTTCTCCATATCCTCCTCGACAAGATCCTCGACCGCCTTCTCGTCGATTCCCTTCCGGCCGAGCAGATACCGAACCTTCGAGCGCCGGGTCGGCACGCCCTTGTCCTTCCTGTCGCAGTCCGGGTCAGCGGCAGTCACGACAGCATCCGGCGCTTCGTGGTCGAGCATCGCGATCAGCACCTCGCGTGCACTCGTACAGAAGTGTCGCGCAGCGTCGGGGTTTCGTGGGCTGAGGGCGAACAGGGCACCTGTCCACCGGTCGACGAGATCTTGCCCGAACGTCGCCAGCTCGGTCTGCATGCTCGGGCCGCGAAGCTGTTCTTCGGTCGGATCGTCCTCAGGCGCACCGTCGCCGTCCAGGGCGTTCAGTAAGTAGGCGCTGTTGGCAGCCTCTTCGCTGGCGCGATCGACAAGCTCGCGCCCAGCGGCACTCAGTCTCCCGTTCGCGGGGCGCGATTCGGCCGCAGCGTACGTCCGTGTCAGCGTCATGACCGACGTCCTGTAAGTGACGAAAGTCGTCGCTGCCGATCGAGACTGGAGTCGTCGGATCTCCCGGTTCAGCCGCAAGCGTTGGTTCTCAACCTTCCCGTTGTGCGCTCGGGCCTTGGCGTTGTACGCCCGCACCTCGCGGTTGTAGTCGTTCACCGCCGCCTTGACGGCCGCGTTGTGCCGACGCGCCTCGAGGTTGTACTTGTCGACTGCCTGCTTCTGCTTCTGCTGCGCAGATCTCGTCGCCGCTCGAAGCTGCGCGGGTGTCACCTTTCGGACCATGGACTCAGTATGGGTGTCGGCACCGACACGTCATGGCGGGACGCGGGCATCGTGAACCCGCTTGCCGACATCAACTGAGCGATACTTCCGGCGACCCGATCCCAGGACGTGTAGTCGCGGTCGACTCTCACTCCGCTATAAGATGCCTACGAAACGTCGGGCTCAGTCGGACTTCTTGCGTGGCCGCCATGCGCGGCCAATCAGAGCATTCCCCGCCGTGCGTCTATTTGTCACAGGCGTGTGGACCCCGACGGTGAGGACCAGCCGTAGGTGCGTCCCTCCCTTGTGCGGGGACGCACGCAGTGCAGAATCGTCGCAGGCTTGGATCCGCCGTCACGTTTCAAGGCCATCGTCGCGGGGCTCACAGACGCTCTAGGCACCGCGCTTCAGGGGTGACAGGCGTCACCACGCAAGTGCCTCAATGAGGACAGGCGACGCTATACCGTCATCTCCAAAAATGGGCCCTATGAGCCTACCGATGTCGGCTTGCTGCTCATGAACGCTCGTGGCGACATGCGACCACTCAGTTCTCGACCGACTGAACCGTCGCGCGTGAACGTCACGGCCTCATCGCGCAAGCCTTCCAGGACGCCAAAGTTGTGCAGCACGGCGTCGGGATCGTGGGCCTGGGTCTGCTTCAGCTTGGAAATCCGGGCGAGCACCTCATCGTCGGCCAGTTGGGCCAGCCACACTGTGGCCTGACCCTCGGTCGGGGAGCCGTCCATCTGGCCGATGATGCCGACCAGATCGGTCCGCACCGTCGCCGCGCTGACGCGCTGCTTGTGACGATCCGCGGCCGAAGTCTTCGACCCCGCCGAGATCGCGCTGCGTTCGTCATGGTGGCCGACCGAGATCTCGTAGCGCGTCGGAAGCGCGGGCTCGGGCGGCTCCGTGCCGGTGAGGAGACGCGGCACCGCCTGGGTACGGACCCAATGGGAGATCTCATCGAGCTCTGTCATCAGCACCGGCCACCGGCCAGTGCCCGGTCGATTGATCCCGACCGTCGGAAACAGGGTGACTGGGACACTGCTGCCCATCGGCGTCTCCGCGATGACGTCGCCGACGCGCAGGGGCTCTTCGGGCCGAGG
>DATAVB010000062.1:0-12142 GCA_036267955.1 Mycobacteriales bacterium | reverse complement strand
AGTTTGGCTGCTGCTGTTGTCCACCGAGTCCTTGGGCCCGGCTGGCCGAGCAGACGAGCTGTCGGCCAATCTGCAGTCCGCGCTGGATTCCCGCTCGGTCATCGATCAGGCACTCGGCATCGTCATGGACGCGCAGCACTGTAACGCAGAGACCGCGTTCGCCGTGCTGCGCAACGCATCCCAGCACCGCAACGAGAAACTCCGCGACATTGCGGCCCGAATCGTCGCCAGCACCAGGTCAGGAGCCGGTCCGCAGGTCTGACGCCGGCTCAACGGGACCGCAGGTGTCCGGCGAGCAACACAGTACCCACGCCGAGCAGGGCAATCGCGGCAACCACCGCCAGGACGTACCCGCGCGAGGTCGACACATGAATTCCCCAAATGCCCAGCAACACGCTGATCACGGCGATTACCGTGCAGCAGATCTGCACGTTTCGTCCGGCTGATCTCGACCGGCGGTCGGGCGGTCGGTTCGCGGTCACGATGCCACCTCCCCGGACATCATGCACTCTGCGGCGTCCGTAAGGGCATCGATCAAAGTACGCTTTACCCGGTGCAATACGCGAAATACCGGGGTAAAGCGCGCTTTGATCGGCTGGTTGAGGGACGGGGCCACTCCGGTTATTCGGGTACGAGGCCGGGTCAGGTGATGCGGTGTTGGTCGGACGGCACACCCGCGGCGCGCAGCCGAACGGCGACGCGGGTGGCAGCGGCCCGCAGGTACGGCTCGCGGGCCCGGTGCGCCTGCGCGTTGGCGGAGCCGGGACCGTGCCGGGCCAGCATGTCACGCATCCGATCGTCGATGGTCATCGGTGCACCGTCCGGGCCGATGGTCTGGTCGGCGACGGTCAGCGCGTCCGCCACCGGATCCTCGACGTACGGAAAAGCGGCCAGTTCGTCAGTCAGACCGCGGGCAGCGGCGACGAACCGGCTGCCGCAGTGATGGGCGACCAGACCGCAGACCACCTCGTCCCATCCCTCGGCCCGGAGCCAACGAGCGCCGTCGAGCGGATGAAACCCGGTGACGCGAGCCGCTGCCGCGTACCCGACATCGTGCAGCCACGCTGCGGCGAGCAGCACCGGAACGGCCACGGGCTCGACCGCGACGGCCAGGAACTCGGCTCGGGCCGCCACGCACGCGCTGTGTCGCTGTCGCTCCGGTTCCGTGGCGAGCATCGAGCCGGCCAGCCGCTCCGCCCGGTTCACCAACTCGGACACGGCACCACGCCGGACCGCCTCGTCCCCGCTCTCGTGCACACCGCGTTCCTACCACCGCGACGGCCGCATCCGGGCGTCGCAGCGCGTGGCTCGGATGAACCCTCGATGAACAGCCGCGACGCGACCCCCGCTAGCCGGTCGTTCTGGCCTCGAGGAGGAAGCGCTGGGAATACGAGACGAAGGGCCCGTGCCGCTCAATGAAGTCGTGCAGTTTCGCCAACCGCTCCCGATATGCCGCAACAGTGAAGCCCGGAACGATCCAGATCACCTTGCGCAGGAAATAGACGACTGCGGCAATATCGTGGAATTCCATCCGCAGCGCCTCCTGACGCAGGTCGAGGACCTCCAGACCGGCTGACTCCGCGGCGGTCACCGCCTCGATGGGACTCGCGCCCGAGGTGGTCACCAACGGATTCGCGGGCGGGCCGGCCGGATACGGCTGTGACTCCATGAACTCGTGCAGCTCGCGCACCGTGCCCGAGCCGACATGCTGGGCCAGATACGTGCCGTTCGGGCGCAACACCCGACGAACCTCGTCCCAGCGGACAGCCACCGGATGCCGGCTGACCACCAGATCGAAATTGTCCGTCGGGAATGGCAGGTCGGCCCGGTCGTCGGCCTCGACGACGGTGGCGTTGAATTTCGCCAGATTGCGGCTCGCGATCTCGAGATTCGGCCGCCACGATTCCGTCGCGGCCACCACCGGCGGTGCGACCGGGACGGTGGCCAGCACCTCGCCGCCGCCGGTCTGGATGTCGAGCGCCGCCTGGCTTTTCGCCATCCGGTCGGCCAACAGTTTCGCGTATCCCCAGGACGGCCGCTGCTCGGTGGCCCGCCCGGCGAACCAGGAGAAATCCCAGCCCTCGGTGGGGACGGCAGCGCCCTCGGCGACCAGTTCATCAAAGGTGGACATGGTCCGAGGATGACAGGCGGACGCCCAATCGCGCATCGGAAATTTACCCGGCTACGCCTCCCGTCGGCCGGGATTGCCGAATGAACCAATCGCCGCGCGGGCCCGTGTCACGTGATGAACGAGCGCCCTGGTCTGCGAGCAGGAGCATCTCATGACGATAGCTGTCAGAGCCGCGATCACCTCCCGGCTACATGTCGGCGGGCTTACCTGGCGACGAGCCCAGCCCGCGCGGCGGGCCAGTACACATAGCGCGGCGGCAACCGCCGCAGAGGCGCCCATCGGTCGCGGCGAACGAGTGCTTTTTTCCGATCGGACCGCGGCCGGCCCGGTGATTGTCGCAACCGGATGGGCGATCTATCAGCAGGCCGGCGGGGTAGCGCGACATTGGCTGCGGTTGGGGTGGGAGGACGTCGGTCGGATCTCCTGGAGTCGTGGCGCCGGCGTGCTCACCTTGACCGCGCTGCCCGGCAGCGATGCGCCGACGATGGTACTTCCCTTGGCTGGCGGCGAATCACTGGTTAACCTGACCCGAGAACGGGTGGCCGCAACCCGCCTGGCCAGCGTGCAGGTATGGCATGACGGCCGAAATTGCGCCAGAGTCATCGCTCGCCGAAAACCCGGCACCGGCAAGGTCGCCTGGGTCATCGCATTCTCGGTGGCGCACGACGACGACGACCCCGCGATACAGGCTGAAGTGGAATTAGCGATCGGAGAATTACAGGCCCAAATTGGCCTCTGATCAGATCGAGACGTGTTATCAAGTTCTGCGGTCGAACCCGTCGCTCCGGATGTGTGCGACACGGCGTAGAAAAATCGGCTCTGCGTCGTACACGTCCGAACGCGATCCGCTTGAAATTCAGCCCGGTGGCCGATACGCGGCCGGCCGGCCCGGACCGGGCGATCAGCTCGCCTCGGGCGGGAGCACACCGGTGAGCCAGGCCAGTTCGTTGTCCCGTACGAAGGTGGAGAGGCTGGCCGCAGCCGCGAGCGGCCACGGATGGAACTCCTCGAGCGCATTCGTATAGGCAACAGCGGTTTCCGGACCGGGATCGGTCAGCACCGCCAACGCGAGGTCGCCGTATCCAGCTGGAACCCGGTCCAGCGTGCCGATGGTGGTCTCGAGATACCCGCCGTGCAGACGCACCTGGGCGATGAACGAGGCGGCCCGATCTTCCCAGACCTCGGCCGGAAGGACCGGAATGGCGGTCACCAACCGGCGGAGATCGCGGCCAGCCCAGGCCACCCGGGCGCCCTGGAATGACGCCCGGACCGGGTCATCGCCGCGTTCGGCGGCGGCACCGAGATAGTCGGAGGTGGCGACCTTGATGTCGACATAGCCACCGGCGTACGTGGCGACATCGCGGTCGACATAGCTCAATCGATTGTCGGCGAAGGCTCGGTCGAATGCCTCCGGGGTGACGATCAGATACACGTCGACATCGGAGTCGGCTCGTTCCGTCCCACGGGCCACCGAGCCGACCACGATGACCCCGATCGCCGAGCCGGTCGCCCGCACGCTCTCGATATAGGCATCCAGCGTGTCGTCGTGATGCTGCACAGTTGTCGCACCGCCCGTCGCTCGCGCCCCGATAGTCTAGCCAGCTATACCTGAGCTTGGGACGTCTGCGTTGCTGCCCCGGCTGGCAATCCGATGCCACGATGATCAGCATGAACAACATAGGTCGGTACGCGGCGGGAGCTCGCTTTCTGCTCGGCCGGGTGTCGTTCGGGTTGCGCTGCGCGGTGGCAGGCCTGTGGTGCGTCATCTGCCGCGTCATCGGGGTACGCGTCACGGACCGCCCGATGACGGACGCGGCCGCCCGGCTGCGCCGGCTGGAACGGTCCCGGGCCGCCGCCCGACTGGGTCGGCCGGTCAGCGAGGTCACAGACTCCGAGACCAACCCCGATCGCCGGTTCTTCCGGGACTTCGGCTGGCTGCTGTCCCGGTCCACCGGCGGGATCCTGGCCGGCGCTCTGGCCCTTCTCCTCACCGGCGCGGTCATCGACATCATTACCGCGCCACTGCAGTATTTCCACGAGGGCTCCGGCCAGATCTTCGCGCTCGGCTATGTCCAACCCCGGATCGCGGCAACCGTGGCGGTCTTGGCCGTTCCAGCAGCGACCGCCTGGGCCGGCTGGCGGCTGGCCCGGATGCTGCCCCGGTGGGCCGATCACCGGGCCCACCGAATACTGGAACAGACCGGCCCGGATCTCTCCCTGAGTGGCGCACGGATCGGCGAAACCGATGTGGACAGCGTCGAACTGCATGAGATCGTACGCCGGTGCCGCGACGCCGCCGCCTACCTGCTCGGCCGGCTGGTGAGCGCGGCGACCTATGTCGCGCTGGCATTCGTCGGGTTGCTGTGCCTGGCCAGCTGCCTCATCGGAGTCGGCCGCCGGCTACTGCCCGTCCTGGCTCCGGCGATCAAGCGACTCGGCCGGCAGGAACGGTCGCAGGCGGCCAAGCGGCTCGGCCTGCCGTTCGACGATCCAGCCGACACAACCGGCGCGGGTGAGATCGCAGGGCTCCGACCGACGCTGCGCGATCTCGCGTTCTACCGCGACATTGTCGGACTCACCATCCGCAGCGCGATCGGCGTCCTGGCCGGTGGTCTGGCCGCCCTGATCATCGCCGGCTTCCTCAACTACTGCACCCTGCCCATCCTCTACGCGCTCGGCGGAGGCGGCCATCAGGTCGCGCTGGTCGGCGTCCAACTGCGCGACTGGGGTCGGGTCATCGCGGTGACGCCGCTCGGAATCCTCATCTGCTCCTGGCTGCTGGTCCGGGTCGGGCCCGGCCTCGCCAACTGGGACGCCAGACTGACGCTGCTGTTGTTGGGGATCCCGGCGCGGGTCGAGCTGGCCCGCCGGGTCGATGAGCTGACCGACACTCGCACTGAGGCCCTGGACGCCCACGGCGCCGAGCTGCGCCGGATCGAGCGGGATTTGCACGACGGCGCCCAGGCCCGGCTGGTCTCGGTGACGATGCGGCTCGGGCTGGCCGAGCGGCAGATCGCGCGGGATCCGCAGAAGGCGGCGGAGCTGATCCTGAGCGCCCAGTCCAGCGCCGAGGAGGCTCTGGCCGAGTTGCGCGACATCGTGCGCGGCATCTATCCGCCGGTGCTGGCCGACCGCGGCCTGGACGGGGCGGTCGCCGCGCTGGCCGCCCGCTGCGCGATCCCCACCACCGTCGGAGCGGACGACATCGGACGGGCACCGGCAGCAGTGGAGGCGGCCGCCTACTTCGTGGTCGCGGAAGCCTTGACCAACGTCTCCAAACACAGCGCGGCCGAGCACGCGATCGTCCGACTCCGCAAGGACAAGCAGTTGCTGATCGTGGAGGTCACCGACGACGGGCACGGCGGCGCGGCGGAGCCGCTCGGCACCGGTCTGGACGGAATCCGCCGCCGCGCCGCCGCGCTGGACGGTCAGATGCAGTTGTTCAGCCCGCTGGGAGGTCCTACAGTCCTGCGGGTGGAGCTTCCGTGCGGGTCTTGATCGTCGAGGACAATGTCCTGCTGGCCGAAGGAATGGGGCTCCTGCTGGCGACGGTCGGGCATGAGGTTACCGCCACCGTCAGCACTGCCGAGGAATTCCTAACGGCAGTCGACGCCGAAAGACCTGATGTCGCGGTGGTCGACGTGCGGCTGCCGCCGACCTTCCGGGACGAGGGAATTCGAGCCGCCATCGAGGCACGCCGACGGTTCCCCGCATTTCCCATTCTCGTTCTCTCCCAATATGTCGAGCAGAGTTATGCCACCGAATTACTTGCCGGTGGCGACGGCGCGATCGGATATCTGCTCAAGGACCGGGTCGGCCGGGTTTCGGAATTCGTGGACGCGTTGGAGCGGGTCGCCAATGGCGGTACGGCGATGGACTCTGAGGTGATCAGCCAGTTGTTGACCAACCAACGACGCGGCGACACCCTCGATGCACTGACCCGCCGCGAACGCGAGGTGTTGAGTCTGATGGCGCAGGGCCATGCCAACCGCGATATCGGGACGACGCTCTGCATCACCGCCGCGGCCGTACACAAGCACATCGGCAATATCTTCACCAAGCTGAACCTGCCCCCGTCCGACAGCGGGCACCGGCGCGTGCTGGCGGTATTGGCCTATCTGAGCTGCCCGCCGCCGAATTCCTCAGCGGTCTGACCGGGCCGGAGGACCGGCCAGGAATTCACCCGCGGCCGGGGCCGGGCAGCACCTCGATGTCGCGGGCGTGCATCGGCTTGCCGCAGTGGGCGCAGCGCAGGTCGACGCCGCTGATCTCACCGCACGCATGATGCCGGTAGAGCACCGGCGGGCCGGCCTCGCCGGCGAGCCACCTGTCGCCCCAGCCGACCATGACCAGGAGCAGGTCGACGAGCTCGACGCCCTTCGCGGTCAGGTGGTATTCGTAACGCGGCCGGGTGTCGTAGGGCCGGCGCTCCAGCACGCCCTGGTCGACGAGGTGGACCAGCCGCTCGGCCAGCACCTTGCGCGAGATCCCGAGGTCGGCCTGCAGTTGGTCGAACCGATTCATCCCGACCCAGACGTCACGCAGGATCAGCGGCGACCACGGTTCGCCGATCACGTCCAGGGTGCGCGCGATGGAGCAGGCCATCTCAGCGAAGTTCGTACGTTGCATGGAAGCAGCCTAGCAACTTGAGTTCCTTTACGGAACTTTACCTGCTACGGTCCTCCCGTCTCTTCAAGGAACCCGAAAGGAATGACGGCGATGAGCAAGGTCTTCAGCGCACTGGCAGTCTCGGTCGACGGATACATCACCGGTCGCGAGCCCGGTCCCGGCCGCGGACTCGGCGACGGCGGGATGCTGTTCGACTGGTACTTCGGCGGTGACGTCCCCAGTCAGATATTCGATGGCTTCAGGCTCAGCAGCGAATCCAGCGCCCGGGTCTTCGACGCCGTCGCCGGTCGGGTCGGCGCCAGCCTCGCCGGCCGCAACACCTACGAGGACTCCGATCGCTTCGGCGACAGCGGCGGTCCGCACCCGACAGCGCCGCTGTTCGTCCTCAGCCACCGGCCAGCGCCGAAGATGACCGGTCGCCAGACCCTCATCACGACGGGGATCCAGGACGCGGTGGCCGCAGCCAGGAAGGTGGCCGGCGACAAGGACGTCGCGCTGATGGGCGGCGGTGTCGTGACCGAGGCGCTGAAGGCCGGGCTCGTCGACGAACTGGTCCTGCACCAGGTGCCGGTCCTGCTCGGCGCCGGCCGGCCCTTCTTCCAGGCGCTGCCCGAGCACGTCCAGCTGCGACTCATCGAAGCAGTGCCCGCCCCGGGCGTCACCCACCTGCACTACGCCGTCGAACGCTGACCGTCGCCGCTGCGCGCCGAGGTTCGCACGCACTACGGTGACGAGGTGAATATGCCGGAGCTGAGCGGGATCCAGCGGGCGATCTTCGGTACGGAATCGGCCTCCGTGGTGCGGGACTGGCTGGATGACCATCTCCGCGAACAGCTCAGCGGCGCGATCGACGACATCACGTTCCAGACCGGCGCGATCGGCGCCGTGTTCGGGCTGCGGCTGGCCGACGGGCGCGATGTGGTGCTGAAGGCGTTGCGGCCCGGCGGCGTGCTGGCCCGGCAACGGGCCGTGGTGGATTGCCAGAATCGCCTGGCGGCAGCCGGTTTCGGGGCTCCGACGGTTCTCGACGGTCCGACGATTACGCGCGGCGTGGTGGCCGTGGTCGAGGAACGGCTGACCTGCACCTCGACCGGTGCCCCGCACGCGGAGGCCACCCGGGCCGCGATGGCCGGCGGGCTGGCGAGGCAGATCGAGCTGCTCCGGGCCGTGGACGGCTCCGCTCTCATCGACGGGCGCCCGGCCTGGGCCGACTGGGATTCCGGTGCCTGGCCCGAGCCACACGATTCGATCTTCGACTTCACCACACAGGTCGCGGGGTACGAGTGGATCGACACGACCGCCGAGGCCGCGGCCAAGGTGCTCCAGACCGCCGGCGCTCTCCCCGCGGTGATCGGGCACAGCGACTGGGTCTGGCAGAACGTGTGCGTGCGGGACGACCAGTTCGTGGCCGGTTACGACTGGGACAGCCTGATCTACGCGCCGGAGAGCGCCGTCGTCGGATTGATCGCCGGCTCGTTCACCCAGGGTTCGCCCGAGCCGCCGCAGGAGCCGTACGCGGACGAGGTCACCGCGTTCATCGGCGACTACCAGCGGGTGTCCGGTCGGCAGTTCGACGACCACGAGCGGCAGATCGCCGCGGCCGCCGCCAACTGGGTCCGCTGTTACAACGCCCGCTGCCACCTGGACAACCGCGAACGGCGCGGCATCGAGCCGCATCCGGGATCATTCATCGACCAGTCCCCGGCCGAGCGGGGCTGCTAGCGGGCGGCTGCCGGCGCACTAATGTCGCCGCTGGCGGCCGGTCCGTCAGGAAGCAGGTTCGATCGTGCAGGCACCGCTGGCCGATCTCGGCCTCGCCAATCCCGTGCTGGCCGCGCCGATGGCCGGCGGACCGACCACGCCGGCGCTGGTCACGGCGGCCGCACGCGCCGGCAGCCTGGGGTTCCTCGCCGGCGGATACAAGACACCCGAACTGCTGGCTGAGCAGGTCCGCCGGGTCCGCGCCGACACTCCGACGTTCGGGGTGAACCTCTTCGCCCCCAATCCGATACCCGTCGACGCCACGGCATTCCGCCTGTACGCCAGAGCCATCCAGCCGGCCGCCGACGAATATGAGCTCGACCTGGAATTGGCCGAGCCGGTCGAGGACGACGACCACTGGGCCGCCAAGATCGCCCTGCTGATCGCCGATCCGGTCCCGGTGGTCAGCTTCACCTTCGGCATTCCCGATGCGGCGATCATCCGTGCGCTGCAGAAAGCCGGCAGCGTCGTCGTGCAGACTGTCACCTCCGCGGCCGAGGCCCGGCTCGCCACGGATGCCGACGTCCTCGCGGTGCAGTCGGCCGCCGCCGGCGGGCATTCCGGAACGCTCACGCCTGAACGCCGGCCGGAGCCGGTTCCGCTTCCGGGGTTGATCGCCACGATCCGGTCCGCAACCCGGCTGCCGCTGGTGGCGGCCGGCGGGCTCGGCACTCCCGCTCACATCGCCGAGGTCGTACGGGCTGGCGCCGATGCCGTCATGGTCGGCACCGCGCTGCTCCGCACCGACGAGAGTGGGGCCTCGGCGGTGCACCGCGCGGCCGTCGCCGACCCGGCGCGCGGAGAGACGGTCATGACCCGCGCCTTCACCGGTCGACCGGCCCGGGCACTGCGCAATACCTTCATCGAGCGGTACGACGCCATCGCACCCACCGGATATCCGGCGTTGCACTACCTCACCAGCCCGCTCCGCAGGGCGGCCGCAGCCGCCGGAAACCCGGAGGCGGTCAATCTCTGGGCCGGGACCGGATATCGCCACGCCGCAGCCGATTCCGTTCAGACCGTCCTAACCTTGCTCGCGAGCGCGCTCTGATCCGACCGATAGTCAGTCCATAGTGGACATACCCGCCCGGGACGCCCGCTCGGCGATGGCCGAGAATTCGGCAGCCAGTTCCGGTGGCTCGAGCACGATCAGATCGGCGTTCAGCAACAGCAACCAGCGGGCGATCGAGGCCAGCGAGTCCGCGCCGCAGCGCACGATGCAGGCCGTCTCGTCGACGGGCTCGACCACACCCCAGGCCGGGGCGATCCAGCGCCGTACGTCCGTCGCCGGAGCCGACACCCGCACTGCGGCGGTGCGCTGCCGCATCACCGCCCCGAGCTGGCCGATGACCCACTCCTCCAGGTCCGGCCCCGGCGGCTCTCGCGGCGTGGCCGGCCGATCGGTGACCACCACCTCGGACAACCGATCCAGCCGGAAGGTCCGCCAGTCGTCGCGGCCGAGATCCCAGGCGGCCACGTACCAGCGCCGGCCGGCGTGCACCAGCCCCAGCGGATCCAGCGTGCGGTCCGGATCGCGGCCGGCGTAGCGCGCGGTGATCCGCCGCCGCTCCTGGCAGGCCAGCGCGGTAGAGACCAACACCTGCATGTCCACCGGTGTCGGTGGCCGGCCGATCCCAGGTGCCTGATCGCTGTGTTGCACGTTCTCCGCCAACGCGATGACCTGGCGGCGCAACCGATCCGGCAGTACCCCGGACAACTTGGTCAGGGCCCGCAGCGAACTGCCGGCGACCGGCTCGGCGCCGGAGCTGCTCAGCGCCTGCAACGCGATCGCGGTGGCGACCGCCTCCTCCGCGTCGAACATCAGCGGCGGCAGGCTCACCCCGGGCGCCAGCCGGTAGCCACCGTCGGGTCCATGCCGCGCATCGACGGGATAACCCAACTCCCGCAGCCGTTCCACGTCCCGCCGTACGGTGCGCTCGGAGACCGCCAGCCGCTCGGCCAGCTGTGCACCGCCCCAGTCACGCCGCTGCTGAAAGAGCTCCAGCAGCCGCAACAGTCGTCCCGAGGTCTCCCACATGACCGCAATACTCGCATCGCCTGCGGACAAGTTCTGACCGGTACTACCCCTATCGTCGGCTCACCCGCAGCCACGAAGGGACGTCGATTCATGACCCGTACCGCTCACACCGTCCAACTGATCCGGCATCGCACCGGACGCGAGCCGGCGGCCAGCCTCACCGCGTCGGCGACCGTCGAGCTGACCGAGCCCGGATCGGGCGAGGTACTGGTCCGCACCACCCATCTGCAGCTCACCGCGGTGCTGGCCGACCTGATGCGCGAGGACCCGAAGCTGCCGATGTACGGCTTCCAGCTCGGGGCGCCGATGTGGGCGCCGGCGATCGGCGTGGTCGTCGAATCGCACAATCCGGATCTTCCGGTCGGGACGGTCGTACAGCACCGCAGCGGCTGGCAGGACCTGGCTGTTCTGCCGGTCGGGCAGGCATATCCGGTCGATTCCTCGCTTCCGTCGCCCTGCTACGCGCTGAACCAGGGCGTCACGGCGTACCACGGAATGGTCGACATCGCCGACGTGCAGCTCGGTGACATCGTGTTCGTCTCCGGCGCGGCCGGTGGCGTCGGCTCGATGGCCGGGCAGGTCGCCAAGGCACTCGGCGCCGAGCGGGTGATCGGCTCGGCCGGCGGCCCGGGCAAGGCGGCCTATCTCGTCGACGAGCTCGGCTACGACGTCGGAATCGACTACCGGGCCGGCGATCTCGCCGGCCAGCTGCGTAAGGCCGCGCCGGAGGGGGTCGACGTGTTCTTCGACCTGGTCGGTGGCGCGGCCTTCGAGGCCGCGGTCGACGTGGCCGCTCCGGGCGCTCGATTCGCGCTCTGCGGAGCGGTGTCCGGCCAGTTGGACGACAGTGCGGGGGCGCACCCCCGGCTGGACGTCATGCAGGCGATCGTCAAAGAGTTGGTGATCCGGCCCTTCTGCACCAGACACACGGCGGAGCAGCTCGGCGCCTGGAGCGAACGCTATTCACGGTGGTTGGCCGAAGGCAAGGTCGTCTATCCTCACACCACAGTCAAGGCCCGGCTCGACCAGAGCGCCGCTATTCTGGACCGGCTGCTCGCCGGCGAATACCGGGGAAACGTATTGGTCGAGCTAAAGGACAATTCATGAGCAACACGATCCCGTCCGCCGAGATCGAGCAACTGCGCGCGTCGGTGACCGGCACCATTCTGACCTCGACCGACGAGGGTTGGGACGCTGCCCGGACGCCCTGGAACCTTGCCATCGAACGCGCGCCGGCGCTCATCGCCCAGCCGGCCGACAGCACCGATGTCGTCGCCGTGGTGGCCTTTGCCCGGCGCAACCGCCTCCGGGTGGCGCCCCAGTCCAGCGGGCACAACGCCGGCTCGCTCGGCCCGCTCGATGACGCCGTGCTGATCTCCACCGGCCCGCTGAACGACGTGAGCATCGACGTGGACGGTCGTACGGCCCGGGTCGGCGCCGGTGCGGTCTGGGGTGCGGTCAGCGCGGCCACGGACGAGACCGGACTGTTCGCCCTCGCCGGTTCGGCCGTCGATGTGGGCATCACCGGCTACACCTTGGGCGGCGGGCTGGGCTGGCTGTCCCGCAAGCACGGCCTGGCCGCC
>DATAVB010000061.1:0-53683 GCA_036267955.1 Mycobacteriales bacterium | reverse complement strand
CCGCCGAGTTGGGCGACCTCGTGGGCGACCGCGATGCTCGACACCGTCGCCCGGGCCAGGTGGTTGTCCGGGATCAGGAATCCGTCGGCGACGCCATTCAACGCCGCGATCTGGCGCCGGACGTGATGCAGATCCGGCGTCGTCGCCGGCTCGATCTCGCAGAGCATCGCGAACCCGGGCTCGTCCCAGTCGATCACGCGTCCTCCGAACGAAGCGCGGCCAGCAACCGGCGGTACGACGCCAGCCGGTCGACGCTGGAATGGCCGGCGGCCACCCACGCGTCCAGGGCGCATTCGACCTCCGGACCGGAGTGATCGCAGCCGCGCGGGCATTCCTCGGCGCCGGGCGCAAGATCCTGGAAGGTGGCCAGCAGGTCGTCGGGCCGTACGTGCGCGAGGCCGAAGGACCGTACGCCCGGGGTGTCGACCGCCCAGCCGCCCTCCGGCAGCGGCAACGCGATCGCCGAGGACGAGGTATGCCGGCCCTTGCCGATGCCACTGACCACCCCGACCGCTCGATCCGCGCCCGGCACCAGCCGGTTGACCAGGGTCGACTTGCCGACCCCGGAATGCCCGACCAGCACGCTGATCCGGCCGCGCAACGCCTCCCGCAGCTCGACCGGATCCTCGTCGTGCCTGGTCTGCAGCACCGCGACGCCCAGCTCGGCGTAGGTGGAGCGGAGCTCGGTCGGATCGGCCAGGTCGCTCTTGGTCAGGCACAACAGCGCGTCCAGGCCGCCGGCGAAGGCCGCGACCAGACAGCGGTCGATCAGGCCGGTGCGGGGCGGCGGGTCGGCGATCGCCACCACGATGACCATCTGGTCGGCGTTGGCGACCAGCACCCGCTCGTACGGGTCGGTGTCGTCGGCGGTACGGCGCAGCACCGTCTTCCGCGGCTCGATCCGGACGATCCGGGCCAGCGCGTCCGGGCCACCGCTGAGATCGCCGACAATGGCCACTCGATCGCCCACGGCCACCGACTTTCGGCCCAACTCGCGGGCCCGCATCGCTGTCACCGAGACCTGGCCGTCAGCATTGTCGACCAGACAGGTGTACCGCCCGCGGTCGACCGCCACCACCAGGCCGGCGGCGGCGTCCTCGTGCCGGGGCCGCTGCTTGGTGCGCGGCCGGGTGCCTCGCCGCTGCGGGCGGATGCGCACGTCGTCGTTGTCGATCTGCCGGTCTACGGCACGACGCTCCACGCCGGGACTCAGGTCCCGGCTCCCAACAGGTGATCCCACATGCCGACGAAGTCCGGCAGCGTCTTGCTGGTGGTGGCGATGTTCTCGACCTCGACCCCGTCGACGACGAGGCCGAGCACCGCCCCGGCCTGAGCCATCCGGTGGTCGTTGTAACTGCTGAAAACGCCACCATGCAAGGGTTTCGGCCGGATCCGGAGGCCGTCTTCGGTCTCGGTGACGTCACAGCCGAGGTTGCCGAGCTCGGTGGCGAGCGCGGCCAGCCGGTCGGTCTCGTGGAAGCGCAGGTGCCCGATGCCGGACAGCGTCGAGGGTCCGTCGGCGACGGCACAGACCGCGGCCAGGACCGGCGTCAGCTCGCCGACCTCGTGCAGGTCGGCGTCGATCCCGTGCACCGCGCCGCTGCCGGTGACGGTGAGACCGGCGGCGTCGCGCCGGACCACGCCGCCCAGCGCGGTCAGCAGGTCGGGCAGTGAGCCGCCGGGTTGCGTCGTGGCGGCCGGCCAGTCCGGGATCATCACCCGACCGCCGGTGATGACCGCGGCGGCGAAGAATGGTGCGGCGTTGGAGAGATCGGGCTCGATCTCGACGTCCCGCGACCGGACCGCACCGGGCAGCACCCGCCACAGCTCCGGCACGCTGTCGTCAACCTCGACCCCGGCCTCACGCACCATCGCCACCGACATCGCGATGTGCGGCAACGACGGCAGTGGGCCGCCGTCGTGGCGCAGCTCCAGTCCCTTGTCGAACCGCGCACCGGCCAGCAGCAGCGCGCTGACGAACTGCGACGACGACGAGGCGTCGATCGTGACGGCACCGCCGCGCAACGCACCCCGGCCGTGGATCGTGATCGGCAACAGGCCCCGGCCGCCGTCGTCGAGATCGGCGCCGAGGGCACGCAGCGCGCCGACAAGCGGGCCGAGCGGACGCAGCCGGGCGTGCGGATCTCCGTCGAACTGCACCGGGCCGTCGGCCAGCGCCGCGACCGGGGGTACGAACCGCATGACGGTGCCGGCCAGGCCGACGTCGACCTGGGCCGGGCCGTGCAGTCCGGCCGGCGTGATCGCCCAGTCGCCGTCGTCGAGATCGCCGATCCCGACGCCCATGGCGTAGAGCGCGCGGGCCATCAGGTCGGTGTCGCGGGCCCGCAGCGGCCGTACGACCCGGCTCGGCCGGTCGCCCAGCGCGGCGAGGATCAGCGCCCGGTTGGTCATCGACTTCGAACCGGGGACGGCGATCGTCGCGCTCAGGGAACGCCGGACGCGGGGGGCTGGCCACAGTGACTGCACGGGTCCAGTGTGCCAGTGCGCGGATCAGGTGGCCCGCCGGTTTGCGGCGGGCCGACGGTGTCGGCCCACTGACATAGGGTTGGGTCCATGTGCGGCCGCTATGCCTCCACCCACGATGCGGGTGACCTTGCCATGGAGTTCGACGCGGAATCCGCGATCGGTCCGGATGCCCCGCCGGCGGACTACAACGTCGCCCCGACGAAGCCGGTCTACGCCATCCGGGAACGGCATTCGGTGCCCGAGCGCCAGGTGACCGTCATGCAGTGGGGCCTGGTCCCGTCCTGGGCGAAGGACCCCAAGATCGGCTCCCGGATGCTCAATGCCCGGGCCGAGACGCTGACCACGTCCGGCGCGTTCAAGAAGGCGGCGGCGGCCCGTCGCTGCCTGATCCCGGCCGACGGTTGGTTCGAATGGAAGAAGAACGAGGACGCGCCGGGAAAGCAGCCGTTCTTCATGACCCCGCGGGACGGCTCGCTGCTCGCATTCGCCGGCCTGTACGAGTTCTGGCGTCCGTCCCGGGACAGTGAGGACTGGCTCGTCACCTGCACGATCGTCACCACCGAGGCGCTCGACGCGCTCGCCGACATTCACGACCGGATGCCGGTGGTGTTGCCGCGCGACCGCTGGGAGGCGTGGCTCGATCCGCAGCGCGACAACGCAAAGCCGCTGCTCACCCCCGACCGGAAGCTGCTCGCCGAATTGGAATTGCGCCCGATCGGGCCAGCGGTCGGCAACGTCGACAACAACGGGCCGGAGCTGTTGGAGCGGGTCGAGCCGACCCCGCCGCAGACCCTGTTCTGACGCAATTAGCCGCGGCTTTGTGCAAGGGTTCGGGGATGGACCGGCCCGCGTTCCTGACTGAGTTGCACAGCCGGTTTGCGGTGCCCCGCGCGGTGTTGGTCGAGTTGGTGGAGCGGTCGTCCGCGGGTCGGGTCGTCACCGTGCAGCGGCTGATCAGCGGCGATGAGAACGAGGTCTACCGGGTTTCGCTCGCGGACGGTTCCGTGGTGTATCCGCGGATCGGGATACCGGGCACCCCGGCCGGCAAACCGCGGTGGGAGGCGTGGGCGATGGATCGGGCCCGCATTGCAGGCGTCCCCGTCCCCGCTGTCCTGGCCGTGGAGGCCGTCGAGAACGGGCGATACGCCATGGTGGTGTCCGAGGCGCCCGGACGGCAGTTGGCGGCAGCACGGCCCTCCCTGTCCGATGCGGATTACCTCGAGGTCATGACCGACCTGGGCCGGGTCCTGGCGAGGCTGCATTCCTTACGCATGCCGGGCGCCGGCGTACCCGATGACGACGAGACCTGGCCGGATCCCGCGACCCACCGCCGCCGCTATCTCGCCAATCGGATGGCCGACTGCGAGCAACTGGGCATGGCCGGACTCACCCGCGATGAATCGGCGCAGGTGATCGCGCTCCTCAGCGATGCGCCGGATCTCCCGGTCTCGGACGAACCCGTGCTCTGTCACGGAGATCTCGGTGACGAGCACGTATTCATCGACTCGCACCTGAAGGTTTGCGGGCTGATCGATTGGGGCATGTGGAGCGCCGGATCGGCCGTCGGCGATCTCGCCGCGGCGGCTATCAGCCATGACGACACCAGCTTCGCCGCGATCGTCGCCGGTCACAATGCCGGATCGCCGACCGACCCTGCCTTCTGGCGTGCGATCCGCTGTTCCCTTGTGGCTCGGTTGGTCGCGAACATCGGCTGGTACGTCACCAGTGGACAGACCGCAATGCTCGAACCTACCGGGACGACGCTCCGCCGCGTACTCAATGACATTGCCGCCACCCGATAAAGCAATGGTCACATTTCTCCGACGTACGCCTCCAAGGTCTTCCACGCGGCATTGTCGTCGGCGTCTCCGACGTGGGGCGAGCGGAACTGGCGGACGTAGTCGCCCATTTCGACGAGCCGCCACCAGAGCCGGAAGAATTCCATGATGTCTGGGTGTGCTGCGCGAGGGTGGCCTGACGTTGCCCGATATGCATCCCATACCGGGCCGGAGGGCGTGTCCATCAACTGCCACAGGTCACGCTCGCGGGGGGCGAAGGCGAGGGTGTCCCAGTCGATCAGATACGTCATGCCGTCCGCGGCGGGCAAGGTATTTCCCGCATGCGGCTCGCCGTGGGTGAGCACCCACGGCTCTGCATCACCGTCGACCACCGACGCCAATTCGTCGTAACGATCCAATAGGCCAAGAACCCGCGTGCGGTTGGCCGTCAGCAACGCGCGAGTGGGATTCCCGAATGGACCTGCTGCCCACGATGGCTGGTGCAGATCGGCAAGCGCGCGTTCCAGGTGGCCGCGCTGCGGAAGTTCTGATCGCCATGTCGGCACGTCTGCCGGAACGGGCATCGCATGAAGCGTCCCGACGTACCCGGCGATGGTCCGCACCAATTGCTTCTCGTCGGCAGCAATGCCTTCGAGGTAGGGGTAGACGCTCAACGCCCAATCCGAATGGATGCGACACAGCACCGAGCCGTACCGGTCGGGCACCGCCGCCAAAGCAAAGTCGAGGCCCAGCCGCCGGGTCGTCTCGTACGCAACGTAGGTCCGCGCATAAACGGCGTCGCCGGCACGCTCAAGCCAGTGTCCCCGGGCAAGAAGACCGTTGGCCGTAACGAACCAGCTGGACGAATCGCCGCCTTGCACGCGCCAGTGGTGCCCGCCGCCTCCCACTGGCAGGTACGCGATCTCTTGGGAGTCGATGCCCCAGCGCTCCGCGAGCGTGGTCGCAATAAGCGCCCGACTCAAGACCTTCGGCTCTTCTTTCACGAGCGTGAGTGTCGCAGACCGAGCTATGGAATTGTCCTCAACCATGACAGCACAGCTGATCCTGCTCGGCGGGCCCGCGGGCTCGGGCAAGACAACCACGGCGGACGCCTGGGCGACAGCGCAGGCCGTACCCACCGCACATCTGAACCTTGACTCGGTACGTGGTCGATTCCGTTCGCACCTACGGCAACCCCACATCGCCGGCTGGACCCCCGAGGTCGATTGGCAGTACAACCTCGCTCGACGGGTGGTAGTGGCCGCGGTCCGCGAGTACATCGACAGCGGTGTCACCTGCATCGTCGACGACGGGTTGCTGCCCACCCATCCCGCCATCAGCTACGAACGCTGGAGCGAGCAGCTGCAGGGCCTGCCCCATCGGGTCGTTATTTTGTTGCCGACCGTCGAGATCTGTCTCGCGCGGAACGCCCAACGCCCAGCGGGAAAGCGCCTCGCCGACGGGCTCGTCCGTCGTTTCCACGGAATGAGCAGCAAGTGGATCGCGGCTGACGTGCCCGTAATCGACAACTCCGACCTGACTGTCTCCGACACCGTCATCGCAATCACCGACGCCCTCAGCTACGGGCGCGGCGGCTAGCCGCAGTTACATCAATTATCTGGCTAGAGTGGAATGGTGGCGGAAGTTGGCATGGACACCCCGCTGGTCCAGGCACTGCGCAGACTTCCCGTCACACCCGCAGGAGCGCGAACGCGGTGGATGTGGGGCCGGCTACTCGCGGTGGCATCGGGCGCTGAGGCACCTGACGCCGCCGAGTTGCGGGAGCAATACGCGCCGGAATTCCTCATTGAGATGCCGCCCGAGCAGCTGCTGGACGCCTTCGTACGGTTCGCGTTCGTTGCGGCTCGGACGAGATCCGCACGTATCGCATCGATGCGGCCGAACGTTCTCACCGCGGTGTTCGTTACCTCGGAGCGGAAATCCTTTCGCTATCGATGTGTGGTCGAGCAGGTCGCTCCCTATCGGATTCTCGGTCACCTTTCGAGTCCGGCAATTTTCAGTCCGGCGTTGGAGTCCACTGCGTACACGGATCGCGTCGTACGGCGGAGCGGCCGATCGGTCCAGGTCCGCGATTTCGGTGGCGATGGCCCGCTTCTCTTGTTGTGGCATGGTGGCGGCTGTGACCTGACGCTCTGGGAGGCGATGGTTGCCCAACTGGGTAGCTTCCGGGTGGTGGCGCAGGACCTTCCTGGTCACGGGCGCTCCGCGCTGAGCCGATATTCCCTGGCCGATACGGTCGCCGACGCTGATGCAGTGCTGGCCGACCTCGGACTTGGCGAGCCGACCTTGGTCGGCCACTCGATCGGTGGTCGATCCGCTCTGCACTACGCAGCCACCCGCCCGTGTCGCGGCCTCGTTTGTCTGGACGGTCCTAACACGCTCGCCGACGCTGACGTTTCCGAGATATCAGCACTCGACTGTCCGACGATGATCGTGTTGTGCAGCGAACCCGAAGGTCTCGGTGCGGAGACCTGGACCGCTCGCCGCCGCGAGCTGTGCGACTACGTCGGCACGCATCACCCTGTCGTGCGCGTCGAGTGGTTGCCGACCGGGCACCTGCCGATGCTCACGATGCCGGAGCAGACCGCCGCGCTGATCGGCCAATTGACCATCACCGGGCGCCGGCCTGGACATTGCGCAGACCGAACACGCCCGTGATGAGCCGGTCGCGAAGTCGGCCGGGCAGGTGTGCGACCGCGCCGAACGCGCGGGCGCCGCGACCGGCCGCGTAGCGGCGTTTCGGGCGCTCGGCCGTGACTGCCGTGACCACGACCTCCGCGATGGCCTCGGCCGGACCCAGCTTCTGTTTCGCCGCCGCTGCGGCGAACGCGGCGAGATGATCGCGGTAGAGCGCGACCCGGTCTGGATCGGTGGCGGCGAGCGCCTCCTGCGCGGCGCTGCTGGCCTTGGCGAAGATAGCGGTCGCGGCGGCGGCCGGCTCCACCACGACCACCGGGATGTTCCACGCGGCCAACTCGACCCGCAGGGCGTCCGACATCGAGGCCAGCGCCGCCTTGCTCGCCGAGATCGGCGCCATGAAAGGGATCGGGATACGCGCGCTCGGCGCGCTGATGTTCACCACCCGACCACCCCCGTCCCGCAGCAGCGGCAGAAACGCCTGGACCATGTAGGCCGGACCGAACGTGTTGACCTCGAACTGCCGGCGCAGCTCCGCCGGTGGCACCAACTCCAACGGGCCCTGGACGATGACGCCGGCGTTGTTGACGACCGCGCGGAGCCCCGCCGGCCCGACCTCGCGGCGCACCAGTTCCGCCGCCGCGGCCACGCTGCCGGAGTCGGTGACGTCGAGCGGCACCACCCGTACGCCGGGAAGGTCGGTCAGCGACGGGGCAGCGCCGCGTACTCCGGCGAAGACCAGGTAACCCCGGCGGACCAGCAGCCGTACGGTCAGCTCGCCGATCCCGGCGCCGGCGCCGGTGATGAGGACGTTGCCTCTGCTCGACTCGACCACGGTGGACCTCCATCTATAGTGTCTTTCGACATGTCGGAGTAGACATGTGGCCTGATCCTGGCGAGGATTTCGCAACATGTCAAATCGAACATGTCACAAGGAACACGACGAGAGGTAGATATGTCGCTGAAGCACGCATTGCTCGGGCTGCTGGCCGAACAGCCGGCCAGCGGTTGGGATCTCAGTCGTCGCTTCGACGACGTGCTTGGAACGGTGTGGCCGGCCGGCCACCCGCAGATCTACGGCGAGCTGCGCAAGCTCGAGCAGGACGGTCTGATCGCGGTCGATTCGGAGGGCCCCCGCCGGCGGAAGGCCTACCGGGTAACGGATGCAGGCTTCACCGAGGTGCGGCACTGGCTCGCCTCGGTCGAGGTGGACCACACCCTGCGGCTGGAGCCGCTGCTGCGTTCGGTGTTCTTCTGGCTCATGTCGCCCGAGCAGCTCGCGCAGCACTTGGACCGGGAGGCCGCGTACTTCGAGTCGCTGGCGGCCGGCTACCGGAAGTTGGCCGAGGCCAAGGACCGCGGCGAGTACGGCAACAGCCCGCAGAGCCAGGCGTTGCGCGTTGCGGTCGAAGGTGGGATCCGGCTCAACGAGGCCCTCGCCGGCTGGGCGGAGTGGGCCAAGTCCGTGCCGCTGGCCACAGCCGCCGACGGCAAGCCTGGCAAGACGAAGATCTAGCCGCACCCGAGAGTTAGGCGATTGCGGCGGCCAGTGCGTCCCGTGCGGACTGCTCGAATTCACTCATGCCGTGTTCGTGGGCCCAGGTGATGATGAAGACCGCCGACAGCACGTGCAGCGCGGGCAACATCCGGTCGTGCGCGGTGTCGAGCGTCCGGCCGTACCCGTCCAGAAAGGCCCGTTGCAGGTCGGGCCGATCCAGCCACGGCCAGCGTTGCAGCTTGACCAGGTCGGCGCACCACGGACGCCAGTCCACCCAGCCGAAATCGATCAGCCGGACCGTGTCGCCGTCGATCAGCCAGTTGCGCGGGCCGCTGTCGTAGTGCGTCGGCACCAGCGGCACCGACACGTCCGCCACCCCCGCCACCAGAGCACGCGCGGCCGCAATCTCGGGTCCGGCCAGACCACCGCGGGCGACCCAGCCGTCCAACTCGGCCAGCAGCCGGGCGGCGTACCCGTCGTCGGTGCGCGGCGACGCCGAGTCGTGCAGTCGCCGGAAAAGCGCCCCGGCCTGCCGGTGTACCTCGGGTCGCCCGACATCGGCCGGGCCGACCGGTTCGCCGGAAAGCCGGGTCACCACCAGCAGTCGCAGCGCGTCGTCGAAGTGCAGCAGCCGCGGGGCCAGCTCGCCGAGCGCCGGGACGAACTGCTGGTACGCCTGGCGTTCCAGCCGATGTGTGTAGTCCCGCAGGGACCACTTGAGGATGGTCCTGCCGGCCGCGGTCCGGACCTCCAGGATTCGCGATTCACCGTGCGGCCAGGACCGCTCGGCCAGCACCTCGACCGGCCCGAGCCAGTCGGTGCACCGGGCCAGCACCGTTTCCCGGTCGACCAGGCCGCTCGGGTCGAAGTCGTCGATCATGTCTGCCTCTCGTTTCTTTGCCGGGAGGCCGACATGGCCTCAGGGCGCGGCGATCGCCGCCAATGTCCCGGCGCTGAGCCGGATCAGGTCGGCCGGCGCGAGCTCGACCTGCAGGCCACGCCGCCCGGCGCTGATGAAGATCGTCGGGAACGCCGAAGCGGACTCGTCGAGCACGACCGGCAGCCGCTTGCGCGCGCCCAGCGGGCTGATCCCGCCGCGGACGTACCCGGTGGCGCGTTCGGCCTCGGTCTGGTCGGCGAGCACGGCCCGCTTCCCGCCCAGGATCGCGGCGCAGCCCTTCAGATCCAGCGAACCTGCCACCGGTACGACAGCCACGGCGAGCTTCCCGCCGTCGACCTTCCCACCGTCCAGACAGACCACCAGCGTCTTGAACAGCCGGGCCGGGTCGATGCCGAGCGCCTCGGCCGCCTCATCGCCGAATGCCGTCGCCCGCGGATCGTGCTCGTAGGCATGCACGGTGTGGGCCACACCGGCCCGAGCCAGCAGCGCGAGTGCGGGGGTGCCGGCGGCGGGCATGAGCGAATCCTAGAGAACGGGAATCACTGCCGTGCACATCGGTGTTGGGGCCGGATAGCACGTGACAAGCAACACCTGCATCGAATACGGGCACCGAAGACTTACGACCAACAGGAGGTGCGATGACCCGGGTTCTGGACCCGACCATCGATCGGCAGCGCTGGACGGACTGGCAACCGCCGGTGCCTCCGCGGCGGCCCACCGACCACGAACAGGACAGCGCCGCCTCCGCCCGCGTATCCTCCCCTCACAGTCACACGACAGTGCGGGAGCAGGTACACGTAGTGCCAGAGGAGACAGTGCCAGAGCAGAGCGTGCCACAAGCGAAGCCCGCGCCCGTGCTGGACGTCGCGGCCGAGAGCGTGGCAGAGCGGGGCGAGCGCTTCGAGCGCGACGCACTCCCGTTCCTCGACCAGCTCTACGCGGCGGCGATGCGGATGACCCGCAACCCTGCCGACGCCGAGGACCTCGTCCAGGAGACGTTCGTCAAGGCGTACGCCGCGTTCCACCAGTTCACGCCGGGCACCAACCTGAAGGCGTGGCTCTACCGCATCCTCACCAACACCTTCATCAACTCCTACCGCAAGCGGCAGCGGCAACCGCTGCAGTCCGCGACGGAGCAGATCGAGGATTGGCAGTTGGCAGCGGCGGAGTCGCACACCTCCAGCGGGCTGAAGTCCGCCGAGGTGGAGGCTCTGGATCACCTGCCCGACTCGGACGTGAAAGAGGCGCTGCAGCAGCTGCCGGAGGACTTCCGGCTCGCTGTCTACCTTGCCGACGTCGAAGGCTTCTCCTACAAGGAGATCGCCGACATCATGGGTACCCCGATCGGCACCGTGATGTCCCGGCTGCACCGCGGACGGCGTGGCCTCGAACGCCTGCTGTCCGACTACGCCCGTGAGCGCGGCTTCGTCCGCGCTGGCGAGGGAACCCCATCATGACGCCAGGAATTGCGCCAGGATTTGCCAGTCGGCTCAAGACCCTGACCGCCCGCGGCGCCTGCACGACCGCCGGAGCGAACCGGGAGGAATCGTGACACATGGCAAAGACGAAGAGGTCGACTGCCGTGCCGTGCTCTCTGACGTTTACGTCTTTCTCGACAACGAGTGCGACGAGACGCAGCGGTCAAAGATCAGGGAGCACCTGGACGACTGCTATCCGTGCCTGAAGAAGTTCGGCATCGAGCAGGAGGTCAAGGCGCTGCTGGCCCGCAAGTGCGGCGGTGACCTGGCCCCGTCCAGCCTGCGCAGCAGCCTGAAGATCCGACTGAGCCAGGTCGTCATCTCCGAGGACTGAATCCTCGGCAGGGTGGTTCGCGGACAGAAAGACTGGCGTACGGGCCCCGGTTGGCGCCCGTACGCCAGCAAGCTCAGCTGTTCGGCCGCTTGCCGTGATTCGCTGCGCTCTTCTTCCGTCCCTTGCGCTTGCGTGCGCGCTTCGCCATGGTGACTCCCTTCTTTTACCGATAGACAGCGTCGCACATGGCCGGTCGTGCCAATTCCGGTACCGGTGTGTTCTTGGCTGCTGTCGCAACCCTGTGTCACGCTGCGACCACCTGTCGTGTCGTCGCCGACGATAGGGTGGACTGTCCGAATGCGCTGGCCTGAACGGAGGACCGTCCATGTTCGAGACCGTGCTGATCGCCAACCGCGGCGAGATCGCGGTGCGGATCATCGAGACCTGCCGGCGCCTGCAGGTCAAGGCTGTCGCGGTGTACTCCGAAGCCGATGCCCATTCGCGGCACGTACGGATGGCTGACGACGCCGTGCTGATCGGCCCCGCCGAGCCGGCAGCCTCGTACCTCGACATCGACCGGGTGCTGGAGGCGGCGCGGGTCGCGGGCGCTCAGGCGATCCACCCCGGATACGGATTTCTTGCGGAGAACGCGGCCGCGGCGACGAGAGTGCTCGATGCCGGGCTGGCCTGGATCGGCCCGTCGGCGCAGGCCATCGCGACCATGGGCAACAAGGTCGAGGCGCGGAACGCCGTGGCCGCGACCGGGATCGCCGTCGCCCCGGGCGCCGACCATGCGGTCGACGACGTGGACTCGGCCCTGGAACAGGCCGCCGCGCTGGATTACCCGGTGATCCTCAAGGCCGTCTCCAGCGGTGGTGGGCTCGGCGTCGCGGTGGCGCGGGACGAGCGGGCGTTGCGGGCCGTGTTCGGGCCGCTGCAGGAACGGGTGGCTCGGTTCTTCGGCTCGGCCGGCATCCTGGTGGAGCGCTACCTGTCGCCCGTCCGGCACGTCGAGGTGCAGCTGCTCGGCCTGGCCGACAGCCGGATCGTCGCGCTGGGCGAACGCGACTGCTCGGTCCAGCGCCGGCATCAGAAGATCGCCGGAGAGGCGCCGGCGCCGGGACTGTCCGACTCGACCCGGGCGCGGTTGTCCCGAACGGCTCGCCAGATCGCGGAGCTGGTCGATTATCGCGGTGCCGGCACGGTCGAGTTCCTGCTCGACACCCGCACCGAGGAGTTCGTGTTCTGCGAGATGAACTGCCGGCTGCAGGTGGAACACCCGCTGACCGAGCTCGTCACCGGCATCGATGTGGTCGAGCAGCAACTGCTGATCGCCGCCGGAGCGGCGCCGTCGTTCGACGCCGACGAGCCGCCCCGGCCCGACGGACACGCGATCGAGGTTCGGATCTACGCGGAGGACCCGGAGCGCTTTGCGGCGGCCACGGGCCGGATCACCGGCTGGCAGGAGCCGTCCGGGGAGGGCATCCGGTTCGACCACGGGTACGGCAGACGCGACCGGGTGCCGCCGCACTACGACCCGTTGCTGGGGAAGGTCGCGGTCTGGGGGCCGGACCGGGACGCCGCTCTGGACCGGCTGCGTTCGGCGCTGGGGCAGCTGCGGATCGAGGGCCCGGCCTGCAACCTGCCGTTCTTCACCGAACTGCTCGACGACCCGTCGTACCGGGAGGGCACCTACGACACCGGCCTGGTGGCCCGGCTCCGTCCGGCTGCATAATTGGATTCCCCGCAGTGAGCAGGGTACGGAGGAGCAATCAATGACTGACGCAGGCCGACCGACGAACCCGTACAGCTTCCTGCCCGATCTCCCGGGGCTGACCGTGACCAGCACGGACATCGCGGAGGGCGCCGAGCTCCCGGCCGCGCACCGGTCGGGAATCATGGATGCTGGCGGCACCGACACCTCGCCGCAGCTGGCCTGGTCCGGCGCGCCCGCGGGCACGCTCAGCTACGCGGTGACCTGCTATGACCCGGACGCGCCGACGGCCAGCGGATTCTGGCACTGGGCCGTGTACGACATCCCCGCCACGGTGGCCGAGCTGCCGACCGGAGCGGGCGACGCGGACGGGGCGAAGCTGCCGGCCGGCGCCAAGACCCTCGCCGGCGACGCGAGCCTCAAGCAGTACGTCGGTGCCGCGCCGCCGCCCGGGCACGTCGAGCACCGTTACCACTACATGGTGCATGCCGTCGACGTCGAGTCACTCGGCCTGCCCGAGGGCGCGACACCCGCGTACCTCGGCTTCAACCTCTTCGGCCACGCCATCGCCCGTGGCGGCATCGTGGCCACCTTCCAGCGCTGACCCTGACCCAGCGCTGGCCCCGACCCAGCGCTGACCCCGACTCAGCGCTGAGCAGACTCAGCCGGCGCCGGCTCCGGCCGGCTCGGCCGGAGCGCCCAGCGCGCCACTGACGCGCGGATCTCCCGCGTCGGCGTGATAGTCCCTCGGTGTGGTCGAGTCGCGCCCGGACGGGACGTGCAGGGCGCGGAGCACCACCGTCAACACCACCGCGATCACCACGTTCATCACGAACGCCGACATCGCGATGTAGCCGGTGTGGTCGCCGAGGAACGGGATCTTGGCCACCGAGCCGCCGAAGTGCTTGCCGGTGGCCGGCACGACCACCCGGTAGGCGGCGATGGTGCCCCAGACCATCGCCACGGCCCAGCCGGCGAGCAGCGCGTACCGGTGCAACCAGCGGGTGTAGAGGCCGAAGACGATCGCGGGGAAGGTCTGCAGGATCCAGATCCCGCCGAGCAGCTGGAAATTCAACGCGAGTGTCTTGTCCAGGAAGAGGACGAACGCGAGCGCGCCGAGCTTCACGACCAGCGAAACGAGTTTGGAGACCGCCGCCTCCTGTTTCGGCGTCGCGTCGGGTTTGAAGAATTCGCGGTAGATGTTGCGGGTGAACAGGTTCGCCGCGGCGATCGACATGATCGCCGCCGGGACCAGGGCGCCGATCGCGACCGCGGAGAACGCGACGCCGGCGAACCAGCTCGGGAACATCTGCCGAAAGAGCGCCGGCACCACGAGCTGCGCATTGGGTTTGCCGTCCGCGCCGATCACGCTGGTCTTGGCCGCGATGGCCATGAAACCGAGCAACGCCAGCAATCCCAGCATCAGCGAATAGGCGGGCAGCAGCGAGGCGTTCCGGCGGATGATCGATCTGTTCTTTGTGGACAGTACGGCTGTGACCGAGTGCGGGTACATGAACAACGCCATGGCCGACCCGAGGGCCAGGGTGCCGTAGGAGACCAGGCCGGTCGGTCCGGGAACGAAGCTGGCCGCCGGCGTGGCGCTGAGCTTCGCCTTCGACGCGTCGAAGATCTTTCCGAATCCACCGAGTTTGTAAGGGATGTAGATCACGGCGACGATGATGACGACGTAGATCAGAATGTCCTTGATGAAGGCGATGAGTGCCGGCGCGCGCAGCCCGCTGGAATAGGTGTACGCCGCGAGCACGGCGAAGGCGATGAGAAGTGGCAGGTCCCGGGTGAAGGCATTGCCGCTGCCGCCGATACCGGCCACCTCGAGCACCGCCTGAATGCCGACCAACTGCAGTGCGATATAGGGCATCGTCGCGATGATTCCGGTGACCGCGACCGCCAGTGACAGGGAGCGGGAGTCGAATCTGCCCCGGACGAAATCGGCCGGGGTGACGTAGCCGTGCCGGTGCGAGACCGACCAGAGGCGCGGCATGAAGATGAAAATCAGCGGATAAACGACGATGGTGTACGGGACCGCGAAGAATCCGCTTACCGCGCCGGTCGCGAACAGAGCCGCGGGTACGGCGACGAAGGTATATGCCGTGTAGAGGTCGCCACCCAGGAGAAACCAGGTGACGAAGGTGCCGAAGCCACGTCCGCCCAGGCCCCACTCGTCGAGGCTGGCCAGAGCGGTGGGTCGGTGCCACCGCGCGGCGGCGAATCCGACGCCGGTGACCAGTACGAAAAGCGCGATGAGCACGCCCAGCGCCACGCCGTTGACGCCATTTCCCGCGGCGCCGGCCGCCTGTGGGCTCATCTGCCTGCCTCGCTGTCGTTGGATTCGCTGTTGTCGGACCCGGTGTCCGTCGGATCGGTCACCTCGACGTCTGTGCCGGTCCGGGTGACCAGCAGGTAGGCCGCCGATGTGGCCACCGCGGCCACAATGACCCACATCAGCTGGTACCAGTAGAAGAACGGAAATCCCCATAGGTGCGGGGATTCGGAGTTGTAACTCCCCACCCACAACAGGGCCACGAGCGGTGCGGCCAGTAACGCGGCAACGACGATCAGGGTCACCGGTGCGAGTTTTCGACGGCTTATCTTTCTCGGCTGTGACGCAGTCACAATCACCCTCCGTTCGACGCGGGTCACCGAAGGCTACTACCACCCGTCGCGCCGATCGATACGTTGCGATCTTGACTTTGAACCGACCTGCATACTGATGCCTGACAGGGATCGCAGTCGAAGAAAGGGCACGTGGATGTCGGACAGCGCGGCGCAGGGAAGCACGCCGGGAAGCGCGATGACGCAGGACATCGGCGAGCAGCCCGGCGCGTTGCGGCGACTCCTCGGCGAGGGCCGAGCGGCGATCGACGAGGTCGCCCGCGCGATCCGGGAGCGGCGTCCGCGATTTGTGCTGCTGGTCGCCCGCGGCACCTCCGACCACGCCGCGCTCTACGCGAAATATCTGGTCGAGATCAGGCTGGGGTTGCCGGCGGGACTGGCCTCACCGTCCACTCTCACCTTGTACAACGCGCGGCCGGACCTGCGCGACGTACTCGTTCTCGCGGTGAGCCAGAGCGGCGGCTCGCCGGACCTGACCGGCAGCGTCCAGGCCGCCCGCGAATGCGGTGCGCTCACCGTCGCGGTGACCAACAATTCCGAATCGCCGCTCGCCGAGGCCGCCGAATTCCACGTCGACGTTCTCTCCGGGCACGAGCGGGCGGTCGCAGCCACCAAGACCTACACCTCGGAGCTGCTCGCGCTGTACCTGTTGCTGGAGGCCGTCAGCGACGGGGACAGCAGCGGAGCGGCCGCGCTGCCCGAACTCACCGAGCAACTCATCGCCGACGCGGCCGAGCCGGTGGCGGCCGTGGCACCGCGATACCGGTTCGCCGAGCAGCTGATCACCACGGCGCGTGGATACGCCTACTGCACGGCCCGGGAGGCCGCGCTGAAGCTGATGGAGACCTGCTACCTCTCGGCCCAGGCGTTCTCCGGCGCCGACCTGCTGCACGGACCGCTGGCCCTGGTGGATCGCGAAATGCCGGTGATCGCGGTGGTCGCCCGCGGCCGGGCGGAGAGCGCCATGCGGGAGGTGCTCGACCGGCTGGTGGCCGGTGGCGGCGACCTGCTCGTCGTCGGCGACCCCGATGTCATCCCGGCCGCCACTCACCTGCCGCTGCCGAAGGTCGCCGAGGAGCTGTCGCCGATCCTGGAGATCGTCCCACTGCAGCTGCTGGCCCGCGATCTGGCGGTCGCCCGGGGCGGCAATCCGGACGCTCCCCGCGGTCTGAGCAAGATCACCGAAACCTGGTAAGCCGGCGGCGAAAGCGCTTCCGTCCCGTGGTGCGGTCGGACATCCTGGGCGCATGACGTCGTCGGTCGCGGTGCTGTCTGACATTCACGGAGTGCTGCCCGCCCCGGACGCCGTGCTCGCCGAGCCGGCAGTGCGCGCCGCCGACCGGATCGTGCTGACCGGCGACATCGCAGCCGGGCCGGCCAGCTCCGACCGGGCCAGGTCCGGCTGCTGGCTGGGTTGCCGCATCCGGTCGTCCTGCCGGTCGATGGTTTCGGCAAGGTCCTGTTCTGCCACGGAACCCCGCGCGACGACGACGAAGTGGTGCTTGTGGATACCAGGTTGTCTCGATGGGAGCAGGCTCTATCCACTGTGGATAGAGACGTGTCCACTGTGGTCTGTGGGCATACGCACATGCAATTCTTACGACTGGCCAATGGCCGGATGGTGGTCAACCCCGGCAGCGTGGGGATGCCGTACGGCCGGATCGGAGCGCACTGGTCGCTGCTGGCGGACGGCGCGGTGACGCTGCGCCGGACCGAGTTCGACGTCGCGGCGGCGGGTGCGGAGATCGCCCGGCGGTCCGGGTATCCGGACGCCGCCGAGTGGGCCGATTTCTATCTCAACGCGCGCGCCACCGACGCCGAGGTGCTGGCCGCTTTCGGACCGCGCGACGGGCGCGCGGGGTGAGAAGGGCCAACCGCGGACAGATGCATCCGACGTCGCCCGGACCGCGTCTGGCACGCTGAGGATGTGTCGATCCTCTCCGATCTCCTCGCCGAGCACACCGCCCTGACGCCACCGGACGTCGATCACCTGCAACGGCTGGTCGGCGAGTGGCAGCTGCTCTCGGATCTCTCCTTTGCCGACCTGGTGCTGTGGACGCCCACCGAGGGTGGCGACGTGCTGTGTGTGGCACAGGTACGCCCGACCACCGGTCCGACGTCCTATCAGGACGACCGGGTGGGCCGGCGTCAGTCGCTGGACGCGGCCTTCGAGCTGGCGGTGGCCCTGCGGGAGGGCCGGATCTGTCGCGAGGCGGACCCGGACTGGGACGGTGACCTACCGGTGCGCCGGGAGGCGATCCCGGTCCGGCGGGACGGCCGGATCATCGCCCTGCTGTCCCGGGACACCAATCTGGCCTCGGCCCGGTCGCCCAGCGCTCTCGAGCTCGCCTATCTGCAGGGGGCGGCCGAGCTCTGCCACATGATCGCCGAAGGGAGTTTCCCGCCACCTGGCGAGGACCCGGAGGTGCATGCCGGTCCGCGAGTGGGGGACGGGCTGCTGCGTCTCGACGTCGACGGCACGGTCACCTACGCCAGCCCGAACGCGTTGTCGGCGTACCGGCGTCTGGGTGTGACCGGCGATGTGCGCGGCATCTCACTGGCATCGCTGACCCAGTCGCTGTCCAGCGATCCCTTTGACGGCGAGGAAGTCGCCGATCGGATCTCCAGTTCGCTGGAAGGCAAGACGCCGCCGCGGATGGAGGTGGAGGCGGACGGGGCGACGATGCTTGTCCGGGCTCTGCCGTTGCTCTTCGGCGGGCAGTCGCGCGGATCATTGGTGTTGGTGCGGGATGTCACAGACGTCCGGCGCCGCGATCGGCAGCTGATGAGCAAGGACGCGACGATCCGGGAGATTCACCACCGGGTCAAGAACAATCTACAGACGGTCGCGGCGCTGCTGCGCTTGCAGGCGCGCCGGGTCGATGGCGTGCAGGCCCGTGAGGCGCTGCAGGAGTCGGTACGACGGGTGAGCTCGATCGCCCTGGTACATGAGACTTTGGCGCTCTCGCCGGACGAGCGGGTCGAGTTCGACGGGATCATGGACCGGCTGATCGGCATGGTCGCCGAGGTGGCCGCTCCGGAATCACACGTCATGTTGCGTCGGTCCGGCGAGTTCGGTGAACTGTCGGCCGAGTTGGCCACGCCGCTGGTCATGGTGCTGAACGAACTCATGCAGAACGCGGTTGAGCATGCGTTCACCGGCAGTACCGCCGGCACGGTCCTGATCATCGCCGAGCGGTCCAGCAGGACGCTGAAGGTGTCGGTCCGCGACGACGGTACGGGCCTGCCGGCCGGTTTCGACCTGGAAACCAGCGATCGACTCGGTTTGCAGATCGTCCGAACACTGGTCGAGTCGGAGTTGCGAGGCACGATCGACATCTCGTCGCGGCCCAGCGGTGGTACGGATGCGGTTGTGGAGGTGCCGCTCATTCACCGTGCTTAGTCGGCTAATGGATCAGTTTTGTCGACGATCGAACGTTGTATCCATGATCATATTTGTCGACACTGATCAGAAATGCGATGTAGTGGTGCTGTGATGGCGGGGCCAGAGTGGCCGGCACATCGAGTCGTATCCCGGCGGACAGTCGCGCGGCTCGCATCCCCGAGCGCGACGTCCGTCGAAAACACGAAGCGGCCCGACAAACTGCCGGACCGCCCCTTCTCAAGGCGTTGTTCAGGCCATTCGAGCCCGAGCACGCGCCCTACGGCGCTTCAGTGCGCGCCTTTCATCTTCACTCATGCCGCCCCAGACACCGGCGTCCTGGCCGCTCTCGAGTGCCCACGAGAGGCACTCTTGGGTCACCGGGCAACGACGGCAGACGGCCTTGGCTTCTTCAACCTGCAGCAGCGCGGGACCTGTGTTCCCAATGGGGAAGAACAGCTCGGGGTCCTCGTCGCGGCACAGCGCACGGTGGCGCCAGTCCATCTCGCCATCTCCTCGGGTTTGCGTTTCCGACAATGTCACCTGCATAGGTCACTTACATCGCACCTGCGGCGCGATACGTAACGGGAGTCGGGGATGTTTCCCCCCGGCCCGCTTGTGAATACTTTCACGAGCAGGGCCGTTGTCAAGAGTCCAGTTAGACGAACGTCACGGTCGTGAGCAACGTCACTACTGGAAGCCCCGTTGCATCACACAATGACACCATTCGACGCCGGAATGCAACCACCAAATTCTCCGACGCCAGATTCGACTATGGAATCCGACTCCGACTCCGGTCTATCACGCCGAACGATCGACTGGGGGGTTATTTCCAGTGTGGATGTTGTGAGAATGATCCACAACGACGTTCTTTTGCCTGTGGCATAGGCGATTTAGAGACACATCGACAGTTCGCACCGGTTGGCGGCGACGGTCTGGCGGGACCTGGTGATCGGGTGGTGGATCACACACAGATGGGTCTTTATGCCACGACTCGTAACGCATGCGGGACGGAACGGAAGGTCACCGACTCCCGCCTCCCGACGTACTCGCCGTCCAGTTGCAACGCCACGGGACGGCTCGCGGTGAAGCGCAACTCGGCCTGGTCGTGCAGCCGTAACTGGCTGCGCCCGCGCGGGTGCGGATGGTTGCGAAGCGCCTGCAGAGTCTGCCGTAACATTTTCGTTGTTCGCATCGATGTCATAGCGAACAGGTCGAGCCCTGTCTCGAACGACGCGTTCGGGCTGGGGTTCACCGGATGGCGGCCAGCGTAGGTCCAGGGCGAGGTGTTCGACACGATGCCGAAGAACAATCCTTCGGTGGCGGCGGCATCCGGTCGATGGAGCGTCAGCGCCGGTGTCTGCCGGTCCGTGTCGGCAAAGAACTGCGTGACAGCGGAACGGATGTACAACCCGGGCGTCGCGTTACGCCCCTTGCGTCGCTGGTTTTCCACCCGCTGGACCACTTCGGCGTCCAGGCCGAGGCCGGCCGAGAAGGTAAACCATCTCGTGTCGGCGAGACCGAGACTGACCGACCGGGTTCGATTGGACCGCAGGGCATCCAGGATCTCGCTCGTCGCCTGGATCGGATCGCGGGACAGCCCGAGCGCCCGGCTGAAGACATTGGCCGAGCCGCCCGGCACCGCGGCGAGCATCGGCAGGCCTTCCCGCGGGCCGTCGGCCAGAAGTCCGTTGACCACCTCATTCACCGTGCCGTCCCCGCCGAGCGCGACGATCAGGTCGACGCTGCCGTCGGTGGCCTGCTGGGCGAGGGTGGTGGCATGACCGCGACCGTCGGTCTCGACGACGTCGACCTTGATCTCGCGCCCGAGTGCTCGGGCCAGAATGTCGCGGCCCTTGCGAGTGGTCGCCGTGGCCATCGGATTCACGACAAGGACGGCACGCATGGCAGGAAGGGTACCGGCCGGTCCCTTGTGTCCTGACGCGGCGGCGGTCGAGCGGGTGTGGCTCTAACATGGTCAACGTGTCAGAGACCGCCGGAAAAGCACAGGCCACCAGGAATGCAGAGTCAACCCCGCCCCGGGAGATTGTCGGCGCGGCGGCGCTGAGCGCCCTGGAAGGCGTGGTGCTCGCGGGCATTGCGGTGCTGCTGGTCGTCAAGACCGCGGTGGGCAATCCCAACAGCGTGCTCGGCGCGTTGTCCGGAGCATTGCTGGCGCTGTTCGGAGCGGCCGTTCTGATCGGGCTCGCCCGGCCGATTTTGAGGCTGCGCCGCTGGGCCCGTACGCCGATCGTGGTGCTGCAGGTGATCTGGCTGCCGGTCGGCTTCAGCCTCACCTTCCAGGCCGGCCTGCCCGGCTATGGCGCGCCCTTGCTGGCCGTGGCCCTGGCCATTCTCGTGTTGTTCGCGACGCCCGGCGGGCGCGGCGCATTCGACGAGATGTGAGCCGCCGGCACTCTGCCGTCCATCTCTACTGCTCGGCGAACAGCTGCTCGCGCAGCGTCGCGAGCGTGCGGGCCAGCAGTCGGGACACGTGCATCTGAGATATCCCAAGCTCCGCGGCGATCTGCGACTGGGTCATGTTCTTGAAGAATCTCAACAGCAGCAGCCGCTTTTCCCGTTCCGGCAGCTTGTCCATCAGCGGTTTGAGTGATTCCCGGTATTCCACGGCGGACATTCCGGCGTCTTCGAAACCAAGCGTGTCGGCGACGGTCATCGAGTCTTCGCTGGTTGGTGTGTCCAAAGACACGGTGGAATAGGCATTTGCCGATTCCAGCCCGTCGAGAATCTCCTCCTCGCTGACCTTCAATCGCGCAGCCAACTGCTTCACCGTCGGTGCCTGGCCGAGCTCCTGGGTCAGGTCGGACCGGGCGGTGGTCAGCGCGGCACGCAACTCCTGCAGCCGACGAGGCACCCGTACGGCCCAGCCCTTGTCCCGGAAGTGCCGCTTGATCTCACCGACCACGGTGGGCGTCGCGTAGGTGGAGAACTCCACGCCCCGGGACGTGTCGAACCGGTCGACGGCCTTGATGAGGCCGAGTGTGCCGACCTGGATCAGATCGTCGAGCTGTTCGCCGCGTCCGGCGAATCGGCGCGCGAGGTACTCGACCAGCGGGACGTGCAGCTCGATCAGCCGGTCGCGGACCGGCTGATACTCCGGGGAGTCCGCGGTGAGGCTGCGCAGCTTGGCGAACAGTGCATGGACTTCGCTGTGGTCGTTGCGCGGGGAGCGGCTCTCCTCGTGCGTCGGCGAGGTCACGGGGAGGCGCTCCGGGCCTTGCCGAGGCTGACCGTTATCTGATGATCGTGGTCGGTGTTCACGGTCACGTCGTCGGCCAGCGCGGTGAGCACCATCCAGGCGAACGAGGTCGGCTCCGGCGGCGAGCTGGCGGTGGTCTCGGCGTTGACCGCGACCCGCAGGTCGGCGACGCCGAGGGTCATCCGGCAGGTCAGCAGACTGTCCGCCCGGACGCCGGGCAGGACGAGCGCGCACGCCTCGTCGACCGCGATGCGCAGATCGTCGATCTCATCGACGGTGAAGTCCAGCCTGGCCGCCAGCCCGGCGGCCGCAGAGCGCAACAGTGAGACGTAGGCCGCCTCCGCAGGCACCCGGATCTCGACCACGTCGCCCTTGCGGGCGGTGGCGGATTCATCAGTCACTGGCGTCCTTCCCCCATCAGGTGCGGCACATTGTTCCCGCGCAGAGTCCCTACCCGCCGCACCGGCCATCTACCCGGATTTCCCGAGCGTGTCGAGGGCGTCGTCGGCGAGGCGCCACACCGTCCAGTCGTCCATCGGCACGGCGCCGAGGGAGCGGTAGAACCCGTGCGCCGGAGTGTTCCAGTCCAGCACCGACCATTCGAGCCGACCGTACCCGCGGCGCACGCAGGTGCGGGCCAGTTCGGCGAGCAGCGCGCGGCCCAGGCCGGCTCGGCGGTGGACAGGGCGGACGTACAGGTCTTCGAGGTAGATGCCGTGCGTGCCCCGCCAGGTGGAGAAGTTGAGGAACCACAGGGCGAAGCCGCCGATGACTCCGTCGACCTCGCCGACGAAGCCGAACAGCGCCGGCCGCTCGCCGAACAGGGCGTCGGACAGCTGCTCCGGGGTGAGCTTGCACTCCTGCGGCGCCCGCTCGTACTCCGCCAGCTCGTACACCAACTCCACCATGGTCGGCACGTCCGCCGGCCCGGCCGGGCGCACGGTCACTGGGTCGGTCATTCGGTCTGTCATCTGGTCCGCCTTCCCGGCAGATTCCATTGCACGATCGTCGGTGACTCGTGCTCGGTGCCGAGCACGCAGATCGTCGCCGGGTCGAGCCGGAGCAGCGCGCCGGCGCAGGCATGGAGCCCCAGATAACGGGCGGCGAGCACCCGACCGAAGTGCCCGTGTCCGATCACCAGGACATCGCCGGTCGCAAGCGAGTCGCGGATTCCGCGCAGCAACCGGTCGGCCCGGGCCGACACATCGTCAGCGGTCTCGCCGCCGGGCGGATTTCCGGTCCAGATCGTCCACCCCGGACGGTCGCGGCGAATCTCGTCCGTCGTCAGGCCCTCGTACCTGCCGTAGTCCCACTCGGACAGGTCCTCGGTCACCGTTGGCACGGTGACGCCGGCCAGCCGGGCGGTCTCCCGGGCGCGCTGCCGCGGGCTGACCAGCACCTGCCGGATGCGGTCGGCACGGGCCGCAAGCAAGGACGCCAATGCGCGTGCCTCGGTTTCGCCCTCGGTGGTCAGTGGCACGTCAGTGGATCCGGTGTGCCGGCCGGTGCGGCTCCAGTCGGTCTCGCCGTGCCGGCAGATCAGCAGCTCGCCCGGCGAATCAGCGCTCTCGTTGTCGGTCATCGAGGCACACGTTAACGTCCGTCGCCGACAGCCGTACGAACTACCGCCCGGCGCGCAGCGAGTCGTAGAGCGCGAGGCAGTCCTCGTACCGCGGCAGCAGACCCTGTTCGGCCGCCTCGGCGAGGGTCGGGGCGGCGCTGTCCTTCTCGGACAGGATCGCGTTCGCCGGAAGCTCGATGCCGAGGGCCGGGTCGAGCGGCGAGATGCCCTTCTCCGCGCCGGGGTTGTAACCGGTGGAGCAGAGGTAACAGACGACGCTGTCGTCCTCCAGCGCCACGACCATGTGGCCGAGACCCTCGGAGACGTAGACCGAGCGGTAGTCGACCGTGTCCAGCTTGACCACGTCGTGCTGCCCGAAAGTGGGGGAGCCGACCCGGATGTCCACGATGATGTCGAGCACGGCGCCACTGGGGCAGTAGACGTACTTGGCCTGGCTCGGCGGCACCACCGCGTAGTGCACGCCGCGGACCACGTCGCGGGCGGAGACGCTGTGGTTGGTCTGCGCCAGGCTCAGCGGGTGTCCGACCGTCTGGGCGACCGAATCGGCCGTGTACCAGTTGAGGAATACACCCCGACTGTCGGGAAACTGGGCGGGAGTGAACTCCCAGGCGCCGGGAATCTGCAGCTCGCGTGCTTTCACAGGCCCGGACCGTACCAGCGTCCGCTGCGGTGCGCCGCCCGCCCCTTGCTGTGCGACACTTCGGGGGTATCTCGGGAGACCCCCGTTTGTTTGCCAGCGCAGCCCGGACTCCGCATCGGACGAGTCGGGCGCCGGCCGTGATCAACGGCCAGGGATGACCACAGATGTCGGGGCGCGGCGCGCGATCTTCAGCGACGCCGAAACGAGGCACGGAGGGCTCGATGAGCAGTTCCCAGGAAATCTTCCAGCGGCACATCGGCGGCAAGCTGGCCACCCGCGGCACGGTGCCGCTGGTCGACCGCGACGACCTGTCGATCGCCTACACGCCAGGGGTCGCGCAGGTGTGTACGGCGATCGCCGAGGACCCGATGCTGGCCGAGCGTTACACCTGGACCAGCCGGCTGGTCGCGGTCGTCAGCGACGGTACGGCGGTCCTGGGGCTCGGTGACATCGGACCGCGGGCATCGTTGCCGGTGATGGAGGGCAAGGCCTGCCTGTTCAAGCGATTCGCCGATATTGATGCGATCCCGATCGTGCTGGACACCACCGACGTCGACGAGATCGTCGACACCGTCATGCGGATCGCGCCGTCCTTCGGTGGAATCAACCTTGAAGACATCAGTGCGCCGCGGTGTTTCGAGGTCGAGCGTCGGCTGGTCGAACAGCTCGATATTCCGGTTATGCATGACGATCAGCACGGCACGGCGGTCGTCGTCCTGGCGGCGCTGCGGAATGCCGCCCTGCTCACCGGCCGGAGTCTGGCCGACCTGCGTGCAGTGATTTCCGGTGCCGGCGCGGCCGGGGTCGCCTGCGCGAAAATACTGCTGGCGGCCGGCGTCGGCGATATCACGATGGCCGATTCGCGCGGGATAATCCACAGTGGACGGGCCGGTTTGACTCCGACGAAAAGCCGGCTCGCGGAAATAACCAATCTCTCCGGTATCACCGGGACGGTGCCGGACGCCTTGCGTGGCGCCGATGTGTTCATCGGCGTCTCGGCCGGGAAGGTGCCGGAAAGCGCGATAGCCGCAATGGCGCCGGATGCGATTGTCTTTGCGCTGGCCAACCCCGATCCAGAGGTCGATCCGGCAATGGCCCGCCGGTACGCCAAGGTGGTGGCAACCGGTCGCAGCGACGAACCGAATCAGATCAACAATGTGCTCGCCTTCCCCGGCATCTTCCGGGGCGCTTTCGACGCCCGGGCCCGGGCCATCACCGAGCGGATGAAGCTCGCCGCCGCGGACGCGCTGGCGGCGGTCGTCGCCGACGAGCTCCGCGTGGACCAGATCGTGCCCAGCCCGTTCGACGAGCGGGTCGCCCCGGCGGTCGCCGCCGCAGTGGCCGCAGCCAGCGATGAACGAGCCCTGGCTGACTCCGCGTCCGAAGCCCAAAGCGCCTGACCGGACTCCCGCCTCGCCGACCGCCTCGTCCCAATTCCATGATCATGATCGGTTTTTCGTTGCTATAGCCCCAAAATCCGATCACGATCATGGAAATTGGGGCGGACGGGAATCAGGCGGACTCGAAATCAGGGCGAGGCTCGACGTCGGGCGGCATCGAAATCGGGGAGGGTGCGGTGCGGGTGGCGATCGCGACCGGGAACGACCCTGGGCACGTCTTCCCGGCCGCCGCGCTGGCTGGTCGGCTGCGCGACCGCGGCCACCGGCCCACCGTCCTCACCACGCGGCGCTGGCTGGCCCCACTGGCCGGAGACGGCATCGAGGCGGTCGTCCCTCCGCCGGGCCCGCCCGAGCAGGCCGATCGCGCCGGCGACTTCGGTTACCGGTTGCACGGCCGGCCGGCCGAACTCGCACCGGTCACCGCGGAGGCGCTGCGCCGGCTGGAGCCGGACCTGGTCGTCGCCGACGTGCTGGCCGCCAACGGTTCGCTCGCCGCCGAGTTGCTCGGCATCCCGTACGTCGAGCTCGTGCCGCACGTTCTGCACCTGCCCTCGGCCGGGCTGCCGCCGCCGGGCAGCGGCCTGGTCGCCGGCCGGACCGTTCTCGGCCGGGGGCGCGACGCGCTGCTGCGCAAGCTGTCCGACCGGTCCCGGGCCGCCGGGGCCGAGCAGCGCGCCGCCGCGCGAGCGATGCTGAGCCTGCCCGGTGCGGCGCCGGACCCGGCTGGACGGCTCGTCGCCACCCTCCCGTTGCTCGAGCCCGTACGGCCCGACTGGCCGGCCCGCACCGACATCGTCGGACCACTGCTCTGGGACCCGGCCGTCCAAGACCTGAAGCCGCCGCCGGGAGACGCGCCGCTCGTGCTGCTCGTCGCCTCGACCGCCGCCTCCGGTCGGTCCGGACTACTGGAGGCCGCGCTCACCGGGCTGACCGGTGTCCGACTTGCCGCTCCGATGCTCGCGGCGCCCGACCTTGCGCTGCCGGGCTGGGCGGTCGCCGGTCCTGGCCGGCTGGCCCCGCTGCTCGCCGCGGCGGACCTGGTGATCAGCGGTGCCGGCCACGGCATGGTCGGCCGCAGCCTGGCCGCTGGTCGGCCGCTCGTGCTGGCGCCCGGCGGCGGTGACCAACGGGAGCTGGCCCGGCGGGTGACCCGGCTCGGCGCCGGGGTGACGATCGGCCGGTTGACGCCCGCCAGCCTGAGCCGGGCGGTGGACCGGGTGCTGATCAACCTGTCCTACCGGGCCGCCGCGGACCGCGTCGCCGCCACGCCGGCCCGGACAGATCCGGTGGATGCGTGCGAACGGGCCGCGGATTGGGCAGGCTGAGGACGTGGTCATCCCGGTTCATGATCGCAATCCGACCCGTCGCACCCCAGTGGTGACGTGGACGCTGATTGCGATCAACGTCGTGGTCTTCCTGTTGTCGCCGGTCGCCCGGGTGCCGGGCACAGCCACGACGACCCAGGACCTGTGCTCGCAGCAGGCGTTCTTCCTGCACTGGGGCGCGGTGCCGACCGAACTGGTGCACAACGACCAATTGCCGTACACGGTGGGCAAGGCGGTCGATCCCACGCACTGCCTGCGGGTCACTCCCAGGTACCACAAGATCCCGGCGCTGTCGGCGCTCACCAACATCTTCGTGCACGGCGGTTGGCTGCACCTGCTGGGCAACATGCTGTTCCTGATGATCTTCGGCAACAATGTCGAGGACCGGTTCGGCCGGGTGCTCTACCTGTTGTTCTATCTCGCCGTCGGGATGGCGGCGACCTATGGCTTCGCGCTCACCGGCCCGAACTCGCAACAGACCCTGGTGGGCGCCTCGGGTGCGATCGCGGGCGTGCTCGGCGCCTATCTGGTGCTGTTTCCGCGGGCGAAAGTGGTCAGCCTGGTCCCGTTTCTGCTTTTTCTCCCGGTACGACTGCCGGCGTGGATCGTTCTGGCCTTCTGGTTCGTTCTGCAGGCGGCGTACGCGGGAGGCGCCGGCGTCGGTGACGGCGGCGTGGCCTATCTGGTGCATGTCGTTGGCTTCGTGCTCGGTGTGCTGGCCGGATTGCTGGCCCGGTCCATAGCTTCGAAAAAGTTGGCACGATCTGGGGAACCGCACGGCTGACCGTCCCGTCCGAGCACCTGTACCGGCTACGGGAGGTCAATCATGAGGGCACGAAACGTGCTGAGCATTGCAGCCATCGCGGTGGCCACCAGCGGTCTTGCCGCCTGCGGCTCACATCACGAGGGTGGCACCGCATCGCCGCCCAGGACGCACTCCTCGTCCCCGACGCAGAGCCCGTCTACTCCGCCCACCAGCTCACGCAAACCGGTCGTGGTGAAACTGCCCGGTCAGACCAGGACTGTCCAGCTGGTCGTCGGGCAGAAGCTCACGGTCCAGTTCACCACCGGCGTTCCGGCCAAGCCGAAGCCGTCGAGCTGCCCGCAGCCCGGCGCCAGCGACGTCGTGCGCCAGCTGTGCAGCAGTAGCGATGACCTGAGCTATCAGGCGGTCGCACCGGGGAAGTCGTCGATGATGTTCACGGTCAAGCCCAAGTGCAAGTCCGGCGCAGTCTGCCCGGACTGGGTGCAGGAAGCGCACATCTCGGTCACGGTTGCGAAGAGCTGACGACCCGAGGGGGCTGGCAACTGACGGCAATGGCGGCCTAGCCGCTGAGATGCCGGGTCCACCGCTGCGGGGCGGCCAGGAAATCGCGCCAGTCGCGGATCAGGCCGAGCTCGTCGAACGTCACCTCGCCGATGCCCCCGTCGTCCAGCTGCAACAGCTGGGCGGCGGGGAAGGCGGCGAGCAACGGTGAGTGGGTCGAGAGGATCACCTGTGACCCGGCCGCCACCGCGTCGCCGAGCAGCGCGATGAGCGTCAGGCAGGACCGGAACGACAGCGCCGCCTCCGGCTCGTCGAGCAGGTAGAGGCCGCGTTCGAATCGGCGGGACTCCAGGAAGGCCAGGAATCCCTCGCCGTGCGACCGGGTGTTGAGCGCCCGCCCGTCGAAGGCGCGCAGCTCGGTGCCCGCTTCGTCGATCGAGGCGAAATGCGCGTGCATCGCCTCCGCCCGCAGGAAACAGCCGCCCTGCGGCACCGGCCGCGGCCCGTGCAGCTCGAGACAGAAATGCAGGTCGGTGTCCTCGGCCGACGGCCGCGGCCCCCAGTGGTGCACCGCGGCGGGAAGCAACCGGGACCAGGCGAAGGCGATTGCCTCGATCAGCGTCGACTTGCCCGAGCCGTTCTCGCCGACGAGCACGCTGACCCCGTCGCGCAGCGGCAATCCGTTGTCGCGCACCGTCCGGATCGCCGGCACATCCCAATACCAGGCCGCACCGCCCCGCATCCGGCCCGGCTCGACCGTGATCCGCTCGAGCACGGCGGGTCAGTCGCTGTCGAAGTCGTCGTCGCTGTCGTCGCGCGCGAGCCAGGTGGCCAGCCGCTCGATCGGCACCTCGAACTCCGGATTCGCGTCGACGAAGGCCCGTAGCTGATCGGCCAGCCAGTCCAGCGTCACGGTCTCCTCGCCCCGGCGGGTGGCGAGCTCCTCGATCCCGCGGTCGGTGAAGTACACCGCGGATCAGCCGCCGAACAACTGCGCGAGAAGCGCCTTCTGCTCGGCCTCGTGCACCTTGCCGGAGCCGGCGGCCGGGCTCGCTGCGGCGCGCCGTGAGGCGAGCCGCAGCGGGATGTTCCCCGGCAGCTGGGCCGGCAGGTTCAGCGCCATGAACGGCCAGGAACCCTGGTTGGCCGGCTCCTCCTGCACCCAGGTGAAGTCCGAGACGTTCGGGTACGCGGCCAGGACCGCCCGCAGCGAGTCGCCGGGTAGCGGGTAGAGCTGCTCGAACCGGACCAGCGCCGTGCCGGTGTCGCCATTCTGCGCCCGGGCCGAAAGCAGGTCGTAGAAGACCTTTCCGGAGCAGAACAGCACCCGGGTGACCCCGTTCGGGTCGAGCGGCTGACCGTTGATCCCGGGGTCGCCGAGCACCGGGGCGAACCGTCCGGAGGTGAAGTCCTCGACCGCCGAGGTGGCCGCCTTCGCGCGCAGCAGCGACTTCGGGGTGAAGACCACCAGCGGCCGGTGGGTGTGGCCGAGGGCCTGCCGGCGCAGCAGGTGGAAGTAGTTGGCCGGCGTGGTGCAGTTGGCGATGGTCATGTTGTCCTCGGCGCACATCTGCAGGCAGCGCTCGATGCGGCCGGTGGAGTGGTCCGGGCCGCCGCCCTCGTAGCCATGCGGCAGCAGCAGCACGACTCGCGAACGCTGGCCCCACTTGGCCTCGCCGGAGGAGATGAACTCGTCCATGATCGACTGCGCACCATTGGCGAAGTCGCCGTACTGCGCCTCCCAGAGCACCAGCGCCCTGCGGTTGGCGACCGAGTAGCCGTACTCGAAACCCATCGCGGCGAACTCCGAGAGCAGCGAGTCGTACGCCCAGAACCGCGCCTGCTCCGGATCGAGGCTCTTCAGCGGGGTGTACTCCGTGCCGGTCTTGCGGTCGACGATCACCGCGTGTCGCTGAGCGAAGGTGCCGCGCCGGCTGTCCTGACCGGACAGTCGTACCGGAATGCCCTCCAGCAGCAGCGATCCGAACGCGAGCAATTCGCCGAAGCCCCAGTCGATCCCGCCCTCGCTGGCCATCGCCGCGCGGCGGTCCAGGATCCGCTTGAGTCGCGGGTGGACGGTGAAACCCTCGGGCAGGCTGATGTACGAGTCGCCGATCCGCTTGAGCACCTCGGTCGACACGGCGGTCAGCACCGTCTCGGCCGGGGTCTCGGCCATCACCGGCTCGGGCTTGGGCGCGCCGGTCGCGCCGCGGGTCTCGACGAAGACCTTCTCCAGCTGGTCGTGGTAGTCCTTCAGCGCCTCTTCGGCGTCGGCGATCGTGATGTCGCCGCGGCCGATCAGGGCCTCGGTGTAGATCTTCCGGACCGAGCGCTTGGCGTCGATGATGTCGTACATCTGGGGCTGGGTGACCGACGGGTCATCGCCCTCGTTGTGCCCGCGCCGGCGGTAGCAGACGAGGTCGATGACGACGTCCTTCTTGAACGCCTGCCGGAAGTCGACCGCGAGTTTCGCGATCCGTACGCACGCCTCCGGGTCGTCGCCGTTCACGTGGAAGATCGGCGCCTGGATCATCCGGGCCACGTCGGTGGAGTAGAGGCTGGACCGGGCCATCGCCGGGCTGGTGGTGAAGCCGACCTGGTTGTTGATCACCAGGTGGACGGTGCCGCCGGTGCGGTAGCCGCGCAGCAGTGAGAGGTTGAGTGTCTCGGCGACCACGCCCTGGCCGGCGAACGCGGCGTCGCCGTGCACCAGCAAGGGCAGCACGGTGAAGCCGCTCTCGCCCTTGTCCAGCAGGTCCTGCTTGGCCCGCACGATGCCTTCCAGCACCGGGTCGACCGCCTCGAGGTGGCTGGGGTTGGAGGTGATCGAGACCGGGATCTTCTCCCCGCCTGGCCCGCTGAACGTGCCGCGGGCACCCAGGTGGTACCGCACGTCACCGGAGCCGTGCGTGCTGGCCGGATCCATGTTGCCGGAGAACTCGCGGAAGATCTGGCCGTAGCTCTTGCCGATGATGTTGGCCAGCACGTTGAGCCGACCGCGGTGCGGCATCGCCATCACGGCCTCGTCCAGGCCGAGTTGGGCGGACCGGGTCAGCACGGCGTCGAGCACCGCGATCGAGGTCTCGGCGCCTTCCAGCGAGAACCGGGTCTGGCCGACGTACTTCGTCTGCAGGAAGGTCTCGAAGGCCTCGGCGACGTTGAGCCGGCCGAGGATGTGCTTCTGCTCCTCGGTGTCGACCTGCTCGTGCTTGATCTCGATGTGCTTCTGGATCCACTCCCGCTCTTCGGGGTCGGTGATGTGCATGTACTCCACGCCGACGCGGCGGCAGTAGGAGTCGCGCAGCACGCCGAGCACGTCGCGGAGCTTCATCACCCGCTCGCCGGAGAATCCGCCGACCGGGAACTCGCGGTCGAGGTCCCACAGGGTCAGCCCGTGCTTGAGGATGTCCAGGTCGGGGTGGCTGTGGAACTTCGATTCCAACGGGTTGGTGTCGGCCATCAGGTGGCCGTTGGTGCGGTAGGCGTTGATCAGCTCGATCACCCGCGCCGGCTTGCCGATGTTGCCCTCGTGCGTGTTGGTGATGTCCTGCACCCAGCGCACCGGCTCGTACGGGATGCGCAGCGAACGGAAGATCTCGTCGTAGAAGCCGTCCGCGCCGAGCAGCAGCTCGTGCATCCGCTTGAGGAACTCGCCGGACTGCGCGCCCTGGATGATGCGGTGGTCGTACGTGGAGGTCAGCGTGATGATCTTGCTGATCGCCTGCTGGGAAAGCATTTCTTCGCTCATGCCCTGGAACTCGGCCGGGTACTCCATGGCGCCGACGCCCATGATGGTGCCGAGGCCGGACATCAGGCGCGGCATCGAGTGCACGGTGCCGATGCCGCCGGGGTTGGTGAGGCTGATGGTCACGCCGGCGAAGTCGTCGGCGGTGAGCTTGCCGGTGCGGGCCTTGCGGATCAGGTCCTCGTACGCCGCCCAGAAGGTGGTGAAGTCCATCCGTTCGCAGGCCTTGATCGCCGCGACCACGAGGGTCCGGCTGCCGTCGTCCTTCTTCAGATCGATGGCCAGCCCGAGGTTGACGTGTTCGGGCTTGATGACCGCGGGCTTGCCGTCGAGCACCGCGAACGAGTTGTTCATCTCCGGCGTCGTGGCCAGCGCCCGCACCATCGCGAAGCCGATGAGGTGGGTGAAGGAGACCTTGCCGCCGCGGCTGCGCCGCAGGTGGTTGTTAATGACGATGCGGTTGTCCGACATCAGCTTGGCCGGCACGGCGCGCACGCTGGTGGCCGTCGGCACGGTCAGCGAGGCGTCCATGTTGGTGACCACCCGGGCCGCGGCACCGCGCAGCGGGCTGGCGGTGGAGTCGGCCGGCGCGGAGGTGGGCGCACCGGTCGGCTTGGCCGCGGGCTTCTGCTGTGCGGGCTTGCTCGATGTGCCAATCGATGTGCCAGTCGATGTGCCAGTCGATGTGCCAGTCGATGTGCCAGTCGATGTGCCGGTCGATGTGGCAGTCGATGTGCCGGTCGTTGTGGCTGGCACCGTGGTGCTGGCTGCCGGTGCGGTGGGTGTCGGCGCCTTGGCGGCATTGGCGTCGACGCCGTTGCCGGTGCTGGTGACGGCTGTTGTCGCGGCCGTGGTGGAGGAGAACGGCAGCCGGCTCGAGTTGTTCGAGCCGGGCGTGGTGTCCACCCGGAAGTCACGGAAGAAGTCGTGCCAGGCCCGATCGACACTGCCGGGGTCGGCGAGGTAGTTCTCGTACATCTCCTCGACCAGCCACTGGTTTGGGCCGAATTGGTCCGGCGAGGAGGATTGATTTTGCGCAGCGGATTCGCGGCGCTGGGGGTTGTTGCTCTGCTGCGTGTTCGTCGACACGGCGGCGGGTCGCCTCACTTCGTGTTCCATCAGAACCTTGCGATCGTTCAGGTTACGCGGTTGGACGATCGTCTGGTGACAGTGTGCCAATGCGGTGCGGGTATTTGGTCACATCACGCCGGTGTGCCGAACAGCGGTATGCAGCGGCTGACACCGAGCGATTCGAGATATTTCGCGTCCACACCCTTGCTGCCGACGTGCCGCAGCTCGTCCAGTTGTTTGTGCACTGTCGCCGAATCGTCGTCGAGGCTGGCTTTCCGGATAATCTGCAGGTTGGTACGAAATGCCGACAGCGCATGTTGCGTCGGGTCCAGCCAGCGGCTGTGAATCTCGCCCGCGTCGGAGCTGGGCAGTCGGATCTCGCGCAGTGCCGACACCGCCAGGTCGAGGTCGGTGTAGTAGTTCAGCGCGTAGTCGATGCCCGCCCGGGTGGTCTTCGGCGGCGTCTTGGCGTCCAGCCGCTGTTGATACTTCGCGCACTCGGAGTTGGCGTCGGAGACGAACCCCGAGCGGCTGTTGCCGCATCCGGTGAGCAGCGCGGCACAGCTGCCGAGCGTCGCCAGCCCGGCAACGATGCGGGTGGTCGTACGCCGTGCTCCCGTGGTCAGTGACAGTCCTGTGGTCGACGTTCTCATGGCGCTCAGGTCACATCCCGGCTGATCGTGATTGCCGCACCGACGGCGGCGAAGACCAGACCGTAGGCGATCAGCAGGAGGGCCGCCGGCGTCCGGCCGAGCAGATGGATGTTGTCCGGGGTGCCGACCGATCCGGTCAGGGCCGAGGCGAGGGCGCCGGGCAGGTATTTGTAGACCGACTGGACCGCCGAGATCGCGCCGAGCACGTTCTCCACGATGAAGAGATAGAGCACGAGCCCGACGATAGCCGCCACCTGATTGCGCAGCAGCGCGCCCAGTCCGACGCCGATGATGCCGAAGATCGCGGTGATGACGATGGCTGCCCACATCGAGGTGCGTACCCCCGACGCCGACAGCGACACGTCGTCGACCAGCCGGTTGGACAGCAGCGGCAGGGCGATCACCAGCCCGATGATCAGGTTGAGCAACCCGAGGACGGCGCCCCACACGAGATAGGTGAACAGCTTCGCGATCACGACCGTCGACCGCACCGGCACAGACAGGAAGGTCGGAGTGACCGTCTGGTGCCGGTACTCACCGGTGATGCCGATGATCCCCAGAATCGCCGAGAGCAGGTAGCCGAAGTTGGAGCCGATCGTGATGATCGTCTGCAGCGCGTCGGAGGCGGAGTCGGTCTTGCTGACGTTGAGGGACACCAGCACCGTCAGCAGCCCGGACAGCACGACCGAGACGAGGGTGAGGAGAAAGCCGGTCTTGGTGGTGAAGAGCTTGCGGAACTCCGCATGCACCGCCCGCATCAGCGGCCTCCCTGCTGGCCGTAGGTGGAAGCTGGAATGGCGCCCGGCTGTTGCGGTGCGCCCTGATCGTCGCCCGGGCCGCCGGTGAGCTGGAAGAAGATGTCCTCCAGGCCGGTCTGCATCGGGCGCAGCTCGTGCAACTCGACGCCGGCGACGAAGGCGTGGTGCCCGACTGTCGGCGCATCCATACCGGTTACCTGGATGGTGTCCGGACCCGTCGGCTGCGCGTGGGCGCCGGCCTGGGCCAGCACTGGGCCGAGCACGTCGGGCGTGGGAGTACGGACGATCACCGAGGTGCCCGCCTCAGCCTGCAACTCGGTGATGGTGCCCTGCCGGACCAGCCGGCCGCGGGCCAGGATGACGACGCGGTCGACGGTGTTCTCCACCTCCGACAGCAGATGGCTGGAGACCAGGACGGTGCGGCCCTGCTCGGCGAGCGTCCGGGTGAACCGGCGGAGCCACTTGATGCCCTCGGGGTCCAGGCCGTTGGACGGCTCGTCGAGGATCAGCACCGACGGGTCGCCCAGCATCGCCACAGCGAGGCCGAGCCGCTGGCGCATGCCGAGTGAGTAGCCCTTCACCTTGCGCCCGCCGGAGTCGGCGAGACCGACCATCTCCAGTGCCGCGTCCGCCCGCGAGCTCGGCAGCCCGGCCGCGGCGCAGTAGACCCGGAGGTGATTGCGACCCGAACGGCCGGGATGGAAGCTCGCGGCCTCCAGCACAGCGCCCACCGTGTGCATCGGGTTGTGCAACTGGGAGTAGCGGCGGCCGCCGATCTGGGCGGTGCCGGCGGTGGGCGTGACCAGACCCAGGAGCATCCGCAGCGTGGTGGTCTTGCCGGCGCCGTTCGGGCCGAGGAATCCGGTGACCGATCCGGGCTCGACGGCGAAGCTGAGGTTGTCGACTGCGCGAATGGCGCCAAACGCTTTCGTCAGACCGGATACTTCGATCCGGCCGGCGTCGCCAGGCACGTGGGCTCCCCTCGGAGGCGGGCGTTGATGCCGCCATCGTGACAGATATCGCTGCAGAGGATACGGAGGTTACGTCGGAGCTGCCCGATCGGGCCGGACCGGCGCGGCCGGAGGTCCCCGCCGGCCGTTCGCCGGACCGGGCCCGGGCGCTTGGACCCGGGACCGGCACCCCGTCGCCGGCCGGCCGTTTTCCTGACCAGTAGCGGCCACCGGAGGACGTGCCCACTCCTGCGGAATGTGAAAATGACGATTACCTGACACCGGCCCACAACGACGACGAGTTGCTCGCGGTCGGACATTGGAGGGGCAATGCGTAATGTCGGTACTGCTTTAGAAAACACCCAGGCGGAATGGATTCTTCTCGGTGCCGGCCGTTATCAGGCGCCGAAGGGTCGGAACTTCCCACCACATCAGCATCGGGGCTGGGAATTCACCTACTACCAGGAGGGCCGCATCCGCTGTCCGGTGGATGCGGAGATCTTCTGGACCCAGCCGGGAATGGTGGTGCTGACGCGGCCCGGCGAGGTGCACTGGGAAGCGGCGGTGACGGCGTACGCGAACAATTTCCTCAATGTCGAAGCGCCGGATCTGGAGCCGCGTTCGCGGGTGGTGTTCGACGATGAGTACGGGACCTTCCGGCATCTCTTCGGCCTGATCACCCGCGAATGGACGAAACGCACCGACGGCACGGGTGAGGTGACCGCGGCGCTGATGGAGTTGCTGCGGGCGCTTGTCCGGCGGGCCAGCGCAGACCGGCAGTTGACGAGCGCGGAACGGGTCGTGCGGGACGCCGAGTCCATTCTGGAGCAGCGGTACGGCGGGCCGTTGTTGATCGCTGATATAGCCCGGGAGCTCAATGTTTCCCCGGCGACGCTGCGGGAGCATTTTGTGCGACTGCGCGGCTGCAGCCCGATGGAACAGCTGCAGACGCTGCGCCTGCACCGGGCGATCGCCGCGATCCGCAACTCCGATACACCGCTGGCGACGGTGGCTGAGGCCTGCGGATACAACTCCTCCAGCCACCTCAGCCGGCACGTGAAGCGACTGACCGGCCGCACGCCCGGATCGTTCCGGTCGCAGGCGCCCTCGCTGGGCTGAGCGGACTCACCCGCCCGTATTGTTTCCCCGCTCCCGCGTACGAATTCTGTCCCGGCTGGACCGCAGGCGTAAATAGGCGATTCCGAACACGACCACGCACGCGCTGGATAGCAGGGCCAGATCGGCTCCGATCAGATTGGCCTTCGACGGTCCACCGAGCCGGGCGAAGAGTGCCAACGGCAGCAGCACGAGTCCCAACCGCACCAGCGCCCGTGCCGCCTGCGTGCTCATGATCGGCGGCTTTCGTGCCGGAGGTGATCCAATTCGGGTATCCGATCCGGAAAGAAACAGGCCGTCCGGTGGCCCGGGGTCAGTTCCGCCAACGGCGGTTGGGTGTCGCGACATCGTGCTTCGGCGAACGGGCACCGGTTGGCGAACACGCAGCCGGTCGCGGCGGGTTCGCCTTCGATATGCGGGTCGAGCGACTGCTGTTGGCGGCGGCGGGCCAGCGCCGGATCGGGGATCGGGATGGCCTGCAGCAATTGGAAGGTGTACGGATGGCGCGGCCGGTGGATCAGCTCCTCGGTCGGCCCTTCCTCGATCACCACGCCGTAGAACATGACGAGAATGCGGCCGGCCTGGGCGAAATACCGCACGACGCCGAAGTCGTGGCTGATGAAGAGGTACGCGAGCTGGCGCTGATGCTGGAATGAGCGGAGCAGATCCAGGATCGCCAGGCGCATCGACACGTCCAGCATGCTCGTCGGCTCGTCGGCCACAACCAGGCGCGGGCGCAGGCTCATCGCCCGGGCGATGGCCACGCGCTGGCGTTGGCCACCGGACAGCTGGTGCGGATAGCGGCGCAGGAAGGCTCGGGTGGCGTCGAGCCCGACCTCGCCGAGAATGCGGATGATCTCGCCGCGTAGGTCGCGGCGGCGGGCCAGACCGTGATAGACGATGGCCGGGCCGAGGGTGTCCTCGATGGTCAGGCCGGGATTCAGCGAGGCGTACGGATCCTGGTGGACGACCTGAACGGACCGCCGGTAGGCCTTGAAATCGTTGCCCCTGAGGGACCGGATGTCCCGGCCGTCGAAATGCACCGTGCCGGCCGTCGGCACGTCCTCCCCGACGACCAGCCGGCCGAGCGTCGTCTTCCCGCAACCGGATTCGCCCACCACCGCGAGGATGTCGTCACCGTCGACGGCGAGATCGACCCGGTCGAGCACCGGGCGGGGGCCGGTCGTCGTCGGGTACCGGTGGCTGACCCCGCTCACGTCCAACAGGCTCATCGGGTGCTCCCTTCGACCAGATTCTCATTCGCCACATGGCAGGACACCGCGTGGCCGGTGTCGTTCGGGATCAGCCGGGGCTCCGTTCCGAGACAGATTGGTTGTGCCAGCGGGCAACGAGGCGCGAACCGGCAGCCGGCCGGCAGCTCGGCCAGATTGGGGACCTGCCCGGGGATGGGCCGGACCCGCAACCCCTGTTCCAGCACACTCGGAATGGCGGAGATGAGCGCGGCGACATAGGGATGGCGCCGACGATCAGTGAATATCTCCTCGACCGTGCCGGTCTCCACCAACCGTCCGGCGTACATGACCGCCACCCTGGTGGCCAATTCGGCCACCACCGCGAGGTCGTGGGTGACGAAGACGACGGTCAGGCCGAGGACCCGGTGCAGGTCGCGCAGCACATCCAGGACGAGGCGCTGATTCAGCACGTCCAGGGCCGTGGTTGGCTCGTCGAGAACCAGGACCGAGGGTTGCAGCAGGAGGGCGACGGCAATTGCCACCCGCTGTTTCATGCCACCGGACAACTGGTGCTCGAAGGATTGCCAGATCCGTTCCGGCGGCAGCCGGACCATGCCCAGCAGCTCGTCGAAATACGCTCGGCCTTCGCGGTGGGAGTCGAACACCTCGCCGTGGGCCTCCAGCAGATGGTCCACCTGGCGGCCGATGGTCACCACGGGATTGAAGGAATTCATCGCCGCCTGGAAGACCATGCTCACCTTGGCCGCGCGCAATTGACGCAGCTCGCTGCGGCTCATCGCGGACAGGCTGCGACCGGCGAACCTGACCTCGCCGGAGGTGATCCGGCCCGGCGGCGGGACCACGTTCAGTAATGAATAGGCCAGAGTCGACTTGCCGCAGCCGGACTCCCCGACAATCGCGTAGATGTCGCCCGGCCGGACGGCGAGGCTCACTCCCTCAACCGCCCTGATCTCGGTCCGCCGGGCTCCGGCGAAGGAAACCGTCAGGTCGTCCACCGTCAGAATCGCCGTGTCCACCTCGCCCATCGAGCTCATCAGATCGCCTCACTGAACCCGGAGTCGGGGATTGAACAGGCTGTCCAGTGCTCTGGAGAAAAATACGAAGGCGACCTGGAGAATCACGATGGCTGCCATCGGCGAGAACAGGTACAGCATGCTTTTTGTCGTATACAGCGCACCCTGACTCATGGCCAGGTTGATCATGATTCCCCAGTTCGTTCCGTTGATCGGCGCGATGCCGAGGAGAAACAGTCCCACCTCCGCGTAGATGGCGCCGGTGATGCCGAGCAGGAAATGGATGGCGACATACGGGCCGACGTTGGGCAGCAGTTGGCGGCCCACGATGTTGCGCAGCGGGAGGCCCTGAATACGCGCCGCCGCCATGAAATCGATGGTCCGCAGGCTGATGGCCAGCGACCGCACCGCCCGGGCCAGGCCGGCCCAACCGGTGACGGACAGGATCGCCGCCAGCACGAAGGGATTCGAGGAATGGATCACGGCGGCGATCACGATGATGAGCGGCAGGCCGGGAATGGTCAGCGCGATGTCCACGATCCGCATCACCACGATGTCCAGCACGCCACCCAGGTAGCCGGTCACCAAACCGATCACGACGCCGATGAACGTGGTGATGCAGGCCGCCAGGAGCCCCACCTCCATGATCGGCCGGGTCCCGACGATCAGCTCGGTCAGGATGCCCTGGCCCAGGAAATCGGTGCCGAGCGGATGTTTCCAGGACGGTCCCAGATATGAGCCGGTCTGGTGTCCGAAGCTGCTCAGGTGGGCGAACATCGGCCCGAATACGGCGGTGAGCAGATAGATCAGGATGAGGACCGCGCCGAGGAGCGCGGACTTGTCGGACCAGAGAATGCGCCAGAAATCCCGGCAGAAGTCCTTCATGCCATCGTCCCGCTGACCGGAGCCGCCAGTTCTTCCGCCTCGACCGGAGAGTCGACCTTGTGCCGTCCGGCCACCGGGCTGGCGATCCGCGGATCAACCATCGGATAGAGCAGATCGACCAGCAGATTGGAGATCACCACCGACACCGTGATCAGGACGAAGCAGCCCATCATCAGTGAATAGTCCCGCGAGTCCACCGCGCTGATCAGGTAGTAGCCGATCCCGGGATAGCTGAAGAACTGCTCGATGAAGACCGAGCCGCCGAACATGAAACCCAATGACAGCGCGAGCAGCGTCACCTGCGGCAACATCGAATTCCGCCCGACATAGGACTGCATGATGCGACGGCCGCCGAGCCCGCGCGCCTCAGCGGCCCGCACGTATTCGGTGCCCAGGGTCGAAATCGCGCTGCCTTTCATCTGCAGGGCCCAGCCGCCGAAGCCGACGATCGCGTACGCCGCGATCGGCAGGACGCCGTGCCCGAGCACGCTGCCGATGAAGGCGAGATTCCACCCGACCTTCACATCGGCCGAGTACGCGCCGCCCTGCGGGAAGATCCGGTTGGTGTCGGCCAGAAAGTAGATCAGCAGGATCGCGATGAGGTAGTTCGGAATAGCGCTGAGGAACGACACGAACAGGGTGAGGAACTTGGTGAAGCGGCTCGCCGGCTTCGCCGCCATGACCGTGCCGATGGCGATCCCGATGACGAAGCTGACGATCAGCGCGACCCCCACGGAGAAGATCGTCCAGGGCAGGGCGCCGGCGATGATGTGCATCACGGACTCGCCGGGATGGGTGAGCGAGTTGCCGAAGTTGCCCTGGGCCACATTGCCGATGTATTCGAGGTACTGCCGCCAAACCGGCGCCTTGGGCATCACCCCGTAGATCGCATTGACCTGTTGCTGGACCTGCTCGGGGGTGAGCGCCCCCTGCCGCCGCAGCTGGTTCTCCAGGTATTCCATGGCGTTCCCGGGCATGAGGCGGATCATGAAGAAGGAGAGCGATACGACCACGAAGATGATGAATACCGCTGTGGCCAGGCGCTTTGCGACATACGAGACCATCGGATCCTCCTTCCGTCTCGGCCCGCCTACTTGGGGTGTATGACGCCCTTCTCCTGTCCGACGACGATGAGGTTGTTGCCGCTGGAGAGTTGGCTCCACATCGGATCGTCGATCGACGGCCAGCTGAAGTTCTTGGTCGAGAAGGCGATCTGGTTGGCGAAGTCGGCGTACTCCAGGTAGGGCACCTGGTCGTTGACGAATTTCGCCCAGCTCAACGTGTTGGCTTTCATCTTCGCGCCGGGCGGCACGCTGTGCAGTTCGCGGTCCAGTTCCTCGGGCACGTTCACCTTGCCGATTCCCGGCACGGTCTCCACCGGACCGAAACCGAGCCCGCGCTGCCCCTGGTTGGCGCCGGTCGAGGTGAAGTTGTTCTGGCTTCCCATCGGTGACTGCTCGAAGTCCAGGATCGGGTTGGGGCTGCCGCCGGTGCAGCAGAAGGCCGCCACCTGGAAGTTTCCGTTGTGCAGGTCGGCCTGGTAGCTGGCGTCCTCGACCGTGCCGAAGGAGGTCTTGATGCCGAAGCTCGTCAGTGCGCTGGAAGCTACCTTGAAGGCGGAGATCTGGTCGGTCCAGCCGGCGTCCATTTCCAGCGAGATCGTGAACTGCTTGCCGTTCGGCATGAACCACTGACCGTTCTTCTTCGTGAACCCGGCGTCCTGCAACAGGGCGGCTGCCTTCCCGGTGTCATACGAGTACGGGTTCAGGGCCGAGCTGTCGCTCTTGTCCAGGAATTGGGCCTGGACCTGGTCGACCAGGCCGTCGGGGATGCTCGGCGCGATCGCATGCGCCTTCGATGTACCCCAGGACAGCTCATCCATCTTCTTGAGCGGGAACGCGTAGGCAAGGGCCTGCCGCACCTTCGTCATGCTGTACGGGTACTGGTGGCTGTTGAAGACGATCTGGCCCTGGAAGGTGCCCGGCACGGAGAGCAGGTTGGCATTCTGGGTGTGCTGCCACTGCCCCATGATGGCCGGCGGCATGTACAGCCAGCCGCTGGAGAAGTCCGCCCGGCCGGTGAGGAGGGCCGCGTTGACCTGTGGCTGCTGACTGCCGAGGAACGTGATCTGCGGAATGGTGATGTGGGTGGCGTCGTAGAAACCGCTCCATTTCACCAGCTTGGCCTCCTCGCTGGTGATGCCGGCCAATTTGTAGGGTCCGTCGCCCATCAGCGTCTTTGGGGCGAACTTGAGCAGCTTCTGCAGCGCCGCCGCGACGTTCTTGTACGCCGGAGTCTTGAGCGCCGCTCCCGGATCCTGCTGGGACGCGTTGTAATAGGTGACGATGTCCTTTTTGAGGCTCGCGGTGGCAAACTTCCCCCAAACGCTTGTGGGGTAGGGGATCACGCCGTTGAACAGATCGTTCTCCAGCAGCACCATCGACACCCCGGATCGCGCGGTCAGCACGATCTCCTTGGGGCTGGAGCTGCTGATGCCCGAGATGTCATTCCACACCCCCGACCCGGTCAGCCCGTCCAGATAGATCGTGTCGATCAGGTCGGCGCTGGTGACCGGCTTGCCGTCCTGCCAGTTGGCTTTCGGTTGCAGGGTGATGGTGAGTTTGTTTCCGGTAGCCGACCAGGACTTGGCCAGCTGCGGGGTGAAGGACGTGAGACTCGGCCAGTTCTGGATCGCGAGCGGCAGATAGACGAAACCGCCTGCGGCGCCGGGAAAGTTGGTGGTCCACGGGTTGTACTGCAGGCTCGTCCACGGGCTCGCGCTGGCCATCACGAGCGGCGTGCCGTTGGCCGCGGATCCGCCGGCCGAAGATGATCCGCCGCCCGAGCATGCCGCTGTCAACGCGCTGACGATCGTCGTGACGAGCAATGCATAGAACCATCGACGCCGTGCGCTGGTTTTCATGGCGGAGCCTTTCCATGCGAAAGCTGCTTCTCGGTCGGGGGAGAGCCGCGTGTGCAATCGATGCCAGAATCCCCCTTCCGACATGCATCCGTTGTACGTCGTCCTAATTCAGGGACGGCGACACAACACAGAGAATGGGCCTTTAAAGCGCGGAAGGCGATACACAAAACAGTGCAGCGGTTGCACGATTCGCTGGCTGACCTGGACCGGTCACCGCTCCAGGTCGGAGATGATCTGTGTTGCCGCATTGTGACCGGCGGCGCCGATCACCGAGCCGGCGGGATGACATCCGGCGGCGCCGGCGTAGAGACCGGGGATTCCAGTGGAATAGGGCATCCGGTCGGTGAAGGAAATTGCGTTGTCGACATGATGGATGTTGCCGCCGGTTATCCCGAATCGCTCGGTGATATCCGCCGGGCTGAGCGCGTCGACGTCGACGATCTGGTCACGCAGGTCCGGCACGTACGTGGTGACGACGTCGAGCAGACTGTCCACATAGGAGTCCCGGACTTTGGCCCAGGTCGTGCCGGCCGGCTCGTGCGGGACGCCCTGGACGAACAGCGCGCTGGAATGGTGTCCCCGATCGTCGCGCAGCGAGGGATCGAGGCCGGAATGCAGGTACCACTCGATCGGGGGAGCGGCCGGCAACTGCCCGGCCGCGGCCTCCGTGAACGACCGGCGCAGGGTGTCCAGCAGGTCACCCGGGGCGGCCGGCGGGAGCAGGTGCACGGTGGTGCCGTGCTGTCCCCGGTCCTCGGACAGCGCGCTGAACCGAGGTAGGGCGGCGAGGGCCAGGTTGACCTTCATCGTCTGGCCGGGGGAGCGCACCTCCCAGTCCGCGATCCGGCGCCGCAGCGGCTCCGGCAGCGCGTCGCCCAGCAGCGCCGGCAGCCGGAACGGGTCGGTGGCGAGGAGCACGACACTCGCGTCGACGGTGCCGCCGTCCGCGGTGGCGACGCCGGTGACAGCGCCGCCGCTGGTCTGGATCGCCGCCACCGCCGCATTCAGCCGGATCCGTACGCCGGCGGCCCGGGCATGTTCGGCGAGCCGGGTGGTGACGGTGCCCATGCCGCCGCGGACCACCATCCAGGTGCCGCCGGCGCCGGGCAGCCGGCACATGTTGTGCACCAGCAGGTTATGTCCCGAGCCGGGCGACCACGGCGACCCGGTCAGCCCGGGCATCCCGTCGGTGACGGCGTACATGGCGATGACCGCCTCGGACGCGAAGTCGAACCGGGACAGGTAGTCGATGGCACTGCCGCGGACGAGGTCGACGAAGACCCGCCGCAGCGCCGGGCGGAGATAGCGCTCCGCCGTCTGCTCGACCGGAAGCGCAGGGGCCAGCCAGGCCGGTGCGAGATCCTGCCGCAGGGCCGCCAGCTCCGTGCCGAGCGCCTCGTCGGCGGCCGCGTCCTGTTCGCTGAAGAACTCGGCGAACAACCGGCGCGCGTCGTCCCGGTCGCTGCCGAGCAGCAGATGCCGCCCGTCCAGAGTGGGCAGGAAGTAGTGCGGATCGCGGCGGACCAGGGGGAGGTCGAGGTCGAGCAGCCGCAGCAGCTCCGGCGGCATGAGGCCGAGCAGGTACGCCCCGCTGGAGGCGGCCAGACCGGGCGCCTTCGCGAACGGGTGCTCCGTACGGCAGGCCCCGCCCACCACGTCGGCCCGCTCCAGCACCTCGACGCGGAGGCCGGCCCGGGCGAGCAGGATCGCGGCGACCAGGCCGTTGTGTCCGGCCCCGACGATCACGACATCGGTGCGCACCGCCGCCTCCGTCCGGATCTGACCGTTCCACGACGTTGCCGTGGGCCCGTATTGTGCCAAGTGATGACCAGGGATATCACCATCCTCGCGTTCGCCGTGACTCTCGCCGGCGTACTGCTGCTCGGTCGTCGCGCGGGCTCGAAGGTTCCGCCGGCCGAGGAGCTGCTCGGCCATGTCATGAGCAGCCGGACCGGACGGGTGATCACCCTGCTCTTCTGGATCTGGATCGGCTGGCATTTCTTCGCCCGCTGAGCCCACCGCCGCGTGGTCCTGGTGCGAACTCTCACCCGGGTGCTTAGGATGGGTAAGCAACTAGAGCGTCGAACGGGGAGGCCGTGTGTCCGCTGAGCCCTCGGGTTCCGTCGCCGTGAGCGGAGCGGCCGGGCACGGCCCGCACTACAAATGGATCGCACTGTCCAACACGACGCTCGGCGTCCTGATGGCGACGATCAACTCCTCGATCATGCTGATCGCGCTGCCGGACATCTTCAAGGGCATCCGGCTCGATCCGCTGCAGCCGGGGAATGTCAGCTACCTGCTGTGGCTGATCCTCGGCTTCCTGGTGGTCACCGCGGTGCTGGTGGTGAGCCTGGGGCGGATCGGCGACATGTTCGGCCGGGTCAAGATGTACAACCTCGGCTTCGCGATCTTCACCTTCTTCTCGATCCTGCTGTCGATCACCTGGATGCACGGCACGGATGGCGCTCTCTGGCTCATCATCATCCGGGTCTTCCAGGGTGTCGGCGGCGCCTTTCTCTTCGCCAATTCCAGCGCGATCCTCACCGACGCCTTTCCGGAGGACCAGCGTGGTCTGGCCCTCGGCATCAACGCGGTGGCGGCGATCTCCGGCTCGTTCATCGGCCTGGTGCTCGGCGGCCTGCTCGGCCCGGTGAACTGGCGGCTGGTCTTCCTGGTCTCGGTTCCGTTCGGCCTGTTCGGAACGGTGTGGGCGTACCTCAAGTTGCGCGACACCGGCGTACGGCAGCGGGCGAAGCTCGACTGGTGGGGCAACGTCACCTTCGCCGTCGGCCTGATCGCCGTACTGGTCGGGATCACGTACGGAATTCAGCCGTACGGCGGACACAACATGGGCTGGACCAGCCCGAAGGTGCTCACCGAGATCATCGGCGGCATCGCGGTCCTGATCATCTTCGCGGTGATCGAGACCCGGGTGGACAACCCGATGTTCCACCTCAAACTGTTCCGGATCCGCGCCTTCACCTTCGGCAATATCGCGAGCCTGCTGTCCTCGCTCGGGCGGGGCGGGCTGCAGTTCATTCTGATCATCTGGCTGCAGGGCATCTGGCTGCCGCTGCACGGTTACAGCTTCGACCGGACCCCGCTGTGGGCCGGCATCTACATGCTGCCGCTCACCGCCGGATTCCTGCTCGCGGCGCCGATCTCGGGAATTCTCTCGGACCGTTTCGGCGCCCGGCCGTTCGCGACGGGCGGCATGATCATCGCCGCCGGCAGTTTCGTGCTGATGAACCTGCTGCCGGTCAACTTCTCGTACGTCTGGTTCGCGTTGATCCTGGTGCTCAACGGGCTGGGGATGGGCCTGTTCGCCTCACCCAACCGGGCCGGCATCATGAACAGCCTGCCGCCGACCCAGCGCGGGGTCGGCGCCGGAATGACCGCCACCTTCCAGAACTCGGCGACCGTGCTGTCGATCGGCGTCTTCTTCTCGCTGATCATCCTGGGGCTGTCCGACTCGTTGCCGCAGCACCTCTATTCCGGGCTCACTGCGCAGGGTGTGCCGTCCTCGGCGGCGCACCAGATCTCCGCGCTGCCACCGGTGAGCACCCTCTTCGCCGCGCTGCTGGGGTACAACCCGATCCAGACCCTGCTGCAACAACAGGGCGTGGCCGGCTCGCTGTCCCAGCAGCACCTGCAGTTCCTGACCAGCCGCAGCTATTTCCCGCACCTGATCGCCGAGCCTTTCCAGCAGGGGCTGGGGGTCGCGTTCGCCTTCGCGATCGCGGCCTGCCTGGTCGCCGCGATCGCGTCGTACCTGCGCGGCGGGAAGTACCACTACATCGAGGGCGCCGAGCACCGCGCTCCCGTAGCCGTCGGCGTCGCCCGGCACGCCGTACACAACCGTGAGTCCGCCGCCGGGGAGCCGGTCCCGGCCGTGCCGAGTCCGCCCGCGCCGAGTCCGCCCGTGCCGAGCCCGCCAGCGGCGGTCGACCGCGGCGGCCGGTTGTCCGGGGCGGTGCGGCAGTCCGGTGGCCGCCCGGTCCGGGATGTCCGGCTCACCCTGATCGACGCGGGTGGTCGCCAGGCCGGTCGGGCTCGCACCGCCGCCGACGGCAGCTACGACCTGACCGTGCCGGAGCCCGGACAGTTTCTGCTCATCGTGCAGGCACCCGGCTTCCAGCCGCAGGCGGCGACCCTGCAGCTCGGCAACGGTCCGACCGAACATTCGGTGGTGGTCGCCGGAGCCGGGGGTCTGGCCGGGACGGTCAGCACCGCGGGCGCCGGACCGCGGGCCGGGGTGACGGTGACCGTCGCCGACGTCCGTGGGGAGGTGGTGGGATCCGCGCTGACCGGCGCGGACGGCGGCTTCGGGGTCGCCGAGTTGATGCCGGGTACGTACACGGTGGTGGCCAGTGCGGCGTCGCTGCGCCCGGCGGCGTCGATGGTGACGGTGCCGGCCAGCGGGGTCGTCCGGCACGACGTGGAGCTGGCCGGGGGTGGCTCGGTGCGCGGCACGGTCGCCGGCCCCGGCGGGCGGCCGCTGGCTGATGTCGCGATCCGGCTCGCCGGGGCGGACGGCCGGCTGGTGGCGCAGGGGTGTACGGACGGAGCCGGTGGCTACGCGTTCGCCGACGTCCCGGCCGGGGAGTACACGGTCACCGCGGCGCACTACCGGCCGGCGAGTGTTCCGGTGCGGCTGTCCGTCGACCGGCAGCAGCTGGATCTGAGCCTGCGCCATGAGACCGGGCCGCGTGCGGGTGGGCCACGTACGGGTGGGCCGAACGGCGTTCCGATCGCACCGTGACAAATTCGGCGTTATAGCGTTATAGCCGTTTTCATACCTGCAGAGCCTGTTTGCTCCGGACACGCCGATGATGGCTATTCGCCATGATCTCTGCGCTGTACAACGCATCCGGGCGTAACGTCAGAGCGTCACGGATCGATTCCTCTACGTATACGGACCTGGCACCTGGACTCGGAGATTCAGGGGACTGGCCGCATCGCAGTCGATCACGGGGGAGACCGGCTTCGGTCGGACAGCTCTGCTGTCTCCACTGGAGGCGAACGGTGAAGCTCGAAGAGCGTTCACATGCTCTGTCCGACACGCGCTGCTGGCGCTGCGAAGACCCGGCGGCGGTGATTGTCACCAACATGCACAGCCCCGTCCACGATGGCTCCCGCTCCTACTGCGCGGCCCATTTCCTGGCGCTCGGCTCGCTGCCCAGCGGTGCCGCCTGCGCGCCCACTCTGGAGCTCCGCCGGCACGCCGTGGAGATCCGGCACTGCGCCTGAACCAACAGAAAGCCCTCCGACCCTGAGGTCGGAGGGCTTTCTGGTTAGCCGGTCGGTCAGGCCTGCTGCTGGGTCCTGACCCGCGGGGTGTCCATCGACCAGTCCGGCACGTCCTCGGTGCTCTCGCCCATCAGCTCGAGGTGCGGGTCGTGGAAGCGGTTGCGCTTGATCTGCTCGAGGCTCTCCTCGATCAGGATCCGGTTGGTCCGGATCAGGTCGGCCACCACGCCCAGGACCAGCGACAGCGCCGCCGCGATGAGCAGCGTGACACCCAGGATCAACGACTGGACGTGGCTTCCGTGGCTGCCGTCGGCCAGGATCACCAGGTAGCGCACGAACGGGATCAGGCCGAGCACGAACAGCAGCGCGCTCAAGGTCGCGAAGAAGACGTACGGCTTGTACATCATGTAGGCCCGGGTGATGGCGAATCCGGACTTGGTGACGTGCTCCCAGTTGGACTTGAAGAGTCGCGACTCGCGCGTCTTCGGGTTCACCTCGACCGGGACGCTCTTCATGGCCATCTGCTTGTTGCCGGCCTGGATGATGGTTTCCATGCAGTAGCTGAACTTGGTGATCGTGTTCAGCCGGATCGCGGCCTCGCGGGAGTAGGCACGGAAGCCACTGGCGGCGTCCGGGATGTCGGTGCCAGCGGCGGCATTGACGACCCGGCTACCGAATGCCTGCAGCTTCTTCTTGAACGGCGAGAAATGCTCGATCTTGTCCGTCTGCCGGTCGGCCACGACGATGTCGGCCTCGCGGTTGATGATCGGCTGGCAGAGGTCGCCGATCCGATCCTGCGGGTACTGGTTGTCGCCGTCGGTGTTGACGATGATGTCGGCGCCGAGCTCCAGCGCCCGCTCAACACCGTCCCGGAACGAGCGGGCCAGGCCCATGCGCTCGGTGTGGTGCACGAAATGCCGGACACCGTGCGCCTTGGCCACCTCGACCGTTTTGTCATGCGACCCGTCATTGATGACGAGCACGATGACCTCGTCGACCCCGTCGATCTGGCGGGGAATGCTGTCGAGCACGAGCGGTAGCGTCTCTTCCTCATTGAGACAGGGAATTTGAACGACTACCTTCACCATGGACCTCGCATACGTCGTCATTGAGTAGCGGCGGAGCGTGCTGCACCGCCAAACGGTCGGCACGGGGCGCGACCGTCGGGGGATCAGCAGCAGGCACTGGCGGCAATTGTGTACCACCGGTCCGCAACCGGTCATCGTCGGGCTCACCGGGCGCACTGCCTCAGGAGGGTACCCGGCTAAGATGGGCCCATCACGACCTGGTGTCGATCGGCCCGCCGGTGTGTCGGAGATCGGCCCGTGATGATCTGACCCAATCAATGTGGTTCTGTTCATAGGGATTGGTCTCCACCACGATGGATCATAGGTTAGGCTTTCCTAAACACTGTGATCGGGAGACCTGGTGCTACCCACCTTCGTCATCGGCTTGCGTGAGGGCCTCGAGGCCGCGCTGATCGTCGGCATCATCGCGACATTCCTGCAACGCCGTTCCCGGCCTGACCTGCTGCGTTCACTGTGGATCGGCGTTTCGACCGCCGTCCTCATCTGCCTGGGTATCGGCATCACGCTGTACGTGGTCTCGCGCGAGATCAAGCAGCAGCAACAGGAACGGCTGGAGACGGTCGTCGGCGCGCTCGCCGTCCTGATGGTCACATACATGATCATCTGGATGCGCCGGCATGCCCGCGAGATGAAGGGCGACCTGGAGGGCGCAGCGGAAGCGGCGCTGGCCAAGGGATCGGGCTCCGCGCTCGTGCTGATGGCTTTCCTCGCAGTGATGCGGGAGGGCTTCGAGACAGCGGTGTTCCTGCTCGCCACTTTCCAGACCAGCCACAGCACCGGCTACGGCGTCGCCGGGGCTGCGCTGGGCATCCTGCTGGCCGCCGCCATCGGTTACGGCATCTACCGCGGCGGCATCCGACTGAACCTCACCCGGTTCTTCACCATCACCGGCGTGGTGCTCGTTCTGGTGGCGGCCGGTCTGGTGGTGACCGCCTTCCACACGGCGTTCGAGGCGGGCTGGCTGCTCTCCGGGCACAGCGAGGCGTTCGACCTGAGCTGGCTGGTCCGGCCCGGCACCCCGCTGGAGTCGCTGTTCACCGGCGTCCTCGGTGTCCAGCCGCGTCCGACAGTGATCGAGACCGTCGGCTGGCTGGTGTACGTGGTGCCGATGCTGCTCTTCGTCTGCTGGCCACGGCGGCGCGCCGCCGCCCCGCGGGCCCGGGCGGTCAGCACGAGCTCCGCGCACTGAATTCCCGTCATTCATACGAAAGAGGCTCCGATGTCCCGTCTCACTGCCTGTCTGCGGGTGGGTGCGCCCATCGCCGTGGGGGCGTTGCTGGTGGCCGGTTGCGGCGTCACCGAGTCGACCAAGGCGAAGGCCGGCACCAAGGGAGTGACCATCGCGGTCACCGACGACAGCTGCCAGCCCAGCCCCGCCTCGGCCAAGGCCGGAGCCCTGACGTTCAACGTGCAGAACAAGAACTCGGGCAAGGTCAGCGAGGCCGAGCTGATGCAGAACGGACTGATCCTGGGGGAGAAGGAGAACCTCACCCCAGGCCTGTCCGGCAAATTCACCCTGCGGCTGCAGCCGGGCGAGTACATCGTCAACTGCCCGAACGCGAAGAACGACCAGACCAAGTTCACCGTGACCGGCAAGGCGTCGGACGCCGCACAACCGTCCGACGCCTCGGTACAGGCCGCGGTCACCGCGTACGACAAGTACGTGAACAACCAGGCCAAGACGCTGGTGGCCCGCAGCGCGCCGTTCATCGCCGCGGTCAAGGCCGGTGACGTCGCCAAGGCCAAGACGCTGTTCGCGCCGGCCCGGACCTATTACGAGATGATCGAGCCCGTCGCGGAGAGCTTCGGCAACCTCGACCCGGAGATCGACGCCCGGGTCAACGACGTCGCCAACCCGAAGCAGTGGACCGGCTTCCACCGCATCGAAAAGGCGCTGTGGCAGGACAATTCGTTGGCCGGCATGGGGCCGATGGCCGACAAGCTGCAGACCGACATCCTGAAGCTGCAGACCCTGACCAAGACGGCGAAGTTCCAGCCGGCGCAGATCGCCAACGGCTCGGTCTCCTTGCTCGACGAGGTCGCGAAGAGCAAGATCACCGGCGAGGAAGACCGGTACAGCCACACCGACCTCTGGGACTTCGACGCCAACCTGGCCGGGGCCCGGGAAGCATTCCAGGTGTTGCAGCCGGTCCTGCAGAAGAAGGATCCGAAGCTGGTGACCACGATCTCCACCCAGTTCAACACCGTGGCCGCGGCCCTGGCCACGTACCGCAAGGGCGATGCGTACGTCGACTATTCGACGGTCGGCACCGCGGATCGCCGACACCTGACCACCATCGTGACCGCGCTGTCGGAATCACTGAGCAAGGTTGCCGGCGAGATTGTCTGATGTCTGTTTCACGTAGAGGTTTCCTCGGCGGCGTCGGTCTGGCCGGCGCCGGACTGACAGTAGCGTCCGGCTGTTCCGACGCCGCGCCGGCCAAAGAGGCGGTCGCGCAGCCGTCGCCGACCGCCGGGACGGTGCCGTTCCACGGTCAACACCAGGCCGGCATCGCCACCGAGACCCAGAATCAGCTCGCCTTCGCCACGTTCGACCTGAGCACCCGCAGCCGTGGTGAGCTGATCGAGCTGTTGCAGACCTGGACGACGGCGGCGGCCGCGATGACCGCCGGCCAGCCGGTCATCGGCGACTCGGCGAGCGACCAGGTGCCGCCGGCCGACACCGGTGAGGCGGCCGGACTGTCACCCAACCAGCTCACCATCACCATCGGCTTCGGGCCGAAGCTTTTCGACAGCCGTTTCGGGTTGGCCGACCGGCGCCCCGCGGCGCTGGTTGACCTCCCGGCACTGCCCGGCGACCAGCTCGACCCGAGCCGCTGCGGCGGGGACATCGGCGTACAGGCGTGCGCCAACGACCCGCAGGTCGCGTTCCACGCCATCCGCAACCTCAACCGGCTCGCGCTGGGGACGGCCGCGATGCGCTGGTCGCAGCTGGGTTTCGGCAAGACCGCGTCGACGAGCGCCTCGCAGGCCACGCCGCGCAACCTGATGGGCTTCAAGGACGGCACCCGCAATGTCCGCGGCGAGGACGCCCCCACGATGGACAAGTACGTCTGGGTGGGCGCGGAATCGGACCAGAAATGGCTGCGCGGCGGGTCGTTCCTGGTCGCCCGGCGGATCAAGATGCAGATCGAGTCGTGGGACCATGACTATCTCGCCAACCAGCAGGCGGTTTTCGGTCGGCACAAGGTGACCGGTGCACCGCTGACCGGGTCGCGGGAATTCGACAAACCCAATCTCGCGGCGAAGGACTCCACCGGTGAGCCGGTCATCGCGGCCGACGCGCACATCCGGCTGGCGAGCCGGGAATCCAATGGTGGCCTGCAGATCCTGCGCCGCGGCTATTCGTTCACCGACGGCATGGACTCCCAGGGCCTGCTCGACGCGGGGCTGTTTTTCCTTGCGTACCAGAAGAATCCGGACCAGTTCATCACGCTGCAGCGCAAACTCGGGTCGCATGACGCGTTGAACGAATACATCTCGCACACCGGCAGCGCCGTCTTCGCGTGCCCGCCGGGCGTCCAGAACGACGACGGATTCTGGGGCGAGGCCCTCTTCACCTGAGCGGCCCTTCTCGCCGTTCGTTGCGGCGGGTATCTCGTTTTCGCGTGCTCGTTTCGCCGAGCTGCGGCGGGTTTCGCCTACCCTCTTCGGTTTTGCCGGCCCGCTCGCCGACCCCAGCTCCGATCGAAGGGTGCTTTACCCGTGTTGGGCGGCGTTGGGGCCGGGTAAAGCGCACTTCGATCGGGCCCAGGAGGCGGACGGCTCGGGTGTTCGGCGGCGCGGGTGGAAGGGACCCGGCACTGCGAGTGCGGCGAGGGCGGCAGTGAATCGGCTCAGGCGCGGGCGCCGCTGTCCCGGATCGCCTTGCCCAGCGCGGCGACCGGCGGATCCTCGGCCCGCGAGCCGCTCAGCAGCACCACCTCGACCTCGCCCAGCTCCGGCAGCCCGGACCGCGACGGCAGCTCCACCAATCCGGGCGGGATCAGGCTGCGGGTGAAGGCCAGCACGCCCAGCTCGGCCAGCGCGGCGGCCCGCAATCCGGACAGGCTGCCGCTGGTACAGGTGATCTGCCACGGTCGCCCGGCCTCGCGCAGGGCCCGCAAGGCGTGTGCCCGGGTGATGCTGGGCGCCGGATAGACGACGATCGGCACCGGGCCGTCCCGGTCGAGGCGCAGCCCCGGCGCGCCGATCCACACCATCCGTTCGCGGCTCACCAGCTGGCCGTGCGTCTCGCCGGGACTCCGCTTGGCGTAGACCAGATCCAGCGATCCGGACCGCAGCCGCCGGTGCAGCTCGGTGGAGAGCTCCACGGTGAGCTCGAGGTCGACGAGCGGGTGGCTGTGCCGGAAATCGCGGAGCACCTGGGGGAGGTGGCTCAGCACCAGGTCCTCCGAGGCGCCGAATCGGAGCCGGCCGCGAAGCGGCGACCCGGCGAACCAGCTCTGCGCCCGGTCGTGCTCGGTGAGGATCGACCGGGCAAAGCCGGCCATGGCCTCGCCGTCAGCGGTGAGGGCGACCGCGTGGGTGTCCCGAAGCAGCAGTTGCCGACCGGCGGCGCGCTCCAACTTTCCGACGTGCTGGCTCACCGTCGACTGCTGCAGGCCGAGTCGGCGCGCGGCGCGGGTGAAGCTCTGCGCCCGCGCGACCGCCAGAAAGCTGCGCAGCTGCACCGGGTCGTACACATCAGCCATCGTACGGCCACATCATGGAACGTGATTACGGTTAGTTGGACGATGTTGGTTCACAATCACCGGT
>DATAVB010000060.1:0-1532 GCA_036267955.1 Mycobacteriales bacterium | reverse complement strand
GTCTTGGCGTAGATCTCGCGCAGCGCGACGTTGCCGGAGAATTCCATGATCAGATCGTGGAACCGGCCGTCGTGCGCGGAGAGCACCTTGTACTGGTCGTAGTTGCCGTCCGGGGGAGCGTCCGAGCAACTGGCGATCTCGGCGGAAATTCGGTCGCGCCCTTCCTGCGTGATGTGCAGTGCGGCGCTGCCAGCCGCCCACGGCTCGACCAGCAACCGGAACTCGTACAGATCGTCGAGTTGTTTCCAGTTCATCAGCGGGGTGGCGGAGTAGCCGCGCAGCGGCTCCTTGGTGACCAGGCCGTCAGACTCCAGCCGAGCCAACGCCTCCCGCAGCGGAGTCTGGGAAACCCGGAGCTGACGGGCCAGCGCGTCGATGTTGACCCGGGCACCCGGCTCGATGGCGTGATCCATCACGAGCGCCTTGATCGCCTCGTACACATTGTCGGTGAGAATCTGTCTGGGCGCAGGCAGCGGCGTTACGTCGACGGTGTGTTTCGCGGTGGTCATCGTCTTGTGCTCCTCGTCGCGTTGTATCGCCCGGATTGCGGCCGTCACGCGTGTCTGGTTCAGACTACAGGGCCGGTAGGACAGTCGTGCCGTCGTGCCGGAAAACGTTTGCACGATGCCGGTTCGCTCGCGGTGGCGCAACAGGACTCAGCCCACCGGTGTCGGCTACCGGGATGCAGCACCCGCAGCCGGTCATCGAGCCCGGCAGCGGAGAGCGCGGCCCCGCACGTCGTCCGCCGTTTCGGTGACGTGGGAGCTCCAGGATGACGGTGGGCCGCCGACCAGCATCGCGGTGACCGTGTCCACGCGGGAGCAAACCAGTCCAGCTGGCACGATCTTCCCGCTATTCGACCAGTCGACGACGCACCTGCTCGAGCTGCCGGACGGTGACGCCTCGGGTCCGCAGATAGTCGGTGACACCGCCGTAGTGGGCATCGATGTGGTCGAGAGTGTCCAGAATGGTCTCCGGCCGGGCCCGGCGAGCCAGATCCAGTGGATCCGCCGACGGCAGCGTCACTCCGCCGCCGAGGTATTCCTGGGTCAGCTGGTAGTCGGCGGCGATCGCGGCCCGGTCGACGCCGATGTGGTCGAGCAGCATCGCGGCCAGCATCCCGGTGCGGTCGGCGCCGGACAGGCAGTGCACGACCACGGTGCCCGGTGGAGCGTCGACGAATGCGGTGACGAGGGCGGCCACCTGCCTGCCGTTCCGGTCGACGCTGCCGCGGTAGAGGTCGGCGAGTGACCGCTCGGCCGCGGCGTTCCGTTCGAGGTCGCGGACCGGGTCGATGAACGGTACGAGGCGGTAGCTCGGGTCGGCGGCGAAGGGATGTGGTGTGCCGGTCAGGTCGAAATCGGACCGGAGATCGAGGATCCGGGACACGCCGTAGGTGCGTACCGCAGCAACGCCGTCCGGGGTGAGCCGATCCAGCGTGTCAGCCCGTACGAGTGCCCGGTGTCGGGTCCGGTAGCCGCCTTTGACCGGCAGTCCGCCGAGATCGCGGACATTGCGGCAGTCCGGCCAGC
>DATAVB010000059.1:0-104466 GCA_036267955.1 Mycobacteriales bacterium | reverse complement strand
ACCAGGAACAGGTCGAGCCCCGGATCCACCCAGATGCTGGTGCCGGTGAATCCGGTGTGCCCGTATGCGGCGGGGGTGAGCAGATCGCCGCCGCTGCAGCCGGTCCGGTCCCGGCCCTGCCATCCCAGGGTGCGCCGGAGGTTGAGGGCATCGGTACGCGGCTCGGTCATGACCACCAGCGTGCGGTCGGCGAGCACCCGTCCGCCGGGTCCCTGGCCGCCGCGGCACAGCATCTCGCCGAGCCGGGCCAGATCGCCGACAGTGCCGAACAGGCCCGCGTGCCCGGCGACGCCACCGAGCACCTCGGCGTTCTCGTCGTGCACCGTGCCCTGCACGATCCGGCCGCGCCACGGGCAGTCCTCGGTCGCGGCCGCGGTTTCTCGTACCGGCTGTAGCGGGCAGAAGCCGGTCGCGGGCATGCCGGCCGGCCGGGTTACGCAGGTGTGTACGAGCCGGTCGAGCGACAGCCCGGAGGCGTGCTCGGCGATCATTCCCAGCAGCATGAATCCGGGCGAGCTGTACTCCACCGCGGTCCCGGCCGGGCGGGTCACCGGCAGGTCGTGCAGCGCCGCCAGCAGGGTCTCCCGGGTCTGATGTTCGCGGTAGAGCGGCTGCTGGCCCGGGATTCCGGCGGTGTGGGTCAGCAGCTGCGCGATCGTCCGGTCGGCCTTGTCGGTGTCCCGGTAGTCCGGCAGGTGCGCCCCGACGGTCTCGTCCAGGGACAGCTCGCCGGCCTCGACCAACGCCAGCACCGCCAGCCCGACGATCGGCTTGGTCACCGACGCGAGGTCCCACAACGTGTCGGCAGTGACCGGCGGACCGCCCCAGGACAGCGTGCCGAGGGTGCCCTGCTCGACGGGGCCTGAACCGCGGCCGATCGCCCAGGCCGCCCCAGAGAAGACGCGGTCCTGGTGGGCGGCGGCGAGAATGCCGGCCGGATCGGCCATCGGGCGATCAGTCATCTCTGTCGTCTCGCCCTTCTGGTTGCCGGCAGCAGAATCGTACTGGGGTCCGTCGGTACGCTGCCTCGACGACCGCCGCCGAGCCGGAGGAGCCCGCCGATGAGCCTGGCCACGGGTTACCGGTGCGACGACTGCCGGAGCACGGCAGCGCTGGACCGCCCGGCGCTGCTCTGCCGCCAGTGCGGCGGTCTGTTGGAGGTCGAGTACGACCTGGGGCGGGCGCCGGGCGACCTGCTGACCCGGGCCGCGGCCGCGCGAGAGCTCGGGATGTGGCGCTGGCACGAGTTGTTGCCGCTCCCCGCCGGCGCGCGGCGGATTTCGCTGGGGGAGGGCGACACGCCGCTGTTGTCGATGCCCGGGCTGGCTGCGCGGCTGCGAATTCCCGGCCTGCTGGTGAAGAACGATTCGTTGATGCCAACGGGCAGTTTCAAGGACCGCGGGTTTGCGCTCGCGGTGAGTTTCGCCCGCCAGCTGGGGATCGAGCGGGCTTTCACCTACAGCTCGGGAAACGCCGGCGCCTCCTTCGCCGCCTATGCGGCGCGGGCCGGAATGGCCGCGACCGTGCTGGTGGAGGAATCGGCCAACGACATCAAGACTGCGCTCATCCGGCTCTACGGGGCCAGGGTGCTGCGGCTGCGCTACGACTCCAGCGTCGAGATCTTCGCTGCCGTCTCCGCTTTGGCCGGGCGAGGTCACTACTCGTTCGTCAACTTCATCAACCCAGTGCGGCACGAGGCAATGAAGACCTACGCGTACGAGATCTGCGCGGAATTGGGTCGGGCGCCGGACGTGATGGTGCATCCGGTCGGCACCGGCGGCGGATTGTGGGGCGCGTGGAAGGGCTTTCTGGAATTGCGTCAGCTCGGCGTGATCGACCGGTTGCCGCGGATGGTCGGGGTGCAGCCGGCCGCGTCCGCCCCGCTGGTCCGGGCGTTCCTGGCCGGCGAGACGAGTGCCGCGCCGTACGGAGACGCGAGCCGCACCGTGGCACAGAGCATTGCCGGTGACGCACCGATCCAGGGTGGCCGCCGGCTGTTGCGCGCCTTTCGGGATTCCGGCGGCCGGGCCGTCTCGGTCGAGGACGCCGACCTCTTCGAGGCGATGCGGCTGCTGGGCCGGGAGTCGGTCGCGGTCGAACCGTCCGCGGCCGCATCGGTGGCGGCGCTGTTCCGGGCCCGAGAGGAGGGCTGGGTAAGCGAATCCGACACCGTCGTGTCGGTGGTGACCGGCGCCGCGCTGAAACAACCGGTGGCGCTGCAGCAGGCGGCTCCGCCACCGGCCGGCACGGTCCGAGCTGATCCCGATGCGCTCGCCGAAGTGCTCGGGCAGCCGGGCTGACCCGGCGCGTTGCTCTCTCGCGCCAATGTGCCGTTGGGGTGACTAGATTGCCCCAACGCCACATTGGCGGGCAATGGGTCCTTGATCGTGTCTACCTGTCCTGCTACTACCTCGGCTCCAGCGTCGGCGGCACGCTCGGCGGTCTGACCTTTAGCGCGGGCGGATGGAACGGTGTCACGCTGTATGCGGCGGCTTTCGTGCTGGCGGTGATCGGCATCGGACTTACCCTGCGCCGGTTTTAGCCTCGACCCGCGCCGGTCGAACGCGCGATCGGCACGGCAGAATGACGGCATGACACAGACCTCGGACGTGTTCGCCCCCTTCGACCTGACCGGCCGCCGCGCCATCGTCACCGGCGCGAGCCGGGGCCTCGGCCGGGCCTTCGCCCTCGGCCTGGCTCAGGCCGGGGCGGACGTTGTCGCGGTGTCCCGCGACGTCACCCAGGTCGCAGCCGTGGCCGACGACATCACCGCGCGGACCGGGCGGCGGATCGTCCCGGTCGGCGCCGATATCACTATCCGGGCGGACGTCGAGCGGATGGTCGAGGAGACCGTGTCGCAACTCGGTGGCGTCGACATCCTGGTCAACAACGCCGGCCTGGCGATTCACCGCCCGGCGCTGGAGGTCCCGGACGAGGAGTTCCGGCAGGTCTTCGACATCAATGTGTACGGGTTGTGGCTCTGCAGCACGGTGGTGGCCGAGCGGATGCGGGCGGCCGGTGGCGGTGTGATGGTGAACATCGGGTCGATCTCGGCCCTCATCGTCAACCGGCCACAGTGGCAGCCGGCGTACAACGCCTCAAAGGCCGCGGTGCACCAACTCACCAAGTCGCTGGCCGCCGAGTGGGCGCCGCACCACATCCGGGTCAACGCTCTGGCCCCCGGCTATGTGAAGACGGACATGGCACCGGTGGATCGGCCGGAGTTCCGCCAACACTGGATCGAGGACGCGCCGATGAAGCGCTACGCGCTGCCCGAGGAGATCGCGCCCAGCGTCGTGTATCTCGCCAGCGACGCGACCGCGTTCATGACCGGCTCGATCCTCACCCTCGACGGCGGTTACACCCTCTACTGACCGCGCGCTGTCGTGGATTCGCCCGGTAACGACGGCGAAATCCGCGTTCAACCGAGGGCGTGTCGGACGTGTGATGCCCCGGATGGCAGCCGGTCCCGGCGATGCGGCAGCATGTGCCGCCGAGGGCCGGCAACGGTGCCGGCGGATGGATTCTGCCCCGAGTCGGGCGCGAAAGGACGGAGACAGCGGTGGCCGAGACGCTCCAGGAGATTCTGCTCGATCCCAGCCGTAGACCACAGGTGGTGACCGACTGCCAGGGCCTGCTCGACTCGGAGGTCGAGTCCAAGAGCGGCTTCTCCAGCATTGCCGTGAAAGGCGCGTACGGCATGGTGAAGGCGGTCCGGCCGGGCATCATCCACGACACGGTCGACGACCTGCTCGACCAGCTCGTGGCGCGGCTCGAGCCGTTCTACGCCGACTACCGCACCAGCGGCGACGGGCCGCTGCCGGACTATCTGGCCGGCCGCAGCGACGAGGTTTCCGATGCCCTGCTCGGCATCACGGACGCCCGGGCGGAGCGGTCATCGCGCGCGACGATCAAGAAGGCGTACGGAAAGCTCCGCCCGCAGGGCAAGAAGCACGTTCAGGAAGCGTTGCCGGGCGTCGGCAAGATCATCGAGAAGCACGTAGCCGGCTGATCGACAGAACGTGCCGGCGGACCAGACACTGCTGTCGGTACCCGCCGAGCCAGCCCTTCAGGACCGCGCGGTCGCCGGCGAGCTCGTGCGCATCGACCTTGATGTGCCGGGCCCCGGCGGCGAGCAACCAGTCGATCGTCTCGTCGAGCAGGCGCAGGTCGGCATCGAGGAGATGTCCGCTGAGCCGCACCTGGGTGTCGGCACCTGATCGGAGTGCCTGCACCGTCAGTGCAGGGAAGGCCGGCGCGGCGCGCCGCAAAGTATCCGCTGTCATGCAACTGCCCCCGTTGGAACTGCGTATTTCGTAGCGGCCCGGCATCCCGGACCTCCCGTATCGGCAAGCGTGTCCGCTACCGACCCGAGTCGGAGTATCAATCCCGCTACTTTGACTGTCAAGCTTATTGGGAGGCCGCGCCAGCTACGCCGGGCGACTGCGCACCGGATGTGAGCCGGCCGACCGCTCCCATTCCGCTGGACGGCCGAATTACTTGACAATCAAGATGATTGGCCAGCATTCTGCTGTCGAGCCTTCAATGGAGAGGAGCTCGGCATGCGCAAGGTTGCCGACTGCCGTGATTATCCCAGTGAGAAGAACTGCACCCTGCTGATCGCCGGCGAAGAAGACGAAGTCATGGAAGCGGCCGTGCAGCACGCGGTCTCCGCGCACGGCCACACGGACACACCCGAATTCCGAGCGACCCTGCGTGGAATGCTCAAAGATGAGGCATTGACCGGCTGACCGACGTTCCGCGTTGGCGAATTGCCGGGAAATGCCGAAAACGAACTGAACAATAGGAAACGCCGCGTCGTCAGCCGGGTCGATGGCCCAACAGGTTGGACAGAGCCTGGGCACCGTCGCGGGCCAGGCCGGTCAACTGCTCGCACCGCTCGTTGGTCCATCTGGCCACCGGCACCGAAATGCTCAAGGCGGCGGCGAGCTCACCTCCCGCGTCCCGGACCGGGGCGGCGACGCAGGCCACGTCCGGATTGGACTCGCAGTAGTCGTACGCGACACCGGCCTCGGCAACCTCCGCGAGCTTCGTCCGCAGCGTCCCGACCGAGGAAATGCTGTGCGGTGTCATGGCCGGCAATGTCGTGCCCGGCGGATAGAGCGCCCGCAGCGCGTCGGCCGGAAGGTCGCTGAGCAACACTTTTCCTACTGCGGTGAGGTGCGCCGGCAGCCGGTGTCCGACCGCGGACACCATTCGTACGGCGTGCGTACTGTCCACCTTGGCGATATAGACGACGTCCGTACGGTCGCGGATCGCGACGTGGACGGTCTCCTGACAGCGGGCCCCGATCCGCTCAGCGACCCGCTGACCCTCCCGGGCCAGGTCCAGGTGCGCGCGGTAGAGGTTGCCGAGCTCGAAGGTGCGGATGCCCAATTCGTACCGGTAGCCCTGCTCATCGGCGGTCCGCAGATAACCGCGGGCCAGCAGTGTTTTGACCAGCTCGTGGACTGTGGTCCGGGGCAGGCCCAGAGCCGCACAGATGTCCGGTGCGGACAGTGCGGCCGGGGTGTCGAGGAAGAGCTCCAGCACGTCCAGGCCGCGGGCCAGCGCCGGCACCAGTCGGGGCATGCGCGCTCCTTCAGTTCGGTATTTCGAACGGGTGGATAGCAGCGTACGGCAGGCTTCGTGATGTCAGGCGGAAATTGTTGCCGTGGTGTGCCCCACGTGCTTTCCTGATATCGAACACTTTCCGAGATACCGAACATCGGAGCCAGCGTGGAACAGACCCGTTCGTTCTTGCGGTCCATCGGTTTGCCGGCCGGCGACCTGGGGGAGTTGCCCAGCAGCGCCAAACGATTCCCCGACGGCGCGCAGTACCGGGTGGAGATCCCGAGCGTCGAGGGACCCGAGGTGCTCGCTGCGGTGCTCGCGGAGGCGGATGCCCGCGACGTGACGGTGCACCGGATCTCGCAGGGCAGCGGCGGCATGCTGATGACCGACGACGAGCTGACCGAGATGGCCCGAATTGCCGCGGCCCGGCCGGTCGAGGCGAGCATCTTCGCCCGGCCGCTGGCCGGCTGGTCGACCGGTGCGGCCGCTCTGGCATCGGGCGCGGGTGGCGTGGTGGCGCAGGCCCGCGGCGCCGACCAGCTCGTCCACGTGTTGGAGGACATCCGGCGCACCGCCGAGGCAGGTTTCCGCAGTGTGTTGGTGACCGATATCGGAGTGCTGTCGGTGGCCTCCAGAATGCGCGCGGCCGGAGAATTTCCCGGTGATCTGCAATTCAAGGTCAGTGTCCAAATGGGATTCGCGAATCCGGCATCGGTGCAGATTGCTGAGCAGGCCGGCGCCGACACATACAACGTGCCGACGGACCTCTCGCTGGCCCAGCTCGCGGCGATTCGCGCCGCCATCGACATTCCGCTGGACATCTATGTGGAGGCGCCGGACGATCAGGGCGGATTTGTCAGGCATTTCGAGATCGCCGAGATAGTCCGCGTTGCGGCTCCGGTCTACGTGAAATTCGGATTGCGAAATTCGCCGAACATTTATCCGAGCGGCACCCATCTGACCGCAACGGCCGTGGCGTTGGGACGTGAGCGGGTACGCCGCGCGCAACTCGGACTCGGCCTGTTGCGCCGTTATGCGCCGGAGGCGACGACGTCGAAATTGGGCGCCGAGGGTCTGGCCCTGCCGGTGGTGACCGGATGAAGATCACCGCGATCGAGCCGTTCGTCCTCGGCACTCCGTGGCGCGACCTGACCTACGTCCGGGTCAGCACTGACGAGGGGCTGACCGGCGTCGGCGAGACCCGGATGCTCGGCCACACCCAGGCGCTGCTCGGCTACCTGTCCGAGGCGGCCGGAAATCACATCATCGGCTCCGACCCGTTCAACACCGAATCCCTGGTGCAGCGGATGAAGCACGGCGACTACGGCCGGGCCGGCGAGATCGCCATGTCGGGTATCGCGGTGGTGGAGATGGCGTGCTGGGACATCGTCGGCAAGGCGCTGGGCCAGCCGGTCTGGCGGCTGCTCGGCGGCAAGGTGCGGGACAAGATCAAGGCGTACGCCAACGGCTGGTACACAGTGGAGCGCACCGCCGAGGAGTTCCACGCCGCGGCCCGCACCGTCGTCGAGCGCGGCTACCGGGCCTTGAAGTTCGACCCGTTCGGCCCGGGCATGTGGGAGCTGGAGGCGGACGAGCGGCGGCGCTCGATCTCCCTGGTGGAGGCGGTCCGCGATGCGGTCGGCCCGGATGTGGAGATCCTGGTAGAGATGCACGGCCGGTTCGCCCCGGCCGAGGCGATCCGGATCGCCCGCCAACTCGAGCCGTTCGGGCCCAGCTGGATCGAGGAGCCGGTGCCGCCGGAGAACCTGCAGGCGTTGGCCAAGGTCTCCGGACAGGTCTCGCTGCCCGTCGCCACGGGGGAGCGGATCCACGACCGGACCGAGTTCCGGGAGCTGTTCCAACTGCAGGCGGCCGACGTGATCCAGCCCGACATCGGGCATCTGGGTGGCATCGGTGAGGTGCGCAAGCTCGCCGCCACCGCCGAGACGCATTACGTGCTCATCGCGCCGCACAACGTCGGCGGACCGGTGCTGACCGCAGCCAACCTGCATCTGGCCGCGTGCACGCCGAACTTCAAGATCCAGGAGCACTTCAACGACTTCGCCGATGAGCATGTGAAACAGGCGGCACCCGGGCTGCCCGAGGTGGTCAACGGCTATTTCGACCTGCCGACCGCCCCCGGACTCGGCGTCGAGCTGGACATCGACTACGTGACTGCGCATCCCAGTCAGGGCGCACATTTCGACCTCTACGCCGAGGATTGGCAGTTCCGCGGGACCAGGTAGGCCGGGGTCGGAATGCGGCAACCGTCGCAGGCGGTTGCACCGATGGCTCTATCCGCAATACCGAAGGACATTGACTGTGACCAGTTCTGACCAGCCCGCGACCGCCAGTGGCACCGTCGCGGTCGGCGACATCACCGTGCATCGCCTCGGCTACGGGGCGATGCAGCTGACCGGCCCCGGCATCTGGGGCGACCCGCCGGACCGGGCCGAGGCCGTACGGGTGCTGCGCCGCGCCGTCGAGCTCGGCGTCGACTTCATCGACACCGCCGATTCGTACGGCCCGTACGTCAGCGAGGAGCTGATCCGCGAGGCCCTGCACCCCTACGACGGCGTAACGATCGCGACCAAGGGCGGCCTGCTGCGCACCGGCCCGAACGTGTGGCCGCCGTGCGGTCGGCCGGACTACCTCCGCCAGGAGGTCGAGATGAGCCTGCGCCGGCTGGACGTGGAACGCATTGACCTCTACCAGCTGCACCGGATCGACCCGCAGGTCCCGGCCGAGGACTCACTCGGCGAGCTGGTGAAACTCCAGCAGGAGGGCAAGATCCGCCACATTGGACTGTCCGAAGTGGACGTCAGTGAGATCGAGGCGGCCCGGAAGGTCGCCACGATCGTCAGCGTGCAGAATCTCTACAACCTGGCCAACCGGCAGTCCGAGGCGGTGCTGGACTACTCCGAGCGCGAACAGATCGCCTTCATCCCGTGGTTCCCGATCGCGACCGGTGCGCTCGCCCGGCCCGGCGGCGTTCTCGACGAGGCGTCGAAGAAGCACGGGGCCACCCCGGCCCAGTTGGCTCTCGCGTGGCTGCTGCGCCGTTCACCGGCAATGCTGCCGATCCCGGGCACCAAGTCGGTGAGCCATGTCGAGGAGAACATCGCCGCGGCCGAGGTCGAGCTGACCGACGCGCAGTACCAGGACCTGCTCGACGCCGCCTGACCGCCCCCCACCCCACCCACCGCCCTTTGGTGATCATGCAGAAAGGGCTCGTCCGTACGGCGTGTCGCGGACCCTTTCTGCATGATCGCCGAGGTAGGGGGCCTCACTGAGGTTGGGGCGACGATGGCTTGGGGCTCGGTGCGACGGCCTGGGAGACCAGCCGCATCCGGTCCCCGCGGACCGAGCCGACCGCGAAGTCGTACGGCGTGCCCTGCTCGTCGACGATGACCTGCTCAAAGCCGAGCAGCGGGCGGCCGACCGGCACCGCCAGCAATTCGGCCGTGCTGGCGTCGGCCGGCCGCGCGTCGAAGATCATGTCGGTCCGCCCGACGCTCAACCCGGTACGGCGCAGGTAACTGTAGAAGTCGTCGTACTGCTCGACGTCCGCCAACGAGTCGGCATGCGGCCAGGCTACGTAATTGGTCACCGTCGCAAGCGGCTCGGCGCCCTGGTAGGCCAGGTATTCCACGATCAGGCAGGGCGATCCGGCCGGCCGGCCGAGCAACCGGGACACCACCGGCGGCATCGGCGCCGTGGTGTGCGGCACCGGCCGGATCGTCAGCGGGCTCGGGTCGTTCGCCACCACCACGCCGTGCAACTCCGGCAGTGGCGAGTCATTGGGGTCGGCGCTCACCAGCGTCCCGGCGCCGGTCAGCCGGCGGACCAGACCCTCATCGCGCAGCAGTGACAATGCCTCGCGGATCACTCCGCGGGACGCGTCGTACTCGGCCATGAGTTCCGGTTCGCCCGGCAGCCGGCCGTCCGGGTACCCGCCGCGCAACAGATCGGCGCGCAACAGGTCCCGGACCCGCCGGGTCGCCGCGCTCCGGCTGGTGAGCGCCGTCCTCACCCGAGGTCTTTCGGGGTGGGGATCCCCAGTCGCTCCTGCAGATCGATGCCGGTCTGCAGGGCGAGCAGATCGTCGCCGGGCCGACCGACCAGCGAGACGCCCACCGGAAGTCCACTCTGGACACCGAGGCCGGCGGGGAAGGCCGAGACCGGAAATCCGGTCCAGTTCCAGAAGGCGGTCAGCGAGACGGCCTCATCGGTGGCCGTACGCGTCTGCGTGCCGACGGTCCGTTCCACCGCCGTCGTCGCCGTGGTCGGCTCGATCAGCAGGTCGATCTCGGACTCGGTGAACCACCGCTCCCACGTGCCGGTGATGGCACGGCGGGTCTCGTGGGTCTGCACATACCGGTGCGCGGGCAGCGGCTCCGCCCAGTACGGCGCCAGAATCTTCGCCACCTCGGGCCGGTAGAGCGACGCCTTTTCCCGGTGCTGCTCGTGATACGAGGCCGCGTCGGCCCGCATCATGTCCCAGAACGCCTCCTGGTCGAACGCCGGCGTCGGCACCTCGACGAGGGTCGCGCCGAGCGCCACCGCCAGGTCGACCGTGCCGGCGACCGCCTTGGCCACCTCGGCGGTGACGATCGGATCGTTGATCCGCGGTGAGACGGCGATTCGCAGGCCCGACAGCGGAAGCGAGCCACCACGGGGCGCCAGCCGGGTGAAGCCCGGGGCCCGCTGCAGCGCGGTCTCCGGGCGGCCGGGAGTCGGACCCGCCATCGCGGCCAGCAGCATCGAGCAGTCGACGAGCGTGCGCGCCATCGGACCGGTGTGGTCCAGGTGGATCGAAATCGGGATGACGCCGTCGATGGAGGTCAGCGTCCGGGTCGGCTTGATGGTCGAGGTCCCGCAGTACGAGGACGGGATGCGCAGCGAGCCGCCGGTGTCGGTGCCGGTCGCCGCTGGCACCATGTTGGCCGCCAACGCCGCCGCGGAGCCGCCGCTGGACCCGCCGGGAGAGCGGGTCAGGTCCCACGGATTGCCGACCTGGTCGGTATATCCGCCGAGGGCGAATTCGTGGGTGTGCGTGTGGCCGAGCAACACCATGCCGGCCGCCTGCAACCGGGTCCAGACCGCGCAGTCCTCTTCCGGCACGATGTCCAGCACCCGGCTGGAGGCGGTGAGCGGTTTGCCGGCCACCGCGTAGATGTCCTTCAGGCCCAGCGGAATCCCGTCCAGCGGGCCGGTCGAACCGCCCCGGTGCCTGGACACGGTCCGCCGGACGTCGGAGTTGCGGGCCGCCGCGCGGGCATCGTCGTCGTAGGTGCGGACCCAGGCGTTGACCGACCCGACATCGCCCAGGAAGCTGCGTTCGCCGTCCCGCTCGGCGATCCGGGCCAGGCACGCGTCAACCAGTTCCACACTGGACAGTGCGCCGGCGGCGAGCAGATCGCTGGCCTCGCTCACCGTCAGGTCGGCGGGATTCGTCGTGCCAGTGGTTTCCGGCGCATTCGCAAGTGCGGTCATCGCTGCGTCCTCGAGGTTGGCGGATTCGTGCTCGGAGTAGCCGTCATGCCGCGACCTGGATCCGCAGCTCGGCAACGTCGTCCAGCGCCGCGACGGTGGCGAAACGCCCCTCGCTCATTGCCTCCAGCGCGTTCTCGTGCATCCGTTGCGTCTGCGCGGTGACGCAGTCCGACAACACCGTCATCCGGTAGTCGCGCATGTAGCCCGACCGGGTGGTGGACTCCACGCAGATGTTGGTGACAACGCCGGTGACGATCAGGTCGGTCACGCCCAGCCCGCGCAGCAGCTGCTCCAGCCGGGTGCCGAGGAACGCGTCGTACCGCGGCTTGTCGATCACGAACTCGCTGTCCAACGGCTTCAGCTCGTCGATCACGTCGGCGTCCCAGCTGCCCTGGACCAGGGCGCCGCATTCGCGCAACTGCTCGGCCATCACCCGGTCGGTCTCCACGGCAGGGCTGATATAGGCGATGCCGGCGTCGATCATCGAGCTGTCCCAGCAGTGCCGGGTGAAGATCACCGGCAGATCAAGGGCCCGGCCGCGGCTCACGGCCTCGACGTTGCGCCGGACCACCCGGTCGTTGTCGACCAGTGGCGCCGCGATGGTCGGGATCGACCCCTTCGGATGACAGAAACCGTTCTGCATGTCGACGACGAGCAGTGCTGTGGTCATGCTGACTTACCTCCGGTGACGGGTCAGCTGACGCTGACGTGAGTGAGGTCGACGAACCAGGACTTGGGTTCGACGAATCCGTGCACGGTCGGCGACAGTGCGCGCGGATTGCGGTCGTTGACGATGAACAGCCACGGCGCCGCCGTGTCGATGAGCGTCGTCATCTGGGCATAGGTCCGGCTGCGGGCCACCGCCGATTTCTGGGTGCTGACCTTTGCCAGCAGGGCATCCAGCTTCTTGCTGCAGTAGTGCGACAGGTTGGTCGGAGACTTGCAGCTGAAGTACTGCGGCCAGCTGTTCTCCTGCAATGTGGTGAGGGAGATGTTCACCGCGGTCGCGTTCATCGGCATGGAGCCGCTGACGTAGTTGGTGAGCAGGGTCGCCCACTCAACCGGCGCGAGTTTGACCTTGATGCCGACTCGGGCCAGGTCGCCCTGCAGCTCCTGATTCATCAGGTTGGGTTCCATGTTGCCCGAGCCGCTGGTCGGATAGGCGACGGTGACGGTGAAGCCGTGCGGATAGCCGGCCGCGGCGAGCAGTTTCCGGGCTTTCGCCGGGTCATAGGAGTACAGGTTGTTTGCCGCCCGGTAGCCGGAATTCGCCCGCGGCGCGAATTGGTACGCCGGCTCGGCCGTGCCGTAGAGCAGCTTGCTGGACATGGTGGTGCGGTCGATGGCGTAGTTGACCGCCTGCCGGACCCGCACATCGTTCCAGGGTTTCGCTTTGGTGTTGAGGATCCAGGTCCAGATGTGGTCGTAGGAGTTGACCGGTACGGAGAATCCCTGTTTCCGCAGTCCCGGCACGTCGTCCGGGGTCGGGTATTCGATCCAGTTGACCTCGCCGGCCCGCAGCGCCGCCGTCCGGGAGGCCGCATCGGGGACCGGCCGCAGGATGAGCTTCTTCAGTTTCGGCGCGCCCCGCCAGTAGTGCTTGTTTGCCACCAGGGTGAGCTGCTGGCTCCGTACGAACGAGGAGAGCTGGAACGGTCCGGTGCCGACCGGATGCACGTCGAAACCCTGGTTTCCGTACTTCTTGACGGCGGTCGGGCTGGCCATCAGGACCATGGTCAGATTGCTCGGCAGGTAGGCGATCGGCGCCGCCGTGGAGATCCTGACCGTGTACTCGTCGACCTTCGAGAAATGCGTGACGCCCTGCAGGTTCAGCCCGGCATATCCGGCGACCGGTGCGTAATAGTCCTTGCTCTTGGGATTGGCGTAGCGGTTCAGGTTGAAGATGACGGCGTCGGCGTTGAATGGCGTGCCGTCGTGGAAGGTGACCCCTTTGCGCAGATGGAAGGTCCAGGTCTTCCCGTCCGCGCTGGTGGTCCAGGAGGTGGCTAGATCCGGTACGACCGTGGGAGTTTTGCTCGATTGGTCGAGGTCGAATCGGGTCAGCCCGTCGTACAACTGGAAGCCGACGAACCGCAGGCCCTCATAGCCCTGGTCGGAGGAGAGCACGGTGTCCAGCTGGGGAATGTCCGATGCGGTCATCGCGATCGACAGCACACCGGCATCACTCGCCTGCTGGCTGGCGACCTGCGCCGTGCCGCAACCGGCCAGCGCGAGCGGCGGCACGATCAGCGCCGCCAGGAGCCGCAACCGGCGCATCATGCGACCTGTCCGATGTGGACGCACGCGCCGCGGTGCGCGGCCGGAGTCGGGTCGCCGCCGATCGAGATCAGTTGCGGAATCTCCTGCGCGCAGGCGGATTCGGCCTCCGGGCACCGGGTACGGAACGCACAGCCCGTCGGCAACGACCGCGGGCTCGGCAACTCGCCGCGCAGGACGACGCGTTCCTGGTCACGTCCGGGGGCGGCCGACAGCAGCGCCCGGGTGTACGGGTGCAGCGCCTCGGACCACAGCGCCCCGGCCGCGCCGTCCTCGACCACCCGGCCCAGATACATCACCAGTACCCGGTCGGCGAGATGCTCGACCACGCCGAGATCGTGGCTGATGAACAGGTAGGCCACCTTCATCTCACGCTGCAGATCGGCCAGGAGGTTGAGCACCTGGGCCTGCACACTCTTGTCCAATGCGGACACTGGCTCGTCGCACACCACCAGGCTCGGTTCGGTTGACAGCGCCCGCGCGATGGCGACCCGCTGCAGTTGACCGCCGGACAGCTCGTGCGGATAGCGGGTCGCGTAGGACGGGTCCAGGCCGACGCGGGCCAGCAGGTCGCGCATCTTCTCCCGGCGCCGGGTCCGGGCCACGCCGTGCACCCGCATGTTGAACTCGACCGAGTCACCGATCGTGCGCCGCGGATTGAGGCTGGTCTGCGGATTCTGCGGCACGACCTGCAGCCGGGATCGCAGTGACCGCAGTGCCTTTCCGCGGGCCCGGGTGATGTTGGCCCCCTCAAAGGCGACCGTCCCGGAGTCGGCGTCCAGCAGCCGGAGCAGCATCTTCGCGGTGGTCGACTTTCCGCAGCCGGACTCCCCGACGATGCCGACCGTCTGGCCGGCCTCGACCCGCAGACTGACGTCGTCGACGGCGCGTACTCCGTTGCCGAAGGTCTTGCTCAGCCCGACGGCCTCCATCACGGTGTCCATGCGAGCTCCTTCGGCGCCTGCAGCAGGCAGGCGACGGACCGGTCGTGCGGCAGCGGATAGGCGGGGGGTTCGGCGGTGTGACAGTCCGCGGTGACGAGGTCGCAGCGCGGCGCGAACGGACAGCCGGACAGCTGTTCACCGGGCAGCGGCGGGCGGCCGGCGATGACCCGCAGCATGCCGCGATCGACCTCGGGATCGGGGATGCAGTCAAGGAGACCGCGGGTGTACGGGTGTGACGGGTCGCGCAGCACGTCCTGCGCCCGACCACTCTCGACCAGCCGTCCGGCGTACATGACGCCGATCCGGCCGCCGACCTCCTTGGCCACGCCGACGTCGTGCGTGATCAGCAGCAGCGCGGTGTGGAACTCCTGTTGCAGGTCGGCGAAAAGCTCCAGAATCTGGGCCTGGACGGTGACGTCGAGCGCGGTGGTCGGCTCGTCGGCCAGGAGCACCGCCGGTTCGCAGCTGACCGCGATGGCGATCATGACCCGCTGCCGCATTCCGCCGGAGAGCTCGTGCGGATAGCTGCCCGCGGCCCGCACCGGGTCGGAGATGCCGACCCGGCCGAGCAGATCCGCGGCCCGGGTCCGGGCCGCCCGGCGGGTCTTCTCCACGCCGTGCCAGCGGATCACCTCGGTCAGCTGCGCGCCGACCGTCCTGAGTGGATCCAGCGCGGCGGTCGGATCCTGGGGGACCATCGCGACCTGCCGACCACGAAAAGCAGTCAGCTGGCGGGGATTCATGGTCAGCACGTCGACACCGGCGACCTGGATACGACCCGTGGTCCGAGCGGAACCGTTGTGCAGCCGCAGAATCGACCGTACGGTGACGCTCTTGCCGCTGCCCGACTCGCCGAGCACGGTCATCGTCTCGCCGGCAGCGACGGACAGGGTGACGCCGCGCACGGCGGTGATCTCGGTGCCGCCCCGGGTGAATGTCGTGTATAGATCCTCGACGACGAGCGCCGCGGTCACGATGCCGCCGCGCGGATGTCGAGCAGCTTGCGCAGCCCCTCACCGAGAACGTTGAACGCAACCGAGACGAGCAGGATCGCGACGGCCGGAATCAGGGCCAATTCCGGTTTACTGCTGATGAACTGGCGCAGGTCACTGATCATCAGGCCCCATTCCGGGCTCGGCGGGGCGACACTCAGCCCGAGGAAACTCAACCCGGCCGCGTACACAATGGACACACCCACCAGCGCAGTGCAATAGACGAGCAGCGGGGGAGTGACGTTCGGCAGGATCTGGCGTACCGCGATCGTCGCGCGGGTGGCACCACTGGCCTCGGCGGCCTCGACGAAATCCAGGTGCCGCAGTCGGGTCGTCTCGGTGTCGGCGACCCGTGCGATCGGCGGCACGAACGCCACCGTGAGCGCCGCGATGACATTGGTGATGCCGCTGCCGAGCGCGGCCGCGATGGCGATCGCCAGCAGCACGGCGGGAAACGCGTAGAACACGTCAAGCACCCGCATGATCGTCGAATGCGTACGACGCCGGGCCAGCCCGGCGGTGACGCCGATCGCGGTGCCGATGGCGGTGGCGATGGCGACCGGCAGCAGCCCGGCAATGAGCGTGATCCGGGTGCCGTCCACCATCCGGGCGAGCATGTCGCGGCCGAGAGCGTCAGTGCCGAGCAGGTGCCCACCCGTCCCCAGACCGCGCAACCGGTTGGCGACGTTCATGGCGTCCGGGTCGGCGACCAGAAAGGGCCCGATGAGCGCGGTGAGGACGATCAACGCGAGCAGCGCCGCGGAGATGCGCAGGTCCCAGGACCACCGCAGCGGCGTCCACCGGGACCGCGGTCGGGGCGGCCGGCCGGCCACCAGTGTGCGGCTGCCGGCCAGTGGCCCGGGATTGAGTGCGGTGTCGGTCAATACGGTGTCGGACAAGGAAACCCCCTATGGGCAGGTGGATTCAGGCGGTGCGAATGCGTGGATCCATAGCGGCATGGGCGGCATCGACGGCGATGTTGATGACGACGAACGCGACCGCGCTGACCAACACGCCGGCCTGGATTACCGGCATGTCGCGTTGCGAGATCGCCTGATAGACAAGCTGTCCGGTGCCGGGCCAGGCGAAGATCGTCTCGATGAAGACCACCCCGCCCAGGAGGTATCCGATCTGCAGACCGGCGATGGTCAGCAGGGACGGCATGGTGTTGTGTACGGCGTGCCGCAGGCACCGCCGTTCGGACAGGCCGCGGGCCCGCAGGCTGAGCACCGCGTCCCGGCCGAGCTCCTCGGCCAGCGCCGAGCGGAACATGCGGGCGATGACGCCCGCCGGAATCAGGGCGGCCGAAATCGCCGGCAGCACGACGTGCCGGGTCAGGTCACCGAATCCGCCGCTGCCGATGCTGTGCATTCCCTGGACGGGAAACCATCCGGTCCTGGATGCGGCGAAGACGACCAGCACCAGGGCCACCGAATACTGCGGCAATGAAGTGGCCAGCACACTTATCGCATCGCAAATCCGGGCGACGGCGCCGTTCGGACGGCGAACCCCGAGCCCGCCGAGGAGCAGGCCGCCCGCTATCGCCAGCACGCCGGCGAATGCGGTCAGCACGAGCGTGTTTCCGAACGCGTCGAGGACGAGCGAACCGACCGGCTGCTGCTTGGCGATACTGGTGCCGAAATTGCCCTGGACGCAGTGCCAGAGCCAACGGAAATACTGCACCGGCACGGGCTGGTCGAGCCCCATCTGCTTGGTGACGGTGGCCCGGGCCTGCGGTGTTGCGTTCGGCCCGAGAATGGCCGCCACCGGGTCGCCGGGCACCATTTTCACGGTGGCGAACGTGAGGATCGAGACGCCCAGCAGAATCGGCACGCCGTACGCGACGCGCTTGAGCAGAAAACGAAACACGGCAGCCCTCCCGACGATCCCGCCGTCGCGGCACGGGTGCCGCGCGTTCGATGCTGGAATCGTGACCCGGGAGTGTTAAGGCGGCGGTGCTCAGCTATTTCTCGGCGGTTACGCCGCCGGTGGGTGCGGGCACATGGCGCTGACCTGCACGAATGCGAGCCGGCCCGGCCGATGCGCCGCGCGCACCGGTCACCCGCCCCGTTTCCCGCAAACCCCGTTTCTCGCCAATGTGGCGTTGGGGTGACTAGATTGCCCCAACGCCACATTGGCGGGAAACTGCCGGGAACCGGCTACGACGCGTCGGGGTCCGGGGCAGGTGGATCGGCTCGATCAGGCGGCCGGGGCAGCGGCCGCAGCGGTGCGGTGGCCGGGGCGGCAGCCCGCATGTCCGTCGGACTCAACTCGGCCTCGGCCCAGCCGCGGTGTTCCCGGCGGGCCCACGGCGCCGGCACGATCCCGGTGCGCATTCCCCGCCGGGCGGCCGGATCCCGGGTGGCGAAGTAGATGTGCCCGATCACCATGGCCACGATCGCGTAGGCGAGCCAGTCGTGCACGAAGGTCGCGCCGCTGCGGTACGACACCGACCAGTGGTTCGCGTACCGCATCACCAGTCCGGTGCCGAGCATGACGAGGATCGCGCCGGCCACGAAGGCCGCGTTGATCTTCTGCCCGGCGTTGAACTTCCCGACCGGCAGCCGCCCGGACCGGCGGTCGGGCGCGCGCAGCCATTCCCAGTCGGTCGGGGAGAAGCGGTTGAGCCGGCGCAGGTCCGCACGGAACGACCGGGACAACAGTCCCAACAGGACCGGTACCGGAAGCGCGATGCCGGCGTAGACGTGGATTCGTTCGACCAGGGCGCGTTGCCCGACGAGTACGGACAGCGGGCCTATATAAAGGACAGCTGCGGTGGCCAGGCAGATCGCCATCAGCCCACCGACGCCGCGGTGCACCCACCGTTGCGACCAGGTCAGCCGCAGCAACTCGCCCGGGCCGGGCCGCGGGTCAGCTGGTCGGAGCATCGTCGCGCCCATTGGACTTGCCGACCCAGCCGTCGACGTCGTAGCCGAGGTGCTCCCAGTATCCGGTCTCGACGCCCGGGGTGAGTTGGATGCCGCCGAGCCATTTGCAGCTCTTGTAGCCGTACATCGGGGCGACGTAGAGCCGCACCGGACCGCCGTGGTTGCGACTCACCGGCCCGCCGAGCATCGAGGTGGCGACCAGCACGTCGCGGCGCCGGGCCTGCTCGAGGGTGAGGCTTTCGGTGTACTCGCCGTCGAACGAGGTGAACTTGACGGCCTTGGCCGCCGACTGGACGCCAACGTGGTCGAGCAGGTCGGGCAGGGCGACCCCGGACCAGTGCACGTTCGGCACCCGCCAACCGGTGACGCACTGGAAGTCCCGGGTCAGCGAGGTCTGCTTCATGGCATGGAGGTCGGCCATGGTCAGGGTCATCGGCCGGTCGACGTGGCCACCAACGGTCAGCCGGTAGTCCTCGGCGGTGCGCTTGGGGATGCTGCTGGTGACGGAGTAGAAGCGGAAGCCGCCGCCGTCGGGCACCAAGCCGGACAGGCCCGTCGGGTCGCGACTCTGCACCGGCGCCAGGACGCGCTGCTCCAGGTCCTGCAGCTCCTTGCCGAACGTGACACCGACCAGGCCGGCACCGAGCATGCCCAGCACGATGCGGCGTCCGACCGGCTTACCGTCATCACTCGTCACAGGCCAAGTGTCCTCCTCGCCCGGCCCGGCCGCCGCCGTGCCCGACCGCCACAAGACTTCCGTAATCTCTCGGGCGCGGCGCAGCTCCGCCCGAGACGGGAGGCGGCCATTGGACGAATTCATTAGATGTGAGAACGAATTATTCTCAAGACTGGATCAGGTCCATTCCGACTGGCCGGTTGCGGTCATCGGTAGGCGTGATCCGAACGTCGAGTCGGCTGAGAGCGCTCAATGCGCCGGGAGACAACGTATCGAACCTCCCGTCGGGCGGCGCGAGTTGCCTCGCGCAGCCCAGATCGCCGCAGATAAGGCCCGCAGATAAGCCACTGTCGGACGTTGGCGTGATCCTGACGTCGCCGCACGCCGGTGTCAATATCCACGGCGACGGTTGTATGCAGGTCGATACCGAACGGTGACCGGATTCGACACTTCGCCGGAATGCATTGACAGACAACGTTTTCCCGAGCACTCTATTGCCACGCCAGCGCCGGTTGGGACCTCAACGAAGAGTCTGTCGGTACGCAGGAGCAGCGCGGTCTTGATATCGGCTTTATCCCGAGAAGGACCCATGCCCCGGCGATGACAACGTTGACGTCGGCTAGCCAAAGAGGGTCCTTTTCAGCTTCCCGGAGGTCACGCGATGAGCCGTTATGACAGCGATTCCTTTGACGTCGAAGACTTCATGCGCCACACGGTGTCGCGTCGAGACGCACTCAAGTTGGGCGGGCTGGCCGCCGGTGGAGCCGGGCTCCTGGCGGCCTGTAGTAGCGGCGGCACGGTAAATCCCGACGCAAAGGGCGGTGGTGGCGGAAACGGTGGCGGCGGTGGTGGCGGTGCGGCTGACAGCGTGCCGCAGCAGGCGGCGACAATCCCGACACCACGCAAGCAGACGCTGATCGTCGCGCAGGGAACGTTCGCATCTTATGGGGTCTACAACCCGTTCATCCCGAACACCGATTATGCCACCGGTTTCGGTCAAGTGGTGAAGGAGTACCCGTTCTACCTCAACCTGACCAAGTCGACCGACAACCTGATCAAATGGCAGTGGACGGGCTGGGAGTACAACAAGGACTACACGCAGATCACCTTCCATCTCGATCCGAACTGTCACTGGAGCGACGGCAAACCGCACACGTCTGCCGACGTCAAGTTCACGATCGAGATGTTCCAGAAGCAGAGCTCATTGACCGGCGCGACCGGCAACTGGGTGACCGAGGCGAAGACGATCGCAACGCCTGATGACCACACGGTGGTCATCACCCTCAGCAAGCGCGACACCCGCTACCACTACGACTACATCTGTTCGGTCGTGAACGCGGCGTTCCTGTGCGTGCCGCAGCACGTCTGGCAGGGCAAGGACCCGACGACGTTCAAGAACGAGTCGGCGGTATTCACCGGGCCGTACAAGCTGAAGGAAGCAAACCGCACCCTGCAGTACTACCTGTGGGAGAAGGACCCGAACTACTGGAACAAGGCCAATCTCGACCCGAAGCCGCAGTACGTCGCATACCTCACCGCCCCGGCCGCCGACGCCGCCGCGGAGGACTTCAAGAACGCCAAGATCGACCAGGGCGGCGCGGACTATGTCCATGCGCAGGCGCTGATCAAGAACGGGTACAAAAAGGCGATCATCACCTCGATGGAGGACCCGTGCCTGCGGTCCATCCACGTCAACTGCGACCCGTCAAAGGGCATCCTCGCCGACAACCGGATGCGCTGGGTCATCTCGTGCCTGATGGACCGCGAGACCTACGCGAAGTCGATCTGGAGCCCGCAGACCACGCCGGCGACCTATCCCTGGCCGGGCTATCCATACATGCAGAAGTACGAGGTGCCGGACGTCGCGTCGCAATTCCCGCTGACCTACAACCCACAGAAGGCGGAGCAGCTGCTGGGCCAGATAGGAGCCAAGAAGGGATCGGACGGCAAGTATTCCTACAAGGGCAAGAAGCTGAGCTTCACGATCATCACGCCCGTCGCGAACACCGGATACGAGTACCTCATCGGCCAGACGCTGGCGAAAGAGATGACGAAGATCGGCATTCCCACCGAAGTCAAGGCGCTGACCGGCGCCGGTGTCTATAACGGCGAGGTTGCCAAGGGCACGTACGACATCCGCTCGGAATGGGGCCCCTGCTCGACGTCAGATCCGTATCAGACGTACGACGGCAACACGTCCAAGTACTACGTGCCGATCGGCAAGCAGTCAACCACAGGCGACTCCGAGCGCCTGAAGGATCCCAAGCTCGACAAACTGAGTGGCGAACTGTCCAATGCGGACCCCGCTTCGCCGGCCGCGGAGCCGATCTTCAAACAGGCGTTGCAGGAGTGGTATACCCAGATGCCGGTGATTCCGTCGATCAAGACGGTCTATACCCACCAGGCGAATACCACGTACTGGACCGGCTGGCCCACGGACGACAACCTGTTCATGGTGCCGAACAACTGGTGGGGCCAATTCATGTTTGTCGTGGGTGCGCTGAAGCCCGCCGGGAGCTGACGTGGCGAGCGAGGTCACCACCGAAACGGCCGGTGCGAAGACCGAGAGCGCCGCACTGATCATCGCCCGGCAGGGGGTGCGCGGCTGGTTCGCCGCGCACCCGCTGCTGGCCCATATCATCAAACGGTTCGCCTTGTACCTGCTCACTCTGTGGGCGGCGATCAGCGGCACCTTCCTGTTTTTCCGGCTGATCCCGGGAAATCCGATCCAGGCGTATACGCAGAATCTGGCGCAGAACTACGTCTACAACCAGCACGCGAACCAGCAGATCATCGCCCACTACAACAAGGTGTTCGGGCTCAACGGCAATCTCTTCGACCAGTACATCCACTATCTCTACCAATTGGTCATCAACCACGATCTCGGACCGTCGCTGATCAACTATCCGACGCCAGCGTGGACCCTGATCGCGAACGCGCTGCCGTGGACCCTCGGTCTGCTCCTGGTCGCGACGATCGTGGCCTGGGTCCTGGGTGTGCTGCTCGGCGCCGCGGTGGGCTGGTGGCGGCACAATCCGATCTCCGGCGGCTTGACCTACGTCGGAACGGCGATTACGCACATCCCGTACTACTTCGTCGCACTGCTGGCCGTGTTCTACCTGGGCTACACGCACAGTATTCTGCCGACCTCGCTCGCCTACGACCCCGGCCTTATTGTCGGCTTCAACTGGCATTTCATAACGAGCGTCGTCAAACACGCGCTGCTGCCGGCCTGCTCGATCATCGTCGTGGGCATCTTCGGCCACATGCTCGGCATGCGGTTCCAAATGATCATGACCCTCGGCGAGGACTACCTCAGTTTTGCCGAGGCGAAAGGGCTTCGGCCGAATGTCATCATGCGCAAGTACGCGCTGCGCAACTCATTCCTGCCGCAGGTGACGGCACTGGCGATCAGCCTCGGTGCGGTGTTCAACGGCAACGTTCTGGTCGAGAATCTCTTCAAATATCCGGGCGTCGGGCATTTGCTCGTTCAGGCGATCGGCAACCTCGACTACAACGTGATCATGGGCGTCACCGACCTCGCCATCTTCGGCGTGCTGACCGGGGCGTTCATCCTCGACCTGATAGTGCCGGTGATCGACCCACGGATTAGGCGGGCGCGATGAGACGGGTGATGCGTGTCCTGGCGGCGGTCGGCGGCAGCCGGAAGCTCAGCCTGGGCCTCGGGCTCCTGGTCGTGGTGCTGCTGTTCGGCATCCTGAATTCGTGGCTGCGCGGACTGATCCGGAATCACATCGGGGCCGACCCGATGGCGGTCAGCCCAGACCACTGGGTGCACCCGAACGGGACCCACCTGCTCGGCACCGATCAGTACGGCCGGGACATTGCGGCCATGACGCTCGACGGTCTCGCCACCTCGCTGAAGATCGGCATCATCGCCGGCGGGTTGTCCACGGCGATCGCGATCGTGATTGCGTTCGTGGCGGCGTACCGCGGCGGTCTTCTGGACAGCTTTCTCTCGGCGATCACCGATTTCTTCCTGGTGATTCCCACGCTGCCTTTGCTGATCGCGTACTCCGCGTTTGCCAAGCATGTCAGCCTGGTGCAGGTCGGGGTGATCCTGGCGGTGTTCAGCTGGCCGGGAGCCGCTCGTACGATCCGGACCCAGGTGCTGAGCCTGCGGGCCCGCTCGTATGTCGATCTGGCCAAGGTCACGAAGCTGAATACGTTCCAGATCATCTTCGCTGAACTCGCGCCGAACATGCTCGGGTTCCTGGCTCTGGGCCTTGCCTACGCCGCGGTCGCGTCGATGTTTGCCCTGATCGGGCTGGAGGTGATCGGGCTGGGTCCGAGCGGCGTCATCGACCTGGGATTCATTCTCAATCTCGCGACCTCAGGTGGCGCACTGACGCTCGGCGCCTGGGGCATTTTCGTGGCGCCGATCGCGATCGCATCGATCGTGTTCTTTGCGCTGACCCTGATCAACGTGGGCCTGGAAGAGCGGTACAACCCACGGCTGCGCAAGGTGGCGGGAGCCTGAGATGCACGAAAACGTATTGGAAGTACAGGATCTGACTGTCCGCTATCGCACCACCAGCGGTGACCGCACGGCGGTGGACGGGGTGAACCTCGAGGTCCGTCGCGGCGAAATTCTCGGTATCGCCGGGGAGTCCGGCTGCGGCAAGACCACGCTCGCGACGACGGTGCTGCGGCTCCTGAAGGCCCCCGGGTATATCGCGAGCGGCGGCGTGGTGTTCCACCCGGAGGAGGGTGAGCCGATCGATCTCCTGGCGCTGTCCGGTCGGCGGTTGCGGGCCGTACGGTGGAGCCACCTGTCATATCTGCCGCAGGGGTCGATGAACTCGCTGAACCCGGTGGCGAATGTGAAGGCACAATTCGTCGACGTCATCCGGGAGCACACGCCGGGGCGGCGAACGAATCTGGACGATCGGGTCGCCGATCTGCTCCACCAGGTCGGCCTGCCGCCCGAGGTCGCAGGGATGTTTCCGCACGAACTGTCCGGCGGTATGAAACAGCGCGTGATCATGGCGATCGCGGTCGCGCTGGAGCCGGATCTGCTGATCGCGGACGAGCCGACCACGGCACTCGATGTGACGGTGCAGCGGCTCGTCCTGCAGAATCTCGCCGAATTGCGGGAGAAATTCGGTGTCACGCTCGCCGTGATCACCCACGACATGGGCGTGCACGCGCAACTGGTGGATCGGGTCGCGGTGATGAGTGAGGGCAAGGTGGTCGAGGTCGGCGATGTGAAGCAGATCTTCGCCGCTCCCGCGCACCCCTACACCCAGGATCTGATCGCGTCGATCCCGAACCTCGACGTGCATCAACGGGACAAGGCCGGAACCCACCGTGCGGTCGAGGAGCAGGCGTCATGAAGGAACTCGCGCTGAACGGCGTCACCCAGCTATTTCCCGGCCGGGCCGGAACGAAGGTGCTCGCGGTCGATGACGTGTCGCTGTCACTGCAATCCGAGCCGGCGAAGATCGTCAGCCTGGTTGGGGCGAGCGGCAGCGGAAAGAGCACCATCGCCCGGATCGTCCTGGCCCTGCAGAAACCAACCGCGGGGCAGGTGACCTACAACGGGAAAGACGTCTTCCACCTGTCCCGTAAGGAGTACGACACCTACCGGCGTGACGTGCAGCCGGTCTTCCAGGATCCGTATTCCATCTTCAACCCGTTCTACCGGGTGGACCGGGTCTTCTGGCAGGCCATCAAGAATTTCAATCTGACCAAGGACAAGGCGAAGGGGCAGGCGCTCATCGAGGCCTCGCTGGAGGCGGTGCGGCTGACCCCCGAAGCCGTGCTCGGCCGGCACCCGCATCAGCTCTCCGGTGGCCAGCGGCAGCGCCTGATGCTGGCCCGGGTGCACATGCTGCGGCCCTCGTTCATCATTGCCGACGAACCGGTCTCGATGTTGGATGCCCAGGTGCGCAAGCATTTCCTCGACATCCTGGTCGACTTTCACAAGCAGTACGGGATGACGACGCTCTTCATCACGCACGACCTGTCCACCGTCGCCTACGTCGGCGGTGACATGAAGACGATCTTCCACGGCAAGATCGTGGAGGAGGGGTCGGTGGAGCAGGTGCTGGTCCACCCGACGCACGAGTACACGAAACTGCTGCTGGCCTCGGTGCCGGTGCCTGACCCCGAACAGCGGTGGACCGATCGGGTCGAACTGGTCGACGGCATGCCCCGCGTCGTCCCGGTGGGATAGGGGATCACGGTGCGACGGGCGGTGTACGTGATCGGCGGTGCGGTGCTGCTGGCCGCGGCGGGTGGTGCCGCCGCGCCCGCGGTCGGGTCGACCGCCAAAGCGCCGACCGTCCAGGCGAGTTGGGCCGACGACGGGCACACCATCAGCCTCCGCACGGGCCAGGCGATCCGGGTCGCCCTGCCCGGCCAGAGCTGCACGGCCACCTCGATTCCGGTCGCTGCCGCGGCGCCGGTGCTACGGGTCCGCCGGGTCGGTTCGTCCGGCGGTCTGTCCTGGGCCGTCTTCCAGGCGGCGAAGGCTGGAACCACGGTCGTCACCGCCACCCACGGCGAGGCATGCGCAATGGGCGTATCCGACTACGCACCCGAGCAATTTCGGCTCACTGTGCGGGTCCGCTGACCGTGCCCAGCCGTTCAGCACGAGCATCAAGATCACATCTGTGACACAATGTGCGGCGGTGACTGTCGATCGACAGAAATCACCCAAGCATGCAGGTCTTCCGGTGGACGAGGCGGCCAGCACCGCCCTGAAGTCGTCCACTGAGGATGTTCTCTTTCGTGCCATCACCCGCCACATCGCTCGACGGCGCCCCGCGCCGGCCCCGCCGACGTCGCAACCCGCGGCCGGCCGCCCAACAGCAGGCCCACAATCAGCCAGCCCGCAATGAACCACCCCGCAATCAGCCAACCCACAATCAGCCAACCCACACCGAAACACGCCCGCAGTCACAGGCAGTCCAGCCGATCGTCGTGTCGGACCCGGGCGAGCCGAAGGCCTTTTCCGAGGTCGGCCTGCCCGCCCGCCTGGTCCGGATTCTCACTGACCAGGGCATCACCGACATGTTCCCGATCCAGCAGGTCACCCTGCCCGACACCCTGGCCGGACGCGACGTCCTGGGCCGTGGCCGGACCGGATCGGGCAAGACGCTGGCGTTCGCGCTGCCCATGGTGGCCCGGCTCTCTGGCGGCACCCGCACGCCCAGTCACCCGACCGGGCTGATCCTGGTGCCCACCCGCGAGCTGGCCACCCAGGTGCACGCCACCCTCGAGCCGTTCGCCCGGGCCGCCGGCCTGCGGACCACGACCGTGTTCGGCGGCGTCGGACAGAACCCACAGGTCCGCGCGCTGCGGTCCGGCGTCGACATCCTGGTCGCCTGCCCCGGCCGGCTGGAAGACCTGATCGCCCAGCGACAGTGCTTCCTGGACGAGGTGTCCGTCACCGTCCTGGACGAGGCCGACCACATGGCCGATCTGGGCTTCCTGCCGGCGGTTCGCCGGCTGCTCGACAAGACCCCGGCCGATGGTCAGCGGATGCTCTTCTCCGCGACCCTGGACAAGGGCGTCGACGTGCTGGTCCGGCGTTATCTCAACCAGCCGGTCACCCACGCCGTCGACACCCCGCAGTCGCCCGTGACGGCAATGGTCCATCACGTGCTCACGGTCACCGCCGCGGACAAGCCCGTGGTGCTCCGCCGGCTCGCCGCCGGCGCAGACCGCTCGCTGCTGTTCACCCGGACCAAGCACGGGGCCCGCAAGCTGGCCCGGTCGCTGACCAGCGCCGGACTGCCCGCGGTCGACCTGCACGGCAACCTGTCCCAGTCGGCCCGCGAGCGCAACCTGGCCGCGTTCTCCACCGGCGAGGTCCGGGTGCTGGTGGCGACCGACATCGCGGCTCGCGGGATCCACGTCGACGACGTCGGCCTGGTCGTGCACGCCGATCCGCCGGCCGAGCACAAGGCATACCTGCACCGTTCCGGTCGTACGGCACGAGCCGGCGCCGCCGGCGTCGTGGTGACGCTGGCGCTGCCGGAGCAGATCGGCGAGGTGCGTACGATGACGCGCCGCGCCGGCATCGCGCCGCAGACCACCGACGTCACCCCGCAGGCACCGCTGCTGGCCGAGCTGGCCGGGCCGGAAATGCCACCGGTCGCGCCGGAGCCCGTACGGCAGCCGACGCACCAGCCGGGCCGGAGTTCGAGCCGGCCGGCCCGCCCGTCGCGGGGCACCAGGCCGCGACGGCCGCGGCGCACCGGCTGAGCCCTCCCGTTGTGCCGCGGATCGGCATCGCTGCCGGTCTGCGGCACGGGATAGCCAGGTTCACACTGCCGTAACACGCTGGAAAAAGGGCGTCCGTAGCTTTGGCAGGCATGAGGCTGCAGCGTGGGGTCCTGACTATCCGCCGGAGCGGGTCATGCTGATTCACATCCGGATATCCGTCCCGGACAAGCCAGGCGTGTTGGGCCGGATCGGTGCGCTGACCGGCTCGCATGGCGCGGACATCGTCAGCATGCAGGTGTTGACGAGAACAAAGGGTCGGGCGTTGGACGACCTCTATCTCTCGGTGCCGGACCGGCCGCGGATCGCCACCATCGTGCGGGCGTTGGAATCCGTACAGGGCGTTCGGGTGCACGGGACCCGGGACAGCGGACACGTTCCCGGCGCACATCCCGATCTGGATCTGCTCGGGCACGTCCTGCGCAATCCCGACCGGGGTCTGCGCACCCTGACCGACATGGCACCGCTCGTATTCACCACCGATTGGGCCGCGCTGCAATTGGTGCGGGACGCCGGTTCGTCCACGCTCTATGGCAGTGCCGGCTGCCCCGATCCGCTGCCGTTGCTCAAGACGATTCCGCACCGACCGGTCCGGGACGACGCCGGCGAATTGAAACTGGCGATGGTTCCGCTGGACGCCGGCCGCCTGGTACTGGTGATCGGGCGCGACAACGGGCCGGCGTTCCACCCGATTGAGCTGTCCCACCTGAACACGGTCGTCGAGCTGACCATGGCCGCGGGCGCAGAAGCCTCGACGCGATCGGCGGCCGAGGGCTGAGCTGGGTGCCCGGACGAACAGTTTTGATCAGCTGACCGGCTGACCCGGTCATGCAGCAGAGGCGAGATCTTCACCGCCAAGGCACTGGCCTCGGTGCTGTTCTCCACCGTGGTGGTCGTGTTGTTGGCCGGATCCAGCCTGGCGGCGGGGATTCTGCTCGTTGGGCGGCAACCGCTCGTCGGCCTGTCCGGCACCCTGATCCCGCCCGGACACGTCGCGCAGCCGTTCTACGGTCCGCTCCAGGAAGGTCCGGTGACCAGTGCGGCATATTTCCTGGCCTGCCTCGCGGCCGCCTACCTGGTCTTCCGTCGGCGCGACATCGTGGTGGGTTGAAATGCGACGGACGATGTACGGGACGATCCTTGCCGGCGCGCTGCTGGCCGGCTCGACCGCCTGCGGTTCCGGCGGAATCACCGCCAAACGGGTGGATGCGGCGGTCGCACCCACCTTCGCCAACCTGTACGTGATCCAGCAGGCGCAACACGGGTTGCGGGTCACCGCATCGGCGCTGCAGTCCAGGGCGACCTGCACCCGCGGCGACCAGTTCACACCGGACAAAGGGCCGGGGGAGGACTGGGTGTGCTCGATCCAGTGGTTCAAGAAGGGCCCGGCGATTCCGGTGGCCGCGAGCTACGGCCTGCACGTGCAGGCCGACGGTTGCTACACCGCCGAGGGCGACGCCCACCGGACGTGAACGGCCAACCGACCGTCACCACCGCGTCGGGCGACACGGTCGTCAATCCGCTCTACAAATTCGACGGCTGCTTGGACACCACATAGGGTCTGTCAGCTGGCAACCAGACGGGAGCGCGCTGTGGGGACGGGTCCGCTCTCGGGACTGCGGGTGATCGAGATCGCCGCGCTCGGGCCAGGTCCATTCAGCGGCATGCTGCTGGCCGACATGGGCGCCGAGGTGATCGTGGTCGACCGGCCCCGACCGCCGGCCTGGCTGCCGGACCCGACGACGGATCTCACCCGGCGGGGCCGTCGTTCGATCGCCGTGGACCTGAAGTCGGTCGGCGGCGCCGAAGTCGTGTTGCGGCTGGCGGCGTCGGCCGAGGCGCTGATCGAAGGATTCCGACCGGGCGTGATGGAGCGGGCCGGCATCGGTCCGGCCGAGGTGCTGGCCCGCAATCCGGCGATCGTTTACGGCCGCGTCACCGGCTGGGGTCAGGACGGGCCGCTGGCCCAGGCCGCCGGGCACGACATCGACTACATCGCTGTCGCCGGGACGCTGGATTCCATCGGCCCCGGCGGCGGACCGCCGGTGCCGCCGCTGAATCTGCTCGGCGACTTCGGGGGTGGTGGCATGCTGTTGGCGTTTGGCCTGTTGTGCGGCGTGCTGCATGCGCGGCAGACCGGCCGGGGCCAGGTCATCGACGCCTCGATGGTCGATGGAGTGGCCCTGCTGAGCACGGCCCTGCACTCGGCGCGGGCGGCCGGCTGGTGGAGCGATGAGCGGGGCGACAATCTGCTCGACGGCGGATCGCCGCTCTACCGCGTCTACGAATGCGCCGGCGGCGGATATCTCGCGGTCGGCGCGCTGGAGCCGCAGTTCGCGGCGCGACTGCTCGACCGGCTCGGGATCACGCCGGACGCACCGCGGGACGCGTTCGACCGGTCGACCTGGGAAGTGCTCGGTCGACAACTGGAGCGGGTGTTTCTCGAGCGGTCCCGGGACGAGTGGTGTGCGCTGCTAACCGGTGACGACTGCTGCGTCGCGCCGGTCCTCACCGCCGCGGAGGCGCCCGGCCATCCACACAACGCTGCGCGGCGGACGTTCATCGCTCCGGGTGGGATCACCCAACCGGCGCCCGCGCCCCGGTTCACCCGTACGCCCGGTGCGGTCGGGACACCGCCACCGCGCCCCGGCGCGGACACGATCGACCTGCTGGCCGAGGTCGGATACAGCCCGTCGGAGATCGAGGGTTTGCTTGACAACGGATCTGTTGCGTTAGGACTGTGAGACTGACGCCCGCGCCGCGGGCCGTTTGCCGGTGAGCAACAGTCGGCCGAGGGCGGCGACAGTCGCCACGGACTCCGCCACCGCGGCGACCGATTTGTCGTGGAACCACACCGGCTCGTACATCTGGGGTATCGGCCCGACGGCTCCCACGTCGATGTAGCGGTAGACGAGAATGACCGCCAAGGCACTGCCGGCCACCAGGAAAGCTAGGAGGTACGCCAGCCGTACGCCGGTGACGACGACTGCCAGAGCCGCCAACGACGCCAGTCCGGCCTCGATCCGGAACAGCGTGCCCTCCGTGATCGATCCACCGACTGCGTCGTAGGTGGCCGCGAGATCGGCGTGCACATAGGCGTCGACGGCCAATCCGGCCGCGGTCAGAATCCTCAGCAGCAGGTCTCCGGCCCTCCAGAGTGGACGCGCCGGCATTACTTCACGACCAGGTTGGCATGCATGTTGGAGTGGTAGTCGCAGGTGATGGCGTAGGTGCCGGCCCGCGTGGGAGCGGTGACGGTGGCCTTGCCGTTACCGGCGACCATGACGTCGATCCTGGCGGATTTCAGCGTCACGGTGTGCGCGACCGCGTCGTTGTTCGTGACCGAGATCTTCGCCCCAGGGTCGACCGAGCTCGGCACGGTGTAGCTGAAATTCTTGATCGTGATGGCGGCTGGGCCAGCCTTTGCCGGTGTGGTGGCGGCACCGCTCGGTGTGGCCGGCATCGAGGACATGCTGGGCTTCGAGGACATGCTGGGCTTCGAGGACATGGTGGGCATCGATGCCGCCGACGTGCTGGCCGATGGTGTCGGGGCGCCCGCCTCCTTCTTCCCGTTCCCCGACGATCCACAGGCGGCGAGCAGGCAGAGCAGTAATCCGGCGACGGCGACGGTCCAGGAATGCTTCATGACCCGACCTTCGTTCACCGGACCACGCCGGTTCAGTCGTCCTGGATCGTTTCGACGAGCAGCGTCGCAGTGGATTCGAGAAAGTCGGCGACCACCCGCCGTTGTGATGCGGTGACGCCATCGAGCGCTGTTGCGGCGGCATTTCGCAGTCCGACGAAAAGGCTGCTGATGACTTTCGTGCCGGGGCGGGTCAACGTGATGACCAATCGGCGCCGATCGTCGGAATGCGGATGGCGTTCGGCGTAACCGGCGGCCACCAGTCGATTCACCAATGCGGTCACGCTGCCGGTGGTGAGGTCGAGTCGTTGCGCGAGCTGCGTGGGGCTCAGGTCGCCGTCATGGTAGAGATGGCCCAACGCCAACAGCTCCGTTACGCCGGTGCCGGTGTTCTCCGCATACCATTGTCGGTAGTGGTCGACGGCTCTCACGAGTTCCCGGGTCAATCGCCCGATGCCGTCGTTATCGTCCTTTCGCGCCGCTCTTGTCTTTGCCTGTCGCTTCCTGTCCGTCATGGTCCAGAGCGTAACAGCTTGATTTTCAAGCAGCTTGACAGTCAAGTATGTTTGAGCGCAGAATCCAGCGGCGAAGGTGTATCCGATGAACGGGTCCCTTTACGAGGTAACGGTCTGATCGTTCGGGTCGCGGTGGCGCAAGCTGGGGGGGCATGCCCGCCGCGAACAGGTCGACGGTCAGCTGCCCGAGGTTGACCGGGTTCTGGGGCGAGTGCCCGGTCAACCCTTCGGGGCTGTTGGTGTGACCCGACGAGTTGGGGCACCTGGCCGCCACCTCTGCTGGGCCGCGACAGCCGCTGCCTGTGTATCTGCCAGGTGCTGGCGCCGACCAGTCGTCCCGCCATCCGCGACAGTGCCGTCCGGGTGGCGGGTTGTATTAGTGGCCCGGAACGTCGTTGTCAAACGGCTGTCCACAGCTGGTGGACCACATCCGCTGTTGTCCACATTTGCCGGCGACACCGGTTCGGCCGCCCCTGCTCCGGAAACATGACTGCCAGCCGCCGTCGGCGGTGTCGCCAGTTATGTTAATCGGAGGAGATATGTCATTACGTTTACTGCGGCTGTGCGCCATTCCCGCGTTGGCGGTCGGCGCGATCGTCGGAGTGACCGCTGTGGTGGATGGCCCGGCCTCGGCGAGCCCACCCGGGCACATCCGTGCCGCCTCGGCGCCGATCGTCGACGGATTCGCGGTCAGTTGGTTGCCCGATGGATTGGGCCCCGGCGTCAGCGACTTCAGTTACAGCTTCGACGAGGTCGATTTCCGGTCGAAGGTGTGGGAGAGCGGACCCGATGCCGACGGTGCATACCATCAGGATCTGAGCGTGGATGTGCTGCGCGGCTCGGCCCTGAGCGACAGCGGGGCGCTCTACCGATTTCTCACCGACTACGAGCAGCGGCCTCCCGCCGAGTGGCGCTTCGTACCGTTCTCAATCAACGGTCATGCGGGTTATCTCGGCCGAGACGAGGCATTCTGGGTGGTCCGACCGGGGGTGGCGGTCAAGGTGGCGGTGGACCGCTCGCGTTTTCACGCCTCTGATGTGCTGCTGATCGCCGAGGGCATTCACGAGGTGGGTGGGTCGTCTCGTTGATCCAAGCGGCCTCCCGGCTGCGTACAACGCCCTACCTTCACCGGGCGTTGTATGCAGCCGGGACGACGCCCCCGTGATCAGGCCAACTCAGGCCGGACCCATTCCCGTCCTCGGACGTGCCAGTCCAGGAAAGCTGAGACAGTCTCGTTCCAGAGCTGTGCCTGTCCGGGGGACAGGACCCAGTGGTTCTCGCTCGGCAACTGGAGGAATCGGTGCGGCAGGTCGCCGGGTTCGCCGTCGAAGCGGCTGACCAGGTCCCACCACAGTCGCAGCGACTCGCTGTACGGGACGCGGTAGTCCCGGTTTCCGTGCGTAATAAGCATGGGGGTGGTGATGTTGTCGACGAAATGATGTGGCGAGTTTTCGGCATACCAGTCCGGGTGCTCCGCGGGCGTGCCGAACAGATCGGACTTCCAGAATGCGGCGTCCGTCGTCGTGTGCTGCTGATCGGCGGCCCAGAGACCGGAATGCGTCACTATCGCGGAGAAGCGGTCGGTGTGACCCGCGAGCCAGTTGGTCATGTATCCGCCGAAGGACGCGCCGAGACACGCCGTTCGGGTCTCGTCTATGTCGTTCCTGGCGCAGACGTTGTCGAGCAGGGATTTCACATCCGACCAGACCGCGGCGGCACGATGCGGCCAGGCCCGCGCGATCCAGGACGGCCCGTATCCGGTCGACAGCGCCGGGTCGGGCAGCAGCACCGACCAGCCACGGGCCACGGCCAACCACGGGCACCAGCGCCAACTCCAGGAGTTGTACGAGACGAACGGCCCGCCATGGATCCACAGTTGCAGCGGAGTGGATTCACCGACGCCGTCCGGACTGAACAGCCAACCGCGGACGGTTGCGCCGTCCGGTGCGGTGGTGCTGACGTCGGTGACGGTGCCGGGCAGCCTCAATTCCGGTGCCGGCGACGGCAGGTGTGCCGGCGTCTGGTCGATGCCGAGCGCATCCAGCCGGACCGGTGTGTTGGGCCGGTCCATCGCGGACCGCAATGCGTACAGCTGACGCCCGTCGGGACTCACACAGAGATTCGCGTAGACGGCGTCACTAACCAGACGTCGTTGTTCGCAGGTCGCCAGGTCGACCGCCACCACGGCTCCGCGGCCGTGCCGGTCACCGGCGACATAGAGCGTCCCGGAATCCGGCGACCAGGCGACCTCGGCCGGAAAGACATCGTCGCCGAGGTCGATCGGACGGGCCGCCGCACCGATCAGGGAATGCACCACCAGGCGCACCGTCATGGGGGTGTCGAAGTCACCATCGGTCTCGCGAAAAGCCGCCACCAGCGTGCCGTTCGGTGAAATGACCGGGCCGCCGTGATCGGCGCCGACCTCCTCGACGAGGGTTCGGCGTGCACCGGTGCCGACGTCGATGGTCACCAGGGTCGCCCGGTGTTGCCCGTGCCGCAGCGGCACCTTCCAGTCTGTGACAACGATGCCACCGTCAGGCGTTATGTCGTAGCGGGCATTGGTGAGGCTGCCACCGGCGTCGGGGGTCAGGTCCCGTAACTCGCTGCCCGCCACCAGCCGGGGAAAGTCCGGTCCAAGCTCGTGGTCCCAGTACCGAATCGGAAAACCGTCGTGCAACACCGCACCGATCTTGCGTTCTCGCCGCTCGGTCCGGCGCCGCTCATCCTCGTCCGCGGAGGTGACGCCGGCCAACCGGTCCGTGCTCAGCACGAAAGAATCGGCGGCCCGGGCGGCCACCGGCCCGGCGCAACCACCGGGGCTGGAGGCCACGAATTCGGCCTCACCTCCGGTCGGCAGTGACCACAACCCCGGTGTCTTCGGATCGGAATCCGGAGCGGAGTCGGGCGAGGGACGTTTGGAGACGAAGAGCAGGGAGCCGTCAGCGCGGAACACCGGCGACGAGTCTCCGGCCGCCGAACGGGTGAGTTGGCGCGCGGGCCGATCTCCACTGGGATCGATCTCCCACAGCGCGCGGATATACGACGCGCCGGCCGGGTCCAGCCGCTGCACGGTGGTGACGAGACGGGATCCGTCCGGGGAGAGCCGCAGTCCGTCCAGGCGTGGGATTGCCACGAATTCGGAAAGGTTGTCGAACGGGGCGCTGCCGGTCATCGAGCTCCTTAGTGCCGTATGTCGGGTGCCATACGACCCTATGTCAGACCCGGGGCCGACGATGTCGTTCGTTCTATCGGCCCTGATCGTTCGCCCCGGAGGTCGCGCTGCCAGCCACACCGCCACGACGCTGCGCCGAGATACAGACCACGCGGTCGCCGGCGGAGAGAACACCGGTGGCGATGTCGTCGAATCGAATCAACTGCCCCTCACGCACCACACCCAGGACGAGATCGGTGAGATCACACGGCCGTCGACCGACCTCGGAATTCTCGACCGTGCGCTCGGTCAGATCCAGACCCTCGGAGAAATCGAGGAGATCTTCGGCAATGGCCCCCGCCATTGGCGAGGTGGACGACATTCCGAGCAGGGCGCCGGCCGAATCGTGCGAGGAGACGACTACATTGGCGCCGGACTGTCGCAGCAACGGCGCATTCTCCTGTTCGACCACCGACGCAACCACTAGGGCGCCCGGATTGAGCCGGCGCACCGTGAGCGTGATGAGCGCGGCTGTGTCGTCCCGGCCGACCGAGATCACCAATCGGCGGGCCGTCGCGATATTGACGATCTGCAGCGTGCGTTCTTCCCTGGCATCGCCGCGGGAGGTGATGTAGCCGTCGGAGACGGCCCGCTCCACCGCCTCGGAGTCTGAGTCCAGAACGACGATATTGACCCCCGGCTCGGCCAGCGCCAGACTGCGCGCGGCGGCCCGTCCCTGAATCCCGTAACCGCAGATGATCGTGTGGTCGTGCATCCGTTTCCTCCAGGTGTGCTCGCGTTGCTCCCGCCGGAATTGCTCGGTGAGGGCGAACACAGTGGTCGTCAGCAGGATGGCCAGGAATGCCAATCGGAGCGGAGTGATCAACACAAAGGTGATGAGCCGTGCACCCGACGTCACCGGAACGACGTCACCGTATCCGATGGTGGTGAGGCTGACCGTCGCATAGTAGAGACTGTCTAGAAAGGACAGCTGGCTCCCGGCCGAGTCGCGGTATCCGGCCCGGTCGACGAAAACCAGCAGAGCGGCGATCAGCAGGATCCCCAGCGAGATACCCAGCCGGATCATGAGCCTGACGAGCGGGGGCGGGCGTCGAGTCGGAAAGGCAAGGGCGCGGCGATACTGCTCGTCCCGGCCGGCCGCGAGCTGCATGCCGGAGAGGGTACGGAACATCGTGCCCCGACTCACTCGGCGACCCGCCGGTGTGCCATGGCGGCATGTGTTTCAGGCGGCCGGCCGGACCTCGGTTTCCCGCCGAACCGGCCCGCGGGTGAGTCACGTGTCGCGATCGGCCCTCGACAAATGCGGCCATTCGATGCTGGCGCTTCACGCATCGGTCCGGGCGTCACGCAGCCGAAACGCCTTCCGCCGCCAGAGGGTGCATTGCCGGAAGTGCCAAAGGCCGCAAAGATGCCCGGGAATGCGGTCGGGCCGGGTGGGGAGAGTGACCCGCACGACATTTGCCGTCACATCGCCTGCCGAAACCAACTGCGGAAACTCCGATAGGCGGCAGCCGGCTGGAATAGAGGTCAGTCAGTCCGAGTGGCCCGCCGCATCGTGAGTGGATCTCGTAAACTCCGACGGCTCCGCATTTATGTGCACGTCCTGTCGAAAGAAGAGCCACTCGATTAGCGCGTGGTCAATCAAGGTGTTTATGATGGTACGGTTAGATGTCGGCATGTCGGGGAATTTGAACCATGTCGGCAGTGTATGGTGAGAGCGTCGCTTTCCAGAAGCGATTCTCTCTGACCGAGTGCTCGGGCTCTTTGTCACGAGCACCCCAGGACGACAGGCGGGAAACAGAGACATGAAACTCACAGTTGAAACGAGCGAATCGCTAGATGACGTACTGCGCGTTGTGGGCGCTGCCTATGGCGTGAATATCGGAGTGGTGGAGTCCGAGGGTGGCGCGGTTGCCGAGCGGGCAACCAGCACCCGTCGGCCCCGTCGCGCCGGCCGCCCGGCCCGGACGACCGCTGCGGCGGCCCGGCCCCGTCGCCGTCGCGCCGCCGCTTCCTCGTCCGCCTCTTCGGCCGACGTTCGCGCGTGGGCTCGGGAGCACGGCCACACGGTGAGCGACCGCGGTCGCCTGCCGGCCCCGATTCTCGAGGCCTACCGCGCCGCGCGTTCCTGACAGCGGTCACAAAGCTGGCTGCCGCTCCGGGTTGTTGACCGGGCTGTAGCCGGCCGCTTCACCGATGTACCTGTCGATGTCGGCCTGTGCCTCTATGGCACAGGTCGACATCGACTTTTTGGCTTTGTGGGGTTGCAGTCTCGCCCGAGCAAGCGGCCCCGATCACACGACAACGCCCTGTCCCGGGTGGTTGCGATAGCCGCCCACAGCCGGCCGGGCGTGATGTCATCAGAGGGTGCTTTACCTGGCCAAGGAATCCATGGGCCGGCGTTGGGGATCAGGTTGCGGTCGGACCTGGTTCCGGGTATCGACGCACTAAGGCGTCGGCGGGAAAGGCAGCGAACGGAAATGGATCACTGACCGCTGCCGGGTGGCCCCAACTCGGGCGCCAGAGACTGGAGTCGCGCAATGGTGGCCGGGTCCTGGGCGTCGATCCACCGGACCACGTCGCGGAACGGGACACAGTAGGTATCGGGTTGTCCGCACACTTTCAACGCGAAGTTGCCCAGCGCGGTCGTGTACGCGTTGTTGTTCCAGCTCTCGAAGTGGTTACCCAGGAAGAGCGGCGCCCGGTTGCCCTGGTATGCGGCGTGATACATGTCCAGATATGTGTTCAGGACCTGTTCGCCGTCCTGCTTCGACCGATCCGCCGGAACGGTGGTGCTGACGTTCTCCTGCGTGTACCACAGGTTGTAATCCATGGTCGTCACGAAGTGTTGGGTGCCATGCAGTGGGAACGTCGACATGCCCATCTGCCAGATCCCGTTCTGTTCCAGCGGCCAGGACAATCCGCGCCTGGTCACGCTGGAGTCGACGTCGATTCCGTGGGCCCTGAGGGCGGGAAAGAATTGCGCCGGGTCGCCTTCCAGGCACGGGGTCCGCTCTGCCCGGATCGTGCTGGCGGGCACCTGCAACGCCGGAGCCTCGGGCAGGCCGTCGATCCGGCGGTAATTCCGGAAGAACGTGAAGAACTGATCCAGTTCGGAGTTCCAGTCGGCGGTGGTCCAACTGTTGCCACCAGGCGGGTTGTCCGAGCAGAAGTGACCGTTGTAATGGGTGCCGATCTCATCACCGTGCTGCCAGGCCGAGTTCAGGTCGCGGATCTCCTGCACGACCTCCGGTGCGGTGTTCCACGCTCCCAGTGAGCTCTTTCCTGGCCCGTGGCGGGGCGCGTCATAAGCGGTCCTGTGCTGTTCATCGAGCAGATAGAGCCCGGTCAGGAATCCGGTGAACCGCAATGGCACCTGCTTGCCGATGCTCGCCCAGTACTGCCATTTCTCGTGCCAGCCGACGCCGTCGAACGAGAGGACGATGAACTGCGGCGGCTTCTGACCGGGCTCTAGTTTCTTGGGCTTGAAGAACAGGTCCGGTGTGATCTTCTTCGCAGTCGGCGCCGTTTCCCGTGAGTGGCTCTGCTGGCGGTCCGCACTGCTCTTCTCATTGCCCGGTTGAGCGGGGGAGAAGAATGCGAACGCGAGGATCGATGCCACAGTGCCCGCGAGCAGATAGCTTTTCGTCACTCTGCTCCCTCCATTGTGGGCGCAGATTAGCAAGGAAGGCGGCGACAACGGTTCAGGCATGCCGGCGGACTGTGGTATATCGACCACAATTGCCCGACGTGGGCTGCGCGGGCAACCGGCGGTCCCGTCGTAAGCTGGGAAATGCTCGGAGCCGGCGGTGCCCGACCGCGTCAGCGAGAGTTCAGTACGAGCACCGAGGATGGAGCGCGGAGAGTCCAGTGAGCGACGCCGGCAGCACGAGACACGGCCCCAGAGCGGACAACCAGATAGCAGATAACAGGCCCGACTCCACCGACCGAGTCTGGACCGTTCCCAACATTCTGAGTTTCGCCCGGCTGCTGGGGGTGCCGGTCTATCTCTGGTTGATTCTCGGTCCGCACGACGACGTGGCCGCCTTGGTGTTGCTGGCCGCGAGCGGCTTCTCCGATTATCTCGACGGCAAGATCGCCCGGTGGCTCGGGCAGACGAGCAAGCTGGGCGTGCTGCTCGATCCGGCCGCGGACCGGCTCTACATCGTGGCGACCCTGGTCTCCTTCGTTATCCGGGACATCATTCCCTGGTGGGTGATGGCGATCCTGCTCGGTCGCGAGTTGGTGCTCGGTGTCTGCCAGTTACTGCTCCGACGCCGCGGCTATCCGCTGTTTCAAGTTCATTACTTGGGTAAGGCAGCCACTTTTAATCTGATGTATGCCTTTCCGTTGCTCCTGCTCGCCGGTGTTCTCGGCGGCACCGCGGGCGACGTGGTACGTCCGATCGCGTGGGCATTCACCATCTGGGGGACCGCACTATATGTATGGTCCGCGGCCCTCTACGTATGGCAGGTGATCGGGATCCTGCACAGCGGCAGGACCCAGCACGCGGGCCGCGCGTAGCCCGTCGGACCGACCTCACTACGCTGCACCATCGTGAGCACACCAGATGATGTGAAATACACCGCCGAACACGAATGGGCCAAGCCGTCGGCCGATGGCGCCACGGTGCGCATCGGCATCACCGACTATGCGCAGAACGCCCTCGGCGACGTGGTCTTCGTGTCACTGCCCGAGATCGGCGCCGCGGTCGAGGCCGGACAGGCGATCGGGGAGGTCGAGTCGACCAAGAGCGTCTCGGACATCTATGCCCCGGTCGCCGGCACCGTGTCCGCGCGCAACGAGACACTGGACGCGACTCCGGAGCTGATCAACTCCGATCCGTACGGCGAGGGTTGGATGTTCGAGATCAGCGTGGGTGACCCGTCGGCGCTGGACACCATGCTTGACGCGGCGGCGTACCAGGGAATGCTCGACCCGCACTGATATCTGCGGACAGCTGCGGCGCCAAGTGGCCGGCCCGGGTTAAGCTCAACCTTTGGTTGACCCTGTCCCGGACGGCTGGCTAGGCTCCCGGAACACGTGGCGCGCGGTTGCGCGGGACTGATCTCAGATCCCGTGCCGCAGGTGCGTCGGCACATGTGCAAGACCATCAGAACGGGGTACATCCGACGGGGTGGCCCGACCGAATGGAGGGGACCCTGACCGTGTTCTGCACCCGGTGCGGCCAGCAGAATTCCGACGAGAGCCGGTTCTGCTCGCAATGCGGCGCTCAGCTTGTCCGCCCCGGTGACGCCAGCACGGTCGGTCCTGCCGCCGGCAGCGAACCCGCGGACTCGACCTCGGTTATCAGCAGCACGGCGTTCGACGATGCCGGTGAGGCCATCGACGCGTCGGACAACGCGGATGCACAGGATGCCGTGGAGGGGCAGTTCGGATCGATGGAGGCGCTGCCTCCCGGCTCCGGGCTACTGGTCGTCAAGCGCGGGCCGAACGCCGGCAGTCGATTCCTGCTGGACCAGGACGTGACCACAGCCGGCCGCCACCCCGACAGCGACATCTTCCTCGACGATGTCACGGTTTCCCGTCGGCATGCGGAGTTCCGCCGCTCCGGCGTCGAGTTCTCGGTCAACGACGTCGGAAGCCTGAACGGCACCTACCTCAACCGCGAACGGATCGAGAGTTCCACCCTCGCCGGCGGGGACGAGGTACAGATCGGGAAATTCCGGTTGGTGTTCCTCACCGGATCCCGCTCCGGAGCGGGACGATCGGGCGACCAGACGGCAGACCGGTCCGCAGCCGAGGGGCCGCGGAGCCAGCAATGAGCATGTCCGGCCCGGCCCGCGCGTTCATGAGCATCGGTGAGGTGCTCGGAGTGCTGCGTGCGGACTTTCCCGACGTCAGGATCTCCAAGATCCGGTTCCTGGAGTCTGAGGGGCTGATCACTCCAGAGCGGACGCCGTCCGGGTACCGCAAGTTCTCCCGCGAAGACGTCAGCCGCCTGACCTATGTTCTTGCCGCGCAGCGTGACCGCTATCTGCCGTTGCGCGTCATCAAGGACCATCTCGATGCGATCGACCGCGGCCTGGACCCGCCGGATACGCCGGACGGCGCGCCGAGGCTGCCGCGCACCCTGGTCGCCGCTCCCGATGCGTCCCAGGTGCTCGCCCCGGACCCGTCCCCGGTGCGGCTGTCCCGCCCGGAGTTGCTGGCTGCGGCGGACATCACCGAGGAGACGCTCGGTCAGCTGGAGCAGTCCGGCCTGTTGAGTTCGCGCGGGGGTCATTACGACCAGACCGCGCTGACGATCGCCCAGACGGTGGGCGCGCTGGCTCGGTACGGAATCGAGCCACGGCACCTGCGGGCCTACCGCACCGCCGCCGACCGCGAGGTGGGCCTGTTCGAGCAGGTGGTGCTCCCGCTGGTCCGGCAGCGCAATCCCGAGGCTCGGGGGCGGGCGGAGGAGACCGCGCAGGAGCTCGCGGCTCTGTCGGTTCGCTTGCACGCCGCCCTGATCAAGGCCGGGTTGCGGTCCGTACTCGGTGGTTGAGTCAGATCGTGCCGGGTGCCTGGGGCGTGTAGTTTCGACGTGAGGTGTCCCGGCGCGGCAGTCAGGGGAGGCAGCAAATCATGAACGAGATGCGGGTTGTCGGCGTGCGCGTCGAGCTGCCGCTGAACAATCCCATCGTCCTGTTGAAGGAAGTTGACGGCGACCGCTACCTGCCCATCTGGATCGGGCAGCCCGAGGCCACCGCGATCGCCTACGTCCAACAGGGCATGCAATTCGACCGTCCACTCACCCATGACCTGTTGCGCGACGTCGTGACCGCGTTGGGCGCCAAACTCGAGTCGGTGCAGATCACCGAGATGCGCAACCGTCTTTACTACGCGGACCTGGTCTTCGAGAACGGAGTCCGGGTCAGCGCCCGCCCGTCCGACGCGATCGCGCTGGCGCTGCGGGCCGGCGCGACGATCTACGGCGACGAAGCGGTGCTGGACGAGGCCGGGGTGATCATTCCGGACGAGCAGGAGGACGAGGTGGAGAAATTCCGCGAATTCCTCGACACGATTTCACCGGACGATTTCGCCGGCTCCTGACGGTCGATGGCGGGGATCTGGACCGGTCTTGAGCGTAGAGCCTGGACCTAAAGTTCAGGTTGAAGGTTTCGACACGCGGATTTGCCACGTTGACCCGGGCACCTCCGGCGGCCTACCGTCCAAATCCTGACGGTGTACTTACATCCGTCGGTCAGACGACATCAGTGGCTCGGGAGGCGACCGTGGAGCGGTACGAAGACGGCACGCGCACCGCGCCTGACGGCAGTCGGCTCGCGGCCGTGTCCGCACGACCCCGGCAGGAGGCGCTCTTCGACGACGGCTTCGATGCCGTCACCGATGCGACGCTCGGTTACCGCGGTCCGATCGCCTGCTCCGTCACCGGGATCACCTACCGGCAGCTGGACTACTGGGCCCGCACCGGTCTGGTGAAGCCGTCGATCCGCACCGCCTCCGGTTCCGGCACCCAACGGCTCTACTCGTTCACCGACATCCTCGTGCTCAAGGTTGTCAAGCGACTGCTGGACACCGGCGTCTCGCTGCAGAACATCCGCACCGCGGTCGAGCACCTGCGCTCCCGTGGGATTGACGATCTCGCCGAGCTCACCCTGCTGTCCGACGGCACCACCGTCTACGAGTGCACGTCCGCCGAAGAGGTTGTCGACCTGCTGCGCGGCGGGCAGGGCGTCTTCGGCATCGCGGTCAGTGGCGCGCTGCGCGAGCTGACTTTCTCGTTGTCGGAGCTGCCGGCCGAGCGGGCCGACGGCGCCGAGGTCGTCGCACCCGGTGCCGATGAGTTGTCGGAGCGTCGCCGGGCTCGCCAGACCGGCTGAGATACCCGTCATAACCGCGCGGGCCTCGAGGGTCGTGTCCCGAGTGGACCTGTCTGCGCTGGTACCGTGATCGTGCGTCGATGACGCCTCGCGGGAGAGCTCCGTGCCGCCAGCGCGGAGCGCCGAAGGAGCAACCCTCCCCGGAACCTCTCAGGCCAACGGACCGCGGGGACGAGACGCCTCTGGAAAGCGAGACCGGCGGCTGTGTGCGCCGATCTCCACCGACGGTGCAAGCCCGTCCGCAGGACGGGTGAAGCTCTCAGGTCCACGATGACAGAGGGGGAGACCGGCGGCGGCCGCGTGCCGTCCCGACTCATCCGATTCCGCCATACCAGGAGACCTGCAGATGACCGATCGGCTTGTCGACCTCGAGCACGACACCACCTCGTTCGCCCCCCGGCACATCGGCCCGTCCGAGGATCAGCAGGCGAAGATGCTCGCCGTCGTCGGGTACGGCTCGCTCGACGAGCTGGTCGAGGCAGCCGTCCCTGCGTCCATCCGCTCCGACCAGCCGCTGGGCCTGCCGGCGGCCGCCAGCGAGCCCGAGGTGATCGCGGAGTTGCGCGACCTGGCCGACCGCAACGTCGTACACACCTCGATGATCGGGCTCGGCTACTACGACACCATCACCCCGGCCGTCATCCGCCGCGGCGTGCTGGAAAACCCGGCCTGGTACACCGCCTATACCCCGTACCAGCCGGAAATCAGCCAGGGCCGGCTCGAGGCACTGCTCAACTTCCAGACCGTGATCGAGGAGTTGACCGGCCTGCCGGTCGCCGGCGCGTCGCTGCTCGACGAGGCGACCGCGGCGGCCGAGGCGATGACGCTGACCCGCCGCTCGGTGAAGTCGACCGCCGACTCGTTCCTCGTCGACGCCGACGCGCTGCCGCAGAGCATCGCCGTCATGCAGACCCGGGCCCGGCCGCTCGGCATCAAGTTGGTGGTGGCCGACCTGTCCGATGGCCTGCCGGAGGGTGACTTTTTCGGCGTGCTGCTGCAATATCCCGGCGCATCCGGCGCGGTCCGCGACCACGCCGAACTCATCGCCGCCGCGCACGAGCGCGGCGCCCAGGTGGTGGTCGCCGCCGACCTGCTCGCCCTGACCCTGCTGCGCGCCCCGGGCGACATCGGTGCCGACGTCGCCGTCGGCTCGGCGCAGCGCTTCGGCGTGCCGATGGGTTTCGGTGGCCCGCACGCCGGCTATCTGGCCGTGCGCAGCGGCCTGCAGCGCACCATGCCGGGCCGGTTGGTCGGCGTCTCCAGGGACTCCGCCGGCGCCCCCGCATACCGGCTCGCGCTGCAGACGCGGGAGCAGCACATCCGCCGGGAGAAGGCGACCAGCAACATCTGCACCGCGCAGGTCCTGCTCGCCGTGATGGCCAGCATGTACGCGGTCTACCACGGGCCGGACGGACTGAGCCGGATCGCCCGCCGGGTGCACCGGTACGCGGCGGTCCTCGCCGCCGGACTGCGGGCCGGTGGCCTGGAAGTGGTGCACCAGCGGTTCTTCGACACCGTGACGGTGCGGGTGCCGGGGCAGGCCGCCGAGGTGGTGGCCGCCGCCGCACTCCGCCGGGTCAACCTGTGGCAGGTGGACGGAGATCACGTCAGCGTCGCCTGCGACGAGGCGACGACGCGTCAGCACCTCGCCGATGTCTGGGCGGCCTTCGGCGTGGACGCCGACACCCTCGACATCGAGGTGCTGGACGCCGACACCCTCGACGCGCTGCCCGAGCAACTGCGCCGCAGCGCGCCATTCCTGTCCCACCAGGTGTTCCACGAGCACCGGTCGGAGACGGCGATGCTGCGCTACCTGCGCCGGCTGTCCGATCGCGACTACGCTCTGGACCGCGGCATGATCCCGCTCGGGTCGTGCACGATGAAGCTCAACGCCACCACCGAAATGGAGCCGGTGAGCTGGCCGGAATTCGCCAGCATCCACCCGTTCGCGCCGGCCGAGCAGACCGCCGGCTACCGCGCGCTCATCGACGATCTGGAGCGCTGGCTGGTCGAAATCACCGGCTACTCGGCGGTGTCGGTCCAGCCGAATGCCGGCAGCCAGGGCGAATTCGCCGGGCTCCTCGCCATTTCCAGCTATCACGCCGCGAACGGCGAGCCGGACCGCGACGTCTGCCTGATCCCGTCCTCCGCGCACGGCACCAACGCCGCCAGCGCGGTGATGGCCGGGATGCGTGTCGTCGTGGTCGCCTGCGACGAACAGGGCAATGTCGACGTCGAGGACCTCAAGGCGAAGATCGCCGAGCACCGCGACGACCTCGCCGCCATCATGCTGACCTACCCCTCGACGCACGGCGTCTTCGAGGAGTCGGTGGGGGAGATCTGTGCGCTGGTGCACGAGGCCGGCGGCCAGGTGTACGTCGACGGCGCCAACCTCAATGCCCTGGTCGGGCTGGCTCAACCGGGTGCGTTCGGCGCCGACGTCTCGCACCTCAACCTGCACAAGACCTTCTGCATCCCGCATGGCGGCGGCGGTCCCGGCGTGGGCCCGGTCGGGGTGCGCGAGCACCTCGCGCCCTATCTGCCGAACCACCCGCTCGTCCCCGCGGCCGGGCCGGAGACGGGCCCGGGCCCGGTGTCGGCGGCGCCGTGGGGTTCGGCTGGGATCCTGCCCATCTCCTGGGCGTACGTGCGGCTGATGGGGCCGGACGGGTTGCGGCGGGCGACCGAGGTGGCCGTCCTGTCGGCGAATTACGTGGCCCGGCGACTGGCCACCCACTATCCGGTCCTCTACACCGGCCGCGGCGGGCTGGTGGCGCACGAGTGCATCGTGGACCTGCGGCCGATCACGGCCCGTACCGGCGTGAGTGTGGACGACGTCGCCAAGCGGCTGATCGACTACGGATTCCACGCGCCGACGATGTCGTTTCCGGTTGCCGGGACGCTGATGATCGAGCCGACCGAGTCCGAGGACCTGACTGAGCTCGACCGCTTCGTCGACGCGATGATCGCCATTCGGGGTGAGGCCGAGAAGGTGGCGACCGGGGAGTACGACCGGACCGACAACCCGCTGGCGAACGCGCCGCACACCGCGGTGTCGGTCGTCGGGGAGTGGTCACACGGCTATTCCCGGACCGAGGCGGCCTATCCGATGGCCGCGCTGCGGCGGGGGAAGTACTGGGCCCCGGTGGGCCGGATCGACGGCGCGTACGGAGACCGGAATCTGGTCTGCAGCTGCCCGCCGGTCACGGCATACGACGAGTAGTCGGCTGCACTCAGTGGTCTAGGCGGCCGCGTGCGGCCGGAACGTGGTGGCGCGCCGGAACGTGCGGCGCGGGCTGATCACGCTGCCGTCCGGCAGCAGCTCACCGGTGTCCTCGAACAGGACGACGCCATTGCAGAGCAAGCTCCACCCCTGCTCGGGGTGGCTGGAAATGACGTGGGCCGCGTCCCGGTCAGCTGCTTCAGCTGCTGGGCATGCGGGGCGATGCGGGCACATGGCTCTTTACTCCGTCGTATCGGTGTGATCCGTGTGGTCACAATCACAGTGTCCATGAGATGCGGACAAGGTGCTCGCGGTTTCCACTTTCTGTGCATCGGTGTGTCGGACGAGAATGTGACGCTGATCGCCAATATTTATGACGCGGGGCCGAAAAGAATCCGCGAATAGGCCGAACGGGCGCGGCCGGAGCGGCCGAGTTGCGCAAACGTTGAACTGCGATGTCCGGCTGCTGCGCCGCTGGCCGGAACCGGACAATCGTCCCGTACGGCCCGACGGATGGTCGAGATTCCGGCCGCGTTCACGTCGACTTCCGCGGTCGCCGCGGAGGTTAGACTCGCTAATCATGTCTGAACTCGATATGCATTTCATCGCGTGCGCTCTACGAGTACCAGGACATGGTGCAATTCATTTCAGCCATTTCAGCGCGGCGGAGGTGGCGTGAGCACAGCCGCCACCCGGCCCGACCGCTCGACCGATCCCGAGGCTGGCTGGCTGCGCCGACTCGTCGGTTACGCGATGCGCCGCCGCCGGACCGTGATCCTGGCCTTCTCTGCGGCCGTCATCGGCATGGGGCTCAACGCCGTCACCCCGCTCATCGTGCGCGACGTCGTGGACAACGTGATCCTGCACGACCGCCAGCCGTTGCTGCCCTGGGTGATCGCGCTGCTGGTGATCGGCGCGGCCCGGCTGCTTTTCGGCTTCATCCGCCGGTACGAGGGCGGTCGGATGGCGGTCGACGTGCAGTACGACATGCGGACCGAGGTGTACGGCGCGCTGCAGCGGCTGGACGGCGCCAAGCAGGACGACCTGCAGACCGGCCAGGTCGTCAGCCGTTCTATTTCCGACCTGCAGCTCGTCCAGGGTCTGCTCAGCTGGCTGCCGATGCTGACCGGCAACCTGCTGCTGTTCCTGCTGTCGCTGGTCATCATGCTGACCCTGTCGCCACTGCTGACGCTCATTGCGCTGGCGATCGGCCCAGCCCTGTGGTTGGTGGCGTACCACAGCCGGCGCAAGCTCTTCCCGGCCAACTGGGACGCCCAGCAGCGGGTGGCCGAGGTTGCCGGCGTGGTCGAGTCCGCGGTGACCGGCGTACGGGTGGTGAAGGGATTCGGCCAGGAGAACTACGAGCAGGTCCGGCTGGAGGATTCCGCCCGGGGACTGTTCGCCTCCCGGCTCCGCACCGTGCGGATGAACAGTGTCTACAACCCAGCCCTGCAAGCGATGCCGGCGCTCGGACAGGTCGGCGTGCTGGCTCTGGGCGGTTGGCTGGCGCTGCGCGGCTCCATCACCCTCGGCACGTTCCTGGCCTTCTCCACGTACCTCGGTTCGCTGGTCTCGCCGGTCCGGATGCTGGCCGGGCTGCTCACCATCGGTCAGCAGGCGAAGGCCGGCATCGTCCGCGTCTTCGAGATCATCGACTCCCACCCGACCATCACCGACCGACCCGGTGCCGGGGTGCTGCCGGAGGACGTCGCCGGGATCGAACTGGACGATGTGAGCTTCGGCTACCACCCGGCCGAGCCGGTGCTGGACCACGTCTCGCTGCGGATCGAGCCGGGCGAGACGCTCGCGCTGGTAGGCGGATCGGGCTCGGGGAAATCAACCATCTCGCTGCTGCTGCCGCGATTCTACGACGTGCAGTCCGGCGCGGTCCGGATCGGCGGGCACGACGTCCGGGACGTCACGATGACCTCGCTGCGGGCGCGAATCGGAGTCGTCTTCGAGGACAGTTTCCTGTTCTCCGAGAGTGTTCGGTCCAATATCGCCTTCGGCAATCCCGACGCTTCCGACGACGACGTGCTGGCCGCGGCGCGGGCGGCTGAGGCCGACGATTTCATCAGCGCACTGCCGGACGGGTACGACACCGTGGTCGGCGAGCAGGGCCTGACCCTCTCCGGCGGTCAGCGGCAGCGGGTGGCCCTGGCCCGCGCCCTGCTGACCGACCCGCAGGTGCTGCTGCTCGACGACGCGACCTCGGCCATCGACGCGCAGATCGAGGCCGAGATCCACGCGACCCTGCACCGGGTGATGCAGGGCCGTACGACGCTGCTGATCGCGCATCGGCGCAGCACCCTGCAGTTGGCCGACCGGATCGCGGTGCTGCACCGGGGCCGGCTTGTCGACATCGGCACGCACGACGAGCTGCTGGCGCGGTGCGCCCGCTACCGGCTGCTGCTGGCCGGCCCGGACGACGACATCGAAGGTTTGGACCGTACGGCCGCGGCGGAGCAGTCGCCGTCGGGCGTCACGCCGGAGCTCTGGGGGATGGGCACCGCGACGGCGACGAGCCGCGGCGCCGCCGGTCGAGGTGGCGGAATGAGCGGCATGTTCGGCTCGCTGCCGGCCACTCCCGAGTTGCTGGAGCAGGTGGCGGCGTTGCCGGCCGCCGAGGACGACCCGGTCGTCGACATCGCCGAGGCCCGGGCACCCGATCCGGACTTCGGGCTGCGCAGCATGCTGCGGCCGTTCCGGCGCGGGCTGCTGGTCGGGCTGGTGCTGGTCGCGCTGGACGCGATCGCCCAATTGATCGTGCCGGCGCTGATCCGCGGCGGTGTGGACGACGGTGTCACCCGACACGACGGCTCGATCCTGGCTGTCACATCGGTCGTCGCGCTGGCGGTCGTGCTCGCCGACTGGGTGGTGAGCATCGCGCAGGGCCGGGTCACCGGCCGGACCGGCGAACGGATGCTCTTTGTCCTGCGGTCAAAGCTCTTCGCTCAATTGCAGCGCCTCGGCATGGACTTCTACGAGCGTGAGCTCGGCGGCCGGATCATGACCCGGATGACCACCGACGTCGACGCCCTGTCGACGTTCGTGCAGACCGGCCTGGCGACCGCGGTCGTGAGCGTGCTGTCGTTCTTCGGCGTTCTCATCGCGCTCTTCGTCATCAATCCCGGGCTGGCCTGGGTCGTGATGACCATTCTGCCGGTGCTGATCGTGGCGACCGTGCTGTTCCGTTCGCGTTCGTTCGCCGCACACACCGATGCGCGGGAGAAGGTCAGCGCCGTCAATGCGGATTTCCAGGAGAATGTCAGCGGGATCAGGGTGACCCAGGCATTCAGCCGGGAAGGACGGAATTCCGATCGTTTCCGTCGGCTGAGCAACAACTACCGGGTTTCCCGCCTTCGCGCGCAGCGCTATATCGCAATGTATTTCCCGTTCGTGGAATTCATCAGTGAAGTGGCGACCGCATTGGTGTTGTGGGCCGGCGCTTCGCGGGTGCAGAACGGCACGCTCACGGCCGGCGCGATCATCGCATTCCTGCTTTATGTCAACATGTTCTTCTCGCCGGTGCAGCAGCTGTCCCAGGTTTTCGACGGTTATCAGCAGGCCCAGGTCGGGCTCCGCCGGATCAGCTCGCTGCTGCGCATGCCGACCACGACGCCGGCGCCGGCGGACCCGAAGCCGGTCGGGCGGCTGCAGGGAGATATCACGTTCGATCACGTGCATTTCGCCTATACCGGAGCCAGCGCCGAGGCACTAACCGATATCAGCCTGCACATCCCACCGGGCCAGACGGTTGCTGTGGTCGGTGAGACCGGTGCCGGCAAGTCGACCGTGGTCAAATTGCTGACCCGGTTCTACGACGTCACCGGTGGCGCGGTGCGGATCGATGGCACCGACCTGCGGGAATTCGACCTCTCCGGATACCGGCACCGGCTCGGCCTGGTGCCGCAGGAGGCGTACCTGTTCTCCGGCACGGTGCGGGACACGATCGCCTACGGCCGCCCGGCAGCGTCCGACGCCGAGATCGAGACGGCGGCCCGGGCGGTCGGCGCGCACGAGATGATCGCCGAGCTCAGCGGCGGTTACCTGCACGAGGTCGGCGAACGCGGGCGCAGCCTCTCGGCCGGCCAGCGCCAGTTGCTCGCGCTGGCCCGGGCCCAGCTCGTCGACCCCGACATCCTGCTGCTCGACGAGGCCACCGCGGCTCTGGACCTGGCGACCGAGGCGGCCGTCACCCGAGCCGCCGACCTGCTGGCCCACCAACGGACCACCGTCGTGATCGCGCACCGGCTCAGCACGGCCGAGCGGGCCGACCGGGTGTTGGTCTTCGACCACGGCCGGCTGGTCGAGGACGGCAGTCACGACGAATTGCTGATGGCGGACGGACGGTACGCCGAGCTGTGGCGGTCCTTCATGGGCGACTCCGACGTCTCGGCCGCGAGCCAGCCAGGCTGAATTCCGGCCGGCTGTCATCGAAACGACCGCTTCGGCCGTGTAGTCGGTGATGAGTTTCGACAGCGTAAGTTTCGACAGCTACCGCGACGCGTTCGATCCGCTGCTCGCGCGCAGCACGTGGCTCGCCCGGCAGCTGCTGGGCGATCGCGATCTGGCCCGCGAGGTGGCAGCCGAGGCGTTGACCCGGCTGTACCAACACTGGGAACAGCTCGGGCCCGACGCCGACCACCGCGCCGCGTGGACACTGCGGGTCACCCGCAATCTGGCGATCGACGTGTTGCGACGACGGTCCCGGGAGTCCGTGCTGGCCGAGGCGGACGTCGCGGTGCTCGACACCGGTTCGGAGTTGCTGCTGCGCATCGCCGTGGCGGACGCCCTCCGGCAACTGCCGGATCGCCAGCGCGAGGTCATCGAGCTGCGCTACCTGAGCGACCTCAGCCAGGCCGAGGTCGCCCGGGTGCTCGAGGTGCGGCCCGGCACGGTCGCCAGCCACACCAGTCGGGCCGCGGCACGGCTGCGGATCCTGCTCGCCGACGAAGCCCATCGACGTACCCCATCCGCTCAACGAAAGGAACTCAGCATGTCCGTCACGTCGATCGAACAGGCAGTCGCCCTCGTGGGCACCGAGCAGCCGGTACGGGCCCGCATCACCGGCCACGAACACGCATCGTTCGCGGCCGACATCGGAATTCCCGCGGTCTACCGCGGCCGCGGCCAACGAAGTCCACAGTGGACAAAGTCGCCCGACGAGTTCGTCGGGCGCGAATTCGACTGTGTGATCGTCGATATCGACGATGATCGCCGGCCACTGATCACCGATGCACTGGCCGGCGACGCCGCGGTCGAGTTCGCCGCGGTGCGGGCACGGGTCGGTGCGCTGCACACCGGCCAGCGTTTCACCGGCACGGTCACCGCCGTCCTGCCATTCGGCGTGTTCGTCGCCATCGGAAGCGAGGGACTGCGCGGACTGGTCCACGTGTCCCTGCTCGACATGGCTCCGGCCATCGGTGAGCCGCTGGAGGTCGAGGTCGTCGACACCGATGTGTCATTGGCCCGGATCAGCCTCCGACCGTCGCCCTGACCGGCCGGAATGCCCGCACCCGCCAGGCCCTTGTGTTCGATAGAGGTCGAACTGATAGGGAGGTCGCATGACTGTCGACGTGGGACGGATCGGAGTGTGGCTGCGGTCCTCGGCCGCCAGCGGGAGCGAGCTGGTCGGCACCGCCCGGGAACTCGAGCGGCTGGGTTACGGCGCGATCTGGCTCGGCGGTGCGAACGGTGATCTGCGTTCGGCGCAGGCGATGCTCGACGCGACCCAACGGATCACCGTCGCCACCGGCATCGTGAGCATGTGGACGATTCCGGCGCAAGAGCTCGCCATCAACCACGCCCGGGTCACCGCCGCCCATCCCGGCCGGTTCCTGCTCGGCATCGGAGCCAGCCACGAGGCACTCGTCGGCGAACGCTACCGGCGCCCGTACAGCGCGTTGGTCAGCTATCTCGACGAGCTGGACGCCGCCGGCGTGCCGAAGTCCGAGCGGGTACTGGCCGCCCTCGGACCCAAGGTCCTGGCGCTGGCGGCCGAGCGGAGCCGGGGCGCACACCCCTATCTGGTGACACCGGACTACACCGCTGGCGCCCGCCAGGTGCTGGGTTCCGGACCGCTGATGGCCACCGAGCAGAAGGTCGCCCTCGCCGGGGATGTCGAGCAGTCCCGGAAGCTGGGCCGCCCGGCCGTCGCCCCGTACCTGAAGATGCCCAACTACCTGAACAACCTGCGCCGCGACGGATTCACCGACGCGGACTTCGCCCACGGCGGTAGCGACCGGTTGATCGACGCGCTGGTGGCCGGCCCTGACCCGGCCGCGGTCAGCGCGCGGGTGCAGGCCCATCTGGACGCCGGGGCGGACCACGTGTGCCTGCAGGTCGTCACCGCGGACGGATCGTTGCCGACCGCGGAGTGGGCCAAGCTGGCCGAGGCTCTACCGACCTGAGCAGGCGCCGATCGCGGCGATCAGGAGGTCCCAGAACCGCTCCACGTCGATGCTGGTGGCGACCTCGCAGTTGGGATCGGTGGAACGGAAATCCACCACGGTCGCGCCCCTGGTGTGTTCGCCGGCCAGCTCGATGTCCACCCGGGCCGGCGTGCAGCCGAGCACCTCCGGGGCGATGACGGCCGCGACCGCGACCGGGTCGTGCACCGGAGGTGCACCGAAACCCTGCACCGAGCGGTAGGCAGCGCCGTAGAAACCCAGCAATCCCAGCGCAATCTCGGACAGCGGCGACCCGATGGCCGCGATCCGCTCGAGGACTCGCTGCTCGGCCAGGGCCTGGTGGGTGACGTTGAGCCCGACCATCGTCAACGGAATCCCGGCAGTGAAGACGATGTCGGCGGCCAGTGGGTCGACATAGATGTTGAACTCCGCGGCCGGGGTGATGTTGCCGCGTCCGGTCGAGCCGCCCATCAGGACGATGCGGGCTATCCGGTCCGCGACGCCGGGATGAGCGAGCAGCAGGGTGGCGATGTTGGTCAGCGGCCCGACCGCCACCACGGTCACCGGCTCCGCCGCCCGGGTGATCGTGTCGCGCAGTAATGACCCGGCGTCGGCGGCCACCAGCGGCACGGTGGGCTCGCCGAACCGCGGACCGTCCAGGCCGGAGTCGCCATGGATGGCCGGGGCGGTGTGCAACTCGCCGTGCAGCGGACCGGCCGCGCCAGCGGCGATCGGAACGTCGACGATGCCGGCCACGGTGGCGATGCGTCGGGCATTGAGGGTCGTCTTGGGCAACGTCTGGTTGCCGGCGACCGTGGTGATCGCGAGCAGCTCGATCCGCGGATCTCCGGCGGCCAGCACGATCGCGAACGCGTCGTCATGGCCGGGGTCACAGTCGAGCACGATCGCGGTCACTCGGGCCTCCTCGACACGGATGCTGCCCGGGACATTTGTCCCGGCCGGATCAGGATGCCAGGCCCTCCCGGACCCGCGGCGACCCGGAGATCATGGACGTCATGGTCAACCGGCTGTCGCTCGGTGCCTGGCACACTCGCCGGGTGCAACGAAACTCGCCGTGGTCCAGGGAGAGCCGCCGCGAGCGGGCGCGACGCCAACGGGAATCGCTGATCAACGATCCGCGGGCGGCCCGGATCTCCAGCGGGGCGTTGTCCGCCTGGTCCGTCGCACTGGTTCCGTTGCTCATCAACCTCCCGGACGAGCGGTTGCCCGTGCTGGGCGGTCTCGCCCTGGTGATCTTCGAGGCCGCCTATCTGATGCTGGTCCGGCTCTCGGTCGCCGACCGTGGCACCGACGAACAGCGGGCCGGTCTGCTTGGCGTTCTCACCGCCATCGCGCTGGGTGCCGGCATCGGCTACGGCGGATATTGGCTGACCCTGTTCGTCCTGCTGGCCATGGCTGCGGCGGTCGGCCTGCCGCCGGCCATGCCGGCCCTCCTCGGAGTGGCCGCGGCCACCGTGCTGGTCACCGCGGTCGGTTGGCACGTCGAGGGCGTGTCCAGCTACATCAGCAGCGCCGGCATCTCGGGGTTCATCGTCTGGCTGCTGCGGAGGCTGTTCGGGGTGATCGCGATGCTGCAACAGGTACGCGAGGAGCTGGCGGTGACCGCCGTGCAGTCCGAGCGGCTGCGGTTCGCCCGCGACCTGCACGACCTGTTGGGCCACACACTGTCGCTGATCGTGGTCAAGAGCGAGGTGGTGCGCCGGGTGGCACACACCGACCCGGACGCCGCGGCACGCGAGGCCGCCGACATCGAAACCGTCGGCCGGACGGCGCTGGCCGAGATCCGGCAGGCGGTGAGCGGATATCGTGAACAGGGCCTGACCGCCGAGCTGGACCAGGCGCGGCATTCGCTGACGGCGGCCAGCATCACCGCGACGGTGCGTACCTCCGGCGCCCCGTACCCGCGAGAGGCGGATTCGGTGCTCGGCTGGGTGGTGCGCGAGGGAGTGACGAACGTGATCCGGCACAGCCACGCCCGGCGGTGCGACATCGAGGTACGACGCGAGGGGGACGAGATCATCGCCACCGTGGACGACGACGGCGTGGGCGGCTCGACGGACCTGGAGCGCGGCAACGGCCTGTCCGGTCTCGCCGAGCGCACCGTCGCCGTTGGCGGTCGACTCGACGTGCGCCCCCGCCGCTGGCGGGGCTTCCGGCTGGAGGTGGCCGTGCCGGCCGAGCGGGGCGAGACGTGATCCGGGTGCTGCTGGCCGAGGATCAGGGCATGATGCGCGGCGCCCTGGCCCTCCTGCTGGGGCTGGAGGACGACATCGAGGTGGTCGGGCAGGTCGGATCGGGCGATGTGGTGGTCGAGACGGCCCTGCGGACGGCGCCGGACGTGGCGGTGCTGGATATCGAGATGCCGGGACTGGACGGGCTGTCCGCCGCGGCCGAGCTCCGGTCGGCGGTGCCGACCTGTCGGGTGCTGATCGTCACGACGTTCGGCCGGCCCGGCTACCTGCGCCGCGCCATGGAGGCCGGCGCCCGCGGGTTCCTGGTGAAGGACGGCCCGGTCGACGAGCTCGCCGGAGCGATCCGGCGGGTGCTGGCCGGTGAACAGGTCATCGATCCGGATCTCGCTGCTTCGGCCCTGCGTACCGGAAACAGCCCGCTCACCGCACGCGAGCGCGACGTGCTCGCCGGCGCGACCGACGGATCGACGATCGGCGACATCGCCGGCCGACTGCACCTGTCGGAGAGCACCGTGCGCAACTACCTCTCCTCGGCTATCGGCAAAACCGGCGCACGCAACCGGATCGAGGCCGCCCGTGCGGCCGCAGACAACGGATGGTTGTAAATATGCTGGACGAATTGCGGACGGCGCTGCCGGCCGAGGCCTTGATGACCGACCCCGATCTCATGCAGGGATACCGGCAGGACGAGGCGAAGTTGGCCGACAGCGCCCTGCCGCTGGCGGTGGTGCACGCACAGTCCAGGGACGACGTCGTGGCGACCCTGCGCTGGGCGACCCGACACCGGGTCCCGGTGGTACCGCGTGGCGCGGGGACCGGTCTGTCCGGCGGAGCGGCAGCGCGCGAGGGCAGCATCGTGCTGTCCCTGGCCGGGATGCGCCGCATCCGGGAGATCTCCGCGGACGAACTGGTCGCGGTGGTCGAGCCGGGCGTGATCAACGCCGACCTCGGCCGGGCCGCGGGGGAGTACGGTCTGTTCTACCCGCCGGACCCGTCCAGCTTCGAGATCTCCACCCTGGGCGGCAACGTGGCCACCAACGCGGGCGGCCTGCGCTGCGTGAAGTACGGCGTCACCCGCGACTCGGTGCTCGGGCTGGAGGTCGTGCTGGCCGATGGGCGGGTGATCCAGACCGGCGGGCGGACGGTGAAGAACGTCGCCGGGTACGACCTCACCCGGTTGTTCGTCGGGTCGGAGGGCACCCTCGGGGTGATCACCGCCGCCACGCTGCGGCTGCGGCCGAAGCCACCGATGGAGCCGGTGACCTTTGTGGCGTCCTTTCCCGAACTGGCCGACGTCGGCGACGCCGTCTCCACGATCATGCGGACCGGTCTGGCCCCCAGTCTTCTGGAACTGATCGACAACGTGAGCATCAACCTGATCGAGGACCACCGGCGGATGGACCTGGACCGTTCCTCGGCCGCGTTGCTGATCGGCCAGTCGGACTCGGCCCAGGCCGACACCGACGTGGCAGCCATGGCGGAATGCTGCACCAAGGCCGGCGCGGACGTCGTGGTCGTCTCCAGCGATCCGAGCGAATCCGAGGCGCTGCTGGAGGCGCGTCGGGCTCACCACTGGGCGGTCAACGCCAGGGGCGATGTGATCAATGACGACGTCGGGGTGCCGCGCGACCGGCTCGCCGAACTGCTCATCGGCATCGCCGCAATCGGCAAGGAATACGGGGTCCTGATCTCGACCGTCGGGCACGCCGGGGACGGGAACCTGCACCCGACGTTCATCTTCCCGCACGGCGACGACGCGGCGCGGCAGACCGCGATGGTGGCCGCCCGCGAGGTGTGCCGGCTCGCCGTACGACTCGGCGGCACGATCACCGGCGAGCACGGGGTCGGGTCGATGAAACGGGAATGGCTGGCCGAGCAATTCGACGCCGACACGTACGCCGCGCATCTGTTGGTGAAGGAAGCCTTCGACCCGCTCGGCATCCTCAACCCGGGCAAGGCGATCTAGCGCAGGTCAGTCCCCGCGCTGGTGCACCGCCTCGAGGCGGGCCAGCTCATCGTCGGTCAGCTCCAGGGCTCCGGCGGCCAGGTTGTCGACCAGGTGCTCCGGGTTGCCGGTGCCGGGAATGGCCAGCACGTTCGGGCCGCGCCGCAACGTCCAGGCGAGGCGCACCTGCGCGACCGACACGCCATGCGCGCGGGCGACGGCAACGATCTCGTCGCTGTCAGCGTCAACCGCGCCTGCTTCACGGCCGGCACCGGCGATCGCGAAGAACGGCACGAAGGCGATGCCCTGCGTACCGCAGGTGCGCAGGAAGTCGTCCTGGCGGCGACGGTAGCCGAGGCCGTACGAGTTCTGCACGCAGACCACGGGAGCGATCGCCTGCGCCTCGGTGAGATGCTCGGGCCGGGCGTTGGAGATGCCCAGGTGCCGGATCAGCCCGGCCGCGCGCAGTTCGGCCAGCGCGCCGAACTGGTCGGTCAGTGGGCCGCGACTCTGCAACCGCAGGTTCACCACCTCGAGGTGGTCCAGGCCCAGCTGGCGCAGGTTCTCCTCGACCTGACCGCGCAACTGCTCGGGTCTGGCCGCAGGCAACCACTCACCCGATGGATCCCGACCCGGCCCGACCTTGGTGGTGATCACCAGATCACTCGGATAGGGGGCCAGCGCACTGTTGATCAGCTCGTTGGCGGAGCGCAGCGACGAGAAATAGAAGGCCGCGGTGTCGATATGGTTCACGCCGAGCTCGACCGCCCGGCGCAGCACGGCGATCGACCGGTCCCGGTCGCTGGGCGTGCCGCGGTCGAAGGCACCGCTGCCGGTCAGCCGCATCGACCCGAATCCGATGCGGTTGACCGTCCGGTCGCCGAGCTGCCAGGTGCCCGCGGAGACCGTCGCTGGGTTCACGGGCGACAACCCTGCCACACGGCCCCGGACTCCCGAAGCGACGGCCAGGGATCGAGGGGCAGCACGCCCTACTTCGGTGCCTGGAAGCCGCCGATCTCCTGCTCGAGCAGTTCGGCCAGCCGCAGCGGAGTGCGGTCCTGGAACAGCGGACCGATGACCTGCGCTCCCACCGGCAATCCCTCGGGGGACCGGCCCGCTGGTATGGCGGTGGCAGGCAGGCCGGGCATGGTGGCCAGACCGGCCCAGACGAGCTGGTCGAAGTACGGGTATTCGACGCCGTCGATGTCGATGCGGCGGTCAAACACATTGGCGTTGTGGTCGTGCGGGAACGCGGGAGTTGGTGTGATCGGACAGAGCACGGCATCGAACTCGGCGAAGAGCTGCCGCCAGCCCTGGCGGTGGAGCTCGCGACGGTTGTTCGCCTTGAGCCAGTCGCGGTGGCTGAGCACCGCGGCGCGCAGCCGCGCCGCGTCCAGACTCTGGTCGTCTGCGCTCAGGCCGGCGGCATGAGTCCGCAGCTGTTCGTACGCCTCGACGGGATAACCGGCGACGGCGCCCGAAAAGTGCAACTGCGTGTAGATCGTCGCGGCTTCGGTCAGATCGGGCAGCAGTGGACTGTGCCGTTCGACGCGGGCGCCGCCGTCGACAAGCGCGTCGGCCACCCGGTTGACGCCCGCCCGCACAGCCGACCCGGTCGGAATGATCGGATGCTCCTCGATGACCAGGACTCGGAAGTCGGACAGCCGTTCGTGGCGCGCGGGCGGCAGCGCCACGTTGTACGCCACACCGTGCGTCAGCGGGTCCGGTCCGACCATGACGTCGAGCAGGAGCGTGAGGTCGCGGGCGGTGCGCGCCATCGGACCGACGACCGCCAGATCGAGGTCGACCGGCAATGCTGGCGCCGGCGGCGCGACCATGCCGCGGGTCGCCGCCAGCCCGAGCGTCGGCTTGTGTGCGTAGACACCGCAGAAGTGCGCCGGGGTGCGCAGCGAACCGGCGATGTCGGAGCCGATGGACAGCGCGCCGAACCCGGACGCCAGGGCCGCCGCTGATCCGCCGGAGGATCCACCCGACGTGCGAGCGTGACTCCACGGATTGTTGGTGGTGCCGTAGATCTCGTTGAAGCTCTGGATATCCTGCAGCCCAAACGGAACGTTGGTCTTGCCGAGCACCACCGCGCCCGCGGTCTTGAGCCGCGACACCTGCACCGCGTCCTCGGCCGGCACGTAGTCCCGATGCTGCGGCATGCCCCAGGTCGTGGGCAGCCCGGCGATGTTGTAGGACTCCTTGACCGTCACCGGAATTCCCAGCAGCGGCCGGTCCTCGCCGCGGGCGCGCGCCTGGTCGGCACCGCGCGTGGCGGCCCGCGCCCGGTCGAAGTCCGGCACACAGATCGCGTTCATCACCCTGTCGTCGCGCTCGATACGGGCGATCGCCTCATCGGTCAGTTCCGCCGAGGTCACGGCACCGGAACGCAACGCGGCGGCCAACTCCTCGGCTGTCTGAAAACTCCACTCCATACCCATGAATCCGAAGCTACCGGCCGTCAAAGCGGGCCACGAAATGCCAATTCGCGCAACGGGATAGCTGACTTAACTCATCATGTTGCGCTCCGGCCACCGTCAATTCGCCTGAACTTGCCCAGCGCGGCCGACTCCGGCCGGAGTCGTCACCCCGGTAGGAACTGCAATGTATTCGAAGGCGGTGTCGGATCGGATCAGAGGTGTTCGTAGGAGTGATGAGAGGCCGCCCAGGAGGGCGTCCGGTAAGGGAAGGACGTTCCTCATGACTACCTTGACGGAGCCGCGCACAGTCGTAAGGCACCGCTCCACTCGCCGGATGTCGGCGATCCTGGGGCTGGTTTTGCTTGCCGACGCAGTCGACGTGATCGATGGGACAGTCACCAATATCGCGGCCCCGACCATCGCCGGCGAGCTTCACGGCGGTGTGGGTCTGATCAAGTGGTTGGGACCGGCGTACCTGCTCGCCATGGGCGTCCTGCTCGTGGTCGGCGGACGGTTGGGTGACAGGTTCGGCCAACGCAGGCTTTTCCTGATCGGCATGAGCGGGTTCACCCTGGCCTCGGCGGTCGCCGGGCTCGCACCTGACCCGACCCTGCTTATCGCCGCCCGGGTTGCGCAGGGAGCGTTCGGGGCGCTGCTCATCCCGCAGGGCGTGGCGATCATGACGAAAGCGTTCGACCGCGACATGCTCGGCAAGGCGTTCGGGCTGTTCGGCCCGGTCCTCGGTCTTTCCAGTGTCGGCGGCCCGGTCCTGGCCGGATTCATCATCAGCGCCAACCTGTTCGGTCTGTCCTGGCGCCCGATCTTCCTCATCAACGTCGTCCTCGGCGGTATCGGGCTGGTCCTGGCCGCGAAGATCCTGCCGCGTGAGGACGGCGACCGGTCCACCGTCGTCGACGGTCGGGGCTCCGGCCTGCTCGCGGTAACGATGCTCGGCCTCCTGTACGGCCTGATCGAGGGTTCGACCAATGGCTGGAGCGCTGTCCCCGTCGTCTCGATCACCGTCGGCGTCCTGTTCTTCGGTGCCTTCGCCTACCGTCAGCGCACCGCGACCCATCCGCTCATCAAGCCCTCGCTCATGAAGAACCGGGGTTTCACGTCCGGATTGCTTGTGTGCCTGGTCGCCGTCGCCGCCGGCACCGGCCTGCTCTTCGTGCTGTCGCTGTTCCTGCAGGAGGGACTGCACGTCAGCCCCAGGGACACCTCGCTCGGTCTGATGCCGCTCACTATGGGGCTCGTCGCCGCCGGGTTCGCCGCCATGGGTGGCCTGGTCGCCAAGCTCGGTCGCCGGCTCGTCTTCATCGGCCTCACCGTCGACCTCGTCGGTTGCGGTTGGGTTCTGGCCCTCGTCATTCACTCAGGGACTAACGTCAGCCTCGGGGCGCTCGCCCCGGCGTTCTTCGTCATCGGCGTCGGCATTGGCCTCAGCTTCGCCACGATCCCCGTCGTCGCTCTCGGCGACGCGAAACCTGACGAAGCCGGCAGCGCCAGCGGGTCATTGAGCTCGATCCAGCAACTCGCGTCAGCGATCGGCTCGGCCGCGGTCACGTCGATCTTCTTCCAAGCCGCAGGCTCAAGCCTGGCCCACGCGATGACAATCAGTCTCATCGTCGTTCTGGCCGTCACCGCCCTCAGCCTTCCGATCGTCGCCCTGATGCCCCGCCAGGCGCCGGCAGAATCCCAGCAGTGAGCAATCGGCCATCCTCGCCGCCGGCCACGAAGCCACCGCGGCTCGGCAGTATCGCCGCCTGCGCTCAGCGCAGTAGTGCCTCGATCAGGTCTGTTCCGAGCCGGGCGTTGCGGGTTAGGTCGAGCTCGTAGTGGACGTGACGGCCCCGTCGGGTGGGGATGATGATGCCGGCGCGCCTCAGCTGTGCGAGATGTCGGGAGACTTCTGGCGGCGTGAGTAGCCACGTGTCCGCAAGTTGCGCGGTGGTTTGTGGGCCGCGGGCGATGCTTCGCAGGAGCCGCAATCGCACGGGGTGGTCGAGGGCGTGGAGGCGCTGTTGGATGCCGCTGATCGAGACTGCGGGTTCGGTGGGGGTATCGAGCAGCGGGTAGTGGATTACCGGTTGCCAGCCGGGTGCATAGACCACGAGTAGGTGAGGGTGCGCAAATGCGCTGGGGGTGAAGGTGATCCCGATCCCGGCCGCGGTCGCAGTGCGGTCCTGCAGTTTGTCCACGACGATGCGTTGCCCGGATGTCGACAGGGTGAGGGCGGAGGAGACCGCTTCGAGGGTGCGTTGAAGTCCGTGCCGGTCGAGCAGATCGCGCTTCTGCCGGGCTTCGGCCGCGAGTCGGTCGCTGACTCGTCGCCACGCGGCATTGAAGAAGCCGGTCGCGCAGTCCTCGAGCAGGCGACGAAACCATCGTCGACTCGATTCCGGGTCGGCCAGTATCGAGTCGACGAAGTCCAGCTGCCTGAACCCGCGTGCGGCTGCACGTTCACGCGCGATGTGCCGGGCGGTGTGGTCCACGAGGGGGGAGCCGAGGTCGTTGCGTGGCGCGACCACGCCGCAGCTGCTGGTCATCAGCGCCGTACGCACCCACGTCTCGTCATCGAGACGATCGATCGCGTCGAGTTCCTCGGCCAGGGTCGGCTGCGGGTGCGCGGGCAGGAGCATGTCCGAGCGTGAGGTTCGCCAGAGGTAGTCGGCGGTGACGATCCGGTCCATCAGGTCAGGTTCGATCCGCGCAACGGAGGCCGTGATCCAGCCGGCCTGGCCAGCGTGATGGGCGGGCTCGACGAGCAGGTGCAGCGCTGAGCCCAGGTCGGCCATGGGCGAAGGGGCGAAGACGAATTGGTCATTGGCCAGGTTGGAGACGTCGATGCTGACACTCATCACCACATCGTCGCAGCACCAGCGCAGCCAGCCCGCCTCGATTGACGGGAGGCGTCAATCGGCGTGCGTGGGAGGTGGTCGTGACCTGAACGTGTCGTCATGACCACCACCGACCGCACCAGCGGCAGTCCGGCCGTCGCTGCTGCGTCGACGCCGAGCAGGCTCACGACTATCCAGCTTCTGCGTGGGCTGGGAGGTGGCCGGTACGCCTTTGCCGCGCTGGTCGCCGCCGTCGGTGGCGGGCTGATCCGCCCGTTCCTGCTGCTCTACGCGGTCACGGTCAGCCACATCGGTGTGGGCCAGGCCGGGCTCGCGCTCTCGGGCGGTTTCGTGGTCGGGTTGGCCGCGGTCCCGATTGCCGGGCGATGGGTCGACAACGGCGCCCGGCGGGCGGTCATGGTCACTACTGTCGCGCTACGCGCGGTTGGGTTGCTTGCGCTGTTGCTCGTGCCGGGACCGGCGGGGTTCATCCTGTGCTGCATCCTGCAGGGAATCGGCAACCAGAGCGGCTCGATCGGGCAGGCCGCGGTCGTGGCGAGCCTGACGGTCGGCTACGAGCGCGACGCGGTGCTGGCCGCGCTGCGTTCGCTTAACAATGGCGGCACGGGCGCCGGGGCGCTGTTGGCCACTATCGCTGTCAGCGCCGGAGGGCTGGGGATGCGCTGGCTCGCCGCTGGCACGGCCACCGGCTATCTCCTCTCCGCCGGTCTCCTCGCCACGGTCACGATCGCCGACGCAGCCACCGGGTCTCACCGTGGGCGTCTCGCACCGATCATCGAGGCCGATCGGCCGGTGTTGCGGCGCTTGGCGATCATGAACGCGGCCAATCTGCCATTCGCGTTTTGCTTCGACATCCTCGAGGTGGCCCTGCCGATCGTGCTGGTGGCGCAGCTGCACGCCGCCCCCGCCTGGTCCTCGGGCATTTTCGTCGCCAACACGGTGATGGTCGTTCTGGTCCAACTGCCCATGGTCGTATGGATGTCGCGGCGGCCGCGGCGCCGAGTGTTCGCTCTCGCCGGTGGCGTTCTGGCAACCTCGTACCTCGGATTCCTGGTGGCCGGCACCGGCCACACGAACACCGGGGCCGCCGCGGTCGCCGTCGTCTCGGTCCTTTACAACCTCGGCGAAGTCCTTTACACCGGCGTGGGCACCGCGTTGGTGATTAACGCCGCCCCGGCGCACCTGCGCGGACGTGTCCTGGCTCGCTGGCAGCTGTCCCTCGGCCTCGGCCGAGCCATCGCCCCAGCCGCCATCACCGCCGCACTCACCATCTCAGCGACGACGCTGTGGGTGCCGCTCGCGGCGCTCACGATCCTTGGCGCCGGCGTCATCACGCGACAGGCACCAACCGACACCGAACGCGACGGTCCCCATCCCGGCAACACCGTCCCACAGGACCGATCGACGCGACCGACCACGACGATCGAGAACTCCATTGGGGCTGGTGACAGCGGCGTTACGAGCACCCAATGTAAGCAGCGAGATGCTCGCCGGTGAGGGTGGAACGGTCGGCGACGAGATCGGCGGGCGTGCCCTCGAAGACGACCCGGCCGCCATCGTGGCCGGCGCCGGGCCCGAGGTCGATAATCCAGTCGGCGTGCGCCATGACCGCCTGGTGATGCTCGACGACAATGACCGACTTGCCGGCGTCGACCAGTCGGTCGAGCAGGCCGAGCAACTGCTCGACATCGGCGAGATGCAGACCGGTGGTCGGCTCGTCGAGGACGTACACGCCACCCTTGTCGGACATGTGGGTGGCCAGCTTGAGTCGCTGGCGCTCGCCGCCGGACAGCGTGGTGAGCGGCTGGCCGAGGCTGAGATAGCCGAGCCCGACGTCGGCGAGCCGTTCGAGGATCTTGTGCGCGGCAGCGATCTCGCCCTCGCCGGAGCCGAAGAATTCCGCGGCCTCCGCCACCGCCATGGTCAGCACCTCGCTGATGTCCCTGCCGCCGAAGGTGTACTCGAGCACCTCGGCCTGGAAGCGTTTCCCCTCGCACACTTCGCACATGTTGGCGACGCCGGCCATCATCGCCAGGTCGGTGTAGATGACGCCGGCGCCGTTGCAGTTCGGGCAGGCGCCCTCGGAGTTGGCGCTGAACAGCGCCGGCTTGACGCCGTTGGTCTTGGCGAATGCCTTGCGGATCGGGTCGAGCAGCCCGGTGTACGTCGCCGGGTTGCTCCGTCGCGAGCCGCGGATCGCGGCCTGGTCGATGGACACGACACCCTCGCCGGCGGGGATCGAGCCGTGCACGAGCGAGCTCTTGCCGGAGCCGGCGACACCGGTGATGACGACCAGCAGCCCGAGCGGAATGTCGACGTCGACGCTCTGCAGGTTGTGAGAGTTGGCGCCGCGGATCTCCAGCGTGCCGGTGCCCGTCCGTACCGTCTGCTTCAGCGCGGCCCGGTCGTCGAAGTGGCGGCCGGTGATGGTGTCACTGGCTCGCAACCCCTCGACGGTGCCCTCGAAACAGACGGTGCCGCCCGCCGTGCCGGCGCCGGGGCCGAGGTCGACGACGTGGTCGCCGATCGCGATCGCCTCCGGCTTGTGCTCCACGACGAGCACCGTGTTTCCCTTATCCCGCAGCTGAAGCAGCAGGCCGTTCATCCGTTGGATGTCGTGCGGGTGCAGCCCGATGGTCGGCTCGTCGAAAACGTAGGTGACGTCGGTGAGCGAGGATCCGAGATGACGGATCATCTTGGTGCGCTGCGCCTCACCGCCGGACAACGTGCCGGACGTGCGATCCAGGCTCAGGTAGCCGAGGCCGATCTCGACGAACGAGTCGAGGGTGTGCCGCAGCGCGTCCAGCAGCGGCCCGACGGACGGCTCGTCCAGCTTCTGCACCCAGTCGGCGAGATCGTTGATCTGTATCGCGCAGGCATCGGCGATGTTCATCCCGTTGATCTTCGACGACCGGGCCACCGCACTCAGCCGGGTGCCGTCGCACTCGGGGCACACGGTGAAGGTGACGGCCCGTTCGACGAAGGCACGGATGTGCGGCTGCAGGGAGTCGACGTCCTTGGACAGCATCGACTTCTGAATCTTCGGGATCAGCCCCTCATAGGTCAGGTTGATTCCCTCGACCTTGATCTTGGTCGGTTCCTTGTAGAGCAGGTCATTGAGCTGTTTCTTGGTGAAATTGCGGATCGGCTTGTCCGGATCGAAGAAACCGCAGCCGTTGAAGATGCGGCCGAACCAGCCGTCCATGCTGTAACCGGGGATCGTGAGCGCACCCTCGTTGAGCGACTTGCTGTCGTCGTACAACTGGGACAGGTCGATGTCGTTCACCGACCCCCGGCCCTCACAGCGCGGGCACATGCCGCCGGTGATGCTGAAACTGCGACGTTCCTTGGTGGTCCGCCCGGCGCGGGTGAGGGTGACCGCTCCCGCGCCGCTGATCGAGGCGACATTGAACGAGAACGCCTGGGGCGAACCGATGTGCGGCTTTCCGAGCCGGCTGAACAGGATGCGCAGCATCGCGTTGGCGTCGGTGGCGGTGCCGACTGTCGAGCGTGGATCGGCCCCCATCCGTTGCTGGTCGACGATGATCGCGGTCGTCAGCCCGTCGAGCACGTCGACATCGGGCCGCGCCAACGTCGGCATGAAGCCCTGTACGAAGGCGCTGTACGTCTCGTTGATCATCCGCTGCGACTCCGCGGCGATCGTGCCGAACACCAGCGAGCTCTTTCCCGAGCCCGAGACGCCGGTGAATACCGTGAGCCGGCGCTTCGGGATCTCGACGCTGACGTCCCTGAGGTTGTTCACCCGCGCACCGTGCACACGGATCAGATCGTGACTGTCGGCGCCGTGCAGCGCAGGCGACCGCGGCTCCGTCTTCCGGGCCTTGCTCATTGCGTCTCCATCTGTCGGACGGGCCGCCGCGTCGGCGTCGCCTGGCTCGATCTGACCAGCCTCGCACAGTCCTTGGGCCGACTACCGGCTATCGCGCATCGGCTCGGCGATCACTGATCCTGAAGCAGCCCGAGCACATTGCCGTCGAGATCGGTGACGGTGGCCACCAGGCGACCGCCGCCGACGTCGTGGGCCGCCTCTTTCACGGTGGCACCAGCGGCGGTCACCTCGGCGAGCTTCGCCTCGATGTCCGGCACGTGCCAGTACGCCACCGGGGAGGTCATGCCCTGCGGTCCGCCGCCCGGCACCAACCCGATGTGCTGGCCGGCGGTGTCGAAGCCGACGTAGTAGTCCGAATCGGCCTGCGGCGCGATGCCGAGCAGCGCGGCGTACACCGCCTTGGCCTTCGCCACATCGGAGACCGGGTGCAGCACGGTCTTGATTCCCTGGGTAGAAGAGTCGGTCATGGTCACTCCTGTAGTTGTGGTTGAACGGAAGGTCCGGCGATGACGCTAGTTGCGACCCGGTAACCGGCGCTTCTTGATTCCTGATCGGTCTGCCCGCCCGCTAGGAGCCGGTGATGTCCTCGGGCGGCAGCTCGGACAGCAGCCGCAGTGCCCGCAGGAAGGGCTTGCGATCGACCGCCGGAATCCTGGTCAACAGGGCGTCCTCCCGGCGCTGAATCGCGGCTTGTGCGGCGGCCCGGACCCGGCCGCCCTTCTCGCTCAGCGAGACGAGATGCACGCGGCGGTCGGCCGGATCGCGTTCGCGGCTGATCAGGCCACGGTCCTGCAGGTCGTCCAGCACGCCGATGATCCGCGTCTTGTCCGCGCCGATCGACTGGGCCAGCGCCGCCTGGGCCCGTACCGGCTCCTCTTCGAGGCGCAGCAGCACGGCGTAGCCCCACATGGTCAGGTCGTGGGCCCGCAACACCGGAAGCTCTGCCTCGGCCAGCGCCCGACCCAGCGGCATGATCATGGCCGCCAGATCCGGGCGGGGTGTGGTCTTTGCCATGGTCAGAAAATACGCCTTGACAGATCGTACGCTCACGTTGATCGTAAGCAGGTGCCTACGATTGGAGAGACAGACATGACTGAGACAGATCTTCGACAGCTGCATCGACGCGCCGCGGAGGCGAGTGTGGCCGCGGTGTCACGGGCGACGCCGGCCGACCTCGACCGGCCGACGCCGTGCGGGGAATGGGCGCTGCGTGACCTGCTGGCGCACATGGTCGTGCAGAACAACGGTTTTGCCACCTCCGCCGAAGGTGGCGCCGCGGACCTTGCGGACTGGCAGCCCGGTCCACTCGGACCCGATCCGGTCGCCGACTACGCCGCGGCGACCGACCGGGTCGTGACCGCCTTCGCCGCCGACGACATTTATGCGCGGCCGTTCGCGCTGCCGGAGATCAGCCCGGATTTCACCTTCCCCGGCGCGCAGGCGGTGGGTTTCCATGTCATCGACTGCGTGGTGCACGGCTGGGATGTCGCCCGCTCGCTCGGCATTCCGTACGGCCTGGAGCGCGATCTGCTGGCGGCGGCGCTGCCGATCGCCGAGTCCGTGCCGGACGGGGAGCAGCGGCTGGAGCCCGGCGCGTCCTTCGGCCCCGGCCTGTCCGTCCCGGACGATGCGGCCCTGCTGGACCGGATCCTGCTGTTGCTGGGCCGGTCGCCGAACTGGTGCCGGTAGCGCGGCCCGTTACGCCGACCGGAGCGGTGCTACTTCTCGGCGAGCACCAGCTTCAGAAGACCCGGGAAGATCGCGTCGAATTCCTTGCGCCGTAGGCGATTGAGACGCCTCGGACCCTCGTCGCGCTGCTCGATCAGGCCGGCGGCGCGCAGCACGGCGAAATGGTGACTGCGGGTCGCCTTGGTCACCGGCAGGTCGAAGGTCCCACAGGCGCGGCTCCAGTCCGGCGTGCCGGCCAGCTCGCGCAGGATGGTCCGTCGGACCGGGTCGGCCAGCGCATCCAGGGCCACCTGCAGCTCGACATCGGCGGGATCGGTATGGGTCAGGTTCCGGGCGCGGGCCGAGTTGGCTGTGTTCGATGCCTGTCGTACACTCATGTGGTCGACCTCCATCGAACAGTCTAGCGTCGATCCCGGACGGCGATCGATTCCAGCTGATCACCACCCACGACTCCGAAGAGCTGATCTTCGATCCGGATTACCTGGCCGGGCCCCGGCCGGACATCGTCTACATCCAGATCGCCTGGGTGCGCGGTCGCAGCGACGAACTCAAGCAGGCCCTGTTCCGGCGGATCGCCGACACTCTGTCGACGGTCGGGGTCCGGCCGCAGGATCTGCACATTGTGTTGCTCGAGCACGGGCTCGGTGACCTATCGGTCGGGAACGGAGAGGCGCAACTGCTGGCGCTCGGCGCTGTCGCCGGCACGACCTGATCCCCTCACCGGCTGTTGATCATGCGGAAACTATTGCTCGTATCGGCGTGTTGCAGACAGTTTCCGCATGATCAACAAGAGGCCGTCGGGATTTCAGTGCGCGTCGTAGGGACGCCGGCCGTCGACCTCTGGGCCGAAACGCAGACCGCTCAGCGGAAGTCGCGGGAGCTTGCCGGCACGGTCAACGGCAGTTTCCGGATCTGCTCCGCGACGACGTTGACGACCCCGTCGACCTTCTCCAGCCGGCCGCGGATCAGCAACGCGCCGGACTCCCGGGCCACCCGGCGGTGGCGCTGCCAGACACCGGGGGAGCAGACGACATTGATCAGACCGGTCTCGTCCTCCAGGCTCATGAACGTGATGCCGCTGGCCGTCGCGGGACGCTGCCGGTGGGTCACCACTCCGCCGATCAGGATCCGGGTGCCGTGCTCGACTCGGTGCAACTGCCCCGCCGGGATCACCCCCAACTCGTCCAGCTGGGGTCGCAGGAACTGGGTGGGATAGCTGTCCGGCGAGACTCCGGTCGACCACAGATCGGCCATCGTCTGCTCCATCGGTGTCATGGCCGGCAGCGCGGGCGGATCGGAACCGATGCCCAGGCCGGCCAGCCGGTCGATCCGGTCGGTGGCGACCACCCCGGCCGACCACAGGGCCTGCCGACGGTCCAGCCCGAAACAGTCGAACGCCCCGGCGGTGGCCAGTGACTCGATCGCCGGGGTCGTCAGCGCGGTGCGCCGGACCAGATCGGCCGGGTCGGCGTACGGACCGTGCTCGTCCCGCTCGGCCTCGACCCGCTTGGCGGCTTCCTTGCCGAGCCGGCGTACCGAGGACAGCCCCAACCGGATCGCCGGCTCGACCACGCCGGGCCGGCCCAGGGTCGTCGCATCGTTCTCGCCCGGCTGCAGCGCGGCCAGCGCCGGCGAGAGGTTGATGTCCGGTCCGTGCACGGTCAGCCCGTGTCGGCGGGCGTCGGCGATCAGCGACTGCGGAGAGTAAAAGCCCATCGGCTGGGCGTTCAGCAGCGCGGCGTAGAAGGCGGCCGGATAATAGCGTTTGAGAAATGCGCTGGAATAGACGAGATAGGCAAAACTGATCGCGTGGCTTTCGGCGAAACCAAAATTGGCGAACGCGGCGAGTTTGTCGTAAATATCGTCAGCGACGGCGCCGGTGATCCCGTTTCCCGCCATTCCCTGGTAGAGCGCGACTCTGAGTTTCTCCATCTTCTCCACCGAGCGACGCGAGTCCATCGCTCGACGGAGCTGATCCGCCTGCTGCGGGGAGAATCCGGCCGCATCGATGGCCATGTGCATCATCTGTTCCTGGAAGAGCGGGATCCCCTTCGTCCGTTCCAGACACGCCTCCAATAACGGGTGCGGATACGTGATCTCGTCGACGTGGTTGCGGCGACGGATGTAAGGGTGCACCGAGCCGCCCTGGATCGGGCCGGGTCGGATCAGCGCCACCTCGCAGGCCAGGTCGTAGAACTTCTCCGGTTTGAGCCGGGGCAGCGTCGCCATCTGGGCCCGAGACTCGACCTGGAACACCCCGACCGTGTCCGCGGCGCGCAGCATGGCGAAGGTCTCCGGATCGTCCGCCGGCAGCTTGGCCAGATCGATTTCCTTCCCGTAATAGCGAGGGATCAGCTCGAGCATCCCTTGTAATGCGGACAGCATTCCCAGGCCCAACAGGTCGAATTTCACCAGGTCGGTGTCGGCGCAGTCGTCCTTGTCCCATTGCAAGACGGTGCGGTCAGCCATCCGGGCCCACTCGACCGGGCACACCTCGGTCACCGGCCGGCTGCAGATCACCATTCCGCCCGAGTGCAGACCGAGATGGCGGGGAAAGCCCTGCAACTGACCGGCGAGCTCCACGACGTCGGCCGGGATGTCGTGGTCGACGCTGTTGATCTCGGCGCCCCAACCCTCGATCTGCTTGGACCAGGCGTCCTGTTGTCCCGCCGAGTAACCCAGCGCCTTGGCCATGTCGCGGACCGCCGAACGCGGCCGGTAGGTGATGATGTTGGCGACCTGAGCCGCGTTGTCCCGGCCGTATTTCTTGTAGACGTGCTGGATCACCTCCTCCCGCCGCTCGGAAGAGATGTCGATGTCGATGTCGGGTGGCTCGGCCCGTGCGGGGGCCAGGAAGCGCTCGAAGAGCAATTCGTATTTCACCGGGTCGACGACGGTGATACCCAGCGCGAAACAGACCGCCGAGTTGGCCGCCGATCCCCGGCCCTGGCAGAGAATCTTCTTCTCATTACAGAAGTCGACTATCTCCTCGATGATGAGAAAGTAGCCGGGGAAGTCGAGTTGCTCAATGGTACGGAGCTCATGTTCCAGCTGCTCGTACGCGTGGGGGTTGCTTTCCGGTGTCCCGTAACGTTCTTTCGCGCCCTTCATCGTGAGTTCGCGCAGGTATTCGCTGTCGGTGAGACCCTTCGGGGTCAACGTCGGCAGCTCTGGCGCAACCAGGTTGAGGTCGAAGGCACAGGCCGCGCCGAGCTCGGCGGCCCGGGTCACCGCGTCGGGATAGCGGGCGAATCGGGCGGCCATCTCCGCGCCGGAACGCAGGTAGGCCGATCCGGCGGCCGGCAGCCAGCCGTCCAGTTCATCGAGGCTGCGCCGGGCCCGTACCGCGGCCAACGCCGCCGCCAACCGACCCCTCGACGGCGTGGCGTAATGCGCGTTGCTGGTGGCCACGGTGTCCAGCTCGGCGCTCTCGGCCAACGCCGCCAGCGCGTCGACGGTGTCGGAATCGGTGGGCGATCCGTGGTCGGTCAATTCGACGATGACGTTGTCCCGGCCGAAGACGCCGACCAGTTCGTCCAGGGCCCGGCCGGCGGCGTCCATCCCGCCAGCGGCGAGAGCGGCCGGCACCATGCCCTTACGGCAACCGGTGAGCACGGCCCAGTGCCCACCCGCCCGGCCGCCGAGCTCGGCGAGATCGAAGACCGGTCGGCCCTTCTGGCCGATCCGCTGGGCGGCGCTGATCGCCGAGCACAGCCGGTGATATCCCTCCGGCCCACGGGCCAGCACCAGCAGATGGGCGCCCTCCGGATCGGCCACCCCGTTCTGTGGCGCGGACAGGCCGAGAGACAGCTCGGCACCGAAGACCGTCGCGAGCCCGAATTCCTTGGCCGCCTGGGAAAACCGCACCACGCCGTACATCCCGTCGTGATCGGTGAGGGCCAGCGCGGACAGCCCCAACTCGGCGGCCGTCTCGGCCATCTCCTCAGGATGGCTGGCACCGTCCAGAAAGCTGAAGTTGGAGTGCGCGTGCAGCTCGGCGTACGGCGGATCCGCGATGCGTCGCCGGGGCAGACCGGGCGCTGCGGTGTACGGCATCCGGCGATGGGTCCAGGCCGGACTGTCGTTGCCGTCACCCGGCGGATCACTGGGATTGCCGCCCGGGCCGCCACTGGGATTACGACCGGGCCGGGGCTTACCGGACAGCCGCCGCTCGAGCTCAGACCAGGGGATCGGCGGGTTTCGCCAGCCCATCAGCCTGTCTCCATCAGTCTGTGCCCATCGAATTCGTCAGTCATAGATCGCCTCCACCCACCACCGGCCGGCCTCCACCGACAGCAGCCGGGCGGTGCCGTCCGCGGTCACCAGCTGAAATCGGGCCCGCCGCCGGGCGGTGACCGGATCCCACCAGCGCTCGTCGACCGGCCACGGCCCGGCCCAGGCGACCACCTCCTCGGTCGCCCCGCGGACCTGCAACCTGGCCGGCGGGGCGGTGACCGCTCCGCGCCCGGTCACCGTCACCGGCGCACCGTCGTGGTCGTGCACCTCGACCGGCAGAACAGCGGTGAGCACGGTGGCCGGGGAGGGCAGCGGGATCCGCCCGGGCCAGGGCTGGTCGGCGGACCGGTCGGGAACCCGCGGCTCCCCCCACGGGATCAGCTGCACCTGGTCATCGGCGCCTCGGCCGCCGGCGACGACCGGGGTGAGCACCGCGTCCGGACCGAGCAGGCTCTGCACCCGGACCAGCGCACGGTCGGCCCGGTCGTCCGCATCGCCTGTGCTGCCCCACAGACCAAGCTGCTGGCCGGCGTGGCCGACCACCTGATCGGGGACTAGACGCAACTGGGTGATGCCGGCGGTCGGGCCCGAACCGGCGGTGAGCCAGCCATCCAGTTGCCACCGCACCCGGTCGGCCACCGCGGACGCGGAGAGCGCGCCGTCGTGCCGCCAGCATCGGGTCAGCTCCTGGCCATGCTCGGTGCGGGCGACGATGGCCAATCGCAGGCATCCCAGCCCGTGTGCGGTCAGCAGCTCGTGGAACCGGATCGCCAGCGCGCGCGCAGCGAACGCGGCGGTGTCCACCCGGTCGACCGGCGGATCGAAGACGGTGCCGACGGTCAGCTCCGGTGGCGGGCGCCGCGCTGCCAGCGGTCGGGCGTCCAGCCCGCGGGCGAGTCGATGAGCCAGTGCGCCGTCCGCTCCGAACCGGGTCAGCACGTCACGGGCCCGGAGCGCGGCGAAGGAACCCAGGGTATTCAGGCCGAGGCGGTGCAGCAGGATGGCGAGATCCGGCCGATCCAATGCGTCGATCGGCTGTGGGGCAAGGAAATCCGCCGAAGCACCGGGTGCCACGATCGCCCCGGAATCCTCGCCCGCCAGGCCCTGTGCGGCGATGGTGGCGGCGTAGACGCCATCGGCGACAGCGACCCGGCAAGGCACCGGACAGGCCTGGCGAAGGTGGTCGAGCACGGTTTCCTCGCCGCCGTAATAGCGGGTCGGACCTCGCGCGGCCACCGCGATGAGACCCGGTCGCACCACCTCGACTCCGGCGCAGGAAGCCTCGATCGCGGCGACCACCGGCTCGAAGAGGCGCGCCTGTCCATCGGGATCGTCGGCCAGCACGGTCAGGTCCGGACAGCGGCTCTGGGCCTCCCGGCGACGCAGCCCTCGGCGCACCCCGTCCGCGCGGGCGGCTGGCGAGCAGGCCAGCACCTGACCGGCGGAGAGCACGGCGACCGGAGCGCCGTCCTGTGCCGCGCCGTCGAGAACGGCCGCGGTCACCGGCCAGTCGGGGGACCACACCACGATCGTCCGTACCGCCGCCTCACCCACGACTCACCCGGCCGCACTGCGCAGTCGCGGAAACTGGACGGGCTCGTCGACTGCGCCGGTGACTCCGCCCTGAGGAGCGGGAAGCCAGAGCGTGGTGTGTCGGGGTCTGGCCGCCGCGCCACGACCGTTGGCATGCACCAGCAGTCGCCGGGCCCGCAACCGCCCCCTCCCGTCCGGGGAAATCCCGGTCCACTGTGGATCGGAGACGGACAGCCGGAGGTCGGCGCCGTCCCACGGACCAATCGGGACGAGCGTCGTACCCCGCTCCCGGGCCCGGGCCATCAGCCGCCGTGACTCGCCGCTGCTGACCCGGCCGGGCGGGCGGACCGCCACCAGATCGACCCCGTCGAACAACGCCGCCACCGCCGCGGCCCAGCGCGGGCCGGGAGAGGGAATGAGAGCCAACCGATCCAGCCGTACCCCCAACTCCGTCGCGGCCCGGCAGCCGAGCGCCGGAACCCCCACCACCGCGCACCACGCCCCGGCCTCGGACGGGGCGGCCAGCAGGGTCAACGCCAGCGCGGTCGAACCGCTGACCGCGACGGTCGAACCTCGCCGCAGCACGCCGCCGGGAAACAGCGCCGCCAGTGCGGACAGCACCGGCAGGGTCGTCTGCTCCGCACGATCCCGGACAGTGGGAGCCGCCCCCGGCAGACCGCTGAGGACCGGGCCGACGGCAACTCCCAGCTGCGCGTCGACCCGCTCGACCACGTCAGCGAGGGACATACCCCAAGTATCGAACATGCGTTCGATACATGTCAATCTTGCGATCCACGCCGATCGGCTACCTGGCTCCCGGCACGGCGTCGGGACTGCCGGGAGCCATCGCGTCCCCGGGCCAGGCAGTGCGGACGGCCTCGATCGCGGTGTCGACGCCGACGCCGAGATCGCAGGCGTATCCGGCGAACCTGGCCGCCTCGGCGTGCAGCAGCGCGGTCCGGTCCGGTCGGGCGACGGGTTCGGCGACCACGGTGCCTCGACTGCGTCCGGTCTCGACCAGGGCCGTCGTTTCCAGTTCGCGGTACACCCTGGCGACCGTCCCGGACGCGAGGCCGAGATCGCGGGCAAGCTGGCGGATCGACGGCAGCCGCGCGCCGGGCGGCAGTGCGCCGCTGGCGATCATGCGCTCGATCTGGTCGTAGATCTGCCGCCACGGCGCGACCCCGCTCTCCGCGTCGACGACGACCCGGACACCCGTCATCCGGCCGGCGCTGCGACCTGCCGCGCTGGGCGGGCCAGGCTGAGTAGCGCGATGAGGCTGACCACCATCAGCAAGGCCTTCGGCAGGTTCATCTCGGCCTGCGGCAACGCCGCCGGCACCGCAATGGCCAGGCCGGCCGCCACCCGAGCACTGCGCACGCGCAATGCCTGGTCGACGACCGGGTCACCGGCGGCCGGGCGGATCACGGCCAACGCGATGACCACGATCACCACCACCGCACACACCACCACGATGCCCAGTTCGCCCCACTCCGGCGCGATCGCCATCCGCACGATGCCGACAGAGATGGCCAGCGTGAGCACGACCAGCCCCCACACCGGAACCAGGTCGATCACCCGGCGCCGCGCCAGCATCGCCTGCCGCTGCCGGGCGGGCGCCCGGCGCAGCGCGAACAATTCGCCCAGCAGCCCGCCGAGCAGCAGCGTCCACGCCACGGTCCAGCCAACCGACCGCTCGACGCTGGTCAGGCCGAACGCCCTGGCGAGCAGGGGCACCAGAAAGAACAGCCACGGATAACACACCGCGCGGCGCTTGAGGTAGCGGACGGCCTCCACGACGTCCTCTTCGGACGGTTGATCGATTCCCCACCGGCGCAGCACCCGCCGCGCCTTGCGCTCATCCGGCCACAGCACGAACAGGGACAGCAGGCCGAACACGCCCAGGAACACCGCGAGTTCCAGCACGTTGCTGAACGACATCGGCGCCACCTCTTCTTGTATCAAGCGCATGATACAAGAAGCCGTCATCCGGCACCATCCGGCCGCAATCCAGCCCGCATCGCCACAACCACCCGGATGTTCCTGAGCGCTACGACGACCAGGGTTCGGTGGGACCATGTCGCGATGGACCCGCATGCGCAGGGCGCGGCCAATCTGCGGATCGGCCGGCCGCAGGTGCTCGTCGTCGGAGCCGGTCCGGCCGGTCTGGTCGCGGGGATTGCCCTGGCCCGCCAGGACATCGACGTCCTTGTCGTAGACCGGCGGCCCGAAGCATCGACGCTGTCCCGGGCGCTGGTGATCAGCACCCGGACCATGGAATTGCTGCGGTCGTGGGGCGTGGAGGAGCAGGTCCGCGCGGGAGCCGCCGACGTCGAGCCGCGGGCCTGGGTGACCCGCACGCTCGCCTCGGGCGGCGGCACGGAGATGCCGCTGGGCTATCCCTCCGCTGCGGAGGCGGCGCTGGTGAGTCCGACCAGGCCGGCCTGGGCGCCGCAGGACCATCTCGAACCCATCCTGCTTGCCCTGTTGCGGTCCAGTCCCACCGCCGCGGTGCGGTTCGGACTGGAACTGATCGGTCTCGAGCAGGATGAGCGCAACGCCCACGCCGTTCTTCGAGAGCGGGAATCCGGCCGGATCCAGCGCATCGACGTCCAGTACGTGGTGGGCGCCGACGGCGCGCGCAGCACCGTACGGAGCCACCTGGGAATCCCGATGGACGGACCCGACAACCTGGGCGAGTACCAGCGGGTCGAGTTCCACGCGGCGCTCGGTGACGTCGTCGGCAAGCGCCGGTACGGGCTGTACGTGATCACGCATCCGGACGCCGGCGGAGTCCTGGCGCCACGCGGAAACAGCGGTCGGTGGGGATTTTCCCGGGAATGGCATCCGGGCGAGCGCAGTCTGTCGGACTACGAGCCCGACCAGCTCATCAGTTTGATCGGCACCGCTGTGGGCGTTCCCGAGCCACGGCCCGACATAGAGCGGACCAGTTCGTTCTCCATCGCCGCGCAGCTCGCGGACCGGTATCGCGAGGGCCGTTGTTTCCTGGTCGGAGACGCGGCGCACCGGATGACACCGCGCGGCGGCACCGGGCTGAACACCGCCGTCCAGGATGCGTACGCCCTCGGCTGGAAACTTGGCTGGGTGCTGCGCGGCTGGGCGAGACCGGAGCTGCTCGACTCCTACGAAACAGAACGGCGCCCGATCGGGGAGCACAACGTCGGCCGCACCGGCGCGCCCGACGGCGCGAAACGTGCCTCCACCGAGGCACTGCCATGGGATCTCAACGGCAGACTCACCCACCACTGGATCAATCAGGCCGACCCGCCGATCTCCACCCTCGACCTGCTCGGCCCGGGCCTCACCCTGTTCACCGGTCCCGGCTGGGCCGGCGCGGTGAACGGGGTGGACGTGCGTCCCCCCGTCACCCGGCACAGCCTGGACGCAGCCGCGACTTCCGCGCTGCAGCTCGAGCCGGCCGGCGCCGTACTGGTGGGGCCCGACGCCCAACCGCTCGCTCGCTGGGCCGGTCCGACCGAGCCGCTGCACGCCGACGCGCTGCCCGCCATAGCCGGCTAACCAAAGAGCACAGCGGAACGTACCTTTCCGCGGCTGCTGGCACACTCGGCGCATGTTGGAGACCTCGGCTCGGCTGCTGCGCCTGCTCTCGTTGCTGCAGATGCACCGCGACTGGTCCGGCCCTGATCTGGCCGACCGGTTGGCGGTCAGCACCAGAACGATCCGCAACGACGTGGATCGGCTGCGCCGGCTCGGTTATCCGGTGCACGCCACCCCCGGCGTGGCCGGCGGATACCGGCTCGGCGCCGGGGCCGCGCTGCCGCCGCTGTTGCTGGACGACGAGGAGGCCGTCGCGGTGGCCGTCGGATTGCGGACCGCGGCCGGCGGCGCGGTGGCCGGCATCGAGGAGACCTCGGTGCGCGCGCTGACCAAACTGGAGCAGGTGATGCCCTCCCGGCTGCGGCACAAGGTCAACGCACTGCAGACATACACGGTGCCGATCACTTCGTCCGGCCCGACAGTGGATCCAGCGGTGCTCACGGCGATCGCCGGCGCGTGCCGGGACAGCGAACGGCTGCGCTTCGACTACCGCCACCATGACGGCAGCGAAAGCGTCCGGTCCGTCGAGCCACACCGGCTGGTGAGCTGGGGGAGGCGCTGGTATCTCGTCGCCTGGGACATCGACCGCACGGACTGGCGAACGTTCCGGGTGGACCGGGTGACGCCCAGAGTGCCGACCGGGCCGCGGTTCACCCCGCGGGAGCCGCCGGAGGGTGATGTCGCCGCCTATGTGGCGCGTGGCGTCGGGAGTGCGACCTGGCGCTATCGGGCGAAGGTACGGGTGCACGCCGCCGCGGCGGAGTTGGCCAAGCGATTGCCGGCCGCGATCGAGATCGAGCCGATCGACGAGCACACCTGCATTCTCGGCATCGGCACGGACACGCTGCACATGGTCGCCGTCTACGTCGGGATGCTCGATGCCGACTTCGAGGTGATCGAGCCGCCGGAGCTCATCGACGCTCTGCGCCGACTGGTCGAGCGGTACGAGCGCGCCATCGGCTAGCTAGCGGTCGCTGGCCTCCATCAACCGGACCGCGATCGCCCGCGCCTCGTACGCCGGATCGCCGATGACACCGAGGCCACGCGCGGCCGAGGCACCCTCGTGCAGTACGGCGAGCTGGCGGGCCAACTGCTTGTGCCGGCGCAGGTTGGCCTCCTTCGCCAGCTTGGTCAGGTAAGCCAGCAACCAGCGCTTCTGCTCCAGCACCGCGAGCCGGGCCGGATGCTCCGGATCGGGGAATTCGGCGCAGGCATTGGCGAACCCGCACCCCCGCGGCTCTTCCTGCTTCATCCAGCCGTCGAGCGCGTCGAAGGTGGTCAGCAGCTTGTCCCGGGGGGTCAAGGCGTGCTCGCCGACGAAGGTGGTGAGCCAGTTGCGCCAGCGTCGGTCGCGAGCCCGCAGATAGCTGGCGATGAGCTCGTCCTTGGAGCCGAACCGGTCGTAAAGGGTCTTCTTCGTGACTCCGGCGGTGGCGACGATCGCCTCCACACCGACCGCCCGGATGCCTTCGGCATAGAACAGCCGCGAGGCGGCGTCGAGGATGCGCTGCGCGGCGGGGGTGAGCGGGCGTTCGTCAACCAGTGTCACGTCAGCAGTCATTCACGAAGAGTACGCCGCGCATACATCAGATATTCACACCGGTCGGTATAGCTCGCCATCAACCCCCAGACCGTTCGGTCTACTAACACGGGATCAGCCCCACCTACCGGTCGGTCTCACCTGCGGGCTGGCCACAGCTGGCACCGAGGTGAGTTCCGCCACGGACCACTCCATCAGGTTGACCACGGGTCTTGCACACAGCAAGTATTGCGATGTGCAAACAACCCAGGGGGACGCAGATGCGCGTACGGACGTGCTGGCATTCGATGCATTGGCCAGAGCGCTGATCGGCATCGCGGTGGAGAGTGTGGAGGCCGCGGCGCAACCGGTGACGCTGACCCAGTTCCGACTGCTGCTGGTCCTGGACGGGCTGGGCCGGGTGCCCTCCTCGCGGCTGGCCGCGGCACTGGGTAGCAACGCCTCGTCGGTCACCAGACTCGCCGACAAGCTCGAGGCACACGGCTATCTGACCCGTGGCGGCGACGAGCACAACCGGAGCATCGTCACCGTGGCGGTGACGGGCGCCGGTCATGATCTGGTGTCTGACGTGCTCGCCCACCGGCACCACACACTCGGCACGATCCTGGATCAGCTGAGTCCGACCGAACGAACGGCCGCGACCCGGTCGGCGACCCGCATCGCCGACCTCGCGGCCGGACGGACTCCCGCGGTCACCGGCCCGGTCCCGCTGTGAATTCACGCTCCAATCGCCATCGCCAGAGAAAGCCCGACAGCGCAACGACCACCAGAGCGGCGTCCGACCGGGCGGCGGAGAACCGACCGGCACACCTCGGGGACTTCACCCTCAGTCCCCGGGTCCTGCTGATCACCACGGTCGCGTTGGTCGTGGGGGCGGTCTCGGCCGTCACGGCGACCGCACTGCTCAGGCTGATCGGCCTCATCACCAACCTGGTCTTCTACCGGCGGGCCGAGACCAGACTGGTGGCTCCCGGCGCCGCGCACGACCACGCCTGGCTGGTGCTCCTGGCGCCGATCGTGGGCGGCCTGATCATCGGCCTGCTGGCCCGGTACGGCTCGGAGAAGATCCGTGGCCACGGCATGCCCGAGGCCATCGAAGCGATCCTCACCGATGGCAGCCGGGTCTCGCCGCGGGTCGCGGCGCTCAAGCCGGTGTCGGCGGCCATCAGCATCGGCACCGGCGGCCCGTTCGGCGCCGAGGGCCCGATCATCATGACCGGCGGCGCGGTCGGGTCGATCCTCGCGCAGGCGCTCAAGCTCTCCGCCGACGAGCGCAAGACCCTCCTGGTGGCGGGTGCGGCTGGCGGCATGGCCGCCACGTTCAACGCGCCGCTGGCCTCCATCCTGCTCGCGGTCGTACTGCTGCTCTTCGAGTGGCGGCCGCGCAGCTTCATCCCGGTCAGCGCCGCGGTCATCGTCAGCGTGATCTGCCGCTACCTGCTGCTCGGGTCCGGCGCGATCTTCCCGGTGGCCAATATCGCCCATCCCGGATCGCTCGCGATCACGCTGTCCCTGGTGCCCGGTCTGACCGGTGGACTGCTCGCGATCGCCGCCACCGCCCTGGTGTATCTGGCCGAGGACGGATTCCACCGGCTCCCGGTGCACTGGATGTGGTGGCCGGCGATCGGCGGCCTGATCATCGGGATCGGCGGACTCTTCGTACCGCAGGCGCTCGGCGTCGGCTACAACGTGATCGACGCGCTGCTGACCGGCCGCGCGGGCCTGTCACTGATCATCGGCATCCTGATCGTCAAGACCCTGATCTGGGCGCTGTCCCTCGGATCAGGCACCTCCGGCGGCGTGCTGGCGCCGGTGTTCATGATCGGCGGCGCGCTCGGTGCGCTGGAGGGCCACCTGCTGCCGCACATGCCACCGGGATTCTGGGCGATGGCCGGCCTCGCGGCGGTCGTCGGCGGAGTGATGCGCTCGCCGTTGACCGGCATCGTCTTCACCCTCGAGTTGACCCATGCCTGGAACGACATGCTGCCGCTCGTGGTCGCCTCGGTCTCGGCGTACACGCTGTCGGTGCTGCTGCTCAAACGGTCCGTGCTGACGGAGAAGATCGCCCGCCGCCGGCTGCATCTGACCCGCGAGTACACCACCGATCCGCTCGAAGTCTTCTTTGCCAGCGAGGTCGCGGCCCGGGACGCGATCGCGCTGCGGCCCGCCGAGCTGTCGTATGTCGTGCTGGCCAGACTGGCGCCGGGCATCATCTATCCGGTGGTCGACGACGACCGACAACTGCTCGGGGTGGTGACCCGGCAGGCTCTGCTGGACCAGCCGGGCGGTGTCGTCGGCACCGCCGTCATCGAGCCGCTGGCCACGGTCTACGACGACGACACGCTGCGCCACGTCGCGAACGCCATGGCGCTCGCCCAAGTGACGAGCACGCCGGTGCTGCGCCGGTCGGACGACAGCCTGTACGGGGTGATCACGCTGGAGCAGTTGTTGCACGCAAGGCGATCGGACCTGCGCGAGGAACTGCATCGAGAGAAGCTGCTGCCCACCCCGCGCCGGGCCAGTCAGCTCGGTGCTGCTCTGGCCGAGTCGAGCACTCAGGGCTCGAACCGGTAGCCCATGCCCGGCTCGGTCATCAGGTATCGCGGCCGGGCCGGGTCGGGCTCCAGCTTGCGCCGCAGCCGGGCCAGATACAGCCGCAGATAATGCGTCTCGCGGGTGTACGTCGGACCCCACACGTCGCTGAGCAATTGCCGTTGGGTAACCAGCTTTCCGGGGTTGCGTAGCAGGATCTCCAGCACGTGCCATTCGGTGGGGGTGAGCTTGATGCCCTGCGCGCCGCCGGTGATCTGGCGGGCAGCCAGATCGACGGTGAGATGGCCAATGGTCACCCGCGGGTCGTCGGTCGGCGCGGAACGTCGCTCGGCGGCCCGGACCCGGGCCAGCAGCTCGCCGATCGAGAACGGCTTGGTGACGTAGTCGTCGGCACCGGCGTCCAACGCATCGATCTTGTCTCCGGCGTCCGCCCGTCCCGACAGCACGATGATCGGCGCGCTGGTCCAGCCCCGCAGCCCGCCGATGACCTCCATGCCGTCCAGGTCGGGCAACCCGAGATCGAGCAGCACCAGGTCCGGCGGTTGGTAGGAGGCCGCCGCCAATGCCGAGGCGCCGTCATGGGCGGTGCTGACCTCGTAGCCGCGGGCCCGGAGGTTGATCGAGAGCGCGCGGACGATCTGCGGTTCGTCGTCGACCACCAGAACCCGACTCATGTCAGGCTCTCGCTCGGCATCACGGCGGCGGTGCGGCGCACCGAGGGCAACGTCAAGACCATGGTCAGCCCGCCACCGGGCGTGTCCTCGGGGGCCAGTTCGCCACCCATCGCCTCGGCCAACCCGCGGGCCAAGGCCAGGCCGAGCCCCAGTCCGGTCTGGTTGTCCCGGTCGCCGAGCCGCTGGAACGGCGCGAACACGCGGTCCTTCGCATCCGCCGGTATGCCCGGACCGCGGTCCACCACCCGCAGCTCGACCCGTTCGGCGATCGCACTCGCACTGACCAACGGCGGCCGGGCCGAGACGCCGTGCCGCAGCGCGTTGCCCACCAGGTTGACCAGGATCCGTTCCACCAGCGCCGGATCGGCCAGCACCTCGGGGAGTTCGGCCGGGACCTGGACCTGCACGGAGCCGGCCGCCGGACCGAGGTCGTCCAGCGCGAGGGGCACGATCTCGGCCAATCCGAACGGCCGGGGGAAGACCGGGAGCGCGCCGGCCTGCAGCCGGCTCATGTCCAGCAAATTGTTGACCAGCCGGGTGAGCCGATCCAGCGACTCGTCCGCGGTTGCGAGCAGCTCGGCCTCGTCGTGGGCGGTCCAGGCGATGTCGTTGTCCCGCAGGCTGGTCACCGCCGCCTTAGCCGATGCCAGCGGCGTACGCAGGTCGTGACTCACCGCCGCCAGGAGCGCCGTGCGGGTCCGGTCCAACTCGGCGAGCGGCCCAGCGGCAGCCGCGGCCTGGGCGAGTCGCCGCTGCTGCAGCACGATGGCGGCCTGCGTCGCGAACGCCTCCAGCACCCGCTGATCCGAGGCCGGCAGCGGGCGACCGCGCAGCGCGAGCCGGTAGCCGTCGGCCACGTCGAGCGTCGTGTCGGCCGCTTGCGGCGAGGAACACGCGGGCTCGCCGTCCGCCGCGACCGTGGTCCAGGCGGGGTCCGCGTCGGAGTCGCGGTGCAACAGGGTCACCGACTGCATCCCGAACGTCTCCCGAAGCCGGCTCAGCAGGGCCGGCAGGGCCCGTTCGCCCCGCAGCACACTGCCGGCCAACACCTGCATGGTCTCGGCCTCGGCCGCGGCCCGGGCCGCCTGCCGGGTCCGCCGAGCGGTCAGGTCCACGACCCAGCTGACCGCGACGGCGACCAGCACGAACACCACCAGGGCCACGATGTTGTTGCGTTCGGCGATGTTGAAGGTGTGCAGCGGCGGGGCGAAGAAGTAGTTCAGCAGCACCGACCCGGCGACCGCGGCGGCGACCGCCGGGCCCAGTCCGCCGAGCAGCGCCACCGCGACGACGACCAGCAGGTAGAGCAGGATCTGGCTCGGGAAGGTCAGGTCCGATCGAAGGTGCACCAGCGCGAAGGTCAGTGCCGGCAGCAGCAGTACGCCGACGGCGGCGCCGGCGAGCCGCCGGCTGGCCGACAGCCCGCCGCCGAGCTCGGGCAGCCGGCGGCCGCCGCCGGACTTCTCGTGCGTCACCATGTGGACGTCGATGTCGCCGGAGCGTCGGGTTACGGTCGCGCTGATGCCCGGGCCGCTGAGGAACTGCGCCAACCGCCCGCGCCGGCTGGTCCCCAGTACCAGTTGGGTGGCGTTCTCCGCGTGCGCGAACTCGAGCAGCGCCGACGGGATGTCGTCACCGACCACGTGGTGATAGCTGCCGCCGAGCGACTCCACCAGGGTGCGTTGTGCCGCGAGGGCCGAGGGGGAGGCACCGGTGAGCCCGTCGTCCCGGGCGACATGCACCGCGAGCAGGTCGCCGCCGCTGACCCGGGCCGCGATCCGGCAGGCCCGCCGGATCAGGGTGTCGCCCTCGGGGCCGCCGGTGAGCGCCACCACGACCCGTTCCCGGGTCTCCCAGGTGGCCTTGATGTCGTGCTGCTCGCGGTACCGCTGCAGGCCCTCCTCGACCCGGTCGGCCAGCCAGAGCAGAGCGAGCTCACGCAGCGCCGTGAGATTGCCGATCCGGAAGTAGTTGGCCAATGCGGCATCAACCGTCTCGGGCGGATAGATGTTGCCGTGCGCCATCCGGCGCCGCAGCGCCTCGGGGGTGGAGTCCACCAGCTCGATCTGATCGGCCGCCCGGACCACGGCGTCCGGCACGGTCTCCTGCTGCACAACTCCGGTGATGTGCTCGACCACGTCGTTGAGCGACTCCAGGTGCTGCACGTTCACGGTCGTGATGACGTTGATGCCGGCCTGCAAGAGCTCGGCGACGTCCTGCCAGCGCTTCGGATTCCGCCCACCCGGGACGTTGCTGTGCGCCAACTCATCGACCAGCGCCACCTCCGGCCGGCGCGCCAGAATCGCGTCCAGATCCATCTCGGTGAACTCGGTGCCACGGTACGTCCGGGCGATCCGCGGCACGATCTCGAGGTCGTCCAGCTGCTCCTCGGTGTTCCGGCGGCCGTGACACTCCACGTAACCGATGACGATGTCGGTGCCGCGGCGGGCCCGCCGCCGGGCCTCGGCCAGCATCGCGTAGGTCTTGCCCACGCCGGGGGCCGCGCCCAGATAGACCCGGAGACGGCCGGCACCCATCGCGGTCTGCTCGCCGCGCGGTGTGCTCATCGCCGCCTCACCTTCGACTCCATAATCACAGACGACCGGTCCGCCCCGCCGACCACTGCTCCTTCACCATATCCGTCCTTTGTGGACGGACGAAGGAAACGCCGCATCCGGTTGTCCACATCCAGTCAATCCGCCCCGGAACGTGAATGCCGGCGTTGCGACGCCGTTTTAACGGGCCGGGCCGGGCTATATACGCGTTTGATACGCCGTGATTCCCGCGTCCGTGGCTGTTGCAGCATGTGACGGCACCGCCGACCGGCGCACCGCGGCGACAGTGGGGCCCGTTCCGGCCCCGATCGGGAGGACTGCCTGTGCCATGGACCCATCGTCGCGCCATTTCCGCCTTAGCGGTGGGGGTGATCGCGACCGGTGTGGGCTGTGACGGCTCCGCGTCGCACGGCGCGTACCGGGCGCCGCCCAGCCCGAGTCCGAACCACAGCCCGGCGCATGCCCCCAGCCCAAAGCCGGATCCGGTCGGGTCGCGCCGGATCGTCGCGTACTACGGCGCCGGTTCGCAGACGCCGGCGCTGGGCGTGCTCGGCCACGGCGCTCCGGAGACGGCCTGGGCCCGGCTGCAACGCCAGGCCGCCGGGTACGCGACACCGGCCCATCCGGTGCAGCCCGCGTTCGAACTCATCTCGTCGGTCGCGAATGCGACGCCCGGACCGGACGGCATGTACCGCACCCGGCAATCCGCCGATGTCATCGACCGCTACCTGCGTACCGTCCGGCGGCACCGCGGCCTGTTGATTCTCGACATTCAGCCCGGACGGGCGAATTTCCTGCCCGAAGCGCAGGCGCTGCGGAAATGGCTCCGCCAGCCGGACGTCGGTCTGGCACTGGATCCGGAATGGCGGATGGCCCCCGGCCAGGTGCCCGGGAAACAGATCGGCTCGGTGTCGGCGGCGGAGGTGAACGTGGTCTCCGGCTGGCTCGACCAGCTCGTGGCCGGTCACCACCTGCCGACCAAGCTCTTCCTGCTACACAAGTTCCGCTCGACGATGGTGCGGGGCGAGTCGGAACTGATCAATCGCCCCCATCTGCACGAGGTTGTCAATATGGATGGATTCGGAACGCAGAAGGAGAAGCTGCCGAAATACCGTGACTTCGCCGCGGCGACGAATTTCGATATGGGAATCAAACTGTTCTACAAACAGGATGTCGGATTGATGACACCGGAGCAGGTCATGGGGCTCGACCCGGCGCCGGAGGTCATCGACTACCAGTGACGCAACCTCAGCCGCGGGCCGTGGCGTACAGCTGCTTGATGTCGTCGTCGAAATAGGACGTGGTGGAGACGCTGCTGGATGGACCGCCCTGGTCGTAGCCGCCGATCACCCCGTTGGTGTAGCCGAGACCGGTATGGCTGTCGTACCGCAGAATCCACGGCGACCCGCTCGTGCCGTTGGGGAATCCGGCGCAATCAAATTCGACCTGGTAACGGTAGGTGCGGAATCGCCTCGTGGTGTTCGAGCAGTGCACCGGCTCATCCCGGCCGGCCGGCTGATATTTCGCGGCCGGATAGCCGATCACCCGCACCCGGTTGACGAATCCGCGACTCGTCACCAGGCCGTTGGCGCCGGTGACGCTCTGCAGGGTGCGACCGTTGCGGACCCGGATCGTGGCGAGCGCGAAGTCCAGATCCGCGTCGTGGCTCTTCACATAGCGGCTGTCGATGTAGACCTTGTCGACCAACCAGTCGCCAAATGGCTTGGCTCCGTCGTGGTATTTCGGAATGAAGACGACATCGCGGGCGCCGAGCAGGACGTGTGCCGCGGTGACGATGAGGTTGCGCCGCGGGCTGGTCACCACGCTCGCGGTTGCGCGATGGTCCTGACCACCGCTGGTGTACGCGATGGTGCCGACGTCCGCGACCCCGGTGAAGTGCGTGCTCGTAGGTGCCGCGGGGCGGGCCAGGGTCGTGCCGGCGCTCGGTTTGCCCGGAGCAGTCGGAGCCGCTGCGCGACGACTCGCCGGAACGGTGGCGGGAGAGGCGGCCGCGAGACGGTGCGCCGTCCAGTACCGGCCGAGCTGCGCGGTGTCGCCGGGCGCGGTCCAGTGCGCGACCCGCTCCGGACCGGGGGCGGCCACTGAAGTAGCGGCGGACGCGCCGCCATCGGCCGCGGCCCCCGTGCTGACGCCCGCGGCCAGCAGCACGGCGACCGCGAGCAACCGCAGACGAAGCCCTGATTGACGTCCCGGCACGTTGATCTCCTCGGTATCCGTCGACGGCCCCGATCCGGCCCCAGTCTGCCGAGTAGGTCGGCGACAGCCGTCAGGACCCCGCGATAACTGCTGGTTGCGTGGCGGCAACGCTCTGCCTAGACTTCGAACATACGTTCTAGATCGCGATGGCGGGAGTGCCGACATGCGCGCCGAGACCGAACGAGGTGGCCGATGACGGCTGGGGTGCTGCTCGGGGAGCGGCTGATGATGAGCGACCACATGGACGACGATGCCGAGGTGCTCAAGGAGCAGCACGGCCGGCGCGTGATCAGGGTCGGCGACCGGGTGTTCCGGGACACCGGCTGGTGGACTCCGGCGGTGCACGGCCTGCTCAGACACCTGCAGACACAGGGATTCCGCTATGCGCCGCACGTGTACGGGACGGTGGCCGGCGGTCAGGAGATGCTGGGTTTCATCCCGGGGGAGTCCGGCGCGATCGGGTGGTCTCGGGTGGTGCCGGCGGCGGGGTTGCGACAGTTCGGCCGGATGCTGCGCAGGTATCACGACGCGGTCCGGGGTTTCCAGCCGCCGGCGGGCTCGGTCTGGGCCGTCACCGATCAGCCTCTCGGCGATGGCGAGATCATCTGTCACGGTGATTTCGGCCCGTGGAATGTGGTGTGGCGCGGCGACGAGGCGGTGGGCATCCTGGACTGGGATTTCGCCGGGCCGGGGCGCCCGGTCGACGACATCGCTTATGCCTTGGAATACTGCGCGCCGTTCCGGGACGACGCGAGCGCGATGCGCTGGCTCGGCTACACCGTGCCGCCCGACCGCCGGGCGCGCATCGAGACCTTCTTCCAGGGCTACGGCACCGACGTGCCGCCCGGGATCGTCGACCAGGTGGCGAGCCGACAATTGCTGGATATCAGCCGGGTCGAATTACTGGCATCACGCGGACTGGAGCCCCAGGCAACCTGGGTGTCCACCGGGCTGGTCGACGAATTGCACCGCCGGGCCCGCTGGACGGTCGAAAACCGGGACCTATTCGACTGATTTCGTCATTCCCCTGCGCGCAACGGTAACGAAGCCCATCATCGGCAATGTCCGTACGACGTCGGACAGCAATGGCCGGAAATGCACAATGCGATGCATTCCGGTGTTTGCGCGCCGTCGCCACGGGCACTTCTCCCGGTTCGGCACGGTCCGCCTCGATGAGGCGGACCGCTGGCCTGATCCGGGTCGGTCGGGTCGGGGGGAAATATGCGCAGGGCTTTCTTTGTGGTGCCATTTTTCGTTGTCGGACTCCTGCTGAGCTCGTTCAGCGCCACCGCGTCGGCGGCCGCCACCCGTAATGGTGAGTTGGTCGCCGACGGCGCGTGGTGCTGGTTTCAGGATCCGCGCGCGCTGCACTACATCGGCGAACACGATCGCACCTACATCGGCTACATCAGCTCGACCGGCGATGTCGAGGTCGTCAGCCAGGACAACGGCACCGCCGCGCTGGCCCACTCAACCCTGCACGTGGCGCTGGCGACCGACGACCACGCGGCGCCCGGCCTGGAAGTGTTGCCCGACGGCCGTATCGCGGTCTTCTATTCCGGGCATGCCGGACCGCGGATGTACTACCGGGTCTCGACCAACCCTGAGGACGTCACCTCGTTCGGTCCGGAACAGACCCTGCCGCTGGCCAACAACGGCGGCCGCGGCTTCACGTACGCCAATCCGATCTATCTCTCCGCCGAGCACCGGACGTACCTGTTCTTCCGGGGTGGCAATTTCAAGCCATCGGTGACCTGGAGCGACGACGGCCTCAAGACCTGGTCACCGATCCATACTGTCGTTGAACCCGACCGACCGCAGACATCCGTCGCCCGCCCGTACGTGCAGTACGCCACCAACAATGTCGACACGATCGCTTTTGCCTTCACCGATGGGCATCCCCGGGATATTGCGACGAACTCCGTCTACGCAATGACGTACAAGACCGGAGCCGCGCACAAGGGCGGCGTGCTCCGCACGATGGACGGCACCAGCCTCGGCACTCTGGGCACACCGGCGGACGCGTCAGTACACACCGCCGCACTGGCCCCGCTGTACGACGGCTCCGGACCCGACGGCGAGGCCTGGGTGCAGGATCTTGCCCTGGACAGCGCCGGCAATCCGGTCCTGGCGTTCGCCTCGTTCCCCACCCAGACCGACCACCGCTACCACTACGCCCGCTGGACCGGCGATCACTGGACCGACGACGAATTCGCGGCGGCCGGCGGCAGCATTGACACCACCGGTAAGGAACCCAACTATTCCGGCGGTATCAGCCTCGACCAGAACGACCCGTCCAGCCTCTACACCTCGCGCGAGATCAACGGCCAGTGGGAAATCGAGCACTGGAACACCCCGGACAACGGTGCGACATTCGACCCGCCGACGGCGGTCACCGTCAACTCACCGAGCAAGAACGTGCGACCGGTGGTGCCGTGGGGTCCGCCCGGTGAGATCAACGTCCTCTGGATGGCCGGCCAGTACGACCATTACGCCGCGTCGGGTTACCACACCCAGCTGCGCGAGCTGACCAGCGGACTGGCGCCGACCACGACCCGGATCTCCACCTCGTCGGTGGCCACCACTCCGGGCGCACCGGTGACGGTCACCGCCCGGGTCGTGCAGGGCTACGAAGGTGCGTCGATAGCGGGGACCACCGCAGCGCTGTGGGGACACACCGCCGGGCAGCCGTACCAACTCATCAGCTCCGGCACGACCGACAGCGCGGGTCTGGTGCACTTCGCGGTGTCCCAGAGTCAGGCGATGCGGTACGAGGTGCGCACCGCCGCGACTACTGACTGGGGGTCGTCGCTGTCGCCGTCGACCGTGGTGGACATGGTGGTCACGACCGCGGTGCGGGTCAGCGTCACCCCGGGAGCCGTCGGCCGCGGTGCCGCCGTCACCGTGGGAATGCGGGTGGTGGACGCACACACCGGGCACGGCATCGCGGGCGCGCATCCGCAGCTCTGGCAACGAAACGGCGCCGGGGCCTGGACGATGCGGGGCACCTACGCCGCCGATGCCCATGGCCTGGCCACGATGGTCACGCGCCCGACCGCCGCGACGACCTACCAGGCGAGGTATCCGGGCAATCCCCGGGACACTGCCAGCACCAGCGGGACGGCCGGGGTTCGGATCCTGCAGTCGTCCGCGGCCAGGGTCAGCGCCACGCCGACCGCGATCCGAGCCGGCGCCGCGGTGCGGGTCGGAATGCGGGTGGTGAACGCTGGCACCGGACACGGCCTGGCCGGCGCGCATCCGCAGCTCTGGCAGAAGGTCGACGGGGGAGGCTGGACCTACCGGCGCACCCTGGTCGCCGACCGCAACGGGCTGGCGGTCATGACGACCCGGCCCACCCGTGCCGTCACGTACCAGGCGCGCTACGCCGGCAACACGACGTACGCCTCCAGCGTCAGCGCCACCGTGCGGGTCGCAACCCGGTAAATCTCAGGCCGGTTCGGACTCGTCGTAGATCGGCCGAGCCGAGCCGACGAAGCGCTCGACGCCGGTCCGGTCCAGCACGCGTTCGGGGAGGATTCCGCGCCCGGCCCGGCGCGCCATCTCTGCGAACGGCAGCGGGTCGTCGGAGGCGAGGTAGACGATGTTGCCGGATTCCTTGCCGCGCAGGACATCCGCATCGGTGCACATCAGGAGGTGCCGGAAAATCGAGAGCAAGACAGCGCCCTCGGCCCGGGCGAAGGCCAGCGGCGGATCGTCGATAACGTTCATCGCGTAGACGCCGCCGGGACGCAGCACGGTCCTGATCTGCTGGACGAATTCGACGCTGGCCAGGTGCTCGGGAATGTGCCGCCCCACGAACGCGTCGCCGACCACTACATCCGCCGAGCCGGCCGAGCGGCGTTCCATCCGAGTCCGCGCGTCGCCGACCTTGACCCGCAACTCCGGCGAGGTGCGCAACCCCAACTCGGCCCGGGCGAGCTCGATCAGGCCCGCGTCGTACTCGTACACGATCTGGCGCGAGCCGGGCCGGGTGGCGGCGACGTACCCCGGCAGCGAGAATCCGCCGCCGCCGAGGTGGGTGACCCGCACCGACTCCGCCGCCGGCGCGACGAGGTCGATCGTGTCCGCAAGCCGCCGCACATAACCGAATTCGACATGGCTCGGGTCGTCCAGGTCGACGTAGGAGCATTCGATCCCGTCGAGGTAGAGCAGCCGGCCCGACGGGCGGGACGGATCGGTCTCGATGCGGGCCGCGGCATACGACGTTCGCACGTCCACCGGGGCAATCGTCTGTTTGGCCACACAACCATCATCGCTGGTGTGGCATTCTGGTGCCGACATGACCCTCGCCTACGTCTTCTGGCATCGCCCGCGCGTCGACTCCGCCGGGTACGACGCGGCGCTCCGGGCCTTTCACGCCTCACTCGCCGACACCGATATCCCCGGGTTCCTCGGCTCCTGGACCGCGCGGACGTCCGCGCTGCCCTGGCTCGGCGACCAACCGGCCTACGAAGACCGGTATCTCCTCACCGACTTCACCGCGTTGGGCGTGCTGAACGAGGCTGCCGTGGCGGCGCAGCGGCGGGCCGTGCACGACGCCGCCGCCGTCCGAGCCGCCGACGGGATCGCCGGCGTCTACCGGCTCGTCGGCGGAACCGCTGGACGTTCGGCCACCTCGGCGTCCTGGTTCGGCAAGCCCGACGGAAGGTCCTACCGGGACTTTCTGTCCGATCTCGACATCGGCGACGGGTCGCTCTGGCAGCGGCAGATGACCCTCGGGCCAACTCCCGAATTCCAGGTCACCGGGCTGGCACCACTGGCGGCGGCGGAGCTGCAGATCGACCTGGCCGCCTTGTGACACCGGCCGCGCGGCTCGTCGAGGAGATCCGGGCCCGGTGCGTCGCCGACCCGGAGATCCGGGCCGCGCTCACGTACGGTTCGGTGCCGCAGGGCCTGGACGACGCCTACTCCGACGCCGAGTTCTGGATCTTCCCGCGCGACCGGTCCTTCGCCGGACGACGATGGATCCCGTTGGCCGCGACCTACCTCCTGGATAACGAATTCGGCGCCACGGTGGCCATTCTGCCCGGCGGCATGCGGGTCGAATTCCACTTCCAGTTCGACATCGGCGTGGTGGCCGACTGGCCGGCACGCGGCATCCCGGTGGAGAAGATGGTGCTGGTCGACCGGGACGGTGAACTGGCTGAGACGCTCCGCCGGCTGCCCGATGAACCTCGGATCGAGGCTGCCGAGGAGGTCTGCGGCCGGTTCGTGAACTGGTGGTTGCTCGGCTGGAACGTGCTGGCCCGCGGGGAGTTCGAGCGGGCCCACGACGCGCTCGCACACACCCGCCGGCAGTTGCTGTGGTTGGCGCGGCTGCATCGCGGCGCCACCCAGCGCTGGTTGACCCCGTCCCGGCTGCTGGAGCGCGACCTTCCGGCGGCCGATCTCGCCGCTCTGATCCAGACATCGTCCACTGTGGACAAACTGGCGTTGCGCATGGCGTACGAAGCGGCCTGGAACGTCGGCGAGAGTTGGTGGCGCGACCTCGTCGCCGCGCCGCCGGAAGCGCTGTTCACTGAGATACGGACACTGCTGGACGGGTCGCGGGCCGTGTCTTTGCGGCCCGCAGGGCTAGGTTGGCCGTCCGGGTAAGGGCCATCGCGAACGCCATCAGAATGAACGACGCGGCGAACGCGTCCACACTAATCCGATTGGCGAGGAGAAACTGGCCGATCTGCCGGCCGAACCAATGGTCCGACCCGTAGGAGAACAGCAGCCGGGCGCCGACAATCGCCACCCAGACGGCTGCGTAACCGATCCCGGCCCGACTGACGGCCCGGCCGCGGAGCGGGTCGTACTCGACAGTCATCAACGCCGAGGCCGCCAACCCCAGCAGCACCCCGACCACGACGCCGACCAGGTCGAGCAGCAGGCCGTTGCCGGACGTCGCCGGATGCAGCCCGATCAGGGTAAGCACGACGGGCAGCGACAATAGCGGCCGGCCGATGCGGAAGATGCCGATCTTGCGCCGCCCGAGATCGCTTTCCAGGACGACGCCCAGCATCAGCAGATTGACGAGAAGCAGAGTGGAAGTCATGGCAGCGACGCTATTTCCGGTGCCGCGATTGCACCTGGACCGGCGGGAGGACTCCACAGTGGAGACTCGGTGATTGCCGAATCCACCCGGTCTCCACCCGCGGGTGGATCCGTCGGGCAGCGTCGGTTCCTACGGTCGAGGCACAGACCTTGGAAGGGGACCGTCCGTGAATGTGGTGCAGATCCTGATCATCGTGGCCGTCGTGGCGCTGGTCATCGGCCGCCGGCTGGGCGGTCAGCCGCTGCAGCTCAAACGACTCGTGGTGCTGCCGGTCGTACTCTGCGCCATCGGGTTGGAGGGTCTGACCAAAGCCGTCCAGCATCCCTCGCCGGCCGACGTCGGTCTGCTCGCGCTGAGCCTCGTTGTGAGCCTGATCTTCGGTCTGCTGCGTGGATTCAGCGTTCAGGTCAGCGTTCGCGACGGGTACCTCTGGTATCGCTATCGACCCAGCACGATGGGCTGGTGGGCGGCGGCCGTAGCGTCGCGGGCCGGCCTGGCGGCAGTGGAGCACGCCGCCGGCGCCGGCCATGCGCTGGCCTCGTCGCTCATGCTGGGGCTGGCCGTGACGCTGCTCGGCGAGGCCGCGGTGGTGTACCACCGGTCCCGCGCCCTCGACGCGCCATTCGCCGGGGACGGCCGGGGGCGTTCCGTCGGTCAGCGCCTCGGTCGGTGACATCCGCGATGACCCGGCTGGTGCGGCGATGGTGGACAGGGCGCGGTCACCGCGTCATGCTGCCGGGACCCTCACCCTGCCAGGATGGACAACCGTGTCGTTGTTACTCGGGATGACCTCGCGGCCCGGCGTACCCGGCCGGGTCCTGTGGTGGCTGCGCCCGGCCGCTCTGGCCGTGTTGTTCGGATTCGTAGCGGGCGCCCGGCCGCATCCGGGGACGAGCGGTCGCGGCCTGCTGATCGGTCTGTCCATGCTGGTGACCGCTGTGGCTTGGGCGGTCGCGCTCTGGATGGATCGCCGCCGGGGAACGAGCCCGACACCGGCGCTGCTCGTCGCGGGTGTCGCCGGAGTCCTGTTGGCCCTGGCCAGCCCCAGTGGGCAGGCAGCGGCGTTTCCGTTCATCGCTGCCGGCGTGGCCGGCGCACTGCTGCCCTTGGGCAGTGGGCTGTACGTCGCCGCGGCCGCGGCCGCCACCTTCGTGATCGGCATACTGGCCGAAGGGACGGCGGATTCACTGAAGAATCTGGCCTGGATAGTCCCATTACTCGGGCTGATTACGGTCTCCGGTGCCGCCCGCCGGTCCTTCGTGGAGCGGGCCGAGCAGGCCGAGCTCCTCCTCGCCCAGGCCGAGCGGGCCAGCGCCGCGGAGGCACGCACCGCAGCGCTGGCCGAGCGGGCCAGGATCGCCCGCGACCTGCATGATGTCCTGGCCCATTCCGTTGCGGCGCTGGCGATGCAGCTGGAGGCGGCGGACGCACTGCTCACCGGTGGACAGGTGGACCGGGCGCACGAGACGGTGCTGCGGGCCCGCGACCTGGCCCGCAGCGGGCTGGAGGAGACCCGGCGGGCGGTCTCGGCGTTGCGCGCGGACGACAACCCGCTGCCGGTGGCGCTGCGTGATCTGGCCAGCGGGCACGGCGCGTCGGTGACGGTTGACGGTCCGCCTCGGGAGGTGCCACCCGAGGTCCGCGACGCCCTCTACCGGGCGGCTCAGGAATCGTTCACCAACGCCCACAAGCACGCACCCGGAACCGCGGTGCGGGTCCGGCTGAGGTTCGATCCGGATGAGGTCACCCTGACGGTGACGAACGAGCCCGCCTGCGGTGGCCCGACGCCGCTGGCTCACACCGGGGCGGGATTGGGTCTGATCGGGATGCGGGAACGGGCGGCGGCGCTCGGCGGGACCGTCGAGGCGGGACCGGTTGAGGCGGGGCCAGTTGAGGGCGACTGGTCGGTACGGGTCACGATTCCCGCATGATTCGGATCGTTGTCGCCGATGACCAGGCCGCGGTACGGGAGGCACTGGCCACGATGCTCAGCCTGCTACCTGACATCGACGTGGTGGGTACGGCCGCGGACGGGGAAGCGGCGATCGACCTGGTCGCCCAGCACGCCCCGGACGTCGTGCTGATGGACCTGCACATGCCGCGCTGCGACGGCGTCACCGCGACCGAACGGCTGCGCAGCCGCTATCCGCAGACGAAGGTCGTCGTCCTCACCACGTACGCCGACGATGTCTCGGTGCTGGCCGCGTTGCGAGCCGGCGCGCTCGGCTACCTGACGAAGGAGTCCGGCCGGGCCGAGATCGCCCGCGCGCTGCAGGCCGCGGCGGCCGGGCAGGCCGTGCTCGACTCCGAGGTGCAGCAGACCCTGTTGGGCGCGGCCGGTGGGCCAGCGACGCCCACCCGGCGGTCACTTCCGGACGGCTTGACGACCCGGGAGGGCGAGGTACTGCGGCTGATCGCCGCCGGCCGATCCAATCAGGAGATCGCCGCCGAATTGTTCGTCAGCGAGGCGACGGTCAAGACGCACATCAACAACCTGTTCGCCAAGGCCGGGGTGCGCGACCGCGCCCAGGCGGTGCGCTACGCCTATCAGAACGGCATCGTGACCGACCACTAGCCGATCTCCCACCCGCCCTGTCCCTCACTTTTCCATGATCATGAGGAAATTTCGTCGGCGGCTCGGTCAGCCGTTGCCGGGTTGGTCAGACATTGCAGGGGCGGCCGGAGTCCCAGGCCTCCTTGGCCTGCCGGACCGCCTCGATCGCGCTGAGGTGGATGTCGCGGTGCCCGAGCTCGGTCATTTTCCACGGCGTCTGCATAAAGCCGAGAATCCGATCCGGATCCAGGTATTTCCGGCAGTAGTCGACGGTGCGGCCGAAATTCTCCACCCCGGTCCAGGTGCTGCCGGTCGGGACCTGTTCGAAGCCGTGGTCGTCGAGGTCGCGGTAGGTCAGGTGGTATTCACCGGGACCGAGGACCCGGGGCCGTGGACCCTCGAGCTCGGGAAATTCCAGTTGGTAGTACCAGTTGCTCTGCAGAATGCTTTTCGGCATCCGGGTGAAATAGTCCTCGGGGTGCCGCCAGGCCGGATCGGACCAGACCCACGGCCGGCAGCCCGCCGCCTCGACGCATCCGGCCAGAAGTTCCAGATCATGCCACCACAGGTCGTGCTGCCGCATAACCGCGATCTGCAGCCGCCGCTGGTCGGACGCGGTCTCCTCGTCCATTCCGATGTGGAAGAAACGCGGTGTCTGGAAAATAGCCGCTGCCTCGTTGATGAGGTCACGGCACACCTCGTAATAGACCGGGGTGGAGACCTGCCGCGAGTATTCCTTCAGCCACGCGTCATGGCCGGCGCTGAAGTTGAATTTCGGGATCGCTTCCAGCCCGAGGCCGCGCAGCCGGACCAGTTCCTCGGCCAGCCGGTCGGGAGTCCAGGCATTCCGCACCGCGATCTCCGGATGCGAGTCCCAGAGCACGCCGTCACCCAGGTCGATGATGACCATCGTGAATCCGGTCTCGGCCATCCGTTCGGTCAATTCATTCCACAGTGGCTCGTCGAATCGCAGTTCCTCGGCAAATCGGGGTGGGGTGTCGAGCCACATGTTCACGCTCAGATGCAGCAGGTTGGCCCAGATCATGACTCATCTCCAAGTGGTGTGCGCACATGCCAGATCCGCGGATATCACTGGTCGAGGTGGCCGAGTTGTTGCGAGGCCCATCGGGCGGCGGCGGTGAGCGCACTGATGATGTCGCGCTGCACGTCGCGGGTCACCCGCCCGGCCGGCGCGGCCACGCTCATCGCGCCGGCGACCTGGCCATCGGCGGCCAGGACGGGCGCGGCGATGCAGCTCAGACCCTACTCGTTCTCACCCCGATCGAGGGCGTATCCGCGGCGTCGGATGGTTTTCATCTCGGCCCGCAACTCGGGCGTGGCGGTAACCGTGCGACAGGTACGGGCGATGAGCCGGGACGGCAGGTGGGAACGCTGCAGTTCGGCCGGCAGGAAGGCGATCATCGCCTTTCCCAGAGCGGTCGAGTACGCCGGGTCGCGGCCGCCGAGGGTGGCCTGCATCCGCAGCGTGCGGCGGCTCTGCGCGATCTCCAGGTGGACGACGTCGTGCTGGTCGAGAATTCCCAGATTGACGGTCTCGTCGAACCGGTCGCGCAATCCGCGCATCAACGGCAGGACGACCTGCCGCACCGCGTACTGCTCGCCGGAGAGTCGCGCCAGCTGCCAGACGGCCAGGCCCAAGATACCGGTCGATGTCCGGATCGTGCGAAATGAAGCCGCATTCGGCGAGCGTCCGCAGGTATTTGAATGCGGTGCTTTTCGGCAGCCCGGTCAGCTGGCAGACCTCACCCAGCGAGAGGTCGCGCTCGGCCTCGCCAACCTGGCGCAGCAGTTGCATCGCCTTGTAGACCGGCTTGACGACGTAGACATCGTTCACCATGCGCTCCTACCCGATCGTCGCCGTCAGTGCTTCGTCGAAGGCGTCGACGGCGCGGTCGATGTCGGCCGTGGTGTGCGCGGTCGACAGGTACCACCGGCCACCGGGAAGGCAGAAGATCCCGCGCCGCAGCAGTTCGACGACGATGCGGTCGTAGTCCGGCCAGTCCACGGACAGGAAGGCAGCGAAATCGTCGAGCCGCGTCAACCCCGGGGCACCCTGCACGACCGGGCCGATCTGGTTGACCACGCCGTCGCGACCGTGCCGGAAGAAGGCATCGGCAATTCCGGCGGCGAGCCGACCACCGAGCGCCTCGAAGTTCTCGTAGACACCAGGCCGAGCGAGCTCCCGCAGGGTGGCGCCCGCCGCGGCCAGCACGATCGGGTTTCCGTTGTACGTACCGGCATGTACGACGCCAGCGGTGACCTGGTCGATCAGCTCGCCCCGGCCGGCCACCGCGGCGAGCGGAAATCCGCCGGCCAGCGCCTTCGCGAAAACCGCCAGGTCCGGCCGTACTCCGTAACGGGCGGCCCCGCCGCCGTACGCGACCCGGAAACCGGTGATGACCTCGTCGAAGATCAGCATTGTCCCGGCGCGATCGCACAACTCGCGCAATTCGGCGAGTAATCCGTCCGGTGGTGCGATGACCCCGGAATTGCACAGCGCCGGCTCGGTGAATACCGCGGCGATATCCGTGTCGCCGGATAGCGCCTCGCGCAGCCGATCCAGGTCGCCCCAGCGGAGCAGCAGGATGTCATCGGGGGACCGCGGGTGCTGACCGCGACTGCCCAACCCGGTCAGAGCGCCGTCTGTGTCTGGCCGGTAGCCAAGCAGCAGCTGATCCGACCAGCCGTGGTAGTGGCCCTCGAATTTCACGACTGCGGTCCGTCCGGTGGCCGCCCGCGCCAAGCGCGGCGCGACCTGCACCGCCTCGGTGCCCGTGTTCGACCACAGCACCCGCTCGGCGCCTGGATAGGCCGCGCAGATCTGCTCGGCGACCTCGTACTCGGCGGCATGCCCGGAGCCGAAGGTCTGTCCCAGCGGGAGTTGCGTGCCCACCGCCTCGGTCAGCGCGGGATGGCTGTGCCCGAGGATCAGTGGACCCCAGCCCAAGACGAAATCCAGATACTCGTTACCGTCGACGTCCCACAGGCGGCTGCCCGCGCCGCGCTCGAAATAGAGTGGATGCGGTTTCATGCTGGCGCGCAGGCCGGTGCTGACGCCGCCACCGAGGGACCGTCGGGCGCGCGCTCAGCGCTGCGCCGACCCTGGCCAGGATTCGATCATCCCCACGGCTGGTGAACTCCTCACGGACGGCGGACTGCAACCGTAACCGCAAGCCTTCAACGAAAGAACACATGTTTCTCCTCCGGAAACGGAACCTGCCCGGCGCCGGTTGCACCGGTACGTTCTGCTGGTTGTCGCGGCATTCAGGAAGCCGCATTGCTCAGAAGGATTGTGGGGCAGCGGATATGACCCGGCTGGCGTTACTCGGCCTGTCGCACGAGTCGAATATCTTTGCCTCAACCCGGGCGGACCCGGAGCTTTTCCGGGGCGGCGGGATTGTCCGCGGCGGCCAGATCGTCGAACGGCACGTCGCGGCGCGGGACACCGTTGCCGGCTTTCTCTCGGTCGGCACTCGCCCGGATGTCGAGGTGGCGCCGCTGCTCTTCGCGCGAGCGACGCCAACAGGCCCGGTCACGCAAAAGGCGCTGGACGACCTGCTCACCGAAATGCTCGCGCTGCTGGCCGAGCAGGGGCCGTGGGACGGCGTACTCGCGGCGTTGCACGGCGCGGCCGTCGTACCGGACCAACCCGCACGTCGATGCCCGGGAGCGGGCCGCCGAGATCGCCGAGCTGGTGGTGCGGACCGCCCACGGAGAGAGCCGACCCACCCAGGCGCTCGTCCAACTGCCGGCCGTCATCGACATCCTCTGCCAGAACACCGACACCGAGCCGATGCGGTCAGTCCTCGCCGACCTTGACGCCGTGCTGGCACGCCCGGAGGTGCTCACCGCGTCAGTCGCGCAGGGCTATCCGTACGCCGACGTTGCGGAAATGGGCATGAGCGTCGTGGTGGTCACCGAGGCCGACCCGGCCGCCGCCGAACGCCTGGCCGCGACACTGGCCCGGCAGGTCTGGGCCCGGCGGGCCGGCTTCACCGCGCGGGCGCCGAGCGTGGACGGGGCCCTGAAACGGGTGCGGTCGGCACCCGCGACACCGGTGCTGTTGCTCGACGTGGGGGACAACATCGGCGGCGGCTCCCGGGGCGATTCCACGGTGATCGTCCGGCGGGCCCGGGAGCTGGCCGTACGTGGGCTGCTGGCGCCCGTCACCGACGAGGTCGCCGCCGCCACCTGCCATACCGCCGGAGTCGGCGCGGCCGTACGACTGTCCCTTGCCACCGGACTCGGGGTGACCGGCGGATTGGAGGTCACCGGCCGGGTGCGGGCCCTGCACGACGGGGTCTATCAGGATTCCGGCCCGACGCATTCCGGCCAGCGGCATTTCGACGCCGGCCCGACCGCCGTGGTGACGGGGGACGACGCCACGACGTTCATCCTGACCAGCAAGGTGGTCGGCGCCTACAGCAGTGCCCAGCTGCCAGCTCTCGGGCTCGACCCCGCCGAATTCCGGGCCGTCGTCGCCAAAGGGGTCCACTCGCCGCTCGCGTCGTACGGACCGCTGGCCGCCGAGATCATCCAGGTGGACACCCCGGGCGTCACGAGCGCCGACCTGACCCGGCTGAGCTACATCCGCCGGCGCCGGCCGCTGTTCCCGTTCGAACCCGACACCCGTTATCCGTGACCGCCTCGATGGTTGAGCCGTGCGGCCTGGCGCGTGAGGTGGTCGCGTTCGGGAAGGCTGGATGCCGCCCGGGCGGCTTCGGCGTAGAGCCGCGCCGCGGTCGCCGGCTCACCGGCTCGCTCGTGCAGGTACGCCGCGACGGCGGCGTGCCGGGGCAGGGCCGGGTCGAGCTCGGCCAGAGCAGCCAGACCGATCCGCGGGCCGTCGGCCTCGCCGACCGCCACGGCCCGGTTGAGGCGGACCACCGGGCTGTCGGTGAGCCGCACCAGTTCGTCGTACCACCCGACGATCTGCACCCAGTCGGTCTCCTCGACCGTTCGGGCGTCGGCGTGCAGCGCGGCGATGGCGGCCTGAGCCTGAAATTCCCCCAGTCGGTCGCGGGCGAGGGCTGTCTGGAGCACGCCGACGCCCTCGGCGATCAGGCGGGTGTTCCATCGGCCGCGGTCCTGCTCGGCAAGAGGTACCAGCCTGCTGTCGGGCCCGGTCCGGGTCGCACGCCGCGCGTGGTGCAGCAGCATGAGCGCGAGCAGGCCCGCGACCTCTTCGTGGTTGGTCCTGGCCGCCAGCTGTCGGGTGAGCCGGATCGCCTCGCTGGCGAGATCGACATCGCCGGAGTAGCCCTCGTTGAAGACCAGGTAGAGCACCCGCAGCACCGTGCCGACATCACCGGGCTGGTTGAACCGGACGGATGAGACGGTCCGCTTGGCCCGGCTGATGCGCTGCGCCATGGTCGCTTCCGGCACCAGGTAGGCCTGCGCGATCTGACGAGTGGTGAGGCCGCCGACCCCGCGCAGGGTGAGCGCGACGGCCGAGGCCGGTGTGAGCGACGGATGCGCGCACAGGAAGTACAGCTGGAGCGTGTCGTCCACCAGCTCGCCCGGGCCGGGCGCAGGCTCACTCTCGACGCGGACCTCGCGATGCCGGCGGGAGCTTTCGGCGCGGGCGGAATCGAGAAACTTACGCCAGGCCACGGTGAGCAACCAGCCTTTTGGGTCCCGCGGCGGGTCATCCGGCCACCCACGCACGGCCTCGACCAGGGCCTCCTGCACGGCATCCTCGGCCGCCGCGAAATCGGCGCCGCGACGGACCAGAATGCCAATCACGGTGGGGGTGAGAGTCCGCAGCAGCGTCTCATCCACCGTGCGTCACTCCGGGCCGATCGAGTGCGCGGCCAGGAACGGGCGCACCTCGAGCCACTCGTGGATCGGTTTCCCGCCCGCGCCCGGGGCCGCGGACAACTCGGCGGCCAATTCCAACGCCCGTTCATAGGTCTCGACGTCGATCACCATCCAGCCGGCGATCACGTCCTTGGTCTCGACGAACGGGCCGTCGGTGACCGGCGACCGTCCCTCGCCGTCGTAGCGGACGAATGTGCCCTCCGGGGAGAGCGCCTGACTGTCGACGAACTCGCCTGTGACCTCGAGCCGAGCGGCGAAGTCCTGCATGTACCGCACGTGGGCGGAGAGCTCCTCGGGTGTCCACTGGTCCATCGGCACGTCGTTGACCGATGCCGGCGCACCCCGGTAGTGCTTGAGCAGCAGGTACCTGGCCATCATGTTCTCCTCAATGCGGGTACGGCCCATTGTGGCCGTTAGCCGAGCTGCTCGGCCAAGGCGACGATGATCCCCTCAGGGCCACGGAGGTAGCAGAGCCGGTAGCTGTCCTCGTACGGCGCCACCTCTCCAACAAGTTCCGCGCCGTGGGTTCGCAGCGCGGCGACGGTGGCGTCGATGTCGTCGACGGCGAACATGACGCGATGCATGCCCAGCGTGTTGTGCGGCGGGTTGTCCGGCCCCGCGGCGATCGCCGCGGGGCTGTGGTATCTCGCCAGCTCGAGCCGGCCGTGGCCGTCCGGAGTCCGCATCATCGCGATGTCGCAGCGGACGCCGTCGAGCCCGACGATGCGATCCGCCCAAATACCCTCGATCTGCGCCTCGCCGTCCAGTTCCAGACCGAGTTCGACAAAGAACGCAATCGCGGCCGCAAGGTCGTCGACCACAATGCCGACGTTGTCCATCCGCTGAATCGTCATGGTGATTCTCCCTCTTCATCGCGGGGCCCGTCATGGGCCGTTCGTGTCCCCGGGACGAAGCTGGCGCCACTTTCTCGACATCCGGGCTAGCGGCGGCGGTCCGGCTCGGGGAACGGCAGCGGTCGGGTCGGCACGGGGGTGGACTGGACGATCGAGGTGGTGGTCTGACCCAGCATCAGGAACCGATCCAGGATGCCCTCGATAGCGTCCACCGCGGCGACGTGCACCTTGAGCAGGAAGCAGTCCTCGCCGGTGATCCGGTAGCACTCGACGATCTGCGGAATCTGGGTCGCCAGCTTCGCCACCTTGGGCAGCTGACCGGGTGCGGGCCGGATCCGGACCCAGGCGATCACCGGCAGTCCTAGCTTCGCCGGGTCGACCTCGAGCCGGTAGCCGGTGATCACGCCGGCGCGCTCCAGCCGCTGAACCCGTTCGGTGACCGCCGGCGCGGACATCGACACCCGCCGGGCCAGCTCGGACATCGCGATGCGGGGATTGTCCTGCAGCTCGCGGAGGAGGGCCAGATTGACGTCGTCCAAGAGGTCAGCTGAGGAACTCACGGCAGATGGGCCGTTTGCCCGTCGATTCGTAGGCAACTGGCGCCTCCTGCCATTTCTTGACCATTTTCTGGTGCCGGCATCCCGTGGATCATGCACTTGTGGAATTGGAATTGGCAACCCGATCCGAATCGGCGGCAAAACGACTGCCGCCCCAGGTCTACTTCATGGTCAGCGCGGTCTTCCACTATCTCGGACCGGCCATCGCCGTACTGCTGTTCGCCCACGTCCAGGTCCTGGGCGTCGCCTGGTTGCGGATCTTCACCGCGGCCGTGGTCTTCGCCGTCTGGCGCCGGCCGTGGCGGCTGGTGCGCCGGCTCGACCGCCAGCAGCGCTGGGTTCTCCCTGCCCTGGCCGCCGTACTGGCAGTGATGAACTCCGCGTTCTATCTGGCGGTCGACCGGCTCCCACTGTCCACAGTGGGCGCGATCGAGTTTCTCGGCACCGTGATTCTGGCCGCGACCGGTGCGCGTACCCGGCGCAACCTGCTGGCCCTGAGTCTTGCCATGGGCGGGGTGGTGGTGCTCACCGACATCCGGATCGTCAACCAGCCGCTCGGATTCGTGTTCGCCTTCGCCAACTGCGTGCTCTTCATGCTGTACGTCGTGCTCGGGCACCGGATCGCGAACGTCGAGGGCGGCAGCTGGCTCGGCGGCATCGACCGGCTCGGCGCCTCGATGCTGGTCGCGGCGGTCCTCGCCGCCCCGATCGGCCTGGGCGACGCCATCCCGACCTTCAGCCACCCGTACTGGCTGCTGGTCGGAATTGCGATCGGCATCTGCTCGTCGGTAATTCCATATGTCACCGATCAACTCGCCATGGCGCGAATTCCGCGACCGACCTTCGCCCTGATGCTGGCGATTCTCCCGGCCAGCGCGACCGCGATCGGAGCGGTCATCCTGAGCCAGTTGCCATCCCTGCAGGACATCGGCGGAATCGTGTTGGTCATTCTCGGGGTCGGATTGCACTCGCCCAAAGAGGCGTGAGTCGAATACCGATATTCCGCCCGTATTCACTGAAGCCCAGCCGTCGAGCGACGGCGAGCGACGCGGTGTTGGTGGTGAGCGCGCGGTACCGCGCGACCCCGGCCGTCTCGACCGCCACCCGGGTGACGTGCCGCGCCACCTCGCCGGCGTACCCACGACCTCGGTGATCCGGATGGGTTACCAGCCCCACATCGGACGGCTGTCCACGCCAGAGGGTCAGATTCCCGGCCGCGACGAGGCTGCCGTCCACCCACCGGCCGAAGCAGCGTCCGTCCGGCTCGCCGAAGCCGCCCTCGGTCCAGTCCGCCTCGGGACAGGCGCTGCGCAACAATTCGAGCTGCCCAGCCGGCACCTCCCGCACCTCGACGCCGGGGCGGGGGACCGCGTCCAGATAGTGGTGCACGCTGGGGCCGTGTACGGCGGCGATCCGATCACCGAGAGCGGCACGCCAGAACGCCGCATCGAGCAGATTCCCGGGTCTCCCCGCTGACACCACAGCGGACACCTCAGCCAGCAAGGGCGCCGGAACGGAGATACGGACGGCCGCGCCGCAGGCCAGCACATAGATCCCGCGGTAGTCACCAAGTCCGTCCGGCGCGTGTGCGGTCACCGTCGCAGTCGCCGGCCAGAGCGCCTCGGCCGGGCACCCGAAGACGCCGGCCCAGTATCGGTCGACGACCGCCGCCAGCCGCGTATTCATCGTTCGCACATCGCGTCGTGCTGCCATGGAAATGGTGCCCGGTCGGGCTCGACCCAGCCGGTTCTGGCCCGCGAGGTGGCCAGCGTGCCCGACGTGTAGAACCGGATCAGCAGCCGTTTGTCGAGCAGCGCCGGTTCGTGGTCGACGAAGGCGTCGAAGTCGCTGACGCCCAGCGCCGCGGCATGGTGCCCCACAAGCTGCACCCAGGCCTGGCTGACCGTCGCGTGATACTTCTGCGGTGCGCCGGCATAGCGGGCGGTGCGTCGGATGCCGTCGCTGATCAGATCCACGGCGGCCGGCACGCCGTACTGGACAACCGCCAGCCAGGTGAGGTGCACGTGCTGGCGATGGCCGAATCGTTCGGCGGATTTCAGCGCCTCGGTCATCATCCGGTCGAATTCCACCGGGCCTGGTGGTAGCCCGGTCATGAGGAGGCATCCGTCAAGGCGCGCAGGACCAGGTGGAAGGCGTCGACTGTTCGATCCGGCAATGGGCCCAGGGCACGGTCCTCCAACTCGGCCAGAGCCCGCCGGATCGTGGCTGCGGCGTGACGTCCGGACGCCGTCAGCTCGATGACCACCGCGCGTCGATCTCCGGGCCGAGCTCCGCGGGTGATGTGTCCGCGGCGTTCCAGGCGGTCCAGCACGCTGGTGAATGTGGTCGGGCGGGTGCCCACCTCGGCCGCCAGCTCCGAGACGCTCCGACCGCGCCGGTCCCCGAGATTGGCCAGCGCGTTGATCTCCGATGCGGTGAGGTCGAGGTCGACGAGTTCCGCCGCGAGCCGCTGCAGGGTGGCGTGGGTTGCCCGCTGCAATGCCAGGATCGAGGATCGATCAGGTGTCATACTCACGATATGGGATAATACGATATCGTTCTATCGTGCCACAAGTGCCTTCCGTGGTCAGGCCCGCGGGCCTGACCACGACTCGGCCGGGCACCTGCGTGGAGTTGTCGGCGTCATCGATTACGGTATGGCACAAGCGAATTCACCGAAGCGACCCGCGACCGGCGTCGCCGCGACCCAGGGGAGTGTGCAGCAGCCGTGCCACCGTGTTCCGTCGGCGATCCCCGGCCAGCGACGAGTCTGCCGGCGAGACCTCCGGCCCGAATTCTCGGTGGCTGAGCG